>NZ_QICI01000013.1 GCF_004119445.1 Chryseobacterium sp. CH21 | reverse complement strand
CATATGTCAGCAATGGCAAGTATAAGATCAGATAAGGAATTAAAAACTTATTTCCTAAGAAAAGTAAGTGAAGGAAAAAATAAAATGAGTGTCCTGAATGCGGTAAGAAATAAATTAGTACACAGAATAATGGCTGTCATCAATAGAAAACAGCCATTTTTACAAAAAGAAGAATTTGTGTCAATAAAAAATTCAAATTTCTCTTGTGTATTAACATAGAAATCTTTGCGTTTTACCAAAAATTTAGAACAAAAAATCAAAGAAAATCATCAAACAACTAACAAAAACATTGATATATTTGTGAAATTGCAAAACGATTTGAATTTGCACATAAGAAACTATCAACTGAATAAAAACGAATAAAAATGAAAAGAGTAATCGCTATTGGAGGTATCTTCTTTAAGTGTAAAGATCCGGAACAGGTAAATGAATGGTACAAAACCCATCTTGGATTACCAACCAGCCCATATGGCGCCAAATTCGACTGGAAAGATGAAGAATCTGATAAGAAAGGATATACACTATGGAGCCCTTTTAAAGAATCTACCCAATATTTTGAACCTTCCCCTAAAGAGTTTATGATCAATTATCATGTAGAGAATATTGAAGCTTTGGTAGAGGAGTTAAAGAAAGAAGGCGTTACGATTCTGGATGAGGTCGCTACCTATGAATATGGAAAATTTGTACACATCCTGGATCCGGAAGGAAATAAAATAGAATTGTTCGAACCGGCAGGAGAGTAGACAGCTTGATTTGTATCAGAAAACTTCTGAAAACCCATACTACTTCTACATGTATCAGTACTGAAGACGTAATCATTCCCCTCCTTTGGAGGGGTGGCGAAAATTCAAAGAATTTTTGACGGGGTGGTTTTCTATGTAATTCTATCCATCCTTATATTGATAATAAAGAGAAGAAATTTTAAATAGTATCTCTAAAATACGAGTGTCAGGAACTTTTGTAGATTAATTCAATGAAAATAATTCCCCTGATTCCTAGTCTATTATTAAGTTTTGTTAAAATTTGTGATGGAAAAGTTTTGCAGAAATTAAAAATCGTTCTATATTTGCACCACTGAAAACAACGGTATAGCCGGAGTTTAGGGAGAGTTGGCAGAGTGGTCGATTGCGGCAGTCTTGAAAACTGTTGACTGTAACAGGTCCGGGGGTTCGAATCCCTCACTCTCCGCAAAAAAAGCCTTGAATTAAATGATTCAAGGTTTTTTTATTGTGCTATCTTGTACTATTATCACAAGATGTGGATCATGATGAAAAGGGAGGGTCAGGTGCAAAACTTGGGGACTATGCAAAAAATTTGGTGATTTGAAGAGAAAAAATGTTCTGTCCTTTCCATCCCCTGTAGTTTTACAAAACGCAAAGGCATGATGCGATTCCTTATTGATGAGGAGGCTAAGAAAGCGACAAAGTCACTGATGAAGCTGTATGGATATGCATGCGCTTACAAAGAATCAACTTCGTGATTCCAACCTTTGCTTCCCTAAAATAATTCGCAAGAATAGTGAAAACTTTGCGTTACATTTAAATGGTATAGGTATAAATATTCCAACCTCCCCAACTTTTGAAACTGATCCAAGATGTGCTAATCTCTTTTTTACTCAATCCAAAAGTACCCCATAGAATACGTTTTAGCTTTCCCAGCCACAATTACTCTTTCATTTTTGTTTTCACAATAGAGCTGTCCGCCTCTTTCAGATATCTGACGGGCAAAAAGCTGATTTTTTCCTAATCTTGCTGACCAGAACGGGATAAGTGAGCAGTGCGCAGAACCGGTTACAGGATCTTCAAGAATAGATGATTGCGAGGTAAAATACCTTGAAACAAAATCACAGTCAGTGCCTTCCGCCGTTACAACCACACCACCCGGATCAAGATTGATAAGATCAAATATGGATCTTTCAATTTTGATATTTTTTATATCTTCTTCAGAATCGTAAACCAGAACATAGTCTCTTGCTTTAAAGACCTCTTTAGGCTGGATATTGAGTGCTCTGGATATAATATCCGGAAGGGTAGAGGCTTCAGGCATTCTGGACGGAAAATCCATATAATAAAATCCATCTTTCACATCAACTGTTAACTCGCCACTTTTCGTTTCAAAAATGATTCTGTCACTTTGATAATTTAAGATTGAGACTAAGCAATGAGCTGTGGCAAGGGTTGCATGCCCGCATAAATCCATCTCTATTTCAGGAGTAAACCATCTTAGGTTGACAGTACTGCCGTTGTCGATAAAGAAAGCGGTTTCTGCTACCGCATTTTCTCGGGCTATTTTTAAGAGGGTTTCATCAGGTAACCAATTTTTTAATGGAACAATACAGGCCGGATTTCCATGGAAAATAGACTCTGTAAAAGCATCTATTTGATATAATTCTAACTTCATAGGTTGTAAAAAAATTGTAATACATAAAGATACTACATTTACCTCTGATATTTCTGAGAAAAACATTTCAGATCCGAATTAAATATTTCTTATTCATGTATCTTTATTTAAATATAAAATGTATCTTATTAAAGTTGATGAGTATTTACTGTCGTAATAAAAATTTCTTTGGAAGCAGATATACTGGGGAATCTTCCAAATAAATTAAAAAACATCATTTATCTATAAATCATTATCCATTCTGTAGAACGAGATGTACTTTGGTAATACTATTTTTCTGTATAATGGTAATATCTGCTGTTTCCACCATATACTGTTTGTATAAGTAATCTGTTTATACGGTGATTTAATAAGACAAAATTACTTATAGAAGGTTACCTAGACAAGGAGTAGGTTGTCATTATTCTTGGATAATAACATGTGTATTTTATAATTAGTTTATTTAAAATCAGTTGATTAATTTGATTTATTGCAAGGGGTTAGTTGTGTGAATAATGAGGTCGTGTTTAGTGAATTATTTTTTTGTCAAATGAAAATTTTAGGAAATATGGATAATTAAAATGGATCATTGTACGGAGTATTTAAATTAGTCTTTTGTAGGCATTACTGCTGATTTATTTGTTGATTTTGTAATATCATTATTCGTGAATAGTAGTACACGGTTAGTTGTGGGCCTTGGAAATTGTATCTAATTTTGCCGCCACAAATAATGATGGAAAGTCCACTTACGGATAATAAAAATCTTTGGAGAATTCCCTCGGTCCTTATGGCTTTCTCCAAAGATTTTTCCATCTCATCTATTCATTTATGCTTTGGTCATCTTTTGAAAGGACATTTCATACAAATCTTATGATAGATGGTCATTTATAGTAATTAACATCTTAACTAAAATCATTTACAATGATAAAAAAAATAGTCACCTTAGGGATTACTTTCTCTTTCATGAATATGTTTTCTCAGATAGGGATTAATACACCTAATCCGAACGCCACTTATGAAATTGCCGCGAAAACCTCAGATGGAAGCCGACCGGAAGGCGCTATATTTCCAAGGCTTACAGGAGATCAGATCAAATTAGCGAATGACCAGTATGGAACTGATCAGACAGGAACTGTTATTTATGCTACCTCTAAGGTTTCAATAAAAGAATATGGGGGGAAAACCGAAAATATAAATGTCCCTGGGTATTATTATTATGATGGTGCAAGATGGCAAAAATTAAAAGAGAATTCATGGAATGTAGAAGGTAACGAAGGAACAGATGCCAATAAAAATTTTATCGGAACAACAGATGATCAAGATGTCATGTTTAAGAGAAATGGTATTGTATCGGGAATTATAGGGCAGAATGTTACTTCGTTTGGTTATGCTAATATACCAGCAAATGTTGATCCAAGTTCGGGAAATACAGCATTTGGCAATGGTGTTCTTTCTTTATTAACTACTGGACTCTCAAATACGGGAATTGGTATAGGAGTTATGAATTATACAACTACTGGAAGTGATAATATTGGAGTTGGAAGACAGGCTTTACTAAATAATATTAGCGGAAGCTATAATATTGCTATAGGTGGTGCTTCTCTAATTGGTAATGAGACTGGACATTTTAATATAGCTATTGGAGAACAGGCTTTATGGTTGAATAGGACAGGCTTTGGCAATATTGGGATTGGCCGTAATGCATTAAAAAAAATGAAGAAGGTACTCATAATGTAGCAATAGGTTATTCGGCTGGAGAATCAAGTATGGGAAATGATAATACTTTTATCGGGGCATATGCTGGAAGTAGAGTTACAGGACGTGGAAATGTTATTGTAGGATTTAGTGCAGCTGCATTTTTAGAGCCGAATTTGAATGATCGTCTTATTATTGGCACTCCATCTGGTGGAGGTCAACCTCTGTTAGATGGTAATTTTCAGGATAAAAAGCTTAAGGTGATCGGTGATTTTGAAATAACAAAGGGAGCCTTGAAGATTGCAGATGGTACACAGAGTCTGGGTAAAGTATTAACTTCTGATGCTAATGGAGTAGCAACATGGCAGGATCAGAAATCTGCTGTAAAAACCGTTAGTGCAGATTATACTTTATTAGAGGAAGACGACCATTCATATATTTTTGTTGATTCTGTTACAGCTGCAACCATTACTGTTCCGTCAGGTCTGCCACCCGGATTCAACTGTGAAATTATACAGGAAGGAGCAGGTGATGTCTATCTGTCCGGAAACCTTGTCAATCTCAATGCAGGATCTGGAACCCATATCAGAACCAGATATTCACTCGTAAAGATCATAATGAAAACAGATACAACAGGTATTCTCACAGGAGATTTTGTTCAATAACATTAACGAGCCACTTTAAAAAGTGGCTTATTTTTATCAATAGATTCTGCCATTTTCAAGAAGCATTGGGATGAGGCTAAATAAGAATAGACTGGACGCTTTTGAAAAGTTGTAAAAAATGTGGCCTGTTTTTTGTAAATTCATTTTGATTTTTTTTTGAATGAATTAATAGTTTTTCAACAGTATTTGTTTTTTTTAGTGTTGATATTATGATTCTGTGTTTAATTTTTTAGTTATTTATATTTACGTAAGAGAAATTGTAAAAAATTGACGGATTAAAAAAATATATAAGAACTATTAAAAAATATTAAATTCGTTAAATATAATTTCCCTAAGATGATCCATAAACCCCTTTATATTTTCATTTCTATTTTACTGACAAATTTAATGGTACAGTCACAGGTAAAAAATGATCAAAAATTTATAAAGATCTATTATCATACTTTTAAAGAAGAAAGTGTTGACAAAATGATGAGAATAGGCGATTCTCTTTATAAAACTTCAGATAGTGAAGATCATAAAATAAGATCGCTTGTTATCCTTGCCACGGCTTATTCACGCCAGCTTAATGCCAGTAAATCAATTAAGAGCTGGAAAAAAATAGATTCAATGGCAAAGAGAGAAGGGCTTTCGGATTGGGAAACCCTTGCCAATGAACGTTTGGCAGCTGAATACTTAAAGCTGAACCTCCTGGATGCCAGCAAACAGTTTTTAGATAGAGCTAAAACAGCCGGTAAGTCATTATCAAACTCTGTTGAAGGTAAATATACTTATGCCATGATGCTGGAAACTGAAGCATTGCAGAATCTGGAAGAAAAAGATACGGTAGGTTTTATTAAAAAAATCAAAAATAACCAGGTTTATCTTGAAAAAATGCAAAAAAATGATGTTACGGACTTTCTCTTGGGTAAATCGTACTTAAAGCTTGGAGAAGTATATGTTCAAAAAAACAGTCTGGATTCTGCAAATAATTATTTTCATCTTGCCGATAAAAAACTGAAAGATTCAAAAATAAAATCTGATGCAATTACCAAAGCCACCTATTATAGAGGATTGGGAAATATTGCTTTAGAACGGAAACAATACAGTGAAGCGGAAACACTTTTGTTAAAAGCAAAAGATATTGCTTTCACTCAAAAAAATAAAAAGGAAAGTGACTTTATTATTAATGATCTAAGGAAGCTGTACAGGCTCACCAGGAATCATGAAAAACTTCTTGAAATCAATCAGATTAAGGATTCCATTGACCTTTTAAAAAAGAATGAACTTGTAGCGTTGGCAGATCAGGATTTTAAAGAAGAGGCAGCAAAGAAAAACAGATTTGCAGACTATTTTCATATATTGATGTGTGTCTCCGTATTTTTACTCCTGCTTATGGTTGGTCTCTATTTGTATTATATAAGACAAAAGAGAAAGAACAGGCTGCAATTTGAAAAAATTATTAACGATTTAAATACTCAAATAGAGAAGGAGACTGCTGTCCCTGTGGATCCTGTATCTATAAACGATCACTTTATAAAAGAAGACTCAGAAACAAATACAGATACAGGGTCTTCATTTTATATAAGTGAGGAAAAAGAAGAAGAACTGGTAAAGCGAATGAAAGAATTTGAGAAACGGCACTTATACCTGGACAGAAAAATCTCCAGACCTAAAATGGCCTCGTTGCTTAATACCAACACAAAATATTTGTCTTATATAATCAAAAAGTATAGAAAGTTGGATTTTAGTGAATATATCAATCACAACAGGATCAATTATATTACAAAAAAGCTGTATAGGGAGTCTGAGTACCGTAATTATAAGATAAGTTATTTAGCAGAAATATGCGGTTATTCGTCTCATAGCAGATTTGCTGATATCTTTAAAAGACAGATGAATATTTCGCCATCCGAGTTTATAGCGCAGCTGCAGGATAGAGAAAAGAACAAATCTTAAATTTAGCAGCATAAACTTTTCGTAATTATAGCCATTATTATGAATGAGAATATAGAAAACCTACCAGGATTCAGGAATCCTGGTAGGTTTTTTTGTTGAAATTCCTTTGAGGTTTTTATATGTAATTTCTGACTTTTTTATAGTTAGTATGTTGCTTATCATTGTTTATGTGTTTTTTTGCCTGTTCTTATTCAGGAATTGTGATGTAATATGGGTTGTTATTGATATAGTTTCAGTATAATTTTGTAATAAATGTTGGGAAGGATCTGAACTTTAGAGAACTAAGAGATCTCTGATAATATCTTAATCAGGATCTAATCCAATAGATAGTCTATGGTCTGCCTTTTATAATAATATTTCATAGTGTATTATTGGCACGGAATATTGTGCTGTTATAAATCTGCCTATCCACGGCAGATTTTATAATTACTTCTTGTTGTGAATTTTCTAAATAATCAGAAGAAGAGTTCATCATTTTTCATACAGTTTGTTTGGTTGTCCCGGGATTTTAATGTAGTCTCATATTATCCATTGCAACTTATCATGAATAGATAGTTGTATTATTAAATGTGTTGCATTTTAACTGCTTGTTTATTAATGATTTGTGTTTGTTTTACTCTGTTGTTATTCTCGAATAGTAAGAGGCTATTTCTTGCCATTTCTGAAGAATCCCTATACCTTTGTTCTTAACAATGAAGCACCTAATTAATGATTTTTGTTGTCATTTTTCTAAAGGCTATGAAAATGTGTGACAGATATTCAAAAGAAAATTTTCTTTAAACATCATGAAACTAAATATATATACGTAATGAAAACAGATTTTAGAAATATCCATATTGGACATTTAATAGCAGAGAGAGTGGAAGAATGTAATATGGATAATGTCCGTATTTGCAACTTTTTCAGCTACTCTCAGGAAGAGGTGGACGAGATGTACACTAAGAAAAACCTATGTACGGAATTGCTTCTTAAATGGAGTAAGCTGTTGTGTTATGATTTTTTCAGATTATATACTCAGCACCTTATCTTGTATTCTCCACCAGAAAGAAGTGGAGAAAAAGAGGTTTCTGTACCTACTTCATTGCCGTTATTCAGAAAACATATTTATACAAAAGAACTTATTTCCTTTGTGATAGAACAGATCAATATAGGGGCAATGAACAAAAATGAAGTAATTACCAAATACAGGATTCCAAAAACAACTTTATATAAATGGCTGAGTAAGTATAATAGCAGAATTATAGCTTAGATTCACCAGAGAGATTTAGGACAAATAATTTACTTGAGATAAAACAAAATATGCAAAATGACCAATCACCTGATTATGTAGCTATTTATAGGGATATTATCAGGAAAAAATATCCTGAAAAAAAAGAAGAATGCAATAACCTTTTGCAGAAGCAAAAACTCACTGCAAGGGAAATCATCCTGCTGAACACCCTGATATTTGGAAAGGAAGAACCTTCTCTCATAAAAGGAAATAGCAAGTTCAGATCCTACGACAGGGAAACGGTACAATATATCATAGAATATCAGAATAGTAATAAGCTCAACCTTAGTCAAACTGCAAAACATTTTAAAATGAGCAGGAATACACTGGCTAAATGGAGAAAAGATTATTTGAAAGTTTAATAAAAGTCAGTTTTAAGGTCTATTTAAGTACATCATGTTCTTCCAAAGTTAAATTTTCAATGAATTTAGCAGGCTTGAATATTCCGTGAAAAATTGAATTTGTACCAACCGGATTACTTGTTAGGATAAATTGATCCTCTTTAGATTTGTCCTGCTTTTTGCTCTGTAATTTTTGTTATTCTGATCGATAAACTGGGTCATAGAGTTTAATCTTTGAATTCGATGCTGATTATCATTAAATTTTAAATATTCTTAGGGACATCGAACTTGTTGTTTGTCTCGTTATCCTTCTAGTACGAAATATTAAGATTTGCAATATCCATATTTTAATATTAGAAAGCAGACAGTATTTATTTTATGTAGTACAATGAAAAGATTAACCAATTGAAGTTAGCAACTATGATTTAAAATACCAAATATATACAAAGCTACTTCTGGTCGATTCTACAAATTGAATATAATTTGACTTTTAGTTAAATTTTTGTAAATCAGTTATTTATACTTGTCTAAGAATGTTAATAATGGTATCAGGTTTTCGACAGGATTCCCTCTCTCCCCGCAAAAAGCCTTGAATCATTTGATTCAAGGCTTTTTTATTACACTATCTTGCATTATTATCATAAAAATGTGCTGATCTATTTTTACTCAATCCAGAAATATCCCATAGAATACGTTTTGACTTTTCCAGCCACAATTACTCTTTCATTTTTGTTCTCACAATAGAGCTTTACGCCTCTTTCAGATATCTGGCGGGCAAAAAGCAGATCTTTCCCTAATCTTGATGACCAGAACGGGATAAGTGAGCAATGGGCAGAACCCGTTACCGGATCTTCAAGAATGGATGATGGCGGAGTAAAATACAATAAATAAAAAAGATGAAGCCTGATTTTGCTCCATCTTTTAAAGTATTGTTATGGTAAACTAATCTTTTTACCCTGTTCAGGAAAGATGTAATTTATTTTTAAAGGGTTGTTTTTCAAGAGCTCTTTTTTGATAAGCTCAGGATTATCACCGGTTGGTTTTCTATGAGTAACCACGATGGTAAGTGCTTCAAGACTGCTTTGTGCGGTTTTTTCTTTCAGTTTACTCAATTCCTCAACCAACAGGTTAGGAGTAAGATGCCCGAATAGTAGATGTTCAGGCTGACTGTTGGGAAAAGAAACTTCAATTAATATCGTATTGAGCCTTCTTTTTTTAACAAGCGGAGCTATTGTGCTCCAAAGATGATCCAGACGGTCAGACTTTTCGATGCGGTCTGCTCCCGTATCCCCCAGATAAAGCAGGTAATGATCATCTCTTCTTACCAGTGCAGCACTGCTTTTATATGGATTTACGTGGCTTAGTTCATAACCTGTTATAAAAAATGGTGTTTTAGGCGCAGGAATTTCGGCTCCTTCCTGAAGTTCGTTGTAATGGTACTTTCCAAGGATAGGTTTTTGTCCCTGATCAGCAAAATTGATCCAGGTATCCGTGATAAAATAATGATTCTGCAAAATCTGAATCACAGGAGCTATAGCGAAAATATCTTTTTTAGAATCCGCAGGAGAATTGATGATAAGTCCCGACAAATGATCCAGATGGCCGTGTGATACAAAATATCCTTTTATCTGATCTTTTAAAACCGTTTCTGCTGGTCCTTCAAGACTTTTCAATTCAATAGCTTTTCGGATCCCTGCATTTACAGTACCGGCATCAAGACAGAGAAATGCATTGTCTTTAGGAGCGCCCACCAGATAAGCAGATAAATTGTCTTCCTGCTCACCACCATATATTCCCAGAGGAATCACATCAAAATTTTGTGCCTGACAGACAATATTCAGAAAAACCAATAAAGAAAGTGCTGTTTTTTTCATAATACTTATAATAGAAAACCATCCTTTTCAAGATGGACAGAGCAAATTTACGCTATTTTTTGGCGACAGGCATTTTCTACTTTTAACTTTTGCTGGAAAGGATCTATTATTTCTCTACAGCTTTACTTAAAGAGATGCTGAATATTCCGGTAAGAAGAATGGGACATATCTTCCAGCTCCTTTACCGAAACGGGATGATTGTAATTTTTTCCATGAAATTAATAACTCTGTAAATACAATTCAGGTTGTCCTCCATAAATATTGAAATTTTTCCAAAACAAATTAGGTAAAATAAAGTTCCAAATAAAAGAATGACCCTTGTCAAGGTTTTAAATCTTGACAAGGGTCGTTTTTATTTATGATCACTGTAAAGGTTAGTTACGTAAAAACTGACCAATACCTGGTGAATCAAAAGTAAAGGCATTCTGATTTTCAGATTTATCGATTTTATTACTGATTGTTAATGCCCATAGAATTAATTCTTTACAGAAATTCTGGTCCTCAGGACTGAATTCGGAAGCGTTTTCTTCCACTACAGTTGTCAGAGGGGCTATCTTATCCAGTTTAGCGTAGAATTCTTCATCTGTATCATTATAATTAAGCTCAAGATGATTTTTATTGAACCATCTGATCAGATCGGTGTAAGGGGTTTTTATTCCTTCTTTTTCCAGTTTGGAAATGCGTGGAAAAATACTTTCAAACTGGGTCATTACCGCTTTGTCAATTAAGATTTTAGCTACGTAATCTGCACCTTCCTGTTCTCCTTCGTACACCAGTTCAATTTTACCCGTGATGGAAGGAATAATTGACATGAAATCAAGCAGACGGATAGTGGTTTTCTCTGTATCAGACTCAATCAATCGTAATTTTGCTGCTGCCATTAAGTTTTCCATAGCACTGATGGTCAAACGGGCACTCACACCGCTTTTCGCATCTACATATTCGCTGACACGGGCTGCAAAAGCTACTTCTTCCAAGAGATCTTTTGCCAGATCAGGAATCTGGATCTGTGCTTTATCTTCAGGAGAAATCAATGCTTCCTGCTCCGTAATCTGTCTTGCAAGGGCAATGGTTTTTGGATAATGGGTGAAAATCTGTGAACCGATTCTGTCTTTAAGCGGGGTTACAATACTTCCTCTGTTGGTATAATCTTCAGGATTGGCAGTGAACACAAACTGAATGTCAAGTGGCATTCTCAGTTGAAATCCACGGATCTGAATATCTCCTTCCTGTAAAATATTAAACAGAGAAACCTGAATTCTTGCCTGCAGATCCGGTAATTCATTTAAAACAAAAATAGAACGGTTGGCACGGGGAATCATCCCGTAATGTAAAACCCGCTCATCCGAATAAGGGAGTTTTAAGGTTGCCGCTTTGATAGGGTCTATATCACCGATCAAATCAGCCACATTCACATCCGGAGTAGCCAGTTTTTCATAAAAACGGTGAGAACGGTGTACCCACGAAATAGGAGTTTCATCACCCATTTCTGCAAGAAGATCTTTTGCAAATTTTGAAATAGGGTGGAATGGGCTGTCGTTGATCTCGGAACCTTTTACAATAGGCATATATTCGTCAAGCAGATTAACCATACTTCTTGCAATTCTGGTTTTTGCCTGACCACGCAAGCCCAGCAGATTGATATGATGACCTGCAAGAATCGCTTTCTTTAATTGGGGTACAACGGTGTCTTCATAGCCCCAAAGTCCTTCAAATACAGGTTCTTTAGCTTTGATCCTTGCAATTAAGTTCGCCTGGATTTCCTCATTAATCGTTTTATGGGTATAACCGGAGTTTTTTAATTCTTTGAATGTAATATCGTTTTTCATTTTCTTGTAATACTAATTATCTGGTAAGATTTTTAATTTTGAATGGTTTAAAGTCTGAAATATGACTTTTATATTCTTCTTATTCTGTTTTTTTCGTAATCTTCAAAAATCATTTGCCCTAAACCTGAAAGTCCTGTCAGAAAAGCTTTTCCTTTATTCTGAGCTGTAAATTCTTCTATAAACTGACGCAGGTAAGGATCCTGTGCAATCATAAATGTGGTGATCGGGATTTTCAGTTTTCTGGCCTGTGCTGCTCTGTTGAGACATTGATTAACAATTTTCTCATCCAACCCGAAACTGTTCATATAAAATTCTCCGCTGGGTAACTGAATACAGCTCGGTTTTCCGTCTGTAATCATGAAAATCTGCTTATTGGTATTTCTTTTTCTGCGGAGAATATCCATGGCGAGCTCAAGTCCTGCTACAGTATTGGTGTGATAAGGACCAACTTTTAAATAGGGAAGGTCTTTGATTTTGATAGGCCACGCTTCGTTTCCGAAAACAATAATGTCAATAGAATCTTTGGGATATTTTCTTTTAATCAACTCCACGAGTGCCATAGCTACTTTTTTGGCCGGTGTAATACGATCTTCACCGTATAGGATCATGGAGTGGCTGATGTCAATCATCAGAACGGTACTCATCTGTGCCTTATGTTTGGTTTCCTCTACAATGAGGTCTTCTTCTGTTAAGCGCAAGTCTGAAATTCCGTTGTTGATCTGTGCATTCTTCAAACTTTCCGTCATGTTTACGGCTGCAAGATCATCTCCATATTGGAAAGAACGGTTTTCGCCATCTCTTTCATCCCCAATTCCTGTTTTGTTGGTACGATGATTTCCTGCTCCATTTTTCTTCAATTTGCCAAAAATCTGGTCCAAAGCATATTCACGAAGAGCAGCCTCCAGTTTGGGAGTCAATATATTTTTACCTTTTCCACTTCCCGTATTGCCTTCTTCGGGATCCTCTTCTTTAATATAACCTCTTTTTTTCAAGTCTTCTTCAAAATCCTGAAGGGTATATTCATCACTGAAGATATCATATTCCTTATCCAGCATATCAAGCCACTCGAAGGCTTCCTCAAGATCTCCTGAGGTGTGGGTAAGCAAATCTTTGAAAACATCAAAGATCCGGTCAAAATGAGATAATTCTTCCGGCACATGCTTACTGAATATAAATCCTTTCTGAGGATTAAAATTTTTATCTGTCATAAGATGATAAGCTGTTTTGCTGTTATTGGCTTTTGAATATTTCAGATAACCTCATACATTATCTGATGTATTCTTTATTTCGTTTCAATCTGAGAAGTTAGGAAAATATAGCTTCAGGATTCCATTAGAAAAATAGAAAATACTAATGATGGTGATATGGAATTAGAATATAATGGTGTTTTTTATTTTGTTAATACATATTCTGTTTCTTACCCAGAACTAACAATTAAAAAGTAGATGGATTAATAATTAATATGGTTATCAGAAACTGAACTAATCATAAATTGAATTTCAGAAAATTATTAAAAATAATAAAAGCTCCGGATTATTCCGGAGCTTTACCTGTATACATCATCTTACTATTGATACGTGGCTACCATCCTAAATAATATTCAGGATCTAACCAGTATGGCCAGTCTAATTTAAAATGGGTCTGAAGCATTTTTTCAGCTTCACAGAAAGCACCTTCTACCCAGCCCTGTTGATCAGAATACGCTTCACCAATAATATGAATATGCTCATCCATTAACGGTTTTCTCATATAAGGCATCACATCTTTTACGGAAAAACCTGCTTTCCATGCGTGATATCCTGCACCGTACGGGTCATCTGTCCAGTCTCTGAAATACGTTACATAAGGTTCAGGAATATCTACACCATGTAATTCTTTCAGCTGATTCATCAATTCATTCACCATAAACTGAGTGGCCTGAACGTCATCAAACTTATGGAGCTCTTCAAGGGATGCAGATCTCGCAGCTCTTACTTTAAACAGAACTTTGTCATCAGAAAGGGCTTTCCAGAATGTTTCTGTTTCCATATCACCGTAGCTTCCCAATAACATTGAGTTTTTGGTCTCATTATCAGTACCGAAATAATAACACTGTCTCATCGGTAAATCTGTAATAGAGTGCCCGGAATCAATTCCCATCTCTCTCCACCACGGTCCTTCGAATCCCATTAATATTTTAAATGCGGGCTCCATAATGATAGAACGGATATTTTTGTTCAGTTCCTGATGTCTGTTGGCATCGAAAAAGAAGTTATTCTGATCCAGAAGTTCCAATGATTTTCTTGGCATGCCCAATACGATTGAATTGGCGTATACTTTCCATGTCGTGTTGCTTTGGATGTTTAGGAAAGTAAGCTCGTATTTATGAGTGGCAATTAAATGATGATCTTTAGTGAAAGTAATCAACTTGTTTTCAGACCAAATACGTGCTCCATCATATTCCATATAAGTGTTGGCAACTGCATAAGCGATGCTGTCATAACCCTCTTGAATTGTTTTGTAGGTAGTATCAGCAGAAAAATCTCCTACCATATAAGGAAATGCTTCTGCAGAATTCCAGTTGATGGTATTGGAATAATACCCTCCGGCATTCGCTAAAAACTCATAACCTTCCTGAGAAACCTGGTCTTTGATTAAGTTCCAGAAACCGATATCGTTTACCAGACGCTTGTCATAAGGAGAACCAGGGAAATTGTAAACCATTCTCGGCTTTATAGCATCCCAATCTCTGCTGGTCAGTTTGAATGTATAATCATAGCCGTTAGGATCTGCAATAATGAGATCTTTATAGGTAGCAGCTACCCAAGGATCTGACATTAAAACATTATAGATAATTTTATTGAATAACTGATCAGAACTGAAACCTTCATCATTTTCATTCAGAAAATAGCGGGTGATCAGTTTATTGCCTTGTTTTTGCTCTTCCGTCCATGCATTTTGTTTGAAACGTTCTTTTCTGATGTACATGAATAGTTTTTCCGGTTCACCCATAGGGAACTCAACAGGAGTCATTTTATCCTTTAATACAGGTGTTCTTTTGTTCAGGTCTTTTTCTTTTAGCGGGTAACCTTCTATCAGAGTGGTTACAATTTCCTGAGAAGTCAGGTAACGCATACCTCCGAGTTCACCCCAGAAATTCATTCCAGGCATGATTACGGATTCAAGTCTTCCGCCTAATTTGTTGCTCATATCAAAGATCTGAACTTCATGACCTTTATATTTATTAGCAGTTACCAAGCGGAAAGCAGTGTATAATCCGGAAGTTCCGGCACCTATAATGGCTACTTCAGTTTTCAGATCTGGCTGCATCCCCGGATACATAGGGGTATCTTTGTTCACGTTTTCTTGATTCATGGTTTTATAATTTTAAAGTGCTAAGAAATATTTATATCCTAATCGGAAAGGGGTAATGTCAAAATCAGTATGTCCATCCAATGCAAGATCAGACATGATTTTTCCTAAAAATGGAGTGAATTTCGCTGCCCATCCTGTAGCATACACCACAATGTTTTTATGATTGGGAACATAAGATGGAGCAAAATCGATCAGCAATTCTTTATTGGGGATCTTGCTCAGAGCGATAAGACATGTGGAGGTATATTCCGGGATGATGCTAAGGCCGGTCATATGTTTTTCTATCCATTCGGAAGTGTAAGCCAGTTCCTGAGGGTTGGGAATCAAAGTTCTGTCGTTTGGCTCTTCCAAAGGTTTGATAACAAAATCTGGTGCCACACGGATGTATTCCGGATGATCCCAGTCAACAGAAGGGAAGCCATAAAATTGGTTGCCGTTTTCTCCTGATGCATTCTGGAATACAAACCAGGTTGGATATTGTATCGCAGGATCTGTCTTTTTAAAATAAGCAGAAGACATATTCCAGTAAGTGGCTTCTATTTTAAAATCAAGAAGATTGATAACACTGTTGATGTAAGGCCCCGGAATAATAGCCAGTTTTTTGGCAATATAAACCCCATTGGGAGTGGTAAGCTCAAAAAGTTCACCTTTTTGTTTGATTTCCAATACCGGAGAATCTTCTCTGAGCTCAACGGTTTCCTCCTGTTTACACAGTTCTAAAAGCGTTTCAATAGTTGCCTTAAAGTTAATGCTGGCACCATCAGGCTGAAACAGACCTGTATAATTATCCGGAAGGTTTTTGAAATGATGCTGCTCTTCAATTTCTTTTGAAGTTAAGGTTGTATAAGGAACGCCTAAGGCTTTTAAAGCTTTTTCTGCTTCAGCAATATTTCCTTCAGTAGAATGTACTTCAGGATCTCCAAACCAGAGTGTTCCTACTTTATCAAGCAATTGGGTATCTGTCTTTTTTTGTAGTTCATCCCAATATGGCTGTGCATCCAACGCCATTTGTACCATGTATTCATCTGGATAGGGAATCCGGAATTGACGTGATACTCCTGCGGAACTGCCCAACTGATTGACAAAGGTATATTGTTCCAGTACCAGTGTTTTAGCCTTGCGCTGACCAAGATGATAAGCCGTCGCCAGGCCTATTGCTCCTCCGCCAATGACGATTACGTCGTAGTTTTCTGTAATCATAGGTTATTTGTTTTATTTTTATAATCGTATTGAAGAGATGCAGAAAAAGTAAAGACAGCAAAATGAAGGAGTATGCCTTCATTTCAGATCTTCAATAATCTCTGAGCTTTACAATCCATACGAAAGATTAAGTATAGAAATGAATCTGCCGGTACATATGAATATCTTTGTATTTGTAACTATTTATAAGCATTTCAAAGTAACAAAGAAGAGGGTATATGTTCTTAGAGTGTAAATAACCAATTGTGGTATTGAGTAGAAATACGGAATTGCCGATAAGTCTCCTGCAGATAAGAGTTTCAGTCATAAATGTGGTAGATGGAAGAAATAGTCTCTGATGATCTTCTGAGACCATTTTTGAATAATTATTTACTAATTGTCAAATAATAAAAAGAAAAATAATATTTTGCTGAGCTTCAACTTTTTGCACTTGATCTAAGAAAATGAGTTTACGTAAAGAAAACTTAATGTTTACAGCGCATTTTAATATAAAATAGAATTAATATTTGTTGGTTTTATCAAATATTCATTATTCTAAGAAGACAAAAATTACTTTAACTTTGCAAATTGGATGTTATTTAGCTATTGCAGAATAATTGAAAATAATGGTATATTGTTGAAAATTAATATCAAATAGACGAATGAGGTCTAAGAATTAATTTAACTGATAAACAGATATGAAAAATAAATTCTTAAATTTTAAATTGAGAAAAGTTGTTCATTATTCAATGATCCTTTGTATTTTATTAATACAGGTTATCATTGCCATATTTTTTTATAACGAATTTGTGAATGGGAAAAAGCTGAAATTTATTAAGGATCAGCTGGAAGAAAGCCGTGCACTGGGAGGGTTGACGGATAATTCGAGGAAGGATTTTATGGCAGCGCAGGATCATTTGCAAAAATATATGGCTACTCAGGATAATAATGATCTGCAGCTCTATTTTCAGTCGTTGAGAAAACTTAAAACCAATTTTGATAAGATTGGAGAATATGAAAAAACAAGTCCGAAACTGAAAAAAAGTTTGGAAGCTCATCGTCAGAATTCCCAGAAGACCGCAAAACTTGAAACTCTAATAGATTCTGTGTACAAAAATTCATTGAATCCGCCTTCGAATATTGAGGATAAGCCATTTGAACCTGCAAAGTATAAAAATGATTTTGAAGATTTCAAGATTCAGACCCGTACCTATGCTGATACTGTTAAAAAGAAAGGCTTTTTTGGACGTTTAAAAGATGCTGTAAAGGGAAAAGTGGATGTACAGAAGGAAAGTACGGTGATTACGATGACCAACAATAAAACCATAGATATTTCTCAGGTAAAGTCTAAGATGGACAACACCATAAAATCTATGGATAAACACTATGTTGCTGAAGTAAAGAAAATGCAGCAGCTTGCAGCTCAAAACCAAAAGAAGAATTTACAGTTTTACAGTAATTTCAGTAAACTATTGATGTACAGTAATGGGCTGATAGAGGTATACGAAAATGCAATAAAAGACTTTAAAAAAGAGCTTGAAAAAGAATACAACGAGCAAAGTTCCAATAATAATAGAATCAGGACCAATTTGGTATTGGGACTCATGATTCTGATGTTTATTGTATCTATTCTGATCATGTATTTTACAAGAATGGCATTTGTTTATGAACAAAAACTGAATGCAGCCAATAAAGAGATTAAAAAGAATCTTAATTTCAAAAACAGAATCCTGGGAATGCTGAGCCATGATTTGAGGTCTCCATTGAAAATTATCAATATTTTTATAGATAAGATTCACAGAACAACAAAAGATGAAACAATAAAGGATTATCTGAAATCCATAAAATTTACAAACAGTACTTTGCTTCTTCAGTCTAATCAGATTTTGGAATACACCAAAAATGAGAATGCTGAAAAAGAACTTATACAATCGAATTTTAATCTTAAAGAAGAGATCAGTTCTATTGTAAAAGTTATTACTCCTTATCTGGAAACAAGAAACAACAGATTTGTGGTAACGGATAGAATTCCTGAGAATATGGAAGTGTATTCGGATAATATAAGAATCAATCAGATCTTTATGAATATTCTGGGAAATGCCAATAAGTTTACAGAAAACGGGCAGATTGATCTTGTGATGAATACGGAACAAGTGGGAGAAAATAAAATTTCCCTGATTACAACAGTAGGAGATACCGGAGTAGGGATATCAGAATCAGATCTTGGTAAAATTTTTGATCCTTATTATCAGGGAATGGTGTCTGATGAAGTAGATAACCTGGGAGCCGGGCTTGGACTTAATCTGGTAAAAGAAATTGTAGAGCTTTTTGATGGTAATATATCGGTTGAAAGCAAATTACATAAAGGAACCAAAGTGACATTCAGGATTAATTTAAATATTAAGTAATAATGGAAACATCAATTCAAAATAAAGAAATCACATTCCTGCTGGCAGATGACCACAGCATTGTACGTCAGGGGATGGAGATTGTTATCAGCGATATTGTACCAGAGGCTATAGTGTATCAGACTTCATCTTTACATCTGGTATTGGAGCTGGTAGAATCAAAAAAGGTAGAGATGATTATCATTGATGCTCATTTTCCGGATGGAAACAGTCTGCATATTTTACCTGATATGAAAAAGATAAATCCTGATATTAAAATTTTAGTTTTTACAGGACTTGAAGAGGAACTGCACGGGCTTAAATTTGTAAAAGCAGGGGCTGATGGTTACCTGAGTAAGCTGAGCGAAGAGGATGAGGTAAGAAATGCGATCACAACTTTCATAGAGAAAGGAGAATATTTTTCTGAACAGTTAAGGAATCTTATAGTACAGCTGGTTCACAACCCGAACCTGATAAGTCCTCTTATGAGTTTAACCAAACGTGAATTAGAAATTGCAGAACTGTATGCTGAAGGGTACGGAAATCTGGAAATTTCAAATGCATTGAATATAAAACAAAATACAGTAAGCACAATCAAAAAAAATATCTTTGAAAAATTGAAGATAGAAAATATGGTTGAGCTGATTGAACTTGTCAAAACGCACCATAAACTATAGAAATTCTTAGAAAATTCCACACTTCTTATCATCAAAATATTTTTTATAGATAAATATCGATATTCGAATCGAGATGTATCGATAGGGTTTATAGAAGATTTTATTCCGGAATGTTGTTCCTTTGTACTGTGAAATTTAAGTAATGAAAAAGCCAATGAGAAATAATGGTTTTTGATTAAATAAATTCATATAAACACAAATAATGATTATAGCTATTCAAATAATAAACAATAGTTATAAGAATGCAAATGATGGAAAAAAGACAATTGATGAAAAATTAGAAGTGTATGAATAACCCCTAAACAAGGCTTCTTAAAAAACCAAATTTTTTAAAAAAACACAAACACATATAGTGAGGTTCAGTTGATAGGTTACAAGTACAACAAAAAGGAGGCAGACTGCCTCCTTTTTTGTTTTTTATCATTTGATAAAAAGATGCTGAGATCTATATCTTAGTTTTGCAGTAAAAAAAGATGTCAGGAGAAAAAGATTTAAGCATTTTGCTTCAGGATATGGAACCGGTATTAAATGCCGGAGAATATGTATTTTGTACCGCTGAAGACCTGAGTGGAATACCGGATATAGAAAAGATTCTTTTTTTCTTTCAGGAAACTGAAGCAGTTACCGTTGTTTTAGAAAAGACTATTGCTGATAAATGGTCTTTAGAATATAGCTATATTTCTTCCTGGATCACTCTGAATATTCATTCTTCTCTGGAAGCTGTAGGACTCACTGCTGCTTTTGCCAATGCATTGAAAAAGAAAATATCAGCTGTAATGTAGTTGCAGCTTATTTTCATGATCATATTTTTATAGCGAAAAAGGATGCCGGAAAGGCAATGGAAGTTCTTCATGCATTGAAAGAGGTTCAAGATCTTTAAAAAAATGTTTTTTTAATTACAGCTTTTTATTTTCACCTTCAAAAATGTCTAATTGAATAAGTAAAGTGTCCTGTTGATACAGCTTTTGAGTGTTTTGCCTGTTTTTGTATTTTATGTTTGCATCATAATCATACAAAAATAAACAACAATGAAAACAATCAGAAAGATCTCAGTCGTTAGCTTATTATGCTTAACTCTTTTTACGGTAGTGACAATGTCGTGTACTGAAGAAAATGAGCCTCCCACGTTACAGGAGATTCAAAATAACACTCATCAAACAGCCAAAACCCAATTCGTAAACGTTAAAGGAAATTCGATTGCGTATCGTATTTTAGGAAATCAGGAAGGAATTCCATTAGTATTGCTGCCTGGGCTGGGTGGTTCAATGGACGATTGGGACCCTGCAGTGACGGATGGATTGGCTAAAAAATATAAGGTTATTATCTTCGACAATAAAGGAGTGGCTTCTTCAAAAGGAACAACACCCAATACGGTTCAGGCAATGGCAGATGATGCAGTGGATTTTATCAAAGCTTTGAATCTGAATCAAGTAAATATCATGGGATTTTCCATGGGAGGTTTTATCGCCCAGAGAATTGTGCTCACCAATCCGTCCCTTATCAATAAGGTTATTTTAACGGGAACGGGACCACAGGGAGCGATCGGATTATCTAATCTTCCTAATATTATTGCCGGAACAGCAGGATTAAGCCCTGAAGCTTCCTTTCTGAAATTTGGGTTTACAGAATCTGCCCAAAGTATTGCGGAAGGAAAGGCATCTTTTGCAAGAGTCCAGCTTCGTACAGCGGACAGAGATCTTCCTTTGAATGATGCAGCTTCCAATTCACAGTTTACAGCGGTATTGAGCTGGGCTCAGGCTGATGCAAATGCTCTTACTGAAATAAAACAGATTAAGAATCCAGTACTGATTGTTCATGGAGAGAATGACCTTCCGGTATCCGTTCAGAATGCTAAAAATATGGCTCAGAATTTAGATCATGCAGAACTGGTGATTTTTCAGGATTCAGGACATGCTTCCTTTTACCAGTATCATGATGTTTTTGTAGCAAAAGCCATTGAATTCCTTGGAAAATAATTTAAAAATGATATTAAATATTTCAAAAAAACTCGCTGAACATTACCGCGAGTTTTTGGTATTTATACATGGAGGTTTAGCTGAATTTTTTAACAGCTTCCGCACTCACAGGGGTGAAAAAGTTGATCATATTACCATCCGGATCGCAGAACAGAAGTGATCTGTTTCCCCAAGGCATTGTTGTAGGTTCCTGGATGATTTCAGACGCAATACTTTTAATTCTTTCATATTCTTCATCTACATTTTCAACCAAAAATTCAATGATGGTAGATTTTGTTCCTGCAAAATCGGTAAGACCTTCTGAAAACATTTGCATTGTTTTGGTACTTCCGATAGCGATGATAATAGAATCTGTGGAGAATTCTGCGAAATCTTCTGTGTACCAAGTAGGGGGAATTCCAATAATTTGTTCGTAAAATGCTACTGCTGCTTTAATGTCTTTGCTGATAATTCTTAATGAGGTAAGTTTCATACTGTTTTTATTTTTAAACAATTATAAGACAAAAGTAGGGTAGAGCTATGACAACAAGTTGTCAGCAGGAATGAAGATTTTTTAACGAAATAAAAAATCCCGATTACATCGGGATTCTTTTATCTTATGGAGTTGTTGTCTGCTGAATAACAAAAGTTTGAGTGTCTGTTGTATGAGCTGAAAAATAACCTAAAGCCCCATTACTGATATTGCTTGGTGGATTGGCTGGAGTAGCAGTTCCTCCGTTCCCTCCTGAAATCTGAAGCAGCGAACTGTAGTACGTGAATATATTATTATCAATACACTGCATCTCTACATGAATTTTATCTCCTACTACCACCTCGTGATCTCTTCCTTTATTATCATCATTAGGAAGTATAAGAGGCTGTTGATTGGCCAATCCGTTATTCACATTATCTGAAAAAGTATTCATATATTTTTTAGTAAGATCATTGATCGTAAAACTAAAAAGATAACGGTTCCCCAATGGCATTGGGTCTGTAAAAAGAGGTAAGAGCGTATACGTATTTTGATCTCCAAACTTGAAAGAACTCTGCTCTAACCCATCAAAATTTACTACGTCCGGCATCTTGCTCTGGGCTGTATATTGTTTCCCCTCGGCCTGTACTTTCAAGGTATAGATTCTGCCTGGTTGCCCTGTAAATGTAGTGGTTTGATACATTCCATTTCCAGTATACTGAAGGGTTTCGGTTTGTCCTGTGTTATCACTCAAAATTACCTGAGCTCCGGTTACAGCCGGATATTGGTTAGGTTCAGAAAAACCAACTGATTTTGTGATTTTTACCGTATAAGGCCCTGGTTTATTGGTTACATTTCCTTCAATAACAATGTTTCCGCTCTGATCGTTCAGATCCAGCTCGATCTCTTTTTCACAAGAAGTTAAAGCAAAAAGAGAGAATATGATATAAAAAGTATTTTTCATGATTTAGAATTTGAAATTATAAGTGATGTTGGGTACCCAGCGGAATAAAGAGGTTTGCATAGCTCGTGTTGTTCCGGGACGGTCAGGATTATCTTCAAAGTTGATCGTATAGGCATTTTCTCTGCCATAAAGGTTATAAATACCAAACGTCCAAGATCCTCGGAATCGTTTATTGGAACTTGGTTCGTAGGTTGCACTCAGATCCATTCTGTGATAGGCCGGCATTCTGTCTGCATTTCTGTTGCTGTACTGGAACACGGTCTGCCCGTTCAGCTCATATTTTCCGGTAGGGAAGGTAACAGCATTTCCTGTACTGTATACAAACAATCCTGAAAAACTCCATTTTGGATTAAGCTGATAGGTGGCAACAATAGAAAGGTCGTGGGTTTTGTCCATTCTGGCATTATACCACTCATTATTATTAATTCCGTTAATTTTTCTTTCTGTTTTAGAAAGGGTGTAGGAAATCCAACCTGTTAGTTTTCCGCTTTTCTTTTTGGCAATAAGTTCCAGTCCGTAAGCTCTTCCTTTTCCAAATAGCAATTCGCTTTCTACATCCGCTCCCGTATCAAATCCAATCTGAGCTCCATTTTTGAAGTCAATTTGGTTTTTCATGTCTTTGTAGTAAATCTCAGCATTCAATTCATAATTATTATTGTTGAAGTTTCTGCTGTACCCAAGACTGATCTGATCTGCAATTTCAGGTTTTACCGTATAACTGCTTCCAATCCATTGATCCGTAGGATTTCCACTATTGCTGTTGCTTAAAAGATGAAGATTCTGTGTGTTTCTGGAATAACCTCCTTTCACACTGCTGACTTCATTGATACGATAATTGGCACTAATACGGGGTTCAAGGTTTGTATATGTTTTCCCGAATTTTCCTTTCTCTAAGAATTTACTGTCGGTAAGCACTCCGTTCTCATATGTATTAAAGGTGTCTCCACCCAATACACTGAACATAGAAAGTCTCAGTCCGTAATTGATCGTCAGCTTTTCTGTTGCTTTATAATCATCATTGATGTAAACTGCGTTTTCCCATGAATATCTTGGATTTCTTGCAAAACTGCTCACTGTTGTACCGGAAGCACTGCTCGGAGTAAGGGTATGATAAATAGATTGAAGCCCAAACCGCACAGAATGTTTGTTTCCTGCAAACCAGGTGAAATCCTGTTTAAGATTCCAGTCACGTATTTTTGAATTCAAATCAAATACAGTATCGTCATTTTTTAAACTGATTTTATAATCATAATTACTGTAGATAAAGGAGGTATTGGAGAATAATTTACTGCTGATAATGCTGTTCCATCTCAACGTTGCTGTAGTATTTCCCCAGTCTGTATTGAACGTATCTCCCAATCCCAGAACATCTCTTCCAAAATACCCGGAAAGGTAAATACGGTTATTTTCATTGATCTGATAATTGGCTTTCAGGTTCAGATCATAGAAATATAATTTGTTGTCTTTATAATCTTTATTGGTTTTAAGGAACAAATCGGCATATGTTCTTCTTCCTGAAACAATGAATGAGGATTTTTCTTTCTGAATAGGTCCCTCCACACTCAATCTACTGCTGATAAGACCGATTCCTCCGTTAATGTTGTAATCCTTATTATTTCCGTCCTTCATTTTAACGTCCAATACCGAAGAAAGTCGGCCTCCATATTGAGCGGGGCTGTTTCCTTTAATGATACTGGCATCTTTCAGAGCATCACTGTTGAACGTACTGAAAAAGCCAAGAAGATGAGAGGCATTATAAACGGGAGCCTCATCCAATAATATCAGGTTTTGATCGGTGGCACCACCTCTTACACTAAATCCGCTGCTTCCTTCACCATTACTTTTGATACCTGGTAAAAGCTGTATAGTTTTCATCACATCTTTTTCTCCAAAAAGAACCGGTAATTTTTCTATATTCTTAATGCTTAAAGTTTCCGCTCCCATCTGAGCTGAGGTTAAGTTTTTGTCCTTTTTAATACCGGTAATCACTACCTCATCAATAGCTTTTGCTGTGGTTTCTGCCGGAAAAAGAGGAAGGTCAAGCTTTATATTCTGATCTACTTTAATTTGCTGTTCAAAATCCTGATATCCCGGATTGGAAATAACGATGGTATAATTACCTTCGGGTAATGAAAGAGAATAAAACCCATATTCATTAGCAACAACGTTGATGGAGGGATTTTCACTTACTTTTACCGAGACTCCGATTAATAGTTCTCCGTTTTTTTTGTCTTTCACGGTTCCGCTTACAGAATAGGTTTGTTGGGCCATTGCCAGGGTGCTGAAACAGAGTGCAGCGGTGGCAGCAGTAATTTTTAAAAAGGATGTTTGCATTAGTTTATTTTAAAGTAGTAGATCTCTTGTATATGAATTAATGTTTCGATGTTGAATGATTAGTTAGATGAATAGGGGATTTGTTACACGTAACAATTTAATTATGAAATAAATCCATTGAAAAAACAGGTTTTCTGGAATGATAAAAGCAAGGATAGAATAAGAGTGTTACATAAAAAATACTATTATGCATGGTATATTGTTTTATTGATGTTTTTCAATTGATTTTATTAGAAAACAAATTATTAACGGTCATTAGTTGATTTTTATTATCATCAGGAGAAAAAATAGATAAATGATCGTTCTATGGGTCTCTATTTGTTTCTGAACTTACTTGGTAGTATATTGAATTTTCTTTTAAATGCCGCAGAAAAATGTCTCGGATTTTTATAACCAATACGGTCTGAAATTTCACTGATGCTCAGATCACAGTTGAGAAGCATTTTTTTTGCCTGTTTCATTTTGTTATCATTCCAGAATCCAAAAACGGTTGTTCCAAAAAGTTCTTTAAACCCTTTCTTTAAAGTAAATTCATTGGTTCCCACTAGATGGGCGAGTTCAATCAGAGAGCTTTCTGAATTTAAGTTAGTCAGAATGTATTCCCTTACAGCATACATTTTTTCTATATCTTTTTTCTGAAGAGAAGAAGGTAAGATGTTGTTGTCAAAAAACTGTTCCAGTTGTAACAAAAGAAGCTCACCTACTTTAGCTTCAAGATAGATTCGTTTGAAAGTTCCTTTTCTGTTGCAATGTATAATCTCATTCAGAATCTGATACATTTCTTGGGAGATGTGGTTGTGCTCCGGCTGGATAAGTGATGAATTTTGCCTGTCAATTGAATTTCTGAATACTTCAAACAATCCGGAATGTTCGGGTAGAAATCTTTTAAAAAATTCAGGAGCAAGGTTGATTTCAAAAAGATACATTTCCGGACCTTCAAATTCCATTCTACCTTCCATGTTATGGGCATAAATAATATTGTGCTGGTAGCTGTCAAACTCTATTGTTTTTTTGAAGTTTCCTGAAATTGCTTTACTCTTTCCCTTTAATGTAAAATGCATCTCTACGGAGTCAAAATCACTTTCAAGGTAAAATTTTAGCTGATTGTTCAAAGAGATATTTCCAAAACTGATATGAACATTCGCAAAACTTATTTCGTGGTAAAAGCCGCATCCATAAGGAGGAAAAAGCTGAGTAATACATTCCTGAATATCACCTTCATTAAAAAAATAAGGAGCAGGGTAATTCTTCTCCATCAATATACTTTCTAAATGTTCATCATATAGCCGTAATGTCATCTCGCTCTCCTTTTTAGAATTTCCTTTTTGCGGACTTTTTATTCCGTTTTACAAACCCTCTTTGTTCAAAATTTATGATAGTTTTGCACAAAGATAATTATTATTTAGAATTATTCTTAATAATAAATTTTGCTTTCTCAAAACTTAATGAAGAGAATCTACAATAGAATGATGTAAAACTTATTGCAATTAATTATTTAAAAAATTATGAAATATTCAGACAAAATAAACTGGTCTTTTGCTGCTGCAATAGCAGTATCAATATGTTGGATCATTGGTGATATTTATGTTGCCGGATTTGATCCGAACCCTTCAGATTATCCTTTATTTTCAAAGACGTATGCCGATCAGGTGAATGTAGAATTTGCCACTTTAATGCTGGAAGGATCCACATCGAGGCTGATGTTCGGTGCTTTGATTGGTGCTCTTACCGGACCTTTACTACTTCCTGCCACGTGGCTGGTGTATCAGTTTTTTAAAGATACTCAAAATGGTATTCGGTTTTTGTATATTGGGTTTTATTGGCTGGAGCCGTTTTGTCGCCTTTGGGGCATGCCGGGTTCTTCTATGTTGGGGAGATTTATAAAGCGGTTCACCATACAGATCCTGTTTCTCATCCTTATCTCCTGGAGACAGGGAGAGGTTTCATGAAAATGCTGAACATTGCCTGGGGAGCCGCTATTGGCGTACTGGCCATCGGATGGATTTCTTTTGCAGTCTGTATCCTTTTGAATAAAACCCTGCTGCCGAGATGGATGGCCTTGCTGACTCCATTTGTACTGACCCTATTTATCATTCCTATCAAAGGTCTTTTACCGCTTCCTTATTCCGGATGGGTTGGAGGAGCAATATTCAATATTGCCTATCTGACATTCTTCAGCGCATTGCTGTTTATTTTCAGGAAAAAATTACGGAATAAAAGTTAGCTTTTGAAAAAATTACCATGATAATAACTTGAAATACATGAAGAGGAAGTCTTTAAATCTTAGAATTTAAAGACTTTTTACTTTTAAAAACTATTCATTTGGAATATTCATCAGAATATTAATCTTATCTTGGCTAAGAATTAAGCGGAAGAATATGGAAAATCTGAAAACATGGCTAAAGAAAAATGCTTCTACTGCAATACTGACTGTGTTGTTTATTGTCATTCTGGTGAACAAAGATGCAAAGGCATGGCTGATGAGACAGGTTGCTTCCACGGGAATTCTCAATTCCAGCATATCGGAATCAAAAGAAATAAAAAATACCTCAACCAAAGCTTCCTATGCAGGGTTTAGCCTGAAAAATGAAGAGGGGACTGTTATTGAGTACTCAGCTTTACAAAATAAAGTGGTTTTCATTAACTTTTGGGCATCATGGTGTCCTCCGTGTCGTGCCGAGTTTCCGTCTGTTCAGAAACTGTATGATCGTTACAAAAATAATCCGGATCTGGTATTTCTTACTGTTAACCTTGATGATAATGTTGCTTTAGGAAAATCTTATTTAAAAGAAAAAGGTTTTACGGTCCCTTTCCTCACCCCGGCAGGTAATATTCCTGATGTACTTTATAGTGGTTCTTTGCCCACAACGGTCGTATTGGATAAAAAAGGAGAAATCCGTCTGCATCATAAAGGGCTGGCTGATTATAGCAAAGACTCGTTTTATAAACAGATTGATGAGTTGTTGAAACAAAAACTTTAGTCGTTTAAATTATATTTTATTTCGAAAGAATATTGAATATGCTGCATTTGCTGAGAACTCATATCGAAAAAATAATTCCGATTAGCGATGATGAATTTGAATTCATATCATCCTGTTTTACCTATAAAAAATATAAAAAGCATCAGTTTTTAGTACAGGAAGGGGAGGCAGTGCCTTACAATTATTTTGTATTGAAAGGTCTCCTGAAATTGGTGTATACAGATGAAACAGGAAAAGAACATATCATCGGTTTTGCTATGGAAGATTGGTGGGAAACAGATTTTCCGGCTTACTATCAACAAACTGCAGCTACCATGTCTCTGGAATGTGTAGAAGATACGGAAGTATTATGTCTTCAGCTGAATGACTATAGAAAACTTTGTGCAGGGCTTCCCAAACTGGAGCATTTCTTTCTTGAAAAAGCTTATATGGGATTTATTACTGCCCAGCAGCGTACAGTTTCCATGATGACAACCGGAATTAAAGAACGATATGATCAGCTTTTGAAAAAGTATCCTTCTTTGGTTCAGCGCGTCCCGAAATCTTTGTTGGCAGCTTATTTAGGGGTGTCAAGAGAAACCTTAAGCCGTTTACCGCTGTAAATTGTGATAATACTCACGTAATAATCGTGATCCGGATCACAGGAATTTATTGCCTCTGTTCTGCAATTTTGCATCATAACATATAATAAATTCAATACAATGGAAAAAAGAACAATTAATCCATGGAAATGGCAGGATGAGAGAAGTTATTCTCAGGCAGTAGAAGTAAAAAATATTAAAAGTACTTTATATTGCTCAGGGCAGGCAGCTATTGATCCTGACGGTACATCCAGTGATAAAAGTATGAAATCTCAGTTAGAGCAGGCCATTGCCAACCTGGAAGAAGTGATCCACTCAGCAGGATATGAATGTGAAGGCATTGTCAGGTTAAATATCTATACAACTTCCACAGAAGAACTCTGGCCTCATTTCCCTATTCTTCAGGAATGGATTTCTCAGCATAAGATTCAGCAAGCGGTAACCATGTTGGAAGTAAAAGGTTTATTTGAAACCTTAAAGGTTGAGCTTGAAGCTACTGTGGTGAAGTAAATCATAAACATGAATTTAAAACTAACCTTCAAATATAATTTGGAGGTTTTTTCTTACCATTGAATAAGTAGGTAAAGGTCTTTAGAATCCTCAGTTTTATTAAACACAAAGTTTTTTGGATTAAAAAAAGTACTGTTAATATTGAATGCCTTTTTAATAAATAGCTTGCAATCATAATTATATATTATAAAAACAAAAAATATTAACATTAAAGTTCCTCACTTTTATGTGAAATTCATTATATTTGATTTAATGTAAAGTGATTATTTAAATTGAATTTTCATTCATAAATCAATAATCAAATTTATATTAAAAAAATAATATAAGTAATAACTAAAAAAAAATTATTATGAAACGTAATCTCGTCTATTTTTTACTTCTTTTGACAAGTAATTTTATTTTTTTGAATGCACAGGTAGGTATTAACACAACTAACCCGCAAGGAGTTTTTAATATTGATGGTGCCAAAGACAATCCCGCTACCGGAGTTCCATCTGTAGCACAACAAGCCAATGATGTAGCAGTTACCGTTGGTGGAAATATGGGAATAGGAACTACGGTTCCAACCAATAAGCTCCATGTCAATGGGTCAGATCCGTTACGTCTGCAAGGAGTAGGAGCAGGAAATAGTAGCACAGATCCTTTGTTGGTAATTGATGCTAATGGAGTTGTAAAGAATATTGGTACATTGGGAGCTCTATCTATTCCCAGTCCGGCAGTTTTCCGTCTGGAAACCTCACAAAACAATTTTTTGCAGACACAGGGAGCAGGAGGATCACAGGTAGTGCCTATGAGTATTATAAAGAATTCCATTCCGGGGATGACTTATAATGCTGGGACAAGCACAATAACATTCCCTGCAGGAACTTATCAGATGACATTTGTTTATGAAGCGGGACATAATGCTACAGGATGTACAATTAGTTCGTATTTCGTAGATTTTCCTTTGAATGCTACAACTTCCAGAATTCATAGTACAGCATCACATGTGGAAGGTGGAATTTCCAGTCATGGAGGGACTATTACCTATGCCACTACACTTCCGGCCAACAGAAACTGGACAATCGCATTAGGAAGAGGCCAGTCAGGTAACTGTTCTGGTGCAGGAATGAGCCTTGCTGGAACATCTACGCAATTACTTGTTTTCCGAATTGGAGATTAATCCTGTAAATGTTCCCAAGACATTAATCAATCGAAAAGATTCTACAGACACAAATAATATAGCACTGGTTTATGCCGGTGCTTTATTGTGTTCGATAAGTTGTTTTAAAGTAAAGCTTTTCATACATTTATATGGAGTAATCAATAATCATTATAAAAATGAATATTCAACTTTTTTCAAAAAATGCTTTAGTAGGAGGAGCTACACAGGGAATAGGAGCAGGAATTGCTATAGAACTGGCAAAATGCGGAGCGAATGTTACTGTTATGGCCCGTAATGAAACAAAACTTAAAAATTTTGTTTCTTCACTGCCGGTTATCAATCCTGATCAGAAACATGAGTATCTCGTAGCTGATTTTTCGGATTTTGAAAGCTATAGAAAAATTATCGCAGCATATTTTAATGATCATTCAATAGATATTCTCGTAAACAATACTAATGGTCCGGAACCGGGTTTAGCAGTAGATAAGAATACAGACGATTATCAAAAAGCATTTGATCTTCTTTTTAAAACCGTTTGTGAAACCACGTTACTTGCTTTACCCCATATGATCACACAAAAACATGGTCGTATTATTAATGTTTCTTCTTTATCCGTAAAAGAACCTATAGGAAATCTGGCTTTATCTAATTCTATCCGTTCTGCAGTAATTGCCTGGGCAAAAACGCTTTCCAATGAAATTGCACAGCATAATATCACGGTAAATAATGTGTTAACAGGGTATTTCGATACGGAAAGAATTCAAAAACTGGTGGCTCATGAGGCTCAGCAAACTGGTTCAAAAGAAGAAGAAATAAAAAAGACGAGGGAAAATAAGATTCCTATGAAAAGATTTGGGCAACCCGAAGAATATGGACATCTGGTAGCGTTTCTGGCTTCAGAATATTCAAATTATCTTACAGGAACAAGTATTCCTTTGGATGGAGGATTGAATAATACGTATTAAAACTACTATTTAAGAAATAAATACTTTTTAAACCACAAAAGTTTTTAAACCTATTTCTGAACTCTCAACTTTATATATTAAAATATACTTAAGCTTATGAAAATCTTTGATTTTCTGCTTACAAGTGCTTTTTTACAACATACTTCTTAAACTTAATTAAACTAAGCTAAGGCTTCTGTGACTTTTGTGGTTGTGTAATAAAATACGTTCATGTAATAAATCCTTTCCTCCAATTGTCATATACATATTGGAAAATATGATATGAAAAACTGGTCTTTTAAAAAGTGGAACACCGTACTGGGATGGTTCCTTTTCGCTATTGCGCTTATTACTTATCTTTCAACGATAGAACATTCCCTGAGTTTTTGGGACTGCGGAGAATATATCTCTTCAGCTGTGAAACTTGAGGTAACCCATGCCCCGGGAGCGGCTTTATTTCAGATTGTGGGTGCTGTAGCAAGTATTTTTGCGTTAGGAAATGCTGAAAATTATTCCATTGTGATCAATGCTATGTCTGCATTATTCAGTGCATTTACCATTTTGTTTTTGTTCTGGACGATTACCCATTTTTTAAGAAGGCTTTTACATAAAGATGTTAAAGAAATTACAAAGCATCAGGAGGTCTCAGTTCTTTTTGCCGGAGTGATGGGTGCTTTATGCTTTACATTTTCAGATACATTTTGGTTTTCGGCCGTAGAAGGGGAGGTGTATTCAATGGCTTCTATGTTTATTGCGCTATTGGTATGGCTTATCACTAAATGGGAAAACGAATATAAAGCAGCTGACAGCGAACGGTGGATTATTCTTATTTTCTTTATCATCGGGCTTTCTGTGGGGGTACATATGATGTGCATGCTCGCTATCCCGGCGATATGCCTGGTGTATTATGCCAGAAACTATACTTTTTCGTGGAAGAGTTTTATCGTGGCGAATTTGGTTACATTGGGAATCCTTGCTTTCGTATTCAAGATGATTTTCCCTTTGATCATGACGATGTTCGGAAAGCTTGAAATTTTCTTTGTGAACGGATTGGGGCTGCCTTTCCATTCAGGGACTATTGCTGCATTTATTCTTATGTCAGTAATCGGTTATCTATTGATTAAATATGCCAGAAAAACTAAAAAACAGGTATACCAGACTATAGTTTTATCTCTTGTTTATATGATCATTGGATTCTCATGCTGGCTGGTGATTCCGATAAGAGCGAATGCCAATCCACCGATGAACCTTAATGATCCGGATACAGCTATTGGTATGAGAGATTATTATAACAGAGTGCAATATGGCGACTGGCCAACCATTTACGGACAGAACTACACTGCATTTCTAGACAATAACGGACTGGAAAAGGATGAAGAAGGGAATTATAAAAGAGACATCACCGGGGATATCTACGAAAAAGATGAAAAAACCGGGACCTACAGAAAGACCGGAGAAAGATTCAACTATGTTTTTAATAAATCTCATATCAGCTTCATGCCGAGAATGTTCAATGAAGATAAAGAAGTGATGGCAAATTATATTGCTTTATACGGAGCTCCTGATTTTACCTTTAATTATGATAACGCAGAAGTTGCAGACAATCCGGAAGCCAAAAGGATTTTTGAAGAACTGAGGGCAAAATATGAAGGAGATTCCATCACTGCAGAAGATTATCTGAAGGTAAAGCCTTATGATATTATCAGGGTAAAACGTCCTTCTTTGGCTCAGAATATGGATTATTTTTTCTCCTTTCAGAATGGATATTATTTTGTAAGATACCTGATGTGGAACTTTGTAGGGAGACAAAATGATCTTCAGGGGCATATGGAGAATACCAATGGTAACTGGATCTCAGGCTTTTCTTTTATTGATAATGCATTACTGGGGGATCAGGATCACATGCCTGCTAAGTTTAAAAATGAAAGTACCGTAAAGTTTTTCTTTTTGCCATTGATTTTGGGTTTGATTGGTTTCTTTTTCCAGCTGAACAAAGATTTCGGAAGATTTTATGCAATACTTTCTCTGTTTATTCTGACAAGCATGGGAATTGTTTTCTATACCGGAGTAAAGCCGTTTGAAGTAAGGGAAAGAGATTATGCCATGGTAGGTTCATTTTATGCCTTTGCCATCTGGATCGGTTTGGGATCGGGAGCCATACTTTGGTTAATTCAGACGAAGGTTAAATCCAATGCCGCTAATATTGTTTTGGGACTCGTTTTATTAGGAATTCCTTTGATGATGGGGTTCCAGAATTACACTTCACATGACAGAAGCAAGAAGACAGCAGCCCGTGATTATGCATACTCATTCTTACGTTCGCTGCCTAAAGATGATATTATGTTCATTTATGGTGACAATGATACTTTTCCGGTATGGGGCATTCAGGAAACGGAAAGATTCAGGGATGATGTGAAAACGGTCAACTTTACCCTTTTAGCTACTCCATGGAATATTGATCAGGTAAAAAGAAGAACATATAATGCGATGGGAATTCCGGGAGAATTGACCCATGAAGAATATAGAGAAGGTGTAAATGATGCAGTATATCTGATGACAAAACAAAATTGGGAACAGATTTTCCAAATGTTGAAAGAGCAGGGAGCACCAGATACTGCTTTTCAGGAGTTCAGAAAATACCTGACTCAGGATTCACTGACACTGAAGGATGCTATGAAATTCCTGAAATTAAAGTCACCCGAAAAAGATGAGTTGCTGAAGATGTACGTTGGAGAAAAATATGAAAAATATAATATTCTTCCGGTGAGTAAATTTATACTTCCTGTAAATAAAGAAAATGCCGTGAAATCCGGAATTATTAATAAAGCTGATCTTCCAAACACTGTAGATGAGATCATGATTAATTATGAAGCCAGTTTACTTTACAAAAGTAACATGATGATGCTCGATATGCTGGCCAATTTCGATTGGAAGCGTTCAATCAATTTCTCTTCAGGCGGAATGTATGATAGCGAAAATATTTTCTATCTGGATGATTATCTTCAATTTGACGGTTTCAGCTACAGACTGGTTCCTATTCACACTCCTCAGAAACCGGATGGAGACAAAGGAAGGGTAGATGCCAATTCTCTTTATCAGGTGGTGAAAAACTTCAGATGGGGAAATTTTAAAGATCAGAGTATTTATTATGATGAAACGGCTACATCTAATATTATGAGTTACAGAATGTCTGTGAGCAGAGCTGTATCTGCACTTGTGGCAAACGGGCAGAAAGCTAAAGCATTAGAATTACTGGATCTTGCTGTCAATGAAATTCCTGTGGAAAAATATAACGATCCGCGTTCATTAAGTGCAATGGTTACCGGATATATTGTTGCAGGAAAGGAACAGAAAGGTCTTCAGCTGGCTGAAATGCTCAAAAAAGGAATATTTGAAGAATATGATTATTACCAGAACCTTTCTCCTTCATTTAAAGCAGCAGCTAAAAGACAGATGAGGTCAAAACCAATGGAATATGCTCTGGTGGTTTCAGCCGTTACAGATGCTTACAAAACTTTAGGACAGAACGAAAAAGCGCATGCTTACCTCTTAAAATCAATGGAGCCAATTGACAAAAAATTCAGTGTTTTTATAAAGGGGCTTCAGCAGATGGGTAAAGAAAAAGCAGTTAAAGAAGCTGAAAATGTTCGTCAGATTGCTCCTTTCTATCAGTATTTATTCAATGTGATGGAGCCTTTTGATTCCAACTATTCCAGAAATAAAGAACTTGAAATTACCAATGCCATGATGAAAGCAACACAATAAATCTAAAATAAAAGCCTTTAAATATTGAATTTAAAGGCTTTTTTAATCTAAATGGAACTTTTTATAAACGCAAAGAATTAAATGCTTGATTCTATCTATTGAGGGAGTAAAGAGGTTTGATCAGTTTCATTGATCATTCTTAGGCGAATGCATTACCATAAAGCTTCATCTGCAACAAAGTCGCTCATCTTGGCATCCTTAAAATAAAGACAATGACAATATTCCTTTGCGTTAAAAATTAAAGTAATTAAATGATAATCAAACCTCATAAATTCAAAAGTCTAGGAGGTTTAAATAATTCTACTATCGTTTTTCTTTTAGCGACCAGCCAAATTTTAGTCCGATAATGAAAATCACTAAAAGCAGTTCGCCGGCAGCCAGTAAAATATCTCCCGGTACCCGCATCCATCTCAGAAAATGCATGATATCCGTCTGCATAAATTCTGCAGAACGCGCATACCAGTAACCTTCTTTTATAGAGGCCACAGACTGCATAATTCCTATAGGAAGAAGGCTGATGGTGACCATCACCAGCAATCCGATATTGATCATCCAGAAAGCCCAGCCTATTAATTTATCATTCCACTGTCGGTCAGGATAAAGCCCGCGCAAAACAAACATCATTAATCCGATCCCAAGAATTCCATACACTCCGAATAAAGCCGCATGGCCATGTACCGCAGTGGTATTCAGTCCTTGAATATAATACAATGCAATAGGAGGGTTAATTGCAAATCCAAAGATCCCTGCACCAAGGAAATTCCAGAAACACATGGCAATGAAACAATAGATAGGCCATTTGTAAGCCTGAATCCATGGGGTTGATTTGCTCAGTTGGTAATTCTGGTATGCTTCGTAACCTATCAGCACAAGCGGTACGATTTCCAGAGCACTGAAAGTGGCTCCCAATGCCAGTACGGCGGTTGGTGTAGCACTGAAATATAGATGGTGAAATGTTCCCAAAATTCCTCCGCCAAGAAAGATAATGGTAGAGAATAAAACGGCATTTGTAGCAGATTTTAGTCTTAATAATCCGAGTCTTGTAAATAAAAATGCAGCTACTACCGTTGCGAATACTTCAAAAAAGCCTTCTACCCAAAGGTGAACCACCCACCATCTCCAATATTCGGCAATGGCCATGTGAGTTTGTCTTCCATACATCAAGCCTGCACCATAAAATAAGGCAATGGCTACGGATGATAACGTAAAAAGTATCAGCAAATGACGGTCTCCATCTTTTCGTTTTAAAGCAGGAAGTAGCGCTCTTACCATTAAAATCAACCAAAGAATAAGCCCGATAAGCAGTAAGATCTGCCACACTCTTCCCAGTTCTACATATTCATATCCCTGATGCCCCCAAAGAAAATTATCTACCAGACCAAGCTTTTGCATCACACCAAGCCATTGCCCGGTTAAAGATCCCAGTACAACAATCAGTAAGGCTCCGAATAATACATTCACACCCAGTTTCTGATATTTCGGCTCATATCCTGAAACAGCCGGAGCAATATACAGACCTGTTGCCAGCCAAGAGGTCGCAATCCAGAATATCGCGAGCTGCACATGCCAGCTTCTGGAAACCGATTGTGGTAAAAACTGATCCAAAGGAATACCATAAAATCCGCTTCCTTCCACACCGTAATGCGCTGTAACGACTCCGGCAAGCATTTGTACAAGAATCAGCAAGGCAACCACCCAAATATATTTCAATGTAGCTTTCATAGAAGGGGTGGGCTTCATATTTCGCAGAGGATCTTCGTGTGGAAGCGCTTCGCTGATCTCTTCTTCTTCTTCTTTGTTTCGGGCATGATAAAATACCAAAAGACCTACACTCCCTAATAAAAGTAAAATGCTGAATCCCGACCATAAATGCAATGAAGGCGGAGGAACATTTCCTATAGATTCATCATGCGGCCAGTTATTGGTATAGGTCACATCATCTCCCGGTCTTTCTGTGATGCAGACCCAAGTGCTCCATGCAAAGAATGCATTCATTTTGGCCATTCTTCCAGTATCTTTGATGGTATTCTCAGGAATAGCGTACTGATCACGGAGTTTCGCCATGGAAGTATCATTCATAAATAATTTTGAATAGTACTGTGCAAGCTGTTTCTGCACTTCAGCCCGTTCAGGAGAGAAAACAATTTCATTTTTGCTTTCATTAAAAGTATTGGTACGAAGTTCTTTTTTCAGCAATACCTGATATTTAGCCTGTTCTTCATCCGGAAGATCTTTATACACTTTTCCGTCTTTTTTGGCCAGTTTATCAAGCAGGAGAACAGATTCCCGATGAAGATAATCGGCAGTCCAGTCCGGAGCAATATAGGCACCATGTCCCCAGATACTTCCTACCGTTTGCCCGCCAATAGACTGCCATACGTTTTGTCCGTCTTTAATATCCTGTGCGGTAGCCATCACGGTTCCGTCTGTGCTTACGATTTTATCCGGGATGGGTGGGATTTTTCTGTAAATTTCAGTTCCATAGAAGATCAATACAGCAAACGAAGCAACCATTACTACAGCAAGCCATATCCAAAGTTTTTTAGGTGTCATTCTGTATTAATTTTTAAGATTCAACGGCAAATTCTTTTTCCAGTCGGATAGCTTTTGGGAAAAGGATATTATTTTCAAGGTGAATATGCTTATGCAAATCATTTTCGAAGTCCTGAAGCATGGCAAAAGCTACTTTATAGGTGTTGCAGGCATCTGCAGGAGGTAGAAATTCATTGGTGATTTCCGCAATTCTTCTGAAACGGTCTCCTTCTATGGTGTGATCATGTTCCATCATATGAACAGGATTCTCTACAGTTCCGAAATGAGTCTTTGGAAGGGAGGTTCCGGAGATTTTAGCTTTCACCATATTTTTTACAAACGGGAACAGAATGAGTTCTTCTTTTTTCATGTGAGCGGCCAGATCATGTGCCGATTCGTTAAACAGAGAATTGACTTCAAACAGTTCAGGATGTCTGCCTCCGTGAACTTTACAAAGTTTATCAAGAAATGCCTGCAAAACGGATGTTTTTTCTTCTACATAACGATGGTGGGTTTTCTCAATATAATCTGTCAGAAGATCTAGTGGCCAGCTGTTGAAGTCTATTGCAGAACCTTCATTTTTTGGAAGGGCTTCCAGTTCTTCATAAATCTTTTCAGGAATAAGTTTCTTATTACTGCAAGCTTCTTCAATGGTTCTTCCGCCTTTACAGCAGAAATCAATACCATGTCTTTTAAAAATTGCGGCTGTTCTGAAATCTTCAGCAACCATATTTCCTATAAAGTCTGTTTTTGTATTCATAATATAATACTTTTTTGTCTTTTATTATTTTAAATTTTTTTATTTACTTTTTGAGTGATAAAATATATTTTACCATCTGTCTGACATTCTCTTTACTCAGTCCTGTATGAGGAGTCATGGGAATTTCTCCCCAATTGCCTTTACCACCGTCAATGATTTTTTGAGCCAGCATATCAAGATCTGCATCCGTATATTTTGCTGCAACTTCCTGGTAGGATGGACCTATTAGTTTTGAATCTATTTTATGACAGGTAAGACAATCTGTTCCTTCAATTAATTTCAATCCTTCATGTTTCGAAGCATCTGTGGAAACTGAAACTTCAGGAGCTTTTTCTACTGGCTGTGGCTCAATATTTTGTTGTGCAGAATAAGGCTCAACCTGTGGGATAGGAGTAGTTTCTGTTTTGGAACAGGAAAATAATGTTGTAGCTAAAACTATTGCTTTTGTGGTATTTAGAATAAGTGCTTTCATAATGAATCGTGTTTGTTATTGAATTGTAAAGTAATAGCTGTTATAAGTAAAAATGCTTTTGCCGTTTCGGTATAAATAAAATAGTCGTGCAATGGAGTAGGAGATAATGCTTTGCCTGCTGAAAGTAGATCGACCCTGGAATCCAATACAGGCAGCAACCAGAACTGTTCTAAAGCAAGTAATAAAAATAAGATGACCAGAATTATAAAATCAACTTTCTTATAATTTCTTCGGCTGATGAGCATTAGAACGAGTATTGCAATAAGAAATCCCCATTGTATTTTTGAAGAGAGTCCAAACATGAGTTTTCCCAATCCTAATGCTGTCGGAAGGGTGATTCCCGGAACCTGAAACTTCAGTGGGGTCTCCAAAAAGCTGATGGTTATCAACATTCCCGTCATCAGACAGAGCAGCATCAATACAAAAGGATTTTTAAGATATAATTTCATTGTTAGTTATTTAATATTAAAAGATCTTTTTATCTTTTATTTGTGTAAATTTTTTTAAGCCCTCAAATGAGTAAGCTGTAAGTCCAGATTATCGACAAACATTTGAATTTTTGAAGTTTCAAGCATGATACGCAGATCCTGTCGAATGCTTTTGAATTGATCATGAAGCGGGCACGGATGTATTTCTGAACACTGATCAAGCCCAAGTCCGCAACCGGTGAAAAGTTTATCTCCGTCAATTTCTTTTACAATATCAGCAATGGAAGTATTCAGGTTTTTCTGATCCATGTAAAAGCCTCCGTTTGGACCTTTGGCAGATTGTACAAAACCTTTTCTGCTCAGATCCTGCAAAATTTTAGCAATAAAATGTTCTGGTGAATGAATACTTTTTGAAATATCCTTAATCCCGACCCTGCTGTCATTTTTAGACTGCTGGGCGATATAGATCAAAGCTCTTAAAGCATATTCACAAGTTTTTGAAAACATTTTACTGAGTTTTATGGGACAAAGATAGAAAGATATTTTTAATAAAAGATAAATATGTCTTTTATTTTTTTGAATCTGATGAAGATCATCTGTAAATTGCTTAACCCATTATATTTTGGGTCACTTTATTGCTCTTTCTTAAATCTGACGGTCTGGAACGGGTAAACTCATGAAAGGTATCACTGAATGCGCTGATAGAGCTGTAACCTACGTCATCAGCAATTTCATTGATGGGTTTGTCTGTATTTAAAAGCAATTCAATGGCTTTGATGATTCTCAAGGTTTTCAGATACTGAAGAAAAGAAATATCCATATCCGCTTTGAAAAGTCGTGACAGAGAGCGTTCACTCAATCCAAACTTGCTGCTGACACTGGCTAAAGTTAGTTTTTCTCCGATATTCCATTCCAGATAAGATACAATTTTCATCATCTGCTTGTTGTGGGTGGCGGGGAGAATGATGGGTAATGGCTGTTTGTGAGTTTTTGGGAGAATTTTTTTTAACGCCACTAAAAATTCAAAGTTTTCATCTTTTGCGGTTACGTGTTTTTCATCCCAGATTTCAGAATATTTGATCATCTGGATCAGAAGCTCGGATGCCGGATAAATTCCCAGCCGGCTGTAAAAGAGATCTGTGGTATCATCGTGAGCATAAAAATAAAGCGATCTCAGGACAGTGGCGGTATATCCAATCTCTAAAATATGTTCCATCCCCTGAGGAATCCAGAAGAAGTGCCTGGCTGGCACTACATAAGTTCTATTATCGATGGTAATGTAAGCAATACCACCCTCTACATAGCTCAACTGTCCTTTGGTGTGTTTATGAAAAGGAATCAGCTTTTCTGATTTTTCGTGCATGACAAATACACTTTTGTCGTCTTTATCAATGTCCGGAAGTGCAGCAATGAGTCCCATAAAAATTTTGAAATACCAATGAAAATGCAAATATAATCATTTGGCCGGAATCATGTAAAAGTTGACTATTTTAGATAAATAAAATTTCCGGATTGCCAATAAATTTGCAGTGCAATAATTCAAAAATTCAAATGAAAACTTATGTCGCCGGATTGCTGATGCTTGGAATTTTCCACAGTATATCAGCTCAAACCGGCAGTCCAGCAAAGGATACCATACGTCTCTCCCTAAAAGACGCATGGCAGAAAGCGGAAGAAAACAGCCGCCATATCAGAATCAACTCCATCAACGTAAACATTGCTGAAGCCGAAGTAAAAGATGCCAAAAGAGAGCGCCTACCTGAGATTGATGTTAAAGGTTCGGTAGAAAAAGCATCAAACATTCCTATCTATGAAAACGGAATTTTTTCCAAACCCACACAGCATGAAGTGATCCATACGCTTTACCGGGCAGGAGCAGATTTTTACCTGAACATTTATAACGGAAATAAGCTGAATCTTAAGATTAAAGAAAATCAAACGCTTCAAAAGATTAAGGATATTCAGAAAGAGCAGTCGGTTTCTGATATTCATTACAAAACAGCAGCTCTTTATCTTGAACTTCAGAAAACTTTAATTTTCAGAAACCTTATAAAACAGGATATAGAGGATCAAAAAACGCAGCTTAAAGAAATACAGGCACTTTATAAAAACGGAGTGGTATTAAAAAGTGATGTTTTAAGAATTGACCTGGAACTTTCAAAACGGAAAATGACCCTGATTACCATAGAAAATGATATTCTGATCGCTACCCAAAAACTTAATATTATTCTCGGAATACCTGATGATCAGATGGTAATGCCAGAGGCACCCATTAATCAGTGGAATGAAAATATAACTTATAATGAATATCTGAAACTGGCACTGGATCATTCTTTCAACTATCATGTTTCTGAACAGGAAACAGAATTGAGTAAACTCAGAGTGAAACAGGTAAAAGCCAATGTAAGACCTAAAATAGGAATGTATGGTGAATTTTATTATGCGAATCCACAGATTTTCCTGTATCCCTATAATCCGTATTGGTATTCATTGGGAATCGTAGGAATTAAAGCTTCATTTTCCATTTCTTCCCTTTATCATAACACCCATAAAGTAAAAGCGGCTCAACTGGAATTTGAAAAAGAAGAAGAGGCTCACAAAAATACGGAAGATCAAGTAAGACAGCAGGTAAAAGAAGCGTATTTGCGATACCAGGAAGCCCTTGAACAGATAAAAGTAGCAGAAGCCAATGTGATTCAGGCTAAAGAAAATGCCCGTATCATTAAGAATACCTATTTCAGCCAAACTTCTCTTATTACGGAATTGCTGGATGCAGATATACAGTTGCTTCAGACCAAATTTGAGCTGGAAGCGGCCAAGATTATGGCTCAAAATAATTACTATTTATTACAAAACATTACAGGCATTTTATAATATAATGAAAAAAAATATACTCCCACCGATAGACTCATTACAAAGATTACAGGATGGATTTCAGTGGTAATCGTTGCTGCACTTGCAGTTTGGGGCGGTTTTACCCTTAAAAATTACTATGCTTACGAGCAGACCAATGATGCACAGGTTCAGGAATATGTCAATCCGATTATTTCGAGAGCCGGAGGATTTATTGTAGAAGTGAAATTTGAAGAAAATCAGGAAGTTAAAAAAGGAGATACTCTTTTAATCATAGATAACCGGGAATATATTCTTCAGGAAAAACAGACTCAGGCAGCCATTCAGAAAGCCCGTGCTCAGCTGAGAGTATTGGAAAGTACTACAGGAACTACAGAAAAAGAAGCTGCAGCAGCAATGGCTCAGGTGGATGCCAGTAAAGCAAAAGTCTGGAAACAACAGCTGGATTATAACAGATATAAAAAGTTATATGATGAAGAATCTGCTACAAAACAGCGTCTTGAAGATGTAAAAGCAACCCTGGATGTAAATGAAAGCGATTATAAATCTTCACAGGATAAGTATGCAGCTTCAGTATCTAAGATTAATGATATACGAGCTGAAAAAACAGTGGTCTTAGCCGAAATTGCAAGACTGGAAGCATTGCTGGACCGCCACAAACTGGATGTAAGTTATACCGCTGTCACAGCTGCTTATGACGGAAGAATGGGAAGAAGAACCGTTGAGGTAGGTCAGATGATTGATGCTGGAGAAACACTGGCGTTTATTGTCAATAACGAAACGGATAAATGGGTGGTAGCCAATTATAAAGAAACTCAGATTAAAGATATGCACATCGGTGATCATGTAAAAATTGTTGCCGATTCGTATCCGGACAGAGAGTTTCAGGGAACTATTATTTCGCTTTCTCCAGCTACAGGATCAAGTTTTTCACTATTACCTCCTGATAATTCTACTGGAAATTACGTGAAAATTGTACAGCGTATTCCTGTAAGAATTAAAGTAGACGGGATAAGAAAAGATATTGATATGCTGAAAGTAGGAATGAATGTGAATGTATATGCCGATAAAAAACATTCCAATGGTTAAAAGACAAATGCCCTATTTCAAAAAATGGGCACCGGAATGGCTGGTGAAGATCATTCTTTTTTCCATGACACTTCCGGGAATCATCATCTTTTTCCTTCCCTTGGCGAATGTGAATGCCGCAGCGGGATATTATGGATGTGAACCGGCTGATATTCAGTTTTCTGTGGCATTGTTTTATGCCGGATATGTAGGGTTTTACTGTTTGGAAAGACGTTTTTTCAGTTTTTTGGCTGCTAAAGAATATTTTCTTCTGTTTACTACACTGCAGATTCTGGCTTGTCTGATTTGCTATTTCACCCGTGAGGTCTATATCCTCTTTCCGGTGCGTTTTATACAGGGAATGTTGTTTGCAGGGAATGTAAACCTTTCACTTACCCTTATTTTTATCCGGTTGAGCAGTGAAAGGGGAAGGGAGATCAGTTTTTCTGTGTTCTTCGGAATTCTGCTCTGTGCTTTACCGTTTAATAATCTGATCACAGCAGCTCTCATCGACTCTTATAATTTTAATATCGTTTATAAAACGGCCATATTCTCCTATCTGCCGGGACTTATTTTTCTGACTCTTGCAATGAGCAATTATAGAACCCATGCAAGGTTTCATTTGTATAAACTCGACTGGCAGAGTTTCGGACTGTTCAGTACAATATTGGTACTTGTAGGATATGTTACCATTTTTGGGCAGGAATATTATTGGCTTGAAGACAACCGGATTCTGGGAAGTGTAATCGGAATTATTTTTTTAGCGGGAATATCCATATTCCGTCAGCAGGCTATTAAAAGACCTTATATTGATCTTCGGATTTTCAGATACCGGAACTTTAAAGTAGGTTTATTGGTTCTTTTTATAATGTACATCTGCAGGTTTGCATCAGGAATTGTGAATACTTACTTTGCTGCAGAACTGCATTTGGATCCTTTTCATATTGCTTATATCAATATTTTTAATCTCGCAGGGTTAGTTACCGGAGTTATCATTGCCTGCTGTATGGTTTTACAAAAGAAAAATATAAGATATATCTGGGGGAGTGGTTTTTTAATGTTGCTGATCTTTCATGGATTAATGTATTATTCTTTTGATGTTCAGGCTGATGAGTTTAACTATTACCTTCCATTATTCCTTCAGGGGCTGGGAGTGGGATTGATTATGGTTCCCACAATTATCTTTATTATTTCTTCCGTTCCTGCTGTTATTGGTCCTTCTGCTGCTGCAACTGCTTTAGCAATACGATATCTTGGTTTTTGTGCCAGTATCGCTCTGATCAATTTTTTTGAACTCTTTGAAAAAAGCGGTCATTATAATGCTTTTCAGGATCATTTAAGTGCTGTAGACCCGGAAGTTAAAAATTTTCTTCATCAGCAGACCTCAAAACTTATTGCCAGAGGAATGCCTGAAGGTAAGGCAGTAAAAGCAGCCAATAAGTTATTGGTTGGAAAGATGAATGTACAGGATCATGTCCGTTTTGCCATGGATTATTACGAAATGATGGTTGGGCTTCTTGCAGCTTCATTGTTATTGATTTTAATTTTTCCTTATCTGAACCGTACAGCCCTTTATCTGAAATCCCGAAGATTATCACCTGCATAAAGAGATATTTAATCTTTTAATCAATCAAAAAGTATAGCTTGTTAGCTAATTTTATAGTAGAGTGCTGAGACTGTCTTATAAGGCAGTCTCTTTTGTTGTGGTTGAATCTCTTACTTTGGCCGAAACAGTATGTTTTTTGTCATTGCAGACAAAACACTTTCTCTTTACATTTGTACTCATACAGAACGAAATATGAAGAAAGAAGGACAACCTGCCGGAGTGAAAAATATAGTGCTTTTGGTATTACCACAGGTGCAGCTGCTTGATATTGCCGGACCTCTTGATGTTTTTACAGCAGCCAACCGGTTTTTAAACAGTAGTAAACCAGATTCAGGCTATCATGTTTATCTGGTATCCGGAACTTCAGAAAAGATCATTTGCTCCAGTTCAGGAATGCCTTTGTCTTGCAGTCATACCATTTATGATATTGATTTTCCTATAGATACTTTATTGGTAGCGGGGACGACTTTGTGTGTATTAAATGAGATCAGTCCGGATATTTATCATTATCTCCAAAATATAAAACCAGAGGTAAGACGGATGGGATCGGTCTGTGTAGGGGCGTTTGTTTTGGCTAAAGCAGGTCTGTTGGATGGCAAACAGGTGACTACCCACTGGAAATTTGCAGACACATTGCAGAAATCCTATCCAAAACTGGAGGTGAATGTCAATCCTTTTTTTATTTGTGACAAACCTATCTATACTTCAGGAGGTGTTTCTTCGGGGATGGATCTTGCTTTAGCTCTTTTGGAAGAAGATTTTGGAAAATCTTTGGCCACAGAAGTTGCCCGCCATCTTGTGCTGCATTTAAAAAGATCCGGAATGCAGTCTCAATTTGGGGAAACACTGCCAGAATATGAAATGATGTCTCCCCTTACAAAAGATGTTCGTGACCTGTTGAAAGATAAACTGGGGGAAACAATAATGATAGAATACATCGCAGAGTCTCTCAATATGAGTATTCGTAATTTTTCCAGAGTATTTTTAAAAGAATCTGGTATGACACCTGGAAGATTTCTTGAAAAAATGAGGCTGGATCAGGCTAAAAATATGCTGGAGTATACCGAAATGAGCGTTGATATGATTGCTGATAAATGCGGTTTTAGCAATGCAGCTTCGCTTCGAAGAGTATTCCTTAGAAATATTTCTATTTCTCCGGCACAATACCGGGAAGCATTCAAAACCACAGAATAGTTGCTTTTGCTTATTGATTTAAAATAAAACTGATCATTGTCAATCATCAGCAGGGAATGCCTATGTCTTAATGTAAAAATAATAGTCTTAAAAATAACAGAATTATGAAACACGTAAAAAACAGAAAAACAATGAATGTCGCATTCTTAATCTATGATCAGGTAGAAGCCCTTGATTTAAATGGCCCTTTGGATGTTTTTGTAAAAGCGAATGTCATCCATCCGGAAAGTTATCATTGTTTTACAGTCGGGAAAACAAAAAATCCCGTGTATATGGAAGCCAATACGATGGCAATTACTCCTACCTATGATATTGACACTTGTCCTCAGCCGGATATGATCGTTGTTCCCGGAGCAAATCCCGAACACATTATGAAATATATTCAGGATAAAGATTTCCAGAAAACAGTTCTGAAATGGATTAAAGACAATTACGATGCAGGAACAATTGTGTTTACAATATGTACAGGAAGTATGCTGCTATCCGGAACAGAAATCCTTGATCATCATGATATAACAACCCATAGCATGTTGTTGGATGCATTAGAACTGCATAACCCGAATGCCAATGTAATCAGAAATGTCCGATATGTGGATCAGGAAAAATTGATCACTACTGCGGGCATTACTGCCGGAATTGATGGCGCACTCTATTTGGTAGGGAAGCAGCTTGGTCAGGAAACAATGGAAACAATTATCAAGATTTTTGAATATCAGAATGTGAAGCCTGAAAGTCGGTTATAAAACAGAAAAATAGATTGATTTAAAAAATTTCGTCAATCATAAAAATTGGTGAAAACTTTATTTTTAATTACGCAGCCATTGATTCTGTATTTTATAATGGGAAAAATAATAAATGTAATTGATTTATAAACAGGTGTTTGACTTTTTTGGCTTAAATTTCCTCATAAAAAAGCCCGGAAAAATTTGGATTTAAGGAGGGTTTTACTATCTTTGCAGTCCCTTAAACAAAGGGATTTACTTAAAAAAGTAAGTGGCCGACTCGGTAGCTCAGCTGGTAGAGCAATACACTTTTAATGTATGGGTCCTGGGTTCGAATCCCAGCCGGGTCACTATCTGAAAGATGTGAAAATGAAATTTTCAAACACATTGGAAAAATATTAAAAAAACCTGCAAAATCAATGATTTGCAGGTTTTTTGTTTATAGTGTTTGCTATAATGCTTCAAAAATGGTCGATTACTATACATCTGTATGAACTGACCAGTTTGATTTTACTCGTTCATTCAATTGAAATTCAAGAATATCTTTATTCTTCGTTTTTCGGTTTAAAGTTTCTTCCAACTCCCTGACGGAGAAATGTAATTTTTCCCTGTACTTTTTTTGCTTTTTCAAGGACTTCCAATGCTTTTACTCGTTCGCTAATTTTGCCAGCATGTGTTATATTGTCCTGACGTTCATTTTTTTTCATGTTATAATATAGTGAATTTATTTGAAAAAAACAAATTATAGTTCTGAAAATTGATACAGGAAATTTTAACCAAAGAATTTTTTGCCTATAAGAGATTATTTTAAGTAATAAGAGTGGGGATGGCTATTCATTTTTACAATATTTGAAATTCAAATCACTGAGCTTGTTCCATAGTGAGAAATTTTTGTCTCTGATTTTGTAAAAGTTAGCCGGATTCAGTTTATAAAATGTTGAGGAAGTATTGTAAATAAAGAAAAACTTTCTATCTTTGCAGTCCCTTAAACAAAGGGATTTACTTGAAAAAGTAAGTGGCCGACTCGGTAGCTCAGCTGGTAGAGCAATACACTTTTAATGTATGGGTCCTGGGTTCGAATCCCAGCCGGGTCACAAAAAAAAGCTTCAACACAAGTTGAAGCTTTTTTTATGAAGTTTTATCAGTTTTTTATTCCACAATATATTTCATCGTAATAGCATTGCCAGGATCTTTGCCGGAGCTGTTTTTTACTTCCCGAAATCCTACCTTTTCGTACAGTTTATAAGCTTTATCATTGCCATGGGCAACCTCTAAATGGATTTCAATATCATTAAATTTTTGAAAGGCTTCATCAATAATTGCTTTAATCAGTCCCATACCAATATTTTTTCCCTGAAATTCCTTTTTTACATACATCTGATAAATATTTCCGGTATTATTTTCATCTTTTATAAATGTACAAATGCCGATAATTTCCTTGTCTGCAAAGGCTCCCAAAACAAATCTTTCCGCTGTTTGTTGCTCAATATCATTTTCCATCCGGAATTTTTCAATTTTCAGGGCTTCCTGATAGTTGGCTCCAAATGATTCTGGAAATTCTTCCAGACTTTCCAGTCGGATAGCTCTATAAATTTTACTCTCTTCGGGTAGGAGTTTTCGATAACTAATATTCATTATCATTATTAATTGGTTTTTTCATGTTTACCAGTATTCACCTGCAAAGATGTAAATTATTTTGAATTGGTTTTAGTATGCCCATACTAATTTTAAATAATTTCTTAAACTGTACAATGTATTTGTAACAAATTTGATTTCACATAGTCTTATTGTAAACAAAAGATGCATTTTTTTGATCAGAGAAACCTACATATAAATTCTGAAATAATAAAAAGTGCCTGTTGAAGGGAATAATCGTGTTACTTGATTTAAATATTACATTTTTGGAAAATTAATTGCCTATTTCATAATAGACATGATAAATTGTGTATATTTATAACACTTATTGGGGAAAAATAATATAATAATAGTAGATTTTATCAGCGTATTTCAGAGAAATATGCGTAGGTAGATATTGGGAAAAGTGGTGTGATGGGAAAAATTAGTTTGATCATTTTTAAGAATAAAAAAATGCATCCAAGGAACATAAAAAAATAGTAGCCTATACAGTCTGCATGGGATTATTTTTGTGTATAGTTGCATGCAGTAATGATTCTCATGATAAAGAAAGAGAAAATTTTGATATTTCTTTATTGAGTCAAAGTTCGGAACTTCAGTTGTCCGGTGAATATGAAGCTTTTGTCCGGCTCAATATAACATACTTGAAAAAAGCTGTTAAAATGAATTATAGGGCAGGAAAAGGGTTGTGTTATTTGAATATGGCTGGAGTGAATGTCTCAGCAGGGAATTATGAAAAAGCCCGTTTTTTTTCAATAAAGCAGAAAAAGACCTGGAAAACTCTGAGAATGTTTATCACAAAGCAACCTTCTATGATGACTACAGCTTCTATTATTCGCATCTTAAACTTAATGATAAAGCTATAGAATGTAACAATAAAGCATTTTATTATATAAAACAAGCAAAAAAGACAAAACTTACTCAAAAACTTCTTCCAAGACTTTATGTAAACAAAGGGATTTATTATGCCTTGAAAGGATGGTTGGGAACCTCTTTAAAGTGTTTTACAAAAGGCAATGTGCTGGAAAACTCAGCATATACAAACAGTATGGTTGCTCAGTATTATTTATTTGTTCATAAGCCAGATTCCGCTGGAATATACATAGCCAAAGCAGATGAAAAAATGATGAACCAAAAAACAACAGATGTAGAATCTCTTTGGGTTTATTATACAATGGGATATTACTATAATAAGGTGAATAATAGTGAGCAGGCTGAAAAAGCTCTGAAAAAAGCTCTGGAAATTAATATTAAAACCAGACATACCTATTCTTCACACATAAAAGACGTTTACAAAGCTCTTGCAGAATTATATAAGAAAAAAAATGAGGGCGGAAAGGCCTATTCTTATTTAAAAAAATACATGGAGGAAGAGGGAAGGTCTGATGCCTCCCGTTTTGCTGCAATGAACAAAGCTACCGAAGATTTTATGTTGGAAGTGAAGCAGGAATCCGACTGGCATAAAAATGATCTTCCATTATTTATTGCCCTCTCTATCTCTGTTCTTACTATCTCAGGAGTATATGTCCGAAAGATGATCAGTGGTCTTAAGCAGAAGAAAAATACATTGAAAGAGCAGACTGATGCTTTGAAAAACCGTGTTCAAACAAAACAGCTGGAAGAAATTACCGAGCTTGCCAAACGGAATGATTCCTCTTTTCTATTGAAATTTAAAGAACTATATCCTGATTTTATAAAAGAGCTTTTGAAAATCAATCCTGATCTTGAAAATTCTGAACTTACTTTCTGTGCTATGCTAAAACTACGCTTCTCATCTAAGGAAATTGCAGACTATACTTTTGTACAGCATAGATCTGTTCAGCAGAAAAAATACAGGATCAGAAAAAGATTGAATATCCCTGGAGAAATAGATATTTATGACTTTTTTGAAAACTTAACAGAATAATGATATTGATCACAATAAAAGTTACCAGATTCTGTTTTATGAAAAGATTTTATTATTGATCTCTGTAGAAATAAATATTGAACATTAAAAAAGAGTACAATTCAATCTAAGAGATTATTTTTAACCATAATTTATATAGAAATTTAGCTTAAATAGAGAAGCATATGATACGTATTTTTCTTTCTGCTTTACTCATTATTTTGGTTTCGTGCCATTCTCATTCAAAGAAAGAGGCTGAACAGAAATTTGATGTTTCTTTGCTGAGACAGAATGAGAAATTCAGGATTGCTGGAGAATATGACTCCTTAATCAGTCTTAATAAAAGATATTACAAGCAAGCCGATAAAATGAATTATGCTGATGGAAAAGCGCTGTGTTATATCAATCTGGCAGAACTCAATATTTCACTGGAAAACTTTCAAAAATCCCAGATTTTATTTGATAATGCAAAGGAAATCCTGGACAATTCAGAAGATAAAATACACAAGGCAAGGTTTTATAATGTTTATGGCCGTTTTAATCTTGAACTCCGAAGACTTGATAAAGCTTTTCAATATAATAATGAGGCCATGAGTCTTATGCACAAAAGTGTTACATCGGAACTCAAAAATGATTTGCTTTTCAGTATTTATTTTAGGCAGGCCATTTATTTTATTCATAAAAAAAATTACGAAAAAGCACTTGAATACTTTCATAAGGCAAAGAAATTAGATGATACAGGATTAACGGATTGTGCTATAGGTGATTATGTGTATATGCATAAAAATAAGGACTCAGCATATAAATATGTGACGGTTGCTTATAACAAAGCCAAGGAAAGAGGGAAAAAAGATGGCATCGCTTTGTACGCCAATACAATTATGGGAGAATATTATCTTACCTATAAAGAATATGATAAAGCCGAAGAAGCGCTGAATAAGGCGTTGGAAATTAATGAGAAAACAAAACGTATTTATGCCTATTATGGCAAGTATATCTATAACGATCTCAGAGTGTTGTATGAACGTACAGGAGAGAAAGAAAAAGCGTATCATTATTTGAAAGCATATACCGATGCTTATTATAAAACCAATAGCTCTTTATTGGCTACAATTAATCAGGATATGGAGGCTTTTATTACAGGAGCTCAAAAGGATACAGATCAGCATAAAAATAAAATATACTGGATTGTCTTTCTGTCATGTGCAGGGCTTTCTTTATTAGGACTATATGCATGGCGGATTATCCATGCTTTAGGGAAAAGAAAAGAAGTTCTCACCCTAGAATCTGAAAGCTTAAAAATCAGAATGAATGACAACAAGCAGGAAGAGATTATTGAACTGGGTAAAAAAATGATCCTGAATTTCTAAATCACTTTAAGCAAGCCTATCCTGAATTTATAGATCAGCTATTAACTATTAATCCTGGTCTTGAAAGTTCTGAATTGGTTTTTTGTGCCATGCTAAAGCTGCATTTTACCTCTAAAGAAATTGCTAGTTACACCTTGGTTCAGCACAGAAGTGTTCAGCAGAAAAAATACAGAATCAGAAAAAAACTAAATATTCCCAGCGAAACAGATATCTATCATTTTTTGATACCTTAAAATAATTCCAAAAAAAAACTGTCTGATTCATCAGGTCAGACAGCACTCGAAATATTCTCTTTTCACCACTTGTATTTTTTGTGGTCTATGGGTCAAATATGAAAATTTTTAACCAAAACAAGAAAAAAGACTCTACTACATGGGTACTACACTGTGTATTTTTGTTTTTAAATGTCTGGTATATAGCGAGTTGTATTTGTTGTCTGTTTTTGATGACTATTTATGAAAATGAAACTAAAAACTCTAAACTGCTTTATTTTTAGACCTGTATTTCTTATAACTTATTTCTTTGATCCCTATTTTCTTTTCTGATTTTCAGTAGGTTTTATTTTCAGTTTTTTTATTAAAAACTTTATTGATTTTCTATAGTAAAAAAATGAGGTGAACAAAGCTAAAAACAACGACAAAGTTTAATTTATTGATAATTAATGAATTACATTGCTGTTGTACATGTGTCGTATGATCTTTTTTTGTTTTTTATTCAAAATATATAAATTTTGTAGCGTGTTTTGTTGTGAATATCACATGATAAGTTTTGTTTTATTGAATTTGTGGCATTGATTATCTGAATCTTAATTAAGATAACTTAAGACCAGAAAGTAAAATGGACTTGGGGTATTATTTCAACAGGCTTCCCAAAATAACTTTAAACTTATTTATGAAAAAGAGAATTTTATTAGTTTGCGCATTAGCATCTTGTTTTACCGTTTTCAATGCTCAGAGATGGGAATCTGCTTCCCAAAAATCTTAGCAGATAAGAGAAAAACATTTATAATACCAAACTAATCAAAAATAAATCACACAAATGAATCTCCACATCAGGATCTAAAAACGGAGAGAAAAAGAATTATTTCACGAGGGAAAAAAGGCTGTCTTCAACAGAAGGCAGCCTTTTGATTTTTGATGACCTGATTAAGCCAGATGACCATTAAAAAATCCAGCATAGTGGCTAATGACTTTTCAGAGTGCATCCGTTCCCCATTTTCAAGGGACTCCTGTGTGGCAATAGCAGCTCTTTTTCGCATTGCTTGCTCGTAACCGGAAATAGCTTCCTGTAATGTGCTGTAGCTGTTATCCGTCAAATGTTCACTCAGTTCAAGGGCATCCAGCATGGCCATATTAGCACCTTCTCCAGCAAATGGAGGCATCACATGGGCTGCATCACCTATCAGCGTTAAATTAGATTGAGTTTCCCAGCTCTGATCCAAAGGCATATAGTAAATTAAACGAGGGATAAGCGGAATTTTTGCATTTTTAAAAAGTTCCTCCCAGATAGAATTCCACTCTGAATATTCAGTTTGAAACCATTGTAACATCTGAACATTATCAGAAAAATCAAGACCACTGGTAGCAGGCCAGCTTTCGTCAGCTTTAAAACTTGCATAAAATCCCAGATCTCCATTCCCTTTCTGACCTAGCAGAATATTTTGGTTATTTCCGAATGCCATTATTTTTCCACCTTTAATCAAATTGTCAATTTGAGGCGCATTCTCTTTTGAAATATTGCCTTCCAGCATGATGATTCCGGAATAAACGGGTTTAATATCAGTAAGATAACCCCGGATTTTAGAGTTGGCTCCATCTCCGGCTATGATAAGATCTGCATATGCTGAGCTTCCGTTTTTAAAATGCATCAGCCAGCCTTCACCATGACGTTCCATAGAGAGGAAATGACTGTCCCAAACTACCGTTTCAGGATATAACGATTCCAGCAGCATATTTCTTAAAGGACCACGATCTATTTCCGGACGGAAATGTTCATGTCCAAAATCCTCTTCAGGCTTCGTTTCATGATCGTTGAAAAATATTTCAGCTTTTTCATTCATGATCAGGGTTCTGTCTGCTCCGGGACGGAAAGTCTTTTTAAACTCTTCCAATAATTCAGCTTTACGAATAGCCGCCAATCCGGAATCTTCGTGCATGTCCAGGGGAGAGCCCTGTACACGGGCATCCTTATTAAAGTCTCTTTCATATACTTTTACCTCTGCACCTTTCAGTTGTAAAAGTCTTGCCAGTGTAAGTCCTGCAGGACCGCCACCAACGATTGCTATTGATTTATTGCCTATCAGCATTGTTGATTTAAATTTTACAATGCAAAGTTATTTTCCTTTCAACACAGATAATAGTACAAATCGGTCGTTTTTATTTTTGGATAATTCTTTGGGGGCAACCCCTGAAAATTTCTTCACTTCTTTGATAAAATGATTTTGATCAGTATAATTCAGTTCCGGAAAGAGTCTTCCCTGGGCGATATGTTCCAAAGATGCCCGGAAACGTAAAATAGTAGAGTAGGCCTTTAATGATAATCCAAGCTGCTTGGTAAAATAACGGTTGATTTGTCTGCTGTTCCATCCTGTTTTTTCAGAAAGCTCCTGCACGCTCATTTCGCCTTTTGAAGCATAAACCAATTCGAAAAGTCGAAGTTTTCTCTCATCTGTTTTTTGAGGAAGCCGCTCTTTTATTTTGTGAATAGCTTTGGTACAGCAATGATTAAAATCCTTTAAATCATCAACTTTGAAATTCCAGAAATCAGGGGATAGCTCTTTTCCGGTATTCAATAAACCAGCGATAGATGTATTTAAAATGTATTCCACAGCAAGAGGTTTGAAACTGACGATAAAAGCCGTGGTATGGGGAGCAATATATCTTTGTTCAGGATAGGTTTCCAGTCCGAGGAGGGTAATATGAAAAGGTTCTGAAGCCGACAGTGAGAAAAATAAATCAATTCTTCCGTCAGGAATGATCACCACTTCCTTAGCTTCATCCGACAGATTTTGAAAAGTTCCCAGATTTTCAACAAAATCAGCGATTTCTTTATCAGGTTCGATGAAATTGTAAGTGAAATCATTGTCCATAATTGTTGTCCTACACCGCTTTTTTTGATGAAGAAAATTACAAAATTTATGATAAACTGCAAAGTCCAATAAAATTCATTATGATCCTTGAGGGTTCAACTGGACCAGTACATTTTAGAAAATCTGCACCAGTTGAATGGTTTGTGAATACAATATTTTTGTAAATTGACAATTAAATGACCAGAAAATGAAAAATATGAAGGAGCAAAAAATTGACTTTTTATATCACAATGAAGCGGCCTGGAACAAACAGGCATTGGCACAGAATGAGTGGTCAAAAGCGGTAAGCACAGAATTAATCAACAAGGCAAAAGAAGGAGATTGGGAGGTTCACCTGACCCCAAAACCATTGAATAAAGAATGGCTGGGAGAGGTGAAAGGAAAGAAGATCCTGTGCCTGGCATCTGCAGGAGGACAGCAGGCTCCGGTTTTGGCTGCAGCAGGAGCTTCCGTTGTGGTTTTTGATATTTCCGGAGAACAGCTGAAGCAGGATGAAAAAGTAGCAAAACGTGATGGACTGTCTCTGAAAACAGTTCAAGGTGATATGAGAGATTTAAGTTCATTTGAAGATGAAACCTTTGATATTGTATTTCATCCCATATCCAATCATTATGTGGAAGATGTGAATCCTGTTTGGAGAGAAGCTTACAGAGTTTTGAAAAAGGGAGGTGTACTTCTGGCGAGCTTTTTTAATCCCGTAGTATTTGTAGCAGACCGGAATCCTCAGGATATAGAAGATGGAATTATCAGACCGAAATATACGCTTCCTTATGCCGACATAAAAGATCTGAATCAGGATCAGATCAACAGAAAGCTGGAAAATAACGAAGCTCTGGTTTTCGGACATACCCTTTCAGATCTTATCGGAGGACAGTTGAAAGCAGGTTTTATGATTGAAGATTTCACAGAAGAAATGCAGCCCAATCCACGCTTTTTAATTGATAAGTACCTTCCTACTTTCATCGCAACAAAAGCAGTGAAGTTGAAATAACATAAGTAATGTAAGTCTCAACGGTTTTTAGGAGTACCATTTCTAATGTTGAGAAAAATTCCCGTCCTTTGGAGGGGTGGCGAAAATTCAAAGAATTTTTGACGGGGTGGTTTTACCGCTTCAAATTAACCATACTTCCAGGAATTATAGCTATTTTAGAGGGCTCAATGTATATTTATGAGGACATTTTAATGGACAAATCATCACTTAATGCCTACTTTCATTCTCTATTCAGTATCAAAGAGGAAGTGGTTGAAAAAATCACTGAGAAATTCAGCTGTTTTCAGTTAAAAGCGAATACTGTTTTATTGAATAAAAATGCCATCAGTACCAAGACCTACTTCCTGGAAAAAGGGTATGTACGGTCATATATACTGAATGAAGATAATGAGGAGATTACCACCAATATTTTCAGAGCTCCATGTTTTGTGAATGATTTTCTGTCATTTTTCAAACAACAGCCCACCAAAGAAATGTATCAGACGGTGACGGAATGTGTTTTCTGGGAGACCGGGTTGGAAAATGTACAGCATAATTTTCATAATATTCCTGAATTCAGGGAGTTCAGCAGGCTTCTTTTTGTTCTTAATTACTATAATATTCATGACAGACTGATCGAAATGGCCAGTCAAAAAGCTTCTACAAGATATTTTAATCTCATGAAGAAAGATCCGGATATTTTTCAGCATGTCCCGTTGAAAGTGATTGCTTCCTACCTGGGGATTAAAGACAGCTCGCTAAGCCGGATCAGAAGGGATATTCATAAACTGTAATTTCTTTTCATTTGTCAAGTGATAGTTCAGAAATCATCACTGATCTTTGCTTAAAAATAATTTCATGAACAAAAAACATATTGTTGTAGTAGGATTAGGTGGTGTAGGTGGTTATTTTGGTTTTAAAATAAATCAGACCAATGAAACTACCGGAAAATATACGGTTTCTTTTGTCGCCCGCGGAGAAACTTATGAAAAAGTAAAAGAAAATGGATTGGTTTTGTTATCTCCTGAGCATTCCAATTCACAGACGCATCCTAATGCCATAGTGCAGAACATCAGTGATATCAAAAATCCTGATCTGGTTTTGATTGGTGTAAAAGAATATGATCTTGAAAACGTCTGCAAACAGCTATTACCAGTCATTAATAAAGATACCATTTTGCTTCCGATGATGAACGGAGCTGATATTTATGACAGAATACATACTATAATTCCAGACCATACCGTACTTCCGACTTGTGTTTATGTAGCCTCCCATATTAAGGAAAGAGGAATAGTAGAACACAAAGGAAATCCTGGAAAGATTATTGTAGGAAGAGATCCTGAGCATTTTGAGACTTCGGTAGAATGGGTTACAGATGTGTTGAGTGAAAGTAAAATAGAATTTGATTTTAAAGATAATTCATTAAATGCTATCTGGACGAAATTCATATTCATTGCAAGCTTCGGATTGGTAACAGCCAAGCATAATTCGTCCATGGGAGCCGTATGTACAAATGAGCAGCAGAAGAGCGAAGCGACGGGAATTATGAATGAAATAAAACTGATTGCAACTAAAAAAGGGATTGAGCTTCAGGAAGATATTGTTAATGCAACTTTTGAAAAAGCTTCTACATTCCCTTTTGAAACCCCTACTTCTCTGCAGCTTGATATTAATTCAGGAAAGAAGGATAACGAGATGGAACTGTTTGCAGGTGCGGTGTTAAAATATGGTTCCGAAGTAGGTGTAGAAACACCTTTTACCCAAAAAATCTATACCGAAATTAAATATAAAAAATAGAAGTTTAAGCACTATGCATAAATTTTTGCCGATCCAATAGTATTTCTTCAGTTTCCCTATGATCGGGATCATCTACACAACAGTCTACAGGGCATACAGCCTTACATTGAGGTTCATCATGAAAACCTTTACATTCCGTACATTTTCCGGCTACGATATAATAAACTTCATCCGAGACCGCTTCATGATAAGCATCGGCATCACCTTCAGTGCCGTCAGGGAATTTTATATGTCCCGAAAGTTTGGTCTTGTCTTTCCAGCGCCAGTCGATAGCTCCTTCATAAATGGCTGAGTTGGGACATTCAGGTTCGCAGGCTCCACAGTTGATACAGGCATCTGTTATTTTTATCGCCATATTGTTTGAATTTAAAGGATTTAAAAAAGGGATTTCTTCCACGTCAGACGGTTCGGAAATCCCCGCTAAACTTAATTACAGCAGTTCAACACTGTTCTTTGAAAATAAGCAGCATAAAGTGTGCTAATTTTTATTTTTAAATCATTAATCTGCAGCTATTTCTACCGACAGCCCATCCATCTGGGCAGTAAGGTAAATCTGGCAGGCTAATCTGCTGGTTGTTTTGGAGGTAAACAATTCTGATAACAAAGCTTCTTCAATATCATTTTTTTCAGGAAGAGCAGTTGTTTCACTCAAAACAAAGCAATGACAGGTGGCACACATAGCCATACCTCCACACATGGCTTCCATAGGCAATTCATAGGCTTTGCAGATATCTTTAAGGGTAAGCCCCATTTCTAAAGGGCATAGCAAAGTGTGTGTATTACCGCTTTGGTCGATAACAGTAATGGTAATCTCGTTCTCCATAATCCTTAGTCAATAGTTGCGACTACCTGTTTTTCTGCCTGTTTTTTTGTCCCGTCAAAACCTTCAATTCCACTTACCGTAGTATATTTTAAGACAAACTTTTTATTCGGATTAAGACGCTGATAAATACTTTGGCAGGCAATGGCTGCTTCATGGAATCCGCATAAGATCAGTTTCATTTTATAAGGATACGTATTAATATCACCCACAGCATAGACTCCCGAAATATTGGTTTGAAAATCGGTACTGTTATCTACTTTTATGGCATTCTTTTCCAATTCAATTCCCCATTCTGCCAAAGGTCCCAGCCTTGGAACCAATCCGAAAAGAGGAATAAAATAATCTGTTTCAATAGACTGTATCGAACCTTCTTTTTCAACCAGAATTTCCTTCAAATAATCCTTACCATTTAATCCGACCACTTCTGCAGGAGTAATCAGGTTGATTTTCCCTTCCTGTTTTAATTTTTTCACCTTTTCAACAGAATCAAGTGCTCCGCGGAACTCATTTCTTCTATGAATAAGAGTAAGAGATGAAGCCATTTCAGCAAGATGAATCGTCCAGTCCAGCGCTGAATCTCCACCTCCGGCAATCACCACATGTTTTCCGGCATAGTCCTCCGGATTTTTGATAAAATAATTAACTCCAAGCTCTTCAAAAGCTGAAATATTTTCAATAGGTGGCTTTTTAGGTTCAAAACTTCCCAGTCCTCCGGCAATAATAACGGCTTTCGCTCGGTGTTTTGTTCCTTTATCGGTAATGACTTCAAAAAGATTTTCTTCCAGTTTGAGAAGATGTATGGCTGTTTCATTAAAGGTGAAGCCTGGTTCAAACTGTTTGATCTGTTCATAAAGATTATCGATGAGTTCTCCGGCAAGTACACTTGGAAATCCGGGAATGTCAAAAATGGGTTTCTTGGGATATAATTCTGATAACTGGCCTCCCATCTGTGGCAATGCATCAATAATATGGCATCGCATTTTGAGAAGGCCGGCTTCAAATACCGTAAATAACCCTGCAGGGCCGGCACCAATGATCAGTATATCTGTTTCTATCATGTTATGAATGGTTTATAGTCGTTTTTTCTATTTTTTTAGAGGTGGCAATGCTGATAAGCTTATCAAACTTACCGGAGTAGAGATCCGAAATTTCAGTTGAATTGTTACCTGCAAATAATGCTGATCTGAGAACAGGCACACTGAATGGCAATGGCCACGCACGCAATGATTTGGCAATAGAATCCATGGCATTGATTCCCTGCATTGCCTGCAGACCATCTGCCCAGCATACTAAGCCTACTGTTTTATCTGTAAGATAAGGCTCATACCTGTTGGCGGTTACTTCAAGCCAGTCCAGACAGTTTTTCATCACTCCCGGAATACTTCCGTGGTAAAGAGGAGCCAGCCAGATGTGCAAATCAGCATCTGTGAACATTTGAGTCATACGTTCTACTGCCAAAGGCGTTTTATTCAGAGTAACATCGAATAAGGGGATACCAGAATCAGCAAGGGTAAAAATATCAGAGTGAATTCCCAATATTTTCAGACGCTCTGAAAAATAATCTGAAATCAGGCCGGAAGTAGATAAAGTTCTTCTTTCCAGTGATCCATTAAATATGATTGCTTTCATTTTTTTATTGTTTAAAAATTACTTTGGGTAATCCTATCTCACCATACATTAGTGTTTTCACCAGAGGTTTCAATAATCCTGCGGCTAATAAGTATAATGCAGGGTCATGATTTGTACTTGCGCGAACAACTACTTTCTGATTTCTGTAATGTTTCAGGTCTGCATAGATGAGACGGCGTTTCCAAAGGTCGAGCAGAATATTTTCTGCATTGTTTAAATCAGCATAGGAAGCATAAGGAGATAATTTTTCCATAATCAGCATATAGGCCCAGGGAGGGATGATGGCATCCGTAGAACAGATGATCCCTACTGCTTTTTCATTGTATACAGAAAAATCCACCGCAGCAATTGATTCTTTAAACTCTTTCTCCTTCACAATCATTCCCATGAAAAGATGATCTTTGATATCCAGTTCTACAATTTCCGTAGTCGGTTTGTAGTCTGAAAGGTCAAGGGCAATAATGCCTGAAGCCTTTGCTTTATTGATAAAATTTTCCTCAGTCATAGTTTATTTACATTCAGGGGTTCATTATCTTACTTTGGATAAAGCTTCTTCATATTTTCTTTCAACAGCGGACCAATCCAAAACAGACCAGAAAGCGTCAAGATAATCTGCACGTTTATTCTGATAATTCAGATAATAAGCATGTTCCCAAACGTCTATTCCAAGAATTGGAAAACCTCTGTTCATGGAAAGAATATCCATCATCGGATTATCCTGATTAGGAGTAGAGCTGATTGCCAAGGATCCGTTGAACTTCACAAAAAGCCATACCCATCCGGAACCGAACTGAGATAAACCTGTTTTTTTCATTTCTGATTTAAGATCATCAAGGCTTCCGAAAGTGGCTGTGATATCATCATGAAGCATTCCTTCAGGGGTAAGTTTAGGCTGAGATGAAAGAATTTCCCAGAATAAAGAATGATTATAATGTCCACCGCCATTATTTCTTACAGAAGGGCTGTATTCACTGATTCTTTGCAGTAAGGAATCCAGATCTGGATTGACTTCATCGGTTTGTGCCAAAGCTGCATTCAGATTATCTACATAAGCCTGGTGATGTTTCTGATGGTGAATCGTCATGGTTTCTTTATCTATAAAAGGTGCCAAAGCATCATAAGCATAAGGTAACTGTGGTAATGTAAATGGGTTCATCGTCTTTATTTTTTTGATTAATGTGTAACAAAGGTAGAAATATATTTCAATAAAACAACTTTTTGGTTGTTTTATGTATTCTACAATTTAAACAAATAATGTGCTGTAAATGTTTTGTTTAAGCTTAGTTTTATAAGATTATAGAAAATGACTATATTTGTTGTTGGAAAATAAAACAACCTAAATATTGTCTAATGAAGAAACTGGCTGCAGATCGTATTCTTATGTTTTTAAAGATGAGAGGTGAAGCTACATCCCTTCTTATTGCTGAAGAACTGTCGATTACCAAAGAAGGAGCAAGAAAGCATTTACTGAATCTTGCGCAGGAAGGATTGATTCGGTCTTCAGTGAAGAGCGAAGGAGTAGGCCGTCCATCTACTTACTATGTTCTTACTGAAAAAGGATTGGCTCAATTTCCGGATACCCATGCAGATGTGACGGTTCAGATCTTGAAATCAGTGAAAAATCTTTTGGGTGAAAATGCTTTAGACTTATTGATCAGTGATCGTGAAAAGAATACTCATGATCGATATGAAAAAATACTTTCCAAAACAAAATCTCTTGAACAACGCCTTGAATCCCTTGCAAAAATCCGTAGTGATGAAGGGTATATGGCGGAATGGAAAAAAGAAGATCAAGACTATTTTCTGATTGAAAACCATTGCCCGATATGTGCTGCTGCAACCGAATGCCAAGGGTTTTGCCGTGCGGAATTATCCAATTTTCGGTCTTTGATAGGGAAGGATTACAAAGTAGAAAGAATAGATCATATCATTTCCGGAGGACAGCGCTGTGTTTATAAAATCAGCCAATAATTCATCAATCATTTTTATCATTCAGAAAATGGCTTTACAAGCAGTAATATTTGACATGGACGGTGTTCTGATAGACTCCGAAAAATTCTGGACGCAGGCAGAATTGGATGTATTTTCATCCTATGGTGTACAGGTTACGGATGAACTGGCGGCACAAACCAAATATATGACCACTCAGGAAGTTACAGAATTCTGGTATGAAAGATTTCCATGGGAAAATTTTGACAGTTCTGCCTTAGAAAATAAAGTGGTTACAAGAGTGATCGAAATGATTCAAAATCAAGATTGTACCATGTCTGGTGTACAGGAATTTATTCAAAATCTTAAAAATAAAGAGTATAAAATAGGATTGGCTACCAATGCTCCCTTGCGTGTGGCTCATATTGTTCTTGAAAAGCTTCAGGTTCGTGAACTGTTTGATACCGTTCATTCATCAGAGTTTGAAACTCAGGGAAACCTCATCCGGCGGTGTACCTTACGTCTGCAAAAAATCTGGGTGTTTCTCCTGAGCACTGTATTGCTATTGAAGACAGTCATTCAGGATTAAAAGCAGCAAAAGAAGCCGGAATGCAGACCATCATTTTCACCAATAATGATGAAAGCATCCATTCAAACCTTGCCGATTTTAAAATTTTAGATTTTAATACAGATTTTCCAGCCGTATTTGGTGAATAGTGAATAGTGAGTAGTGAATCCGCTTCGCTGTGAACTTTTGTAGATTCGGGGTTCGGGTTGCGTGATTTGAGGTTACAGGTAACTGATTCGTTTATGGATGCAGGTATTTCTAATCAGCAATTAATTATTCACAATTGACTGCGAAGCAAACTGACCATTGACGAATAATTATGAACGTGAGTGGTCAATCCGCTTTGCTGTGAATTTTATTAATGGTCGTAAAAATTGACGATTGACTGCGCAGCAAATTGACCATTGACACAACCCGTACCCCGCATCTCAATACCTCGTCAAAACCTCCATCAACAATAGAATAGAGACCAGTTTTTTAGACGACTGATACTCCGGATTCAGTTGTTCACGGATTTCTCCCAAAGCTTTGCTCAATTTATTACTTACTGTTTTGTTGCTGATGCCCAGTGCTTCTGCGGTTTCATTCACAGACCTATTTTTCCGGATTCTCATATCGTACACCTGCTGTTCCGTGGAAGGAAGTTGGGAAACCACCTCATCAATCATGGATAATAAAGTACTGATCTCATTTTCCTCAAGGATTTCAAAATAGTCTGAATCTGCGATCTCAATTTCATTCGGAATATCAAACTCATCAATGCTCAGCGTAGGAGGTGTTTTTTTGTAGCTGTTATAAAAATCAATAATCCGGTAATGAAGATGGCGGAGAAGGTAGCCTTTGGCACTTTCAGTATCATCGGTCTGTATAAGGTCTGTATTCTCAAGAATCTTCATCCATAGGTTCTGAAGAATTTCCTCAGAGACTTCTTTATCCCTTGTCCGCACAAAAACAAAGCGATATAAACTATCCCAGTATCGGTCATACAGCAGCATAAATGCAGGGCGATCGCCTGATTTTATTTTCCTTAATAATGTATAGTCGGTTGCGCTCATATTGTTGTCACAAAATTACCTAAAGGAAAATTAACTTTTTGTGAACTTTGGGTATGGTAAGATTAAATATTTCTGAAAAAGTAGGGTGAAATTAGGTGTTAATGTGTAGTAAATGTGAAAAACAACGAAAATTATTAACAATTTGGTCTTAATGTGAATATAATATTAAGAATGCCCTGGGGAAGTTTTTCATTTTCAAAGTCTTATAGATAGAAGTATCTGTGAATACGATGAAAGATTCTATGAAAAAACGCTTAACCTATAAAAATATTGAAGCCTTTGTTTTCAGACTTTGGGAACGGGAAGTTTCGGAAGATAACATTTCTGAAAAGGAAAATGAATTGTTAAAACAATGGAAGACTTTTGCAGAAAAAGATCTGGATATTGTTCATCTTAAAGAATCCAAAGAAAAGATATTATCCGGACTGGAACATTATTTTCCTCAAAGAGATATAGAGTCTGCAAAAAGTTTTAAAACTCATGCCTATAAAATTGCCGCAGTTATTATTCTGTTGTTGTCGTTGGGAAGCATCTTTACCTACACGATGTTCATTCAACCAGATATCTATCTTGCAAAATCTGAAAACCGCATTATTCATCTTGAAGACGGATCTGTGGTTACCCTTTTGCCAGGTGCTGAACTGACTGTTGCAAAATCTTTTCCTGCTTCTACAAGAGTGGTGGATTTAAAAGGAGATGCAATTTTCTCTGTGGCAAAATCAAAAATACATCCTTTCATTGTTCGTGCGGATGGTTTCAGTACGAAGGTATTGGGAACAGTATTTAAAATCTCACAATCTGGGAAGAAAAAAGCGGTTGATCTTTATGAAGGGAAGGTAGCAGTATCATCTCCGGGAGTTCCGGTTTCTTTCCTTACACCGAATCAGAAGTGGACGAATTTCGGGATTGCTCATACTACAGCAATTGTTTCAATAAAACCAGTAAAAAATTCAACAAACAAAGTTCCTGCAATATTGTCTTTAAGCTTTAACGATGTCCCTCTAAAAGAAGTCGTAGCAGTTTTGGAAAGCAGTTACAACACCAAAGTTTTATATCCTAAAGAAGCCGAAGACAAAAAATAACGGCAGATTTTACCGGAGGAACTGTCGCTGAAAATATTGAATCCTTGGCCTTCATCCTGGGACTGGAAGTACAAAAAAAGAAAACACCTATATCCTTAAGAAATAAATCATTATTCAAAAAAATTAAATAATCATAATCAAGAGAACACTATTAAGTATGAAAAGTTTGAAATGTGGGATTACCATAGCAGCCTTATTTTTTACTGTAGCCGCAGAAGCTCAGGAGCTGGTGCAGAAAGTGACATTTTCTGTACCTGCCAACAGACCGTTGATTGAAGTTTTAGAAGAATTTGCCGGAAAAACAGGAATGAGACTGGCTTATTCCAAGGTAGATATTAAAGAGCTGAAGGTAAAAGGAGTGAAATGTGAAAATACTTCAGTGAACAACTGTCTGAAGGATATTACCAATGGACTTCCCGTGATATACCGTCTGCATGGTGATCTTATTTCGATAAAATATGAAAGCTCAAATATTTCAGTACCGGGAAACGGACGTATTTCCGGTAAAATAGTGGATGAGGTGGGAAATCCCATTATCGGAGCAGAAGTGAATATCGCTCAGAAAACCGTCATAACAGATAATAATGGAGATTTTACGGTAGATCTTCCTTCAGGAACTTATAACCTGACAATAAAAGCTCCCAAATACAATACGCTGAGGGTTGAAAAACTATCTGTGACCAACAAAGAAACCAGTTCTGTTTCATTTGCTTTAAACAAGGCTTCGGACAAAATTACAGACATCAAAGAAGTGGTGATTACCGCTGCCCGTAAAGCAGATACACAAGCAGGACTTCTTGCCCAGCAGAAGAAAGCAGCCCAGATGAGTGATGGTATTTCAGCGGAACAGATTTCCAAAACTCCCGACAGCGATGTGGGAGGAACACTGAAAAGAGTAACAGGAATCACCACGATTGATAATAAATATGTGGTCGTAAGATCCATGGGAGAACGTTGGAACACTGCAGCTATGGATGGTATCAACCTGCCTAGTACGGAAGCTTATAATCAGAATTTTTCATTTGATATTATTCCTACAGCCATGGTAGAAAGTGTGGTGGTAAGCAAGTCTGCAACACCTGATATGAATGCCAGCTTTGCAGGAGGATATGTGGAAGTGAGAACGAAAGATATTCCCAATGAAAACTTTACAACGGTAACGATGGGAACTTCTTATAATGATCAGTCGGCATTCAAAGAATTCCTGACCCGTAAGCGAGGAAAGTATGATTATTTCGGATATGATGATGGAACGAGGGATTTTCCCAAAGGACTGGAAGCGATGAACTGGACAGATCCAAGGTTTTTTGAACAATCAAAACAGTTTACCAATGACAATTTCAGCACCTATAAAACAAGAGGTGACATGGGATCTAATATACAGCTGGCATTGGGAAGAACTTATGCCCTTAAAAACAATAATAAATGGGGATTTGCCGGAGCATTTGTTATCAGAAATGAACAGAATAAACTGGATATTGACCATACAGGAAGAGGAAACTGGCTGGATACCACAGGAATGCCGGATGCGAACGGACAGATTCCATTCTATAATTTCAAAAACAGCGGAGCTTCTTACAATTATAATTCTACGCTGGCTGGGATGTTGAATTTCGGATTTCAGTTTGGAAAAAACAGAATCTCATTCCGTAATTCCTATACCCATATTTTTGATAATACACTAACAAGAGTAACAGGTTGGAATGAATACTCAACGGGAAGTGGAATGGCAGCCAATGCAGAACTAGCCTATAATTATTTCTACAATGGAGTCGTTCCTAATAATGATCCTGCTCAGATCAAAAATTTAGACAGACCTTATACTGATAATACCAATTACCCGATTTTTCAAACCCTTTTACAAAATAAATTAGAGGGAAATCATAAAATAGGAAATGCAGAAGTAAGCTGGTTTGCAGCCCGTACAGGAGTGGCTTCCGATACTAAAGATTACACGCAGTATATTACCCGATATGATTTTATCGGAAGTGAAATTCTAACTTTTCATAAGATCTACAACTCTGGAGCAGACTTCTACAGAGGATATATTGAGAATAAAGAAACAGATTACAATTATGGTGCTTCTGTGAAATGGGATATGGACGCTGGAAGTTTTAAAAACACCATCAAAACCGGATATGCAGGAGCTATAAAAAACAATACCAACCAACAGCAGAAGTTTTTTCTTCGTGTTGACGAAAACCGGAACGTTCCGAATAGCGAGAAGAATTATTTGACGATGTATGGTTCACTTGCTGACTGGTTTGATGGTTCCCATTATGTTCCGGGTGGTATTGGTTGGGAAACCAGAGGATTGTATAAAAATGATAAGTATGAAGGGGAAGTGAATCAGCACGCAGTTTTTGTAATGTTTGACAACCGTTGGAAGAAATTAAGATTAGTCTGGGGACTCCGTGCAGAATATTTTAAGTACGACATGATTTCCCAACAGCTGGATCCTACCGATTCCAAATACATCATGAGAGCAGCTATAGATGATAAACCTTGGCAGTGGATGCCTTCCGTAAATTTTACGTACAGCCCAACCAATAAAATTAACCTGAGGCTTGCTTATAACAAATCTGTCATCCGCCCTCAGTTTAATGAAAGAACAGGACTTCCTTATTTCGACCCTATTGCCAATGGATTGATTTACAATACAGAATTAAGTTCATCGGTGATCAATAATTATGATTTCAAGTTTGAATGGTTTCCAGGACTCGGAGAAATATTTTCTGCGGGACTATACTACAAAAATATTGACAGACCTATTGAACGCGAAGGGCATATTTCAAGTGAAGGAAATCTTTTCTTATACAACGGAAATTCAAAAAATGCAAAGCTGATTGGGGTGGAAGCAGAAGTAAGAAAAAGTTTAGGTTTTATCGCTGACGGAACTTTTCTTGAAAAGCTTTTCATAAGCGGAAACTTTACCTATAACCATACCAAAGTAGTGGCTTTTAAAGACCTGTATAAAACGGGTGATAATGATGATACCTATGAAGTAAAACGTCCACTGTACGGACAGACTCCTTACGCCTACAATCTTGGACTGGTCTATGATGGAAACCGTTTCGGGATGAGCTTTTTGTATAACGCAAAAGGAGACCAATACATCACGGTAGGATATGCTTACAAAGGAGAGGAAATCCAGCGTCCTTATGCAGTAGCAGATGCTCAGATCTCATATAAATTCCTTCGAAACAGAAATTTTGAAGTGAAGTTTAATGTGAGAAACCTCTTCAACAGAGTAAAGGAGTATTATAACAACTTCAATTCTTATCTGGCTGCAAAAAACGGAGGCGGAAGTAATGTAGGAACGGAAAGAGAGGCTTGGGATCTTCTTCCGGGAGCTACAGACAAGTACGATAAAAATATAGATAAGATCATGTTTCGGGCGTACAGCGGAAGAATGTTCAGCCTGAGTGTGAACTATACTTTTTAAAAATAAGACACCAAACAAGATGATATAAAAAGAGCTCTTAGATAGAGGCGTACAGGTTTCGGAAGCCTGATCAAAAACTGAAATAATACTGATGATGCGCACAGCAGTACAGTTAAGAAAAAACCGGACGTTAACTGCTTTTTCCCCAGGCCTTAACGATTCTTATGGGAACTCCCGCAATGCAGCTCCTCCTGCGGAGATGGGACGAACACCAAAAAACAAATCGAAGGAATAAAGAGGAAGATATTCCTGAATATTAAAAAACTGATCTGGTATAAAAATAATACGACCGGATTATACTAAAAATTATAACAATGAAAAGACTAACTCTAATTGCAGTGGCAGCATTATCTCTTACAGCTTGTCAACACGATCAACTGGCGGATTCATCATCTCCATTCGAAATGAAATCTACTTCTGCTGAATACCTTACCGCTTCTGCGCTTCCGGTAACCAGTGTAAGTGGTGCTATTACTACCAATACTACATGGAGTGGTGTAGTAGAATTAGATGGAGTTGTAACCGTAAAAGATGGTGCTACATTAACAATCCAGCCGGGTACATTCATTAAAGCAAAACCAAATGCAAGCAATACAGCTACAGGAGTTTTGGTAATTGCTAAAACAGGAAAAATCAATGCAGCAGGTACAGAAGCTCAGCCAATCATTTTCACAAGCTACAAATTGTTAGACGGAAATGAAGATACTACTGCTGCACCTGGTGATTTCGGAGGGGTGATTATCTTAGGAGATGCTCCTACCAACACTCCTTTCACAAAAACGATTGAAGGATTATCTGGTCCTGATTTCTATTACGGAGGTACAAACGAATCTCATAACGCTGGAACATTGAAATATGTACGTATTGAGTTTGCAGGATATGACCTTTTGGCTCCGAATTCAGGAAACGAAATCAACGGTCTTACTTTAGGAGGAGTAGGAAACGGAACTACTTTGGATCATATCCAGGTATCTTTCGGAAAAGATGACTCTTTTGAATTCTTCGGTGGTACTGTGAACGCTTCAAACCTTGTTTCTTTCGCTGCGGATGACGATAACTTCGATTTTGATAACGGATATACAGGAACAATCACTTGTGCTCTTGCTTTGGCAGATTACAACTCTACACACAGTCTTAGCGGATCAAGCCCGGATTCTAACGGTATCGAGCTTGATAACAACGCAGACGGTTCTTCTACATCATTGCTGACTCACCCGGTAATCAACAACCTTACGATCATTGGTACTAAAAACTCTACTCAGGGAGCTTTGTATGAAAACGGTATCCACATCAGAAGACACGGAAGATTAACATTAAATAACGCTGTGGTTACAGGATATCCTGTGGGAATCAAAGTAGAAGGTACAGGTTCTGAACTTTCTTCAGCTTCAGCATATAACACGATCCAGATTCACGGATTTGGTACTTCAGTTACAGGTACAGGAACTGCGGGAATCCCAGCTGCTAACCTATTAACTGGTACTCCTGCATCTCTATGGGGTATGAGCCAGCCATTCTTCAACGAAGGAAGTTGGAATGTATCTCCAAGAAACTGTGGAAACTTCCAGGGACTTTGGACAAAATACAATTTCACAATTGTAGAATAATAAAAAACTTTAAAAAGCAGGGAACAGCGAAAGCTGATTCCTTGCTTTTACTTCAAAAACATTAATAATCAGCATTATGAAAAAATAATTTTATCATCTGTTCTGTTTTTATCCCAACTTGCTGCAGCGCAGACTCTGGTTTGGGGAAATTCCTTTGATACACCTGCTGACCTACAGGGATGGACTTTCCATGATCTGAACGGAAATAGCAACGGATGGGTGCAGGGACAGAATATCTACCACAACGGAACAGCTTTAACTTATGGAACTGCAGGCGTTCTTCGTCATTCCATCAGTTTGGTGCCTACCGGTAATGCTACAGGATTTGCTACAGAAAATGACTGGATTATTTCTCCTCAGATTGATCTTACCAACACTGCAGGTACAGTTACTTTAGCGGCCAATATCGGAAGACAGAGAACCACCCACACCATTGTTGCCAGAGACCTTTTTATCTATGTAAGTACACCGCAGAAAGAAGTTCCTACATTAGCTGATTTTCAGGCCATGACAGTAGATGCAGGTGGTAACGACGTTCAGAGTCTTTATAAAATACAGGTAGGAGACTCAGCCAATCCGTTTCCGGCAGATCTTACCGAGTTTGTACAATCTCTTGTAGATATTTCTGCTTTTGCTGGAAAGAAAATCTATATCGGAATGTGGGCGAACAGAAAAGCAAGCGGAAATAATATCCAGAATATCAATATTGATGAAATAGGAATTTATGCTACGGCATTTTTAGGAACTAAGGATGTAAAAGGAAACAAAACACTTACCCAAATAGCAGAAAATCCGGTAAAAGAATCATTAGTACTACACCTTAATCCTGCATTGAAGGAAAATACAACGGTAGTGAATATTTACAATGCTGCCGGACAAAAAGTGCTTACCGCTCAGTATTCAAAAGCGATTCATGTAGCTAATCTTACATCAGGAGCATATATCGCAGAAATTACAGACGGAAAGACTACGGAAAAACTGAAATTTATTAAAAAATAAAGCGTCACCCTTAGAAACTGATTTTAGAAACACCAGAAATTTTAAATACAATAATGGATAGTCCTTGAAAAAGGTTATCCAGAACATATCCAACTAGTTTTTTTATAATTATATATTGCCCGGCTGATGGGTCGGGCAATATTTTTAAGTATTACCATCAAATAATTAAATAAAGATGAATAAAATCTTTGCATTACTCCTATTTTTTACCGTACTTTTTCATGTACAGACAGCAACACGATGGAGTTGTATGATAGAGTACAGAAACCCGGAGAGGTTACTATCAAAGGATTTTCCAAGCCTGATGCTGTTCAGCTGAGGTTTAACGGACAGCCTGTATCCATTGACGGAAAAACATCTTACACCAATAAGATAGAAACCCAGCTTCAGTTTGTACTGGACCAGGGAGAAACCAATAAACTGTCTGTCTACAATAGTGAAACAGGCAACGAAATCGCAAAATACAGTATTACGTATGACAACATAAATGATTTTAAAACCCTGAACTTTTTTAATCTTCCCGGAATTTACTTACAGACTTACGCCGTAAAACCTCAGGTTAATCTGGGGAAAGTAGGTTTTGAATTTATTTTTCCTAATCTGGGCGAATTGTCCGGAACCTCATTGAAAAATGTAAAAGGTATTTTGAAAAGAGATAATGGAGTTGTATTGGCAGAATTTGACAACATCGGAAAAGATAATTTTACAGCAGTGAAAATCTATAACTTTTACAGCTCTACAGCTCCTGTATATCTGGAACTGTACAAACCGGGAACTACAGAACCTTATGCCGGATCTAAAATGATTCAGGTAAAAATAAAACAGCACACAGGTGCCAATATGATTGTCCTTCAGGAAAAAATGGAAAATGGAGAATGGGTAGTCAAAGGAGATATAGATGTAGCAGAATATCTGTAATTGCGTATGAAAAATTTTTTAAAACTTCAATGTATTGCCATCGTGGTCTTTCTCATTTCGTGTACGAATAATAATGATGAAAGCGCACCTGTCTTCCCTGAAGGCAGTACAGAATCTGTGAATCTCTGGGTTCAGGACAGCATGAAACGGTATTATTATTGGGCAGATGAAATGCCTGCAAAACCTAATTATCAGCTTCCTATAAAAGATTTTTTCAAAAGTCTGCTCTCTTCCAAGGATCGGTTTTCTTTTCTGGTCAATACAGAAGATTCCTCTACCTATCCACGTTCTATCAGAAATATGTATGGGTTTGATTACTCTGTTGTTCAGCTTGCCAATAATGAAGTAGTTACCGTAGTAAAGCTGGTGCTTCAAAATTCTCCGGCCTTCAATTCCGGGCTGGAAAGAGGAATGATCATTACCAAAATCAATGGAAAAGCAATGACAGTCGCAAATGCGGAAACAATGGCTTCCTCTATTAAAGATCAGACTGTTGTAGAACTTACCGTTGGAAAATGGCAAAATGGAGCGGTCACTAATGAAAAAAATATTACGGTTTACTATGGTTTTTCCTTTGAACAACCCATTTTATCTAAAATTTTTGAGAAAAACGGTAAAAAAGTAGGCTATCTTTATATCTATGATTTTCCGGACGGGATGACTCAGACTTTGAACCAAAAGTTTGGGGAACTCAAAGCTGCCGGAGTACAAGAGTTGATTCTTGACCTCCGCTACAACTATGGAGGCTCTGTATCATCTGCAGCTGCGCTCTGTTCATTGATTCCTTCAGGATTATCATCCGGCTCACCATTCATTATTTTTAAAGGAAATAAAAATGGAGGGGAAGTAAAAAGAACATTTGCCCAGCAGATCGCTTATGATCCAAAATCTTTGGACTTTACAACTTTACGTGCCAATGCATTGGGATTACAGAAAGTGTTTATTCTGACATCAAACAGTACGGCATCAGCGGCAGAAATTGTGGTGAATAATCTGAAACCTTATATGCAGGTTATTCAGATAGGAAATACAACTCTGGGGAAAGATATGGCAGGATTTGTAGTAGAAGACAAACGTAAACCGAGAAAAATTTCCTGGCAGCTTCATCCGGTAATCTATAAAGTATTTAATGCCAATGGTGCCGGAGAATACAGTAATGGAATTTCCCCGCAGATTAATGTCAATGAATTTGTCAGTCTGCCATTATTACCTTTGGGAGATCCTAACGAAACGCTTATTTCTTCTGCCCTTAACGGAGGTTATTTCAAATCTGCAGGTCAGGAAAAAATAGAGATGTTAAGATTTTATACCAGAGTGATGTGCCTCCGGTAATGATGGAAAAATAGAATTTGGATAGAAAAGATAAAAAGGCGTTACATTTTCGACTATGTGAAAATGGATACCTTTTTTTAACCATTAAGAATTTTAAAGAATTAAAGTAGAGCTAAGGTCAATCACTCTGATTTTAAATTAAAGCGAAGCTTATCTTAATCATCTTAATACAATCTTAATGGTTCAAAAAAAGGAAAGTTTAAAAAGGTTATTTAATAATAAAAGTAAAAAATAATATATCGAATAGTAAAAGCAAAAGTCTCTTTGTCTTTTACCCATTCAAGAACTCAATAAAATAATAAGATCATGCAGGGAATAGAGCCAAAACTTCATATGAACCTGACCAGCCGTGTTGAATATTACCGTCTGCTGATAGAAGCTGCGGAAGATCCTGAAAGCCAGCCTTCGGAGGTGATTAATCAGATTTCAGAGCTCAGACATTTATATGATGAGTATCTGCTCAATAAAAAAAATCTGGAAAACAGCATCAAAAACTACCGCGAATATCATAATGATTTAAGAAAAAAACTGACATCAAGACTTCGTGAGCTCAGAAGAAAGTCCCGACAGAAATAATGACTGAAAACAGACTTTATCGGTTGTTTCTACTATGAAATTCATACCTTTATGACATCAAGCTGAAGGATGAAGGACTTATGAATTTTAATCAAACAGAACTTTCCGGTTATTTACATATATTTTGGCAGTTTTCCTGGCCAGAGTGGATGGTGTTCAGCCTGATCATCAATGTTGTTCTCTACCTATTTTCTATAGGTTTATATGTTTTTATAGAAAAAACTTGCCGTAAAAGCCAGTTACAGGAGAAAAATCATCCTGTTACCAGATCCGACTTTTACCTTAGTCTCGTTACTGTTTTATGTAACAGTTTTGTACTTCTTTTAGGTGCTTTCTTATGGAAAAACGGATGGATTGTACTGGGAGAAACTCAATCTGTAATTGGAGTCATAGCGGAAGTGTCAGCTTTGCTTCTCTTAATGGATCTTTTGATGTATTTCTTTCATTTTGCAGCCCATCTGCCTTTCATCTATAAAACTTTACATGGTAAACATCATGAGCATGTCAGTACCAATTTTTTAAGCCTTTTTGTACTGCATCCTTTCGAAACCATAGGATTTGGGCTGATGATGCTGGCTTTACTCATAGGTTATGACTTTTCTGTAATTTCCATTTCAATATATCTTTTACTCAATCTTATCTGGGGAACCATAGGACATTTGAACAGAGAGTTTTTTCCGGCTTCTTTTGATCGGTTCTTGGTGGGAACAACAAGGTTTCATAACCAGCACCATTTGGATGAAAGTAAAAACTTTGGATTTTATACTTCTATTTGGGATAGGGTATTTGGGACGTATAAGTAAGAAGGAGGCTGGAGGCTGGGAGAGGGAAGTTGTTGCTGTGATATAACAATGCAATTATTTTTCAAACGCAAAGTTTATGCAGAAGACTTTCATACTTTTGAGGTAGCAAAGTTTTGCAGCAAGCTGCTTAAAAAGCCCATGGATAAATATTTTGCTTCATCGGTTGATTGCAAATCAACTTTTGCTTAACTTACTTAAAATATTACAAAATTTAAATACCCTTTGCGTTGAAAAACTTTTAAGATTATAAACCATTAAGAAAAATGAAAAAGTGAAGAGTATTAAGCTAGATAAAATTCATGGGTTGCTTCACCTTCGGTTCGCAATGACTGTTTAATTCAGCTTAATACTCTTAAAAACTTATCAAACCTTAATGGTTTAAAAAACTATTTTTTATTTATTAGTTTTCACTGCTGATTTTATGGCTTTTTCAACAATCCTCCAGTCGTAAAAGTGGAATACTCTGCCATTACTCATCGCAACAAAAACTCCTTTCGGGAATTTCGGACCTAAATTAACATTCGTTACCTCAGAACCATCACTTTCCAGTGTAGAAACCGGAATTTCAGCAATTCTCCCTTTGGACTGATCTTCTCTTGAATACACATTGAATGTATCATTCTGCTGATTGGAAACCAGAATATATCCTTTCCCTTTGGAAGTGGGATAAATTGAAATTCCTTCCACATCTGATTTAAAATCTCCTTTCCCGAAAACTGACAACTCTTCATTATCTTTTCCAGGGTCAGCATAATATTTATGTACTCCAAATTGTTCATCAGAATAGTAAATATAGCCCATTTCGTCATCTACAGCAATGCTTTCAATCTCTTTTAAGCCACTGTATTTCCCAAATTTACGGACAACTTCTCCAGTGATAGACCCATTTTTCTCAGAAAGCTTATACTGCCAAAGATAGCCGTCACTTGGACCGGATTTTCTTCCTGCAATCACAAATATATCGCCGGTTTCAGGGTTTTTATACATTGAGATTCCCATGGGACCACGTTCTGATTCTCCTTCAAATACCGATATTTCGCCAACTTCTTTCAGTTCTGGAAGAGCATACAATTTTACTTTGTTGGTTTCTCTTTCAGTGACTGCTGCGATATCTGTTTTCTTACCGTTCAGCATAAAACCGTATTCGATATCCACATTATTGGGACGTTTCAGTCCTACAACTTTATTGATGATTTTTCCGTTGAGATCAAAGGCGTACAGCCCTCCATCAGTATCTTTATCTGTTCCGATGACGATACTTTTGGAAGCATCCTGAGGATTAATCCATATAGCAGGGTCATCCGTATCATGAACTACCGTTTCTGTGATAACGGTAGGTTTTAATTTTTCTATTATTTCTTTCTGCCGTGTACAGTTGATCACCAAAGGAAGAACTGAAAGAGCCAATATATAATGTATGTTTTTCATGCTTATTTAAAAATCAAATTTCACTCCCATTGTAAATCTTGGTCTGTAATATTCCGCCTGAGCAGTTCTGCTTTGGATTCCCTGGTAGTATCTTAACGGCTGATTGGTCAGATTATTGGCTTCCGCAAAAAACCTCAATTGGCTTGTGATCTTGTAAGAAGCATTGGCATCAAGGAAAAATTGCTTATCGTAATAACGGTCATCAAACGCTTTGCCACCAAGTTCATCAATATAATGAGAAGCATAGTTCATGGAAACCCTTGCTGAAAAACGTTTGTTTTCCCATGAAAGCGATCCGTTGAACATATGAGGAGCAGCACCGGGAAGTCCTACATCTGTTCTTTCCACACCGTCTTCGTTGGTGATTCCTTTTGCTTTGGATTTGGTGTAGGTATAGTTTACATAGACACCAAGTCCTTTCCAGAAAGCTCCCGGAATGAAATCAAGCTGCCTTTGTAGAGCAACTTCAAAACCATAGATATCTACATTGTCACCATTACGCTGCTGGGTGAATTTCCAGTTGCTTTCTCCGGCAGGAATCGGGTTGGTTTGCCCTGCAAAGTCATTGGTGAAATCGTTGGCTGTATAATTTCTTTTGGAATAGGTATAAATAAAATTGTTCAGGTTTTTATAAAAAACACCTCCTGAAAGAATCCCGACAGATTTGAAATATTTTTCTGCCATGAAATCAAAATTGTAGGCATAGGTTGCTTTTAAGTTCGGATTTCCGGCTGCTACGATCTCATCTTCCGAAATGACATTCAGGTAAGGAACCAATGAGTAATAATTCGGGCGTGCGAGAGCAGTAGTAAACGCTGCACGAAGTACAAGGTCCTGCATCGGAACATATTTGAAGGAGATATTGGGAAGTACGTTCGTGTACGTATTGGTATTATTGATTTGTCCTACCAGATCTTTCTCATTCATCACATAGTTTCCGGTATAATCAATTTGGGTGGTTTCAAAACGTGCTCCCACAATCATAGATAATTGATCATTAAAATCCTGATCCCAACGGATGTAACCAGCATAGATTTGTTCTTTTGCATTGTAGTTGCTGGAAAGATACTTTTCAGGTTTAAGCTTGCCGTTAAATAAAGTTGGATTGAATAAATCCAGTCCTCCAAGAAAAGCAGGATCCACAAAAGTCCCCGGAATATAATTGCCAGCCTGGAAATTATCACCATTAAGATGTATCGTTGGAACAGATAAAAGGCTTCCCATACTGTTGACCGGAGTAAAAGCATAGAAATCATTCTCTCTTTCCTTTTTCTTCAAACGCATACGGAAACCGGTACGAAGACGACCTTTCTGACCATCAATTATTGAAAAAGGAAAACGGACATTCACTTTGGCGCCAAGCTCTTTTTCCTGAGTAAAGTTATTGGCATCCGAAAGATCACTCAGCTTATAGCTGCCCAGATTATCTGCAGCCAGAAGGTTGAACATTGGTTTTTCAGGATTGCTAAGGTCAGGAGCGAAGTTCATTTTGCTGTTTTCAAACTCTATATAACGCTGATGAGGCTTGTCTTCACTGGCGATTGCGTAGTTTACGGACCAGTCAAGATCCACTTTAGAGCCTAATAAATGTTCTCCTCTTAATGCATAATTCTGTACTCTTTGTTTTTCCAGACGGGTATTGTCATTATCTGCATCACCTCCTTTATTTTGTCTGGTAATACTTCCTTTCCAGTCTGTGATCTCCGTTTCGTCGGCACTGTAGACTGGTTTTATTTTATATCCTAATGCCAGCCTGGTTTCTTTATCATTTCTGAAGTTGTACATCGCAGAAGCGTAGATCTTGTTCTTGGAATTGAATTCATAATCCATATTAAGATCAAAGCTGTGTCTGATACGGTGTTCATTATAATAACGTACCCCCATTTTGCTTACATAAACGGTTTGCGCAAGATCATTTGCCTGGCTCCACACAGGTTCTATATTATCCGAACCAAAATTGTTGTTGTTATAGGAGAAACTGAATACAGCACCCAATTTTTTATCCAGAAATCGGTTTCCATAGACAAATCCGGCGGTGTAATTTCCTTTTTCACGGATAGGATTGTATCCTCCTGCAACGGTTGCAGAAATTCTCTGTCCATTCGGGGAAGCTCTGGTAATAAGGTTGACAGAACCTCCGATGGCATCGGCATCCATGTCAGGAGTCAAGGTTTTATTAACTTCTATGGTAGAAATCATATCAGAAGGAATCAAATCCATCTGTACATTACGATTGTCTCCTTCAGCAGACGGAATTCTGTCTCCATTCAGGGTAACTGAATTAAGATTTGGAGCAAGCCCTCTGATGATAAGGTTTCTGGCCTCACCCTGATCATTCTGTATGGTGATTCCGGGAACACGCTTCAAGGCATCCCCAATATTGGCATCAGGAAAACGCCCGATCTGATCTGAAGAAATCACATTGGTAATATTGGCATTGTTTTTTTGCTTGTTTAAAGCTCTAGCCTGATTTTTTAACGTAGCTCCGGAAACTACAACTTCTGCAATGGATGTTTCTTTCTTATCGAAAACAATGTTCTGGCGTGTATTTTTCTCAGGTTCTACTGTTACGTTGTATTCATGCACACCATAACCCAGATAATCAATTTTCATAGTGTAGCTTCCGGGAGGAACATTGAGAAATACAAAATTTCCATGTTCATCCGATGTGGTATAAATATTTCCCGGACTTAAGGAGATTTTGGCTCCAGGCAGGGCAATTTTAGAATCATCATTGATGTTTCCGGAAAGAGATCCGGTTTGTGCATAGAAAAAATAGAGGCACAAAATAGAACAGATGTAAAAATTTTTTCACTTTTCTTTAATTAGATTAAAAACGTAACAAAATTAAACGTCTGTTTGGAAATGAAGTTGAAGAGAAAATTAAGGTTTTCTTAAGAATTGTTAATATAGAAACTGTTTGTTCAAAGGAAATACAGAGTGATTACTTACCTTTCGGATCCTAAATTTTTTGCAGTTTCATCTCCTTCCACTAGTAATGTCAATTCATCACATCGTATAATCTGATGATTGTGGATGGTAAATTCTGCCAGTACTTTGTGCACAACTTCACTTCCATCTTTTAGTATAGATTTTGCAATGTGATTGGTAAATATGATATTACCATTTTCAGCATGGCTGATGATTTCAAGCTTTTGTTCCGCTACTTTTTCTTTAAGCTTTTTGATGTGCAAAACAAATTCATCATAATTCAGCTGAGAATGATCTACAAACTGAATGTATTCTTTTGAAAAATAGTTCTCAATTAATAGTTCGTCAAATACCGGATTTTCTAATACTTCTTTAAATACCTGTTGGATAAAATGTTTCATAACTTTATTATTTTGAAGCAAAATTACCTTACAGAGTAATGACTGAACGATAACAATTGTAAAGAAATTACCGGCGGTTGCGTATTCTACTTAATGAAACACTTGTTATTCCAAGATATGAGGCAATATAATGTTGTGGAAAGCGGAGAAGAAGTTCTGGTCTGTTTTTGAGAAGTTGTTCATATCTCTGTTGAGGAGAATCTTTAATGAAAGAAATGAGCCTTTTATTGATTTCGCTGAAACGTTTGTAAAAAAGCGGATGAAAAGTATGCTGAAATTCCTGATTTTCCATGAGTGTGTGAAAAGTATCAGTATGAAGTTCATAGACTGTAGTAGATTCCAGTGTTTCAATAACGAAATCGCTGGGAATACCATTCAGGAAGCTGTCAAAAGATGAAACAGCCTGGTTTTCTGTTATAAAATCCAATGTAAGTTCTTTTCCGTCCTGATAGAAAAATACTCTTAAGGCTCCGTTTTTTACAAGGAACATCTTATCTGAAATTTTTTCTTCTTCAAGAAGGATGGTTTTAGCAGGATAGGTAACTTCTTTTAGTGGATGAAGTTCAGTTTTTAAGAAAGAATGAAGATCTGGAATATGCATATCTGAAGAATTAATAGGTGGTGTTCAGTATATCCTGCACAATAACTTTAGATTTTTCTATGAGTTCATTGGATCGGTAAAGCTGGCTGGTAAGTAGGGCACTTTCAAAAAGAAGGTAAATATGTGCTGAAACCATATCATTTTGAAGGGTTTCATTAAAGCTTTCTCTCAGCTTATTTTTATGAGTACGGATTACATGATGAATGTTTTCCTGATCTGCAGGAATTTCCGACAAAATATTGAAGAAACTGCATCCTCTGAAGTCTTCTCTTTTATTCATATCAATCAGGAAATCAAAAGTTTGTTGGAATTTTTCCTGTACTGTTTTTGCTTCTGATGTGAATTGTTCAAGCTCAGAAACCCAATAGTCATATCTTTTATTGAGAAATTCAATACAAAGTTCATCTTTAGACCTGAAATGCTGGTAAAAACTTGCTTTTGATACCCCTGCATCTTCAATGATCTGATTAATGCCCGTATTGTTGTAACCTTGCTTATGGAAGAGATCCATTGCTGTATTTAGTATTCTTTCGCGAGGTTTGGGCATCGTATAAAATTTTTACAAATGTAAAAAATAAACAGACGGGTATGTTTGAAAATAGAACTAATTTTAAATAAATCCTCTGGTATAATAAAGCTGAATAACGAAGAAAAGTAGCGTGAAGAACCATACCACATAGGGATGATAGCTGAAATTATTCTTCAGAATATAATGTAAGGCTTTAAAGAGCTTAAAGATTCCGATAATCCCAATAATGAGAAAGACAAGGAAGACCAGAAAAAACAGGTAATCTCTTGTTCCATATTCAGTTATCTTGCCAAATCTATCCAGATAGGATTTTACATTCAGGGTTTGACCTAAAAACATTGCCGAACTGATTAATATAAAAAATGGAGTAGAAGTATATACCGTCGTATAAATGAAAGAAAACAGCAAGGTTCTAAATGTAACAGTATTTACCTTTTCTTTTTTATATACTAACAATGCAACACTGAAGAATACTGCAGTAATATTATTTATGAGGAATATAAAAAGAGCTTTTTCTACCATGCTAACTCCTTTGATCTTGGAAATAATATTGTGTTCACCACCATAATCCATTAATAGCACAGAGACAATCACAGAGGTATAAACGGAAAGTTTGATAGGAGAGAGGTAGTCCTGAAAACGCTCTGTCTCCTCTTTTTCCATCTCGTGTACAGAAAGATCATAGCAGCGGCGGGGATCCTGAAACAATTTGAAAATGGTAACAGGAACCAATAATATTTCAATTATAATTTGCAGGCACAGCTTCTCAAAGCTATCGATCAATTTTTCAAACATATATAAGGGTATTAGGAAACATCCTATGAAATTTAATTAATTTTTAACAAATAACTTAAAAATAAAGTCCACGGATAAAAAAGAGTGGATGATTTATCATGATCATCCACTCTCTTTGCTTGTATAAGAATTGCTTCCTGTTATTTAGGAAGTCCTTTTTTCAATGCGTTATTCGCTATTTCTACCGCTTTTCTTTCTTTCCAGTCCATATACCTTTTTTTGTATCGTCCTTTCATGAAGTTGTCAAAATTACGCTGAACAGCAAGGTTCCAAAGAGAATGTGCTTTTACGGCCCAGCTTTTGTCCCATGCACGCAGAGAAATAGAGAATGAACCATCCAGGTATTTCATCCAGTGCCACCAGCCCGTAGGCATGAATAATGTATCTCCGTGCTCCAGAAAGCATTCAATACCTTCAATACCGTCCAATGCCGGAAATTTTTCAAAATCAGGATTGGCAATATCATAGTCTTCCAGTGCATAGGTAGCATATGGAAGTTTATAAAGTCTTGATTTCCATTTGTATTCAAATAACAGGACATGCTTTCTTCCATTGAAATGCGTATGGAAAATATGCGGCATATCAATATCATAATGAAGGAAAGTCACTGAACCTTTACCTCCGAAAAACATACTGGGATACTTATCCAAAAATCCACCCATCAGATTCTTTGGCGGAACATAATCGTCCAAAAGTTTTGGAGCAAATTTTATAGGATCAAAGAAAAATATTCTTAGATCAGTAGGCTCCCTTTGAATAAGGTCAACATAATCACGAAATGGCATTTTCGTCGTTGGAGTATTGATAGGAGCGGCAGGATCTGCTTTGGAACTGTCGTAAAGGGGAACTTCAACGTCACCTACTACTTCTTTCATATACTCCATCGTCCATTTTTGGTAGGCGGGCCATTTTCTTGCCATATTTCTGATTACCACTGGCTTACATGGCTTTAGATATTTTTCACGGAAATCTTCTTGTGAAATATCATCTACAATATCAATTGGTTTAAGGATTATTCCCATTCGTTCAAATTATTAAGCTAAAGTATTAAATATTTGCGATAATAAAATGGAAAGAATTAAAATTATTTGGAATAGATATAAATAAATGATAAAATACTTATTCTGATTTCTTTTTGTTGGAGTTATTCTGCTGGTTTTACCATCTCTAAGCTTTTACAATGGGCGTGTTTATACTATAAAAGTGAGTTGCAAAATACAATAATTGTATGTATCATTGTTACTGTTTAAGAATAATCATGAAACGTTTCACTACTATTATTTTCTCACTTGTATTTGCTAGTGCTTTTTCACAGCAATCGGCCAAAATTTTTACTTCAGATATTGATAATTTTTGGGTAGCTTATGACAGTATTCAAAAGACAGACAATCACTCCCAAAAACTCGATCTGATAAAAAGGCTTTATACGGATAAAGCTACAAAAGGTTTAAAAGCTTTTATGAAGGCCAGAAATTATAATGACAGTGTTTATGTAAAAAATATTGAGCAATATCCCAAATTCTGGAATTCTGTCAGACCCAATACTTTGACGATAAAAACCAAAACCAAAGAACTGGAAGCCAGTGTTGCCAAGCTAAAGGAGCTATATCCTGAACTTAAAGATGCTGAAATGTATTTTACCATTGGTGGACTTAACTCCGGAGGAACGGTGAGTGGAAATATGGTGTTGGTAGGGGCTGAACTTGTTACGGGACTTGCGTCTACAGATGTTTCAGAATTCAAAGATGAATGGCTGAAAGGCGTTTTTGCAAAGCAGTCTCTGGATAATATCGTTTCTCTGAATATTCATGAATATATCCATACCCAGCAGACCGGAGACCGCAGAAGGGTTTTAAACCAATCTATAAAAGAAGGATCATGTGACCTGATTGCCGAGCTTGTGATGAATAAGCCTCAGGAAAAGAAATATTTATCTTACGGTGCTGCTCATGCGGATAAAGTGAAAAATCTGTTTAAAAAAGAAATGTTCACCGGAAATTATACCAACTGGCTCTACAATGGAAGAGATAAAGGTGAAAGTGCAGATTTAGGATATTATGTAGGGTATGAAATCAGTAAGTTGTATTACCAGAATGCCAAAGATAAGAAAAAGGCCATCAAAGATATTATTGAGCTGAATTACAATAGTGATAAAGCGGTAGAAAATTTTCTTACTCAATCTCAATTTTTTAAAGAAAAAACAAGAGACCTGATGAAGGAATACCGTAAGAAGTCGCCAGCTGTTGTGAAAATGGACCCTGCCAATGGTTCTGCAGATGTAAATCCTGATACAAAAGAAATACGCATCACTTTCTCAAAAGAAATGATACCGGAATATTATTCTTTCAATCTTTCTGATAAAGGAAAAGAATATATGCCCATTACCAAAGTGTTAGGCATGGAAAATACGGATAAAACGTTGGTTCTGGGAGTAGATCTTAAACCTAATAAAGAATATGAGTTTGTACTCACCAATAAAAGTTTCAGATCCAAAGAAGGCTATTCGCTGAAAGAAGAGAAGCTTCTTATTAAGTTTAAAACGGCGAACAAATAGTTAGATAGCGATTCAACTTTTTTATTTTTAATATGGCTATGAAGAAAGATATACTCAAAGTGTTCATCATAAACATCATGATATTGTCTTTGATAGCCTATATTCTGGGGCTTACAGACTCTGCTTTCACACAGGTTTATCCTTCGGAGAATATGTTTTTCTATTTGGTTAATTCCATACAATATTTTATACTCTGGGTTTTGCCTTACTGGTGGCTGATCATTATGGGAGGAGCTGTGTTGCTGACCCTTTTGTATTATATTCTAAGAAAAATAAAACTTTAACAATTGGAATCAAAGCTGTTCAATGATTTTTTATTAAATTACTCTTTCAAACTAATAACTTATTTATTATGAAAAATCTAAAGAAAATCGCGAGACAAAGTTTAAAAACAATCACAGGTGGTCGTCCGCCAGCAGAGAGTGAATGTATAGCATGTGGATGCCCAACTTCAGCATGTTATTACAAAAATGGAAATGGCGGCGGTGGCGGTTGTGCTGATATCAGATGTGCATAATCATTTTCTATAAACAAACCTTCCATTATCGGAAGGTTTTATTTTTTACTGAAGCTTAGAAGTTGTATATTTCCTTTTGATAACCTTACCTTTTTGAGAGGGTAACGGTAAAAACGATTCCTATGCCTGAATTTTTCCATGATAAAAGACTGTATTATACTCCTATTGAGTTTGCTTTAAGCCATATCGGCGGAACCTGGAAAATGCCGATCCTGTGGAGATTACAGGAGAAACCACTTCGTTTCAGTGAGCTTAAAAAAGATATTCCCCATATTACAGACAAAATGCTGACCAGCCAGCTGCGTGAATTAGAGGCTAAAGAAATGATTAACAGGGAAGTATTCCCCGTAGTTCCGCCAAAAGTGGAGTATAGCCTTACAGAAAAAGGGAAAAAAGCGATTCCGGTAATTGAAACCATCATGACATTTGGTTATGATTTGATCAAAGAAGAGGGAATTGTGTTTCCTCCCAAAGAATGATCAGTGTATATTTCACCATTCAATAAAGCTTTTTTCATACCTTCACCATAAAATTGATTCAATAGTATGAAGCTGAAATTAGGGATATTAGATCAGTCACCTACAACTATGGGAGGCAGTGCAGCATCTGCATTGGAAAACAGTATCAATCTCGCTTTATTGGCTGAAGAAACTGGCTTTCACAGCATCATGTATTCTGAACATCATGGAGTAGAAGCCTATGGCAGTTCCAGCCCTGAATTATTAGCTGCCATCGTACTCAGTAAAACAAATCGTATCAGGATAGGAACAGCCGGCATTATGATGCGTAACTATTCTGCTTATAAGATCGCGGAATGGACCAAAATGCTGTCAACTCTATATCCAGAACGTTTTATTCTCGGATTGGGAAAAGCTCCCGGAGGATTGAAAGATGCGGTAATGGCATTGAATAATCATAAACCCGTCATTTTATCCAATATGGAAACGAAACTGGAAGAGATTATTCAATTCATCAGAGATGAAAAAGGAGTATATGACGGTTTAATTGCACAACCTGCCCAAGTAAAGCATATACCGGAGATCATGTGGCTGGGTTCAGGAAAGACCTCTGCCATGGAAGCTGCAAAACATGGGATTGGCTATTCGTTTGCTGCCTTTATGAACAATGAGAATGGGATGGAAAATACAGAAGTTTATCTCAGAGAATTCGATGAGACTCAATATTTTTCTCGGCCTTCTTTACAGATTGCATTAGCGGTATCGGTTGCAGACACTCTTGAACAGGCCAGAAGGAATGCTTATGGAATGGCATATCAGTTTTTGCAATCCCGTCAATTAGTAAGTCCCAATGCTGTTCTTTCCTCTGAAGAAGTAGAGCAAAGGATTTTGGGAACTCATGATGAAGAAGTGTTTTTCACGGTTTTAGATAGGATTATCATGGAAACACCAGCGTCTGTCAATCAAAAACTACAGCAGGTTTCAGAAAAATACAATACGGATGATCTTCTCATATTGTGCAATATGCATCGGGAAGAAGACCGTATCAATACCTATAAAAATATCATTAAAAATAATAAATAAGTCCTCCGGAATATAAATCAAACTCATGAAACAGGATAATTCAGTATTATATATCATGACGGGTGGTCCCGGAGCAGGAAAAACGACCTTGCTGGATGAATTAAACAGAAACGGGCTGGAAACCGTACCCGAAGAAGGAAGGAAAATCATTAAGGAACAAATTGATTCTGGTAATGATGGACTTCCATGGCTTAATAAAGAACTTTTTGCAGAACTGATGTTTGCAGAATCTGTAAAATCCTATCTTAAAATAAGTCACATGCCCAATACAAAACCTGTTTTCTTCGACCGGGGAATATTGGATACGCTGGGTTATATGAGGCTTGAAAATATTCCTATTCCAAAATCAATGGAAGCGAAAGCAAGAGAAATGGTGTATCATAACAATGTTTTCATTCTTCCCCCATGGAAAGAAATTTACGAAAATGATCAGGAAAGAAAACAAACCTTTGAAAAAGCGATTCTTACCTTTGAATGCATGAAGGATATTTATCAGGAATATGGATACAATCTCATAGAAGTCCCGAAAGCAGCCGTAGGAAACAGAGCACGCTTCGTTCTTGATATGATTTCACAGAATAATTAAATTAATCGTTTATCAATCATCAATCATCAATTATCAATCATCAATTATCATTTATAATATGAATCATCTTCCTTTTGAAAAAGAACTCCTTGAAATGGCTGATAAAGATCTGTCAGTTAGAGAAAAACTGTTGGAAGCAGGAGAATTATCCGGAGGTTATCATCCTGAAATGGAACGTATTCATAGAGCTAATGCACAACGTCTTCGGGAAATTATATCGGAAATTGGTTATCCTACCATTTCAAAAATAGGTAAAAACGCAAGCGAGGCTGCTTGGCTGATTATTCAGCATGCCATTAGTGAGCCAGAATTTATGAAAGAATGTCTCATCATGATGGAGGAGAATAGCAGTGATATTAATCCTGCGAATATAGCCTATTTATACGACAGGATCCAGGTTTTTCAAAGTAAGCCACAGAAATACGGAACACAACTGAGTGCTGAAAGAACCATCTATCCTGTAGAAAATAAAGACAATCTGAACGAAGAACGTAAAAAGGTAAACCTGCCTGAACTCTCAAAAGAGGAAATTAACAACATCCCAGAGCCTGAAGAGATTCCAGAAATAGACAGTAAAGATGCCGGGTATACGGTCTGGAGAAAAAAAGTAGGCTGGATTTAAAAAGACTCCAGAATGAAGAGTACAATTTTCAACATAGATTGCAATAACTTCCAATTCCTGATTTCCAGCTTCATATTTTTTTACACCTTCAAAACTTCTCGCACTTCAATATTACCCCCAATTTTAAAGATGGGATTTCCTTTTGCCATTTCTACTGCTTCATCTATAGACTCTGCTCTTACAATAATATATCCGCTGATAAATTCTTTGATTTCCGTGTAAGGTCCGTCAGTTACAATATTATCCGGTTTTACAGTTTTTGCAGTTCCAGGGGCAGGCAGAAGGGTATTTCCTTTGTCCACCAGTTTATTCTGAGCGGCAATGTTTCCCAGCCAGTTCATCCGTTCCTGAATTTGTTCCGGGGAAGGTTTAAAATCGGAAATATCTTTAAGCCTGAAGATTAATGCAAATTCTTTCATGATCTATATTTTTTTGTTATTCATTTCAATGACGACTAAACCATCAGTACGGGGACAAAATTCTCTATATCTATTTTAAACCAGGAATTCTGCCTTTAGCATATGCAATCTGCTCTTTTTCTTTTTCCTGATCCGGATTGTTTTTAAGGTATAATTGATAATAAGTTGCAGCGTTTTTGGGTTGTTTCAGATTAAGATCGTAAAGAAGCCCCAAACGATAATAAATAATATTGCTCGTACCAAAGGTTAATCCTCTTTTATAGGCCGTTACCGCATCATTATACTGATTCTTGGATTCATAAATGCCTGCCAGTGCGGCGTAATATAATGTGGTATGATCTGAAATAGCTTCATCAATTGTCTTTTGAGCATAGATAGCAGCATTGTTATAATCTTTAAGTTCACGATAGCTTAACGCCATAAAATATAAGGTACCTTCATTTTGTACTCCCATATCTTCCAGCATTTTATAAAGAGTAATGCATTTCTGATAATCTTTTACATAAAAATAAGCCTGCCCCATATCATTCATTACGTTCACATCCGCATGGTTTTTCAACAGTTTTTCACCAATTTCGATCACCTCCGGATACTTTCCCAACTGATTGGCAACCGGCAATAAAGCCTGTTGTAAAGTGAAATTTTCTGTATCGGAAGCAATGGCAGTTTTTAATACATTATAAGCTGGTTTAAATTGTTTGAGGCCACTGTAAGCCAGAGAAAGATCATAAGCCACATCAGGATCTGTAGCGTTCAGAGTATTGGCTTTTTTTAAATAATTAAGTTTTGATTCTGGAGTGTCTGCATAGCTTGCAAGCTGTTTATAAGCACTGAAATTGAGACTGTCCACCTGAATAATCTGCTGAAGATAGGCCTTGGCATTGGATGCATTTCCCCGTCTGGAATTAATACTCGCCAGACTGAATAGAGTAGACAGATTATTGGGCTGAATAGTATTGATTTTCTGATAATTTTTCTCTGATTCCGGAAGTTTACCGGCCATCATATTACAGTAAGCTATTTGAGAAAGGGCTTTTATATCCTGTGTATCTTCTGGATATATACTCTGAAGATATTTTGCAGCATCTGCATAACGTTGTGTTTCATAGTATTCAAGAAGCTTTTCAGAATCAATTTTTACAGACTGAGCAGTAATATGATTAAAGCATAGTAGAATAATGCACAAGCATGTTCCTATTTTCATCATGGTTATTTTTTAACTAAAATATTGGATATTCAGTAAGTTTCCAAATTTTATACTCACTTATTCGGGATTTTTTCCGGTTTTATATATAATTTATAATTAAAATCAAAAACTCCTGTTTTTAGAATTCTTATATTCACCCTACAAAAAAGCATAAGATAAAGCCGTTAGATATGGAAATAAAAACTGTACAATCATTCCTGGATTATTATCAAAAAATATGAGAAAGAACCAACCTGATTATAGCAGTTGTACCACCTGAACATATTGATTTTACCTATAAACCGGGAAAATTTACCATTGGAGATCAGATCAGACATATTGCGACAATAGAACGCTACATGTATGGAGAAACCATTTCCGGGAAGAAAAGTGCTTATCCGGGATGTGGAAAAGAACTGGCTGATAGCTATGAAGATACAGTTAAGTTTTTTAATGAGATGCATCGCCAGACATTGGAAATCATTGGCGGACTTTCCGATGAAGATCTTACCCGCAAATGCTTAACCCCTGCCAACAATGAAATTTCTATCTGGAAATGGCTTCGTGCGATGATAGAACATGAAATTCATCACAGAGCTGAAATTTATATTTATTTGAATCTTCTGGATATAAAAACACCACAGATCTACGGATTTTCTGCAGAAGAGGTTCAGGAAATGAGTATAAAATTATAGTAATCAAATGTATGAATGAATATTTTTCAGCCAGTTGAGGTTAATTTGTATATTAGCCCATTCAAAAAATAATAATGACCAGACCCTTTATCATCCCTCTTTTATTGTTGTTAAACAGTGTATATGCACAAACAATTTCAGACCTGAAACCGGGAGATACCTTAAAATATATTCCACAATCCCACAAACCTTCATGGATTTCAATACAGTCCGGAGATGCCAATTTGGGACTTGCATTATTCATGGATGGAAAAAAGCTGAAGGAGCAGGATGATTCCAGAGGGATAAGAAGTGTTGAACGCTTCTATTTTACACCGGAAAAAGGAAAAAAATATGAACTGAAAGTCTGGGCTAAATCTTATGTGGAGAAAAGCAAACCGGCAAAAATTTCCATTACAGAATCTAAAAATGCAGCAATTTTGGATGGCCAGTTCAGTCCTGACCAGTTTGTGGAAGACCTTAGAACCTTTCGTTCTATCCGGGATAAGGCAAATTCAGGATTGTATGTTTACAGAACAAAAAATCAAATCGACAGTATCTACCAACAGGCAGAAATTGACGCGCGAAACAGCAAAAATATTTTCGACTTTTATAAAGTAATAGCAAATGTTACCGGATTTGAAGGAAGCTGTCATAACTATACAGATCTGCCTAATCATGCTTCTTATTATCTCACTCAAAAGCCGGAATATTTACCCATAACCCTGAAAAATATTGACGGCCGCCTGCTTCAGGATTCAAAAGATGCAGCACTGCCTTTAGGTGCTGAAATCCTTTCTATCAACGGAGTTCCTGCCAAAGAAATGATCAGCCGTTTTTCAAAATACTATTTTTCTGACGGATATTCAATGCCTTACAAAGAAACAACAGGCTTTGAAAGAGGGATGCTGGACAAATTTTATATAGAATTCGGAACCCACAAAAACTATATTATCAGTTATCAATGGAATGGAAGTGTAAAAGAAATTTCATTGCCCGGAATCTCATTGGAAAATTTTAAAAAACTTCAGGACTCAAGACATTCACTTGCTTTTGACAGAAAATTGCTCTCAGAAAAATACAGTTTTACTAAAGAGGGAAATGGAATGTACCGCTTATCTTTAAGAGGATTTGATTTTGCAACCGGAAAAGAAGATCCTGCTTATAAAAAATTCAGTGTTTTTCTTGAACATATGATGGATACTCTGGAGCGGGAAAAAATAGAAAATCTTATCGTAGATCTCAGAGGAAATACCGGGGGTACAGGGGCTCTCTATGAGAAAGTATTCTCTTATCTTACCCAAAGACCTTTCCGCGACAGTCATTATGCTTATACTCAATTTAATGAAGTGCCTATGGAAGGGAAACTGGTAATAACTCCACTTTTTCTTTCCAACGGAGTAAAGGATAAACATGGATTGAACGCTTATCTGAAACAGCTTTACCCTAAAGAAGTTCAGGGAAAATATTATTGGGCGGATGACAAAAACCCTTCCATTCTACCTAATGACAGAACGTTTAAAGGTCAGCTTTATCTTTTTGTAGACCAGCGTGTGGCTTCCGCAGCTTCGCATCTGGCATCACTGATTAAATCCTACACCAATGCAGTAGTCATCGGAAAAGAAACAGTAGGAGGGTACTATGAACACAACGGTCATCTTCCATTGGTTTACGAACTTCCTAATACAGGTATTCAGACAGGATTTTCTATTGTTCATGTGATTCAGGATGCGCAAAATCTTCCTGATCAGAAAAGAGGGCAGGGTATTATACCTCATATAAAAGTTCAACAGACCAATCAGGAATTTCTGGATCAGACCGATGTTTATCTTAAAAAAGTTTCAGAACTCAGAAAACAGTAAATAGGATTTCATTGATTGAATCATTTCATATAAAACCAGCTGTAAATAATGAATTTGCAGTTGGTTTTTTTGTGACCAAATTATAGCGTAATTTTAAATTATGTCTATTTATAGTGATAAATTTGTTGTTTTTATTTATTAAAAATTGTTAAATATTATTCTGATAAATAGATGTTTATTTCTTTTTTTAAATCATTTATTTTAGAATTATTAATATGAAAGTCGTAGAACTACTACAAATTTTCAGATTGGCTTCTGAAAATTTTTTGAATAGAAATTACCGTTCTATCTTTGTAATACCACCAATCTAATGACAAAAAAATTAATAATGATTAAAACATTCATCTCATAACGATAAATACTGGAGAAATCCCGGAATTCAACAGGGAGTAAAGTGAAAAAATTTTCTGCTTTACATTTTTACAATTACTATTCATGCCCTGTTTTGAACTCATTATCTGCATTTTATTTTTCGGAATAGAATCCGGATAACGAAAATCTATCTGATCTACTTCAGATAAATTTTAGCCTTTAAAAACTTGACACCCAATCAATCAAAATACTACAATTATGTTTCAGGACGATCATTCACCCAAAATGCCTGTTTCCAAAGATAAAATTCCAGCCGCCAATAATATAAAAGAAACGCTGAAAGATCAGGCAGTAGGCAAAGCTGCCAAGGAAATACAGGAAAAATCGAGCGGAACCGTTAAAAAAGCAACTGAAAAAATGGTTCAGGCTCAAGCCTATACAGGAATGGTTCAGAACGGCTCCCAAATGTTTATGAATCAGGTTAAACAGTCTAACCCACCCACATTGGTAGAAGACAAAGTATGGTCCAAACAGCCTACTTCCGGAATTTATAATGCCAATACAATCGCAGGCAATCAGGTAGCAGGAATCAACCGTGTGGTAAAACTTGAAATTGTGATTGACGGAAAGGTGATCAAACATTTCAAGCATTTTCAATTAAAGCAAAGTGCTGTAAAACATCATGAATTTGATCTGATGCTGGCTCACGATATTTTAGGGAGTTCAGAAAATCATAATCTGGAAGAAGCGCAAAACTTTCTGGGAAAAAGAATTACTGTAATTTTCAGATATAAAGACGTTGAGGATGGCCCGGAAAGAAACTTTGTAGGCGTAATTACAGAAGTAGGTTTTAGCCAGGAAAAAGGAAGTCTGGGAAATATTGTTCTTACAGGATCAAGTCCAACCGTTCTTTTAGATGCAGCTCCTCATATTCAAAGTTTTGGCGGAGCACAGGAAATCAGTTTGAACAGTATTGCAGATCAGGTGATTAAAGAAGGTTTAGGACAAAACTCCTTTGATTTCAGGGTAGATGCAGCACACGGAAATGTTTCATACAGCTCACAATACGAAGAAACCCATTACAACTATCTCGCAAGAATGGCAGAAGCCTATGGAGAACAGTTTTTTTATGATGGGGAAGTGCTTCATTTCGGAAAACTGCCACCTCAGGAAAAGCCAGTAAAACTGACCTACGGAAGCAGCGTAAGTGATGTAAAGATAAAAATGAAAGCCCAGCACGTGAATCCTTCATTTTATGGTTATAACAGCAGTAAAAATGAAAAATTAACCACTGGAAATTCAAAAATAAATCATACTTCAGATATTGCTAAAAGAGCTTATGAGATTTCAGAAAAGACCTTTACAACACCTTCACTAAGAGTAGCTCCGATAAAAGCATCGTCTTTTATGGATGTGGAAAATTCTCAGAAAGGAACAGCCGGAAGCAAAGCCTCAGAAGTATTTGTTATTTCAGGGATTACAACAGTACCTTTCCTTTATCCGGGCTGTATCGCTGATATCGAAATGAGAAAAGCAGAAAGCAGTGAAACAACCTATTTCACCAAACTGATGATTGTAGATATGCAACATGAGGTAGATGCAAGAGGATATTATACAGGAACTTTTGAAGCCATTGCTTCTGACACAGGATTTATTCCCCGCCCGGAATTTCAAACTCCAAAAGCAGATGCACAATTTGCCAAAGTAATTTCCAATACAGATCCTTTAAATCAGGGAAGAGTGAAAGTTCAGTTTGACTGGCAGAATGGTTCTACCACCACAGAATACATCAGAGTAATGACCCCAGATGGCGGTGGAAGCGAAAAAGTAAGCAAAAATCGTGGATTTATGGCCATTCCGGAAGAAGGAGATCAGGTGGTGGTCAATTTTGCCCATCAGCATCCTGACCGTCCGTTTGTAATGGGAGGAATGTTTCATGGCGGAGTTGGCGGCGGCGGAGGTGCCGGAAATAATATTAAAAGCTTAAGCAGTAAAAGCGGTCATACCATGAGTCTGGATGACGGCGGAGGAATTACGGTAAAAGATAAAGATCAAAACTCTGTCTTTCTGGATGGAGCAGGAAATATAACGATAGACAGCAAAATTTCTATCACCCTCAACTGTGGAAGCAGCTCTCTTTATATGGATAAAGATGGAAATATTCAGATCAAAGGAAAAGAAATATTTGTACAGGGAATCAATATCGGAGTGGGAGGAACATCCAGTATTGGAGTTGGCGTCGGACCTGAAGATGGTGATCCAACTTCAGGAATAGGAATCAAATCAGATACTCTGGATATCGGAACCAAAACCCTTTCCATGAGAGGAGATACTGAAGCCAATCTCAGCAGTGGAGGAAAAATAAATGTAGGGGGCGGAAGTGAAACAAATATTGTAAGCGGAACTGTAAAACTGAATTAAAAGAAAATGAATCCTGTAGATCTGGAGCTGGTAAAATTAAAAAGACAATGGCAGAAAGTCGTTTCAAAAAACGAAGAAAAACCTATGCTGATCTGTATAGGAGAAAAGCATGAAACGGATCTTTTTGATGGATTTATCAAATCGAAACTTTCTGAAGATGAGGAAAGCGACGATGTTTTTTTACTCCATTATCAGGAATTTAACGGCATGAATTCTTACGGGCAGATCTTATTGGATGAATGGACCGAGTTCTACGAAATGCTGAAAAAAAGCCAAGAAAATATTCCAGAATGGGATTTAAAGAATCCGGAAGAATCTTTTAAAACAGATGCTTATAAAGCATTTTATCCTTTACTGGAGTTAAAGAAAAACTTCCCGAGTATTCAGCACTCCAGGATCTATCTCTATATTGCCCCGCTCAGGATCAGTGATAAAGAAGAGCTGTCACTATGGGTAAAAGAATGGTGCAGCATCTGTGAAGCATCAGAAAATAAAGATATTAAACTGGTCTGGGCAGAACATCATACCCATAGAACACTGCCACACATTCCTTCCGCACATAGTTTCAGAGTAGAAGTGGATATTCATCAGCTGATGCAGAATACCGCAGCACATACCAACCGGAAGAAGAATAGCCCGGATACGGATTTTCAGCAGCAGATTCTTGTAGCGAGTAATCATTTAAGCAAAGAAAGATTCAAAGAAGCGGAACATGCTCTGAAAACAGCGGTGAAACTGGCTAAAGAGCAAAAGAATAAACAGGGAGAAATTTCTGCCTATTTTATGCTTACCCAAGCCTACACCGCAGATAAGAAAAAAGACCGTGCAGAAGATACTTACAGAACGATATTAGAAGAAGTAGAGCCGGATTCGCCTTTGGAAGTCCAGATGTTGATGAATTACGGAAGCCATCTGCTAGGAAATTCCAAAAAATCCAAAGCAGAAAAAATATTTGAAAAAGCTGCAGAAACAGCACAGAAGATTGGAGAATATGCTATGGCTATTGAATGCTACAGAATCATCGCAACCCTGAATGATACTGTTTTGACAAAAGATAAAATGATAAGGTATTTTGAAAAATGCCTTGATATCGCAAAAGTAATGGATCCTTCATCAAGAGAACAAAGCAGCCTGCGGTTCGTAGCCTCAATGCTGATTCTTAAATATGAAGGTGATCAGGATAAAAAAACAAAACTGGACAATGAAATGAAGGCTTATTTTGGTGATGACTGGAAGGTAAGTGTAGAAAGACCAAAAGCTGGGTAATCTCAAATTAAAAGAATCATGGCAGATCTGAATAAAAAAACAGTAAAACCCATCAAGGTTGAAAAACCGAATATGAACCCAGACCGCTCCTTGAAGGTAAATGCGGATGTTACCTCAGTAAGCTGGGACAAAACTACACAGGGCTGGAAGAATGGAATGAAAAATAATTTCGATTCGCTGAATCCGGTTTCTATGGCTAAATCCATTGCGGGAGGAGATAGTGCTCAGTCAGGAAAAAGCAGCGGAGGAGGTGGCGGAGACAGTGCTGTAACCGCAGAAAAAGCCGCTCCGGAAAGCAAAGTAAAGCTGATCAAAGTCAATACACCAGCAATGCCGTCCACCGCGATTCAGCATACGAGTAAGCATTTTGACATTGTGCTGGCGATTGATATCCACTGGACATTAATCCCGCCGCCACCTTCATTTATGCTGATTCCACTGCCTTTGCCGCATCCTTTCATCGGGATCGTGTTTGATGTGATGGATTACATTACGATCACCATTCCGATTCCTCAGTTTGCAAGAAACCTCATGCCTTCACTTCCGGAAAGTATTCCGATGGGAGGATCAATATACGTTCACGGAAGACATAAAGCAACCACTACGACGAGTGTAATGGGAGTGGTAATTCCGTTCAGACATATCACCTCGCTGATTCCGGTATATCTCATTCCTTTTCCCCAGGAAGCTCCACACGAGGGGGAGGTATATTATGGTTCACAGACCGTCTTGGCACAAGGAAGTAAAATGAGCGGAAACCAGCCTCAGCAGGTACTTACCTGTATGGGGTTTCCTTTCGGGATGACTATGTTGCCTGCTATGCCGGACAAACCAAAGAAAAATCCACTGGCGTATTTCGCCTTCTATAATAATTTTTCAAGCATGTATATCCAGATCAATACGGGTGGACCTGTATTGGTGGGAGGAGCTTTTGTTCCCCATGTTTACACCCCCGGAGAAATGCTCATGCGTATTGCAGGAATGTTTTTAATGAGAAGCCTGACCAAAAAAATAGGCAAACTGGGAGCAAATGGATTAAAAAAACTGAATAACAGTGTCCTTAAAAAAGCTCCATTCAATAAATTTAAATTTGCTAATGCCCTTTCTAAGAAATTATGCCACTGGGGATTGGAACCTGTTAATTTTGCTACAGGAGCAATGGTTTTTGAATGGGATGATTTTGAGATTCAGGGAAGTACTCCTTTAAAATGGAGGAATTTATGGCACAGTGACAGGCCTTATGATTTTGGTCCTTTAGGAAACGGAGTCTTTAATAATCATGATCTGTTTATTCTGTCCGAAGAAAACAATAAGTTTGCCGGATGGATGCACCCTTATGAAAATATTGCCATGCTGATTCCTGCGCCTGAAATTGGTGAAGAAATGACCTATTTCAGAGATCAGAAGATATGGCAGTACAGACCAAGCAGCAGTATCTGGGTTATTCGCAAAGGAACTGATATCTATACTTATAAACGTTTCCATCATATTACAGAAGGACCCATTTATAAGGTAGTTCGTATTGAATATGGTGATGGAACCATCCGGGAATATGAGTATGAAGACCGCAATATTGTCCTAAAATGTATCATAGATGTGAAAAGTGGATTCAGAATAGAAACTGTGATCCATCCTGAATATAAAAAAGTAACGGAAGTTTATTACTGTTATAAAAAACAGAGAGATCTGCAGGTTCGCTATGAATATGATGACCGAGGAAATCTTACCCAGATATGGGATGTTCACAAAAAAGCAATTGCCTTTGAATATGACGGAAATAATCAGGTAGTGAAAAGAACCAACCGAAATGGGATGAGCTACAACTGGAATTATGATAAAGAAGGAAGAGTGGTTCATACCAAAGGAGTGGATGGCTATATGGAAGGAAGTCTCAATTATAATGAAGAAGAAGGTTTTACAGAAGTAATATATCCAAAACAGAACAATAAAACCGAACGCTATTATTACGATGAGAATTTTCTTGTTTATAAAAAAGTAGATGGAGAAGGAGGTGAAACCTGGTATGATTTTACAGCGAACAACGAGTTGAAAATGATAGGAACTCCGGAAGGAAGAGTTCAGGGATATACCTATGACGAAATGGGAAATATCAAAATTTTCCATAGTCCGGATGGAGAAGAATATCATTATCAATACAACGAATTCGGACAGGTGACTGCACGCCTTTCACCATCCGGAGCTTCTGAAACATGGAGTTATGATGAGGATGGAAGGCTGATAAGCCATACAGATGCTGCTGAAGATAGCGTTTATTATGAATATGCCGAAGGGGAAAGACTTCCCAAAAAGAATATAAGAGAACACATTACAACATCTTACGAATATAATCAGAGAGGGCAGCTTGTTCAACTGACCAATACGCTCGGAGCTGAACAATATTGGAAGTATGATGAGTATGGAAGATTATTGGCTTTCAGTCCGAAACCCTTAAAAAGGACTCTTTGGAACCGGGATAAAATGGGAAGGGTAGTAGAAATAAATGAACAGGGACAATTACCATTGAAGTTTCGTTATGATGCCTATGATCTTCCGGTGTATGTCACGGATGGCCGTGCAGAATGGCTTGTGAGTTACACTCCTATGGGAAGCCTTAAAAGACAGGTTCGCAGGAATGCACTTACGGGTAAAAAAGAACAAACGCTGGCTTTTGGATATGATGCTTATGAAAACTTAATGAGCATTACCAATGAAAAAGGAGAAGTCTATTCTTTTGAAAGAAATAATAATAACGAAATCATAGGTGAAACCGGCTTTGAAGGCCAGAAAAAATTCTTTGTTCGTGATAAAGACGGATTGATTACCCAAAGAAGAACCCCTCACGGGAAGAATATTTTTTATGAATATGATTTAGCGGGAAGAATAACGCAAACCCATTATCCGGACGGAACCTGGGAAGCTTACCAATATGACACTTCAGGATTATTGATCAAAGCAGATAATGAAGATAATAGTGTTAGTTTTCAGAGAAATAAATTAGGACAGATCACCAGTGAAAAACAGGGTGCGCATACCATTCAATATGAATATGACAGTCAGGCAAATCTGATCGGTTTGAAAAGTAGCTTAGGAGCCGAAGTAGACTATTCTTATAATGATCTGGGACAGTTTAAAACGGTAACTGCCGCTACTCCGGAAGTGCATGCACCCTGGCGGATGAATCTTGAGATCAGCCGGAACGGACAGATGCATTCCCGTGAAATGACCGGCGGGGTAGAAAGCACTTTTGAATTTGACCATATCGGAATGCCGGTAAGTCAGAAAGTAACAGTGAATAAAACCAATACTACCTTCCATAAAGATTACGACTGGGGAGCCGGAAACCGATTGTTGCATACGCTGGACAGGGTGACGGGCGGAAGAACAAGATTTGATTACGATGCTTTCGGAAGCCTTGTTGCTGCAGAATATTCGAACGGAGAGGTACAGTACAAAAATCCGGATGCTACAGGATGCTTATATGAAAGTTCCCGGCAGACTGACCGCGTCTACGACAAAGGAGGAAAGCTGATGCGCGATAAAAACTGGTTTTACCATTACGATGAAGAAGGAAATTTATTGTTAAAAAGTAAGCGGCCGATCAACGATGCCAAGCCGGAGCATACAGAAGAGCAAAAGAATACACATCCTTATTATAAAACCATTGCTTCAGATTGGCTGAACAGCCCGAAACTGCCGGATGGAGCTGATTTACCCAATGTAACCGAAGACCTTCCAACAGAAATCCAAAACCCGGAATGGTCCCCCGGAGACTGGGCGTATTCCTGGAATGCCAACGGAATGCTGGCCAAAGTAAAATGCCCCGACGGCAAAGATGTAAGCTTTGAGTATGATGCTCTCGGAAGAAGAACCTCAAAAATTGGCCTAAAGAAAATAACTCGTTATATTTGGGATGGTAATGTTCTTCTGCATGAATGGAGCTATGATGCTGAAAAAGTTCCTGTAACGGTTGTAGATGATGACGGAAATGTCATTGCGGGAAAAGAACCTGTGGAGAATATGGTGACCTGGGTGTATGAGCAAAATTCATATGTGCCATGTGCCAAAATTGTTAATGGGGAAAGCTACAGTATTATTTCTGATTATTTAGGTAGACCTGTTCAGGCTTTTGATGAAGTAGGTAAGGTCATCTGGAGTACAGAATATGATATTTATGGAAATCTTCAAAATGTAAAAGGCGATAGATATTTTATTCCGTTTAGGCAGCTCGGACAATATGAGGATATAGAAACAGATGGTCTTTATTATAATCGCTTTAGGTATTATGATAACGATAGTGGAATTTATATTTCTAAAGACCCGATAGGGTTATTAGGAAATAATCCCAACTTCTATGCATACGTTTTTGACAGTAATATCTGGGTAGATCCATTCGGGCTCACAGGTACCTATATGTTTACTAATGGTTCAAAATGGTATATAGGAAAAGGGCCTTCCAATAGGATGTATACTTCAATGGGAGAAAGAGTGGGAGGTAAAGGAAATGTTACTCAGGGGATACATGTGGATTATGGAGATAATAAAACGGGGTTGATGGTAGAAGCTGAATTAATGAGAAGAAATAATGCTGTAACTGCTATTGATTTTGATAATGCAATCAATTCACCAGGAGAAAAATTATTGGCAGATGCACAATTGAATAATCCAACCATATACAATGATATTGTAAAGAAAGCGGATGATTTTGAAACAAAATTTAATACTACAGTAGGAATAAAATGTTACTAGATAAAACGGTAAGAAAAAATTTAGACGGTGAATATATAGTTATTCACGCTAATCAGTTAAAAGAAGGTGTAGAATATGCTAAGCATTTAAAAATTGCTCAAATTCAGATAAGAGGATTCTTAGGACATGAGAATACTGAGTCTAAGGTAGATTTTAAAGAATTTGAAAAACTTTCAGATTACTTGAAAATCATATCTTTAAGCACAATAGAAAATGTTATAAATATTGAATCAATATACTCTTTGCAAAACCTTGAAAAGATCTATTTAGAGAAACAAAAATTTTCAATTGATATATCAAATTTCCATAAAATTAAACATCTTGGTACTGAGTATTGGAAGGGGTTGGTTAATTTTAATGAAGCTTATTCATTACAAAGTCTGGTGCTTACAAAATTTTCAAACACGAATCTTCGTGAACTTTCCAAATTACAAAATCTGAAAGTTCTTCATGTCTACAATTCGAAGATAGAAACACTGGATGGTATAGAAAATCTTCCATTGGAAGAATTAGCTTTAGTGAAAAACAATAGTTTAGAAAATATTCAAGCCATTAAAAACTTAGAAATACTAAAGGATCTTTTAATTGAAAAGTGTAAAAAAATTGATGACTATGAATCTATTGAAGAGATAAAAGACAAAGTGAACGTAAGAATTATTAAATAAATAGGAAATTGAAGAAGTATAAATGAGCAACATACCTCAAAAGATACAGAAGAATATTGATAACATTGAATCGTTGAAAAAACAAATTTCCGGATGGAAAAAACTGAGTGAAGAGCAACTGTTTCAGGCTGTAAAAGAATTTGAAAAGACTCCGAGACTTGAAGTATCAGTATATTATAACGATCTTTTTAATGATACAAAATTTGCAGATATTCTTTTAGACATTTATAAAAGAAATGCTGATAATACCAAACTGGTAGTTTTACTCATTTCTGCAATAGGAAACATGCTTCAAAGATACAGTCTGTCGGAAACAAATGATATTTATGAGTTTATGCTTGAAAATGCTTACAAAAAGAATGTAGGACCTTATGTGGCAATATTTCTTCCAAGAATGGAACATTTCAAAAGTTACAATCAAAAATGGCAGTATTTTATGGAGGTAAAGGAAATGTCTCCCAAAAAAGTAGCAGAAAGTTCTTTTGAAGTAATCATGGATCTGTATGGTAATGAAATTCCTAAGGAAAATAAAGAAGAAGCAGCAAGCTATTTCAATAGAAAGGCTGAAGAATCAAACAATGAATATGGCAAGCAATATTATTTAGATTTAGTAGGGAAATTTAAATAACACAATCCAAGCGATACAAAAACGCAAACCATGGAATCTAATGAATTTAATTTAGAAATAATCGGGACACCTACAGAATTTGGGAATATTACAGAACTGGAAAGTTTCAGATTTTCAAACGGAAAAGGATTTCCAGAATCTTATAAAAGATTTGTGAAGCAGTATGGATATGGAGTAGCACTTGAAGAATTTCATATTTATCTGCCAATGGAAAACTATGGGGATTCCTTATTTGTAAGAACAGAAGGGATTAAAAATACGTACATAGATGACGTTAATAATGATGATATTTGGTTTAGTATTGCTCCGGATGGTTCTCCTGAGTTATTAAAAAGGTTATTTCCCTTCGCTTCAAGTGATAATGGCTTGTACCTTTTTTGGGATCCGGAATCAGGAACGGACAATGAGTTTGATATCTATTTAACAGATTTTAGAGGAATTGGGTTTAGAAAAATTGGGCACTCTTTGTATGAGGCTGTAGATAACTTAACAGGGAGTAACTTCAAAGAATTTTTACGATTTTCTAGTGAACCTCTGGCAAGAAATTTTAAATGTTTAAAAAGAATTTAACCTCAAAATAATATTTCCATTCATGTAGCCTTTTCCTTTATAAAATATTTAATCCAAATCCAATCCCAATATATATGAAGAAAATATTCTCTGAACTTAAAGGTTTTGTAGTATTTAGCCCGCAGCTTTTAGCAAAATATCTGGAAGAAAATCATCTTCAGGGTACTAATATTTTAAAATATTTCGTAGAAAACGAACATGGAGATGAAATTACACAATCAGGAATTGCTATTCCAATAATAGGTGTAGAAGAAGATTACTATGCATTTCGGGTTTCTGTGAATGATGAAAAGATTTTGAATGATGATGAGGTAGAAGTAGAGTCGAGAGGCTGGATATTTCAGACTGCGAACAATGAAGTGAAAATTGTTGGTATAGGTTATTTAAAAGATATTACCTCTATTAATGATGAAAATTGCATAACTTTTTCCTTAGAAAACGGTTGGTATTCCTTAAAAATACTAGGAGGAAATAAAAATGGCGAAAGATTATTTGAACTGAACATGCAGAAACAGGATATGCCCCCAGCCTTTAGCGGAGATGTCACTACAGAATATTACTACGGATAAAAATTTTGTAAAAAATAATACTGAAGTCAAAATATCCCCTGTTTAAGGGTAAGTAGCTGAAGTTGAGTTTTTAATATTTTTATTTTGAAAGCCTGAAAAAACTGAGTTTTCTTTAAAACTACGGAAATGTAAATTTTATTGAAAAAATATTTTGTCAGTAATAAAAAACTTTCTATATTTGCACCACTGAAAACAACGGTACTACCGGAGTTGAAGGAGAGTTGGCAGAGTGGTCGATTGCGGCAGTCTTGAAAACTGTTGACTGTAACAGGTCCGGGGGTTCGAATCCCTCACTCTCCGCAATAGTTAAACATAAACCTACTGATAATCAGTGGGTTTTGTTTTTCATTAAAATTTTCTTCCCCACATTTTCCCTACATTTCTTATATAACAAAGATAATGATTTCTTATCTCAGTACCTCATTTAGTAAATTTTCAGGTTCAAAACTGACTGCTGTATCTCTCGAAAAATCCCCAAACTGAAAATCTTTTATCTTTTTTCCGATAAACAGAGATAAGCCCGATTTCAAAAAGAGGGGGCATTACCAAAACTAAAACAAAGGGAGGGGCTTGTTGTTCATATAGGTAAATAAACCACATATAAAAAGCTGGTACAACTTTAAAAAAGGGGCTTCAAATTCTGGATAAAACCAAAGGTCTTCTTTGCTATTTGGTTTATCTAAATTGGCTCTTCTTAAAATCAATTCAAAAACTGGATTTATGTACAAATATTTCATAAAAATGTGAGGTAATACATAATGTTCAAGTTGGTATAAGTCGTTTAATGGAGGGTGTTTAACATAATAAAATATTTCTTTTTTTATTGACTTATATTCATATGTTTGATGTGTAATTTTAAAATTTATTACAATCATGAAAAAACTATTATTTATTGCTATGATTGGTATAGCAGGCTTTGCAAGTGCAAAAGGAAACGTGGAGAAATTAAATTCTAAAGCAAAAGAAGTTACGGTTGCTAAAAGCACTAAAAAAGCTAAGAAAAAACTTCAAATGCAATGTGGAACATTTCAGGCAAGCTGTACATCTGCTTATACTTGTCAGGATTGGAGTGCTGGTCAATGGATAGAGTGGGCAGAAAAAATTCAAGATAATTATTGTCAATTATAATTTCTGAGTCATAAGTTAATCATTTCTTTGAACTTAATAGGAAAGAAGTCTTGATTATTAATCAAAAAATCGTTCAAATAATAAATCTTGTTTGAACGATTTATTATTTTTACAAAAAACAGCAATGAATTTCACAAAGAAACAAACTTTAACAATTTTATTTTTATTTTTTTTCTCCTTTTTGTTTTCTCAAACAACTACTAGTGATTCATTAAGGGGAGAATTTACCTATTTACTTCAATACAAACCTAATACTCTAAATCGAGATAACGTTTACAAAGAACTTTTTACAATGCAAATAAGTGATAAACGTGCTTTTTTTATTAGTGAAAACAGGTTGAAATTTGACTCTCTTTTCATGGAGCAGTATAATAAAAATAGGAGTAATTTTAATATTGATATGAGAGGGTTGCCTTCATCAAAATTTAAATTTTTAATTATCCAAACAAATGATAATTCCGAATTTTACGAGTCAGTTGGAACTGCTCTTCTATCTTATAATACCCCTGTAATTCGTGACTGGAAGTTGATTGATGAAACCAAAGTAATTAATTCTATTCATTGTAAAAAAGCAGAGGTTCATTATAAAGGAAGAGATTGGATAGCTTGGTATTCAATGGAGATTCCTTTTCCTTATGGACCATACAAATTTAGTGGTCTTCCAGGCTTAATTGTTAAAATAACAGATAAGACAGGGGATTATGATTTTGAACTTGTAAAATCGGTATCAAGTGCTAAGTTGAAGGGAAAAATAATAACAATAAATAAAAGACACTATCAAAATGCTAAGTTAGTCACAAAAAAAGAATTAATTCAAGCAACAACAAATTACAGAGACAATATTAAATATGAATTAGAAAAAATGGGGACTGTATTTTCAGAGGGGCAAAACAGACAAAAAATAAGTGAAGCAGAGAAAAAAGGTTATAACCCTATTGAATTAGAGTAATGAGAATTTATTTTCTTAACACTTTTTTAACTATGAGACCTTTGTACATAAATTGAAAAGCTGCTAAAAAATTGGTTAAAACCTAATTTGCTTTTTATTTTTTATAATATACTGATAATCAGTGTTCTAATATATAAAATAATAGTTATTTGTGTGACCTATATATAGCTAAGCAAAATCCCCTCTGAAAATGGAGGGGATTACTATTTCCTAAAACCTAGATAAAGGTCTATGACTGTTGTTTGATTTATAAAGAATTTTTATCTGTAATGACAGCTTTATAATTAGGGAATGTACGGGCAAATCTCAACAACTCCTCAAAATACCTGTCATACCTCCTGTTCATTGAACCCATTACCTGAGAAGATGACGAGACATAGCTGAAGACTTCCCCTTTTTCAAACATTTGATAAATATAAAATACCTTCTAATAGTCTAAAGCTTCTTTAGCATATAACCATGGGGTAAGTCTTCAAAAAGGGAAGTCTGCCTTCAAGGGAAGATTTTGTGAGAGAAGATTAATTTTTAGAAATTATTTTAATTTTCCATAATCAAAAAGTATTAGACCAATTAATAATATACAAATGAGAATACATATAGGTATTACAATCAAAAGCATCGGTAACCCAAATGCAAGAGCGTCAACCTGGGTGATGGCCAAAAAGATGCTGAGTATACACGCCAATGATAATACCAGATAAGCAGCTGGAACCAAAATGTTTGCAGATTTATTTCTGAAAAAATAGAAAAGGCCAATGATCCCAGGTAATAATATGGGCAAATCAAAAATGATTGTAGATAATTCTGCCCAAGTTGCCTGGTTGGGGGAAAATGCCAAACTAATTTTACCATATATAGAATATGAAGCGAACGTAATGCTTAATAAGCTTGCAACAATGATAATTATTTTTTGGTGTTTTAGTATTAATTCTCTCATGTTTTTTTGTTGTAAAAACCAGTAAAAAAGATTTCGCAGGAAAAACTACTTTCTTTTTCACAATGGCTGTTTTAGTGTTATTTCTATTTTCAGAACTGGTAAAATATTCTCCATTCTACAAGTCCATTCATATCATGTTTCCAAATTGTAAACATCAGCCTATTCTTCTGATATTTAGATAAATCCTTTATATGTATCTAGAGTTAATAAGTGAAATAATGCCAATAGTTTTCAAATCTTCCGTATTTTATATACCTGTAGCATCATTTCGATTTCCCAAATAATAATGAACTTTCGAAAGAGATTACACATTGGCAGATCCAATTCATTTTTAAAATCATAATTATTGTTATTTTGTAAATGCATAGCTCTGCAAAGCTATTTCTTAAGCTATTCAAAAAAAATAACTTATGTTACAATTTTTGCATATTGCTCAAAAAAGGAAGGTTTACCAAAAGGGTAAGTCTTCAATATGACCTTATAACTCATTTCAATATTGTCAAATTTTCAGATGGTAATACAATTTATTTGGAAGATGAAAAAATAATTTCATTAATTAAAATAGGAGATTCTATAGTAAAGAATAAGGATGTTACTTACTTTACCGTTTATAAAAAAGATACTACTAAAGTAATCTATGATATGTACAACAAAAATTTAGAAGTTATAAAATGAGACATATCGGTATTCATTGGATGTGAAGAAAATGAAATAATAAACGCAAAAATAATTACAAATAACCCTGCAGTTCCATTGAACCGCAGAGTTTATTTTTTTGAAAAATACAGTCTTTTCTTAACTTAAAATCTCACATGGCGCTACACAATATATCCATGGGCATCTTTTGATTCCCGGAGGTGGGCAGCATGCTTCAGAGCAGCTTACTGCTCCGCCATTAATACTCTTCAATTGGTCTCTTGAAATTTTTTTAGAATTTTTCATAGTCAAGTTGTTGGGTTAAACATACAATTATGGCTGATTTCCGCCGCCACATCCATCATAAGGCATACATTGCCACTTTCCTCCGATTAAACACAATTGACCACCTCTGCAGTCAATTCCACCCTTAATTGTTTTCAATTCCTGTCTTTCGATTTTCTTTAAATTTTTCATAATAATTTTTAGGTTTAGTTCTACTCGAAATTAATAAATTTTTATCAACTGTTGTAGAATTATTGTGAAAATATTTATTTTTAAATAGTTAATTATGTGATTTTTTACATTTATTTTATTGATTAAGCAAAATGTGATTGTGGGCAGCTATGCTTTAAAAGTAAGGTTGGGGAGAAACCATCATAGGAGATTTTGTTTCAATAAAATCTTGTCCTGTGACAAGTCCTGTTTCATTGTAACCAGCTAATTTTGGTTAAAAGTTTAATCCACCAAATCTGATACTATTATGAAAACTTTATTCAAATTCTCTGCGCTACTGGTTTTAACCATTATTCTCACTGTATCTCAGGTATATGGACAAAAAGTAAAACCTTCTGAAAGTGGCTATGCGCCTGTGAATGGCATCAAAGTTTACTACGAAGTTTACGGTCAGGGAAAACCTATTGTGTTGCTGCATGGTGCTTTCATGACCATTGATATGAACTGGGGTGAATTGATACCGGAGCTGTCTAAAAACAGAAAAGTAATAGCTCTTGAATTACAGGGACATGGGCATTCCCCGTTTTCGGAACGAAAATTATCACATGCTACTTTGGCAAGGGATGTTACAAAAGTAATGGACTATCTGAAAATTGGTAAAGCAGATGTTGTGGGGTACAGTTTTGGTGGGGAAGTAGCTTATCAGCTGGCTATACAAAGTCCGGAAAGGCTTAATAATCTGGTGATTATTTCGTCAACTTATAAAACAAATGGCTGGCTGCCTGAAGTCAATAAAGCGTTTGAAGGAATGAAACCTGATCTCTTTACAAACAGCCCTCTGCATACAGCCTACAATGCCGTAGCACCGGATAAAACAAAATGGACAAAATTTCTGGAGCAGATGATTGTTTCTGCCGGAAAGCCTTTCGACCTTGGAGATAATAATATTTCTAAAATACCGGCACCTGTTTTAATCATTGCAGGTGATAATGATGGGCTGGATAAAACAGAACTTTCAAAGACCTATAAGTTATTGGGGGGTGATGTTTTTGCAGATATGGGGGGGATGCCAAAATCTCAATTGGCTATTGCTCCGGGGCAGACCCATGTGAGTCTGATGATGCAGACAGCTACAATTCTTAATTATCTTAATGGTTTTTTAAAATAACTTAATGATGGATATACAATTTGAAGCAGGAATTAATATCGCCATAAAAATTCCAAAAAGTAAATATGAAAAAACGGTTGCTTTTTATAGGGATATTTTAAAATTAGACGTTGAAGAAAAACCTATAAAAAACCCTACTGTTTCCAGAACACATGAAGTAAAATTCGGTCACAATATCATCTGGCTGGATTGTGTAGACAACTATACCCATTCGGAAACCTGGTTGCAGCTCACTGTTCCCGATGTAGAAAAAGCCACTCAATATTTACAGTCGAATGATGTAGAAACCTGTGATGAAATTGAAGAACTTCCTGAAAATATGCACTGGATTACTGATCCCTCGGGTACGGTGTTTAATTTGCAGCAAAAGGTATGAACTAATATTGAACCTGTCTGGCTATTTCTTAGAATTATATTGGGTGAATTACGTAATTTTAATACCTTTAGCCATCAAATCATTAAAATTTTAAAATATTCTCATGCAGACGAAACCTTTCACTTTTATTGCAACTGTTTTTTTACTTGTGTTAAGTGTAACAGTATTCTCACAGAAAACAGCCGCTTTAAATTCATTACTAGACAAAAATTCAGAATTTGTTTTCCCGCAGACTGCTGATAAAATCTCAAAAGCATTGAGCATAAAAACCGTTTTTTATGAAGATGCCAATGAAGAAAAATATGCAAAATGGCCAATGAAGACTGGTTTGGAGCTATACTGCAGCCTTGGAAAAGATAATACTGTTAATGAGATGTTTTTCACTACTTCAGACAATAAACCTATGGTGGTAGAAGGTCTTCCTTTTGGCCTTATCCTGAATAAAAGTACATTACAGGACAGTAAAAACAGATTCAGTAAATACCATGCAAAAACCCAAAAGCTGGGATCAGACAGTGAGTTTTCGGGAGGATCAAAGCTGGTTTTTAAAAAAGGAAAACATTATGCAACCTTGCTTTTTGACAATAAAAATCTGTTGAAATCATTAGGTTTAACAACAGAACTTATTGATCCGGCGGCCAACTAATCGCTGAAAAGCTTCAAAATACTATAAAATCCGTCATTATTTGACGGATTTTTATTCATAGAGTGGTTAACTTTAAGAAAAATCTATATCGTTAATCCATGGTTGTTTTTCACTTCAGCCATCACAAAAGTACTGTGGGTACTCCCGATAGAATCCACAGATCCCAGCTTATTGAATACAAAATCCTGATAATGCTTCATATCTCTTACCTGAACCTTCAGAAGAAAATCAAAATCTCCGGAAATATTATAGCATTCGGCAACCTCTTCAATTTCTAAAATCTCTTTTACAAAATCATACCCTACAGATCTGTCGTGAATTTTGAGCTTGATTTGGCAGAAAACGGTAAATCCACGGTTCAGCTTTTCAGCATCAAGAACTGCTGTATATCTTTTAACAAAACCTTCCTGTTCCAGTCTTTTTACCCGTTCAAAAACGGGAGAGGTGGAGAGGTTTATTTCTTTTGCCAGCTCTTTAACAGTCAGTTTGGCATTTTTCTGGAGCAGCCTGAGAAGCTGTAAGTCCTTATCATCGAGTTGTTCCACAGAATATTATTCTTTTAAATGATTATAATCTTCAAATGTAAAGAATTATATGCTTTTATTTTGGTTTTTAAAAGTTTAATTTGCTTAATTATTTCCTTTTAATTGTTCTTTTATTCTGTATTGCTAATTTTAAACAAAATTAAAAACTTTTACTGATGACAGTTGTTAAAGGTAAAAGTACAGTTCTTTATAGATACTTCATCAAACAGGAAAGGTTTTGCTTAAGGTAGATTAATAGGGAATCGTGTGAAAATCACGAGCTGTCGCGCAACTGTAAGTAACACACCAAAGGTCTCTGTCCTTGCATATCCACTGCCAAAAGCGGGAAGGATGACGGAAACCGCTACAAGTCAGGAGACCTGCCTTTACTGAATTGACAATGCTTTCGCGGTCTGAAGCTTTTGGGTCATACAGATGATAGATCAGATATGTATTTTCTATTGAAGGGAAATGCAGCGTCTGCTGTATCATTATTTCCCTGAAATTTCTTCCGCTTGAACATAACGAAGCATTTTAAAGGACTTTCCCAATAAGTTTAATTAAAAAGTTTTAAAAAATGCAAACTCACATCCTTGGCTATCCGCGTATTGGTAGCAAAAGAGAACTCAAAAAAGCCTGCGAGCAGTATTGGTCAGGTAATATCCTTTTGGAAGAACTTCTGAATACAGAAAGAAATATCTGTAATCAAAACTGGAATATCCAGAAAGAAGCCGGAATAGACCTTATCCCGTGTAATGATTTTTCCTATTATGATCAGGTATTGGATATGAGCCTTGTGGTAGGAGCAATCCCAACCCGCTATCATGAAGTTGTACTTAAAAAGAACAATTCTGAGCTGGATCTTTATTTTGCGATGGCAAGAGGGTATCAGAAAGATGGACTGGATATCACGGCGATGGAAATGACCAAATGGTTTGATACCAATTATCACTATATCGTACCGGAATTTTATAAAAATCAACAGTTTAAACTAAGTTCAGACAAAATTTTCAATGAATTTGCCGGAGCAAAACAAGCGGGAATCAATGCAAAACCAGTCATTATTGGATTGGTTTCCTATCTTCTTTTAGGAAAGGAAAAAGAAGAAGGATTTGATAAGTTAGATCTTGCCGGAAATCTTCTTCCAGTATACACAGAAATTTTAACTAAGCTTCAGGATCAGGGTGCTGAATGGATTCAGTTTGATGAACCTTTTCTGGCATTGGACTTAACCGAAAAAGCAAAAGAAGCTTATCTTTCTGTGTATGCTGAAATCAGAAAACGTTTCCCGAAACTGAAATTTATTATTGCCACTTATTTTGACGGATTAAAAGATAACGCATCACTTGCTGTTTCACTTCCGGTGAACACACTACATATTGATCTGGTAAGAAATCCTGAACAGCTGGACGATATTCTGAATGTTATTCCGGAAAGTTTAAGTCTGTCATTAGGGGTAATTGACGGCAGAAATATCTGGAAAAATGATTATGAAAAATCGCTGTCTTTCATCAGAAAAGCAGTTGAAAAATTAGGATCTGAAAGAATTTTCATTGCACCATCATGTTCATTGCTTCATTCACCGTGTGATCTGGATTTTGAAACCAGTCTTAATCCTGAAATCAAAAATTGGCTGGCTTTTGCCAAACAAAAAGTAGCGGAAGTGGTAATCCTTAAAGAACTGGCAGCAGGAACAGAAAATGAACAGGTTCTTGAAGCATTCGAAGAAAATAAAAAAGCAATTGAAAGCAGAAGAACCTCTTCTCTTATCCATAATAATCAGGTGAAGCAAAGAGCCAATGCTGTTACTGAAAAAGATGCTCAGAGAATAAATACCTTCAAGATCCGAAAAGAAGAACAGCAGGAAGTATTGCAGCTTCCTTTATTCCCAACTACCACCATCGGATCATTCCCACAAACCACAGAAGTAAGAAGCTGGAGAGCCAAATTCAAAAAAGGAGAGCTTACCGCAGAACAATATGATACCTTATTGAAAGAGGAAACTCAGAGAACAATCCGCTGGCAGGAAGATATCGGAATTGATGTATTGGTTCACTGGGAATTTGAACGTAATGACATGGTAGAATACTTCGGAGAACAGCTTGAAGGATTTGTATTCACTAAAAACGGATGGGTACAGAGTTATGGAAGCCGTTGTGTTAAGCCTCCTGTGATCTTTGGTGATGTTTCCCGCCCGACTCCGATGACGGTTTACTGGTCTCAATATGCACAATCCCAGACTGAAAAATGGGTAAAAGGAATGCTGACAGGTCCGGTTACGATTTTGCAATGGTCTTTTGTAAGGGATGACCAGCCTCGTTCAGAAACGTGTAAACAGATTGCATTGGCAATCCGTGATGAAGTAGTGGATCTGGAAAAAGCAGGAATCAGAATTATTCAGATTGACGAACCTGCTATCAGAGAGGGACTTCCTTTAAGAAAAACAGACTGGCAGAATTATCTGAAATGGGCTGTAGAAGCCTTTAGAATTTCAGCAAGCGGAGTAGAAGATGCTACTCAAATTCATACGCATATGTGTTATTCGGAATTCAATGATATTATTGAAAATATCGCCGATATGGATGCAGACGTGATTACCATAGAATGCTCACGTTCTCAGATGGAATTGCTGAATGCTTTTGCAGATTTCAAATATCCAAATGAAATTGGTCCCGGAGTATATGACATTCACTCACCAAGAGTTCCGTCAAAAGAAGAAATGATTGAACTGTTGAGAAAAGCTCAGAATGTAATTCCTGCAAGCCAGCTTTGGGTAAATCCGGACTGCGGACTGAAAACAAGACACTGGGATGAAACCGAAAAAGCTTTAATAGCAATGGTAGCCGCAGCTAAAGAAGTTTCGGTAGAATATGCACTTTAGAAAACTTTAGAAATAATTAGATACAATCACAGAATCGTGCCATGACTTTCATGGCACGATTTATTGTAATAATCCCTGAAAACATTGATGAAATAAAGCTTTCACCATTCATTTATATAGTATATTTTTGACAGCAGACCCATTCTGACAGAAAGAAAGTCTCTATAATACATTGAAAACTGATTGCCAACGAACTATATATTTAAACAATGAAAGAATCATTCTCTGAATTGAGAGCAGAAACCTACAGCCCTGAATATATATCCGGATTACGATGGAGTATTGTTATTCTTTTTGGAGCCATAGCAGTTGTTTTACTTGGGTTTTTTATGGATGCTGTTTCAGATCCTTCTACAGATACAGCTTCTGATATGATTTTCCTTTTATTGTTTCTGATTGCGGGTTCACTGGCAGGTTGGCTAGCCTATGAAATGATCAGAAATCAGGATGAAAAAATCAGTGGTCTGCTCATCAACCATCAGGGAATTCTATTTCTCAACACGAATGAAAAAGTGTTGTCAGCAATCAAATATTATGATTTGGTAAAGAGTGGAAACCCTTATACAAAAGATATATTTTCAGAATTTGCTTCCCACGGAAAATACAGTGATTTCAGGAAGAATCTGTATGTTCATGAAAAAGATGAAAACAGGGAGCCTAAAAAGAAAATGGTCAATCTGGATGTAATTCCGCTTAAAAACCGATATGATCTTATCGGACATTTTTTGAAGGGAATAAAGATGTTCCGACCTGATCTGAAAATTGATCCGGAAGTGTACAAAGACTTTTATCTTGATGAAAAAACACTCCGTTACACCCCTGAAAACCTTAAAAGCGACATGAAAGTGAAAATCATTACAATAGCAGTTATTATCGTGGTGATTATTGCTTTCAGATACTTTTTTTAGAAGAGATCTGAGTTATTTTGCCTGTAATGTGCTTGGAGGATAACCAAACTGTTTTTTAAAGGCAAAGGAAAAATGAGAAAGGTTTTCAAACCCCAGATCCAGGTAAATATCAGAAACAGATCTTCCTTTTTGGGTAAGCAGAAAATGTGCTTCTTTTAATCTTCTAAGCTGCAGCCATTGTCTTGGCGGTACTCCGAATATCTTCTGAAAATCTCTTTTGAATGCAGATAAGCTTCTCCCTGTTAAATAAGCAAAACGTTCTACATTCACATTGAAATGAAAGTTCTTATTCATAAACGTTTCAATATCAATTTTATACGGCTCGGAAAAATCAAATAAAATATCCTTAAGACCCGGGTCATAATTCAGCAGCAGAAGTAAAGCTTCTTTCTGTTTAAGACGCAGGATTTCTTCAGAAGCCGAAAGATCTTCATAGGCTAATAATGAATACATAAAGGAATGTAATGCCTTTTGTTCAGGTTTTATATAAGCTGGAACATGTTCTTTTTTTTCTGCCTGATATCCATACTCACGACTGAAGTTGTGAAGCATAGCATCATCAAAATAAATGGATATCGTTCTGATCTCTCCATTTTTAGGAGGATATTTTGCAAATTTTAATAAACTGTTTTTTCTGGCGGAATAAAGCTCTCCTTCCTTGAAAATTGTTTTTGTAATACCATCATTGAGCTCCATTTCTCCGGACAGAACCAATCCAAGGCTGTGGATCTGTGCAAACTGTTCTCCTTCTCTGAATTCTGAAAAGTGACAGGAATAATTGATAGGAAAAGGGATTTTACTTTCGCTCATATCTCACATGGTATTTCTTGATCGATTCTTTTTCAAACTTACAAAACTTTTTTATGATTATCTTCCAGCAGATATTTAAATTCCCCAAAGCCCCTGAATATTGGACTTTGAGGAATTTAATATTATACAAGGATGGCTTTGGGTTCCAGATAAGCTTCCAACCCGAATACCCCGAATTCACGTCCGATACCACTTTGTTTAAAACCTCCGAAAGGAGCGTAAGGATCATGTGCAAATCCATTAATACAAATTCTTCCGGCATCAATCTGTGCTGCTACACGTTCAGCATGCTCCTGATCGGCAGAGCTGATATAGGCTGCCAGACCATAGGTAGTATCATTAGCAATGGCAATCGCTTCTTCTTCATTGGCATAAGGAATAATAGACAATACAGGCCCGAAAATTTCCTCCTGAGCGATACGCATATCATTACGGACATTCGTAAAGATGGTCGCTTTTACGAAATTACCGCTTTCAAGACCTTCCGGTTTTCCTTCACCACCTGCAAGAAGAATGGCTCCTTCTTCCTGACCAATGCGGATGTAGTTTTGTACTCTTTCAAACTGTTTGGCGCTTACCATTGGGCCTACAAGGGTGTCTTCTTCGCTGGGATTTCCTACTTTTACCTGTTCAGCAGCTTTTTTAGCCAGTTCATTCACTTCATTTAGTCTGTTTTGGGGAACAAGAAGTCGGGTGGGGGCAATACATGCCTGTCCGTTGTTCATGTAAGCTCCGAAAACGGCCATTGGGATGGCTTTCTCAAGATCGGCATCTTCAAGGATAATGTTAGGAGATTTTCCGCCAAGTTCTAAGGTTACCCTTTTCATGGTGTCTACAGCTCCTTTGGCAATTGCTTTTCCAGTTATTGTAGATCCTGTAAAAGATATTTTAGCGATGTCCGGATGTTGAGTGATTTCATTTCCAACCACATTTCCTAATCCATTGATGATATTGAACACTCCTTCCGGTAAACCTGCTTCATGGAAACATTCTGTAAGCAGCTGGGTTTGTACGGCACTCATTTCACTGGGCTTTATAACGGCTGTACATCCTGCAGCAATAGCAGTAGCCAGTTTATTACAGATGAAACTGTTGCTGGCATTCCATGGAGTAATGATTCCTACTACGCCTAAAGATTCAAAACGTACTTTAGAATGTCCTACAGTTCTCTCGAAATCATAAGATTCTAAGGTGTTGATGGTTGCTGTAAAAGACGAAATGGCATTTTGAACACTCATTCTGCAGAATTGTAATGTTCCGCCATATTCATTTACCATGGCAGAAACCAGCTCATCTTCTTTTTTGCTTACAGCTTCATGTAGTTTTTTAAGAAAGCTGATTCTTTCTTCTTTTGTTGTTTTTGAAAATGTTTTAAAAGCTTTTTTGCAGCTGCAATGGCCATTTGAGTATCTTCTTCATTTCCCAGAACTACTTCTCCGGTTTTTTGATTGGTAGTTGGGTTTATAAGATCAAAGGTTTCTGTTCCTTTTGGCGTAACAAATTCGCCGTTGATGTAAATTTTATTAATCTGTATCATTTTGATGATTTTAATACTACAAAGTTCGGCAGAAACAGAAAGGGAAGGTTTGTTGTATAGCTCAATTTTTATTTGTTGTATAGTTCATTTTACAGACTGTCAATTTTTATTTTTTTGAGTGTAAATGTAGAAATGCTCTGTTATTCAATAAAATTGACTATTTTTATCATAACCAAGTAAATAACTCGTTTTGAGAACAACTCTTAAACTTATTATCGCTTAGTATCAGTCTCAGTAACCACAGGCTGATCGTTCTTTCGTTTGGGTAATTCTACCCGAACAGATTTTCATTTCATCATATTATTTATTGTATTACCCTAAAAATGGGGTTTTGTCTGCTGTTTTGGCTTTGGACGTTGCTATTGATCAAAACTGGACTTTACAGCAGATTCTGGCTTAAGAGACAATCTTGAAGCTAAAAAGACATGTTAATAATCTCCTTGTAATACGTGAATAGTATGGAAAAAATCCAATAAAGAATAATAAGCACGATTATAAGTTATGAGTACCCAACATATCTGGGAGGTAAAAGTGAAAAATACTCCCTTACTCAAAAAGAAATGCAGTCATTGTAACAGCGAAAGATTTCAATGCAGCGATAAATTCAGATTGAATGCTCAGAAAAAGAATATTGATATATGGTTAATTTACCGGTGTGTAAAATGCAACAACACCTATAACATGACCATATTCTCAAGAATCAGGACGGAGTCTATCAGCAAAGAAATATTTAATAAACTCTCAGAAAATAATACAGGAATTGCCTGGGAATATGCCTTTTCACAGGAAGTAATGAGAAAAAATAATGTAGAAGCTGATTGGGAAAATGTAGCCTATGAAATGATATATTCAAACCTTTTGATTGAGGATCTTATCAATATGGACAGCGAGATGATTTCGTTTAAAATAGACTGTACTTTTAATTTTAATATGAAAGTATCAACGGTAATACGAACATGTTTAGGTATTTCATCCTCTAAATTAGATCAACTGCTGATTACAGATGCCGTTTATTTTAATGAGAAACCATTGCAAAAGAAATATAAGATTAAAAACGGAGATATTGTTAAGATCAAGAAGCAAGAACTTATCAATATGTACCATATCGGAAGAGAAGATTTGTTTCTTAATACCGTAGATGATCAATAATAATAAAAAACCTCCAGATCATTGATCGGGAGGTTTTTATTTAAATTTTTGACAGTCTTAAAAGATTGATCTGTTTCTGCAATGTCTGTTTTTCCGGTTTTGATTGGGTCAGGCGAATGGCTTCTTCATAATGATGAATAGCCTTATCGATATTGAGTTCTGAATATAAATATCCCAGCAATCCATGATAATATTCACTAGTGATGAGGTTGAGCTTTTCCGCCTCAATAAGTGCCTTCTCATTTCCATAGACTTTGGAAAAAGCAAAAGCTCTGTTTAAGGCGGTAACAGGAGAATATTCAATAATAAGCTGATTATACAGGTTTAAAATAGGCAGCCATTTATCTTTACCAGCAGGAGACGTGTGCCAGTAAGCAATTCCGGCTTCCAGATGGTATTTTGAAACGGAGATGTTGTTGCTCTTGCAGGCTTCTATCAGGTAATAATTACCCTTTTCAATCAAGGCTTTATCCCATAAATCTTCATTCTGTTCGTTAAAAAGAATGGCTTCTCCTTCATCATTAGTTCTTGCTTCCAGTCTTGAACTTTGAAAACACATCAAAGCGAGCAAAGCATTGGTCTTAGGAGCATTGGTAATTTGGTTATCTGTAAGAAACAAGGTGAGTCTGATGGCTTCCAGGCAAAGATCTTTTCGGATTAAAAGGTTATTTGTTCTGGAAAAATAGCCTTCATTAAATAGCAAATATAAAGTAGTCAGTACGGTTTCCAAACGTTGGTGGATTTCCTGTTCACTTAAAGAATCTATTTTAAAATGATGTGCTCTGAGAACTTCCCGGCCTCGTTGCAACCGTTTTTTAATGGTTTCGGCTTTGGAAAGAAAAGCATTGGCAATTTCTTCTACACTGAAACCACAGAGAATCTGCAGAGCCAGACCTATTTGGGTTTTCTGTGAATTGATCGGATTGCAGATCGCAAAAATCATTTCCAACTGGCTGTCGGATATGTTTTTAGTGTCGAAATCTATTACCTGAAGCTCTTTTTCCGCTGTCGTTACCTCTACTGGTTTGTTTTTTTCAATAACGGAAAGGTGTTTGAAATAGTCTTTCGTTTTATTCTTTGCTACCGTGTAAAGCCATGCTGCAGGGTTGTCGGGAATGCCATTCACAGTCCAATATTCCGAAGCTTTCAGAAAAGTTTCGCTGGCAATATCTTCTGCAATTTCGATATGTTTTATATCAAATGTTTTGCAGAGTACTGCAACGATTTTGCTGTACTCATTTCTGAATAAATGCGGGGTTATTTTATTCGGATTTGCCATGGCTCATAAAATGACAGTATTGAAACGCTTGTGGTATGATTTTCTAACAAAGATCTGCGTTATCTGCACAATGTGCGTGAGGATTACAATTTTTTGATTCATCTACATGACGACTGATTTTCTACAATGGGGACTGTTTTTTATATACTGCTCAGAATTATTTCAGATTCATTGTTGTCCTGAAAACAGATACTGCATTTCCGGTAATCCTTACAACGTTGGGCTTATGGTCTTTAACACTAACCTGTACCTCTACTTTACCAATTCTGTTGATAGCTTCACCCTGTTTTCCTGTAAATTTGAATACACCATCCACAGCCTCACAGATTTTGTTTTGAATAAGATAACCACCCAAAGGGCCGTTAGCATTTCCGGTAACCGGATCTTCAGAAATACCAATAGCCGGAGCAAACATTCTTCCATTGGTTAAAATATCTTTTTCTTCCGTATCGAAAGTAAATACAAAATATCCGTTACATCCGATTTCTTTACTCAGCTTTGTCAAGGTGATAAGATCAGGATCCAGATGGTTTAAGACTGATTTTTTTTAATGCCGATCATGACTTTAGAATGTCCTGTGGAAGCAATCTGTACCGGGCATTTTTGATCAAGGCTGTCCATCGTCAATCCCAGAGCCCGCACAATTTTCTGAGTGGTTAAATCATCAAAAGCAGGGCTTAGCTCAAAGCTTCCCTGTGTCATTGTGATGAGATAATCATTGTTTTTCCTTTCGATATGAATTGGTAATATTCCGATTTGAGTATTGATTCTAATGGTGCAGGAATCTAGCTGATATTCCTGAGCTAGTGCATAGAGTGCGGCAATGGTAGCATGCCCGCATGTAGGAACTTCTGTAGTAGGAGTGAAGTAGCGAACGTGATAATCAAAATTTTCTTCCTGAATATCAGGTCTGAAAACAAAGGCTGTTTCAGAATTATTAAGTTCCCTGGCAACAAGCTGCATCTCTTCAGATGTCATATGTTCTGCATTTAACACAACTCCTGCAGGATTTCCTTTGAATTTTTCTTTTGTAAAAGAATCAATTTGATAAACGATTACTTCTTTCATGATGGATGATTAAGTTGATTGTAAAATTAAGCAATGAAGACGGAGATTAAGGGAATTTTTTAATTATGATTCAAAAAAACCAGAATCCTGAGATCCTGGTTTATCAATTAGTGAATAGAAAGTTTCTGAGATATTTTAATCCCATTTATTTTGGGTAGAAACTGCATATTTTCCGGCTCCGGTAAAGAAAAAGCTCAGACTTACAAGCATATAGATAACAAGTAATTCCAAAGCCCAGCCTCCAAATTCATTAAGTTTAAAAATATTAGCTGTTTGGGCAAGAATAGTAGCTGTGAAGCAATTGGCCGCAAAGATCAATCCTGCCAGACGAGCCCGGAATCCTATGATCAGCATCACAGGAGCTATAATTTCTCCCGCAAATACACCATAAGCAAAGAATGAAGGTAATCCGTGCATGGTCATCATATCTTTAATAAAACCAACTCCATGGATTAGTTTACTGATTCCATAAACCGACATGGGAAACCCGATCGCTATTCTTGTGATAAGCATTCCTAGATCAATGTTCTTTTTCATTTCTTATAATTATTTAAAAGTTATATTTTACAAATGCCCCGATATTTTCAAGGGTCTTTTTTCCATTATTAAACTGGTCGAAGTTGGAAGCCAGTCCATACATCGTTTTATCCTGTTTTATACCCAGTCTGATAAACTGAAGCCCTCTCGGATATCCACTGTCATCAAGATTGCCAATAGCAAGCACACTGAAATATCCTTTAAAATTTTCGGTCAGATAGGGTGTATATTCAAACGATATAGACTGTTCCAATGAAAATCCTTTCTGATAGGTGGTTCCTATAGAGTAGGAAAGCGAATAGGATGGCTGAATGATTTTATACTGGAGATAAGCACTGAAAAATGCTCCCGGGTTTTTCATCCCAAATGCAGCATTGGCACTCAGTCTTTTAGTCAAACTATAAGCGAGGGTATTTCTGATGAAGAAGATATTCTCCTTGTCTTTGGTATATTCTGTGTCAAATAAAGTAAGATTGTTCAATTTCAATCGGTCATTCAACTGATAATTGATATTGTGCATATAAGTATAGGAGCGGTGTCCTAAAACAAGATCCGGAGTATAGGAAAGTTTCTGTGCATTCAGGCTCAGTGAAGCCAATGCAAGAGATGTTATAGCGATGATTTTTGCCTTCATATTTCACTCATTAAATTTCATTGAGCAAAATTATTCGGGCTGGAGGGGAATAAACTTAAGAAATCTTAAGAAACGTCAGACAGGTGCTTTTTTCTCAGATAACTCAGGTATTCTACGGTTATTCCAAGGTAGGAAGCGATCATGTATTGAGGAAAACGCTGTTCTATATTGCGGTAAGTAGTGACAAATGTGCGGTATTTGGTGTAGGCATCCACGCGTGAATGTTCAAAAGTTCTTTCCTGTAAAGTAACATAAGCAGACTGCATTTTCAGACGCCAGAATTCGGAGATAGCCGGAACTTCTTTATACAATAATTCCAGATTGCTCTTACTGATTTGTATGATGGTTGTGTCTTCATTCGCCTGAATAAACATTCTTGAAGGAAATTCACTCAGGTAGCTGTAAAGGTCATTTACCCACCAGTTTTCAATACCTAGCTGAGTGGTATTTTCTTTTCCTTTTTCATCAATATGATAAGCACACAAACTTCCCTTTGCAATGAAACGCATATGTCTGGAAATCTGTCCCTCACGAAGCAGATATTCCTTCTTTTTAAGGGATATGATTTCTAATTTTGACGTGATACAGTCAATGTCTTTATCTTCTAAAGAAACTATTTCCTTAAAGTGTTCTATGAGTTGTGAAAATATTGTATCTGTCATGAGAATTTATGCTTACGTACAGGTACAAATTTACGTAAATATTAAAAAAATGCTTTAATAAAGTAATATGAAGATTCATTGAAAAGGTTACTAATAGGGACGCTTATTTGCTCTGCCCGATATCCAGTCTGTTAAATTTTCCTTCAGTATTCTTATGAAATTTAAAAAATACAGGAAAGGTTCCCCATTTTCCGGCTTTAAACTCACCATAGATGTCTTTTCCATCATTTTCTACACGGTCTATGCTTAGAAATTTTTCATTACCCAAAGCGTTGGAAAAGAAAGATTTAAAATCAACAGAATTGCCATCGTCTGTCATGGCAGGATTTTCTGTGAAGAAACTGTACCAGCCTTTATCACCATTTTGTAATGCTTCTATAGCTTGTTTTACCACAAGGTCTGTTATTTTTGATTATCCATTTTGTGTTGTTTTTTTGAAGGTTGTGTTGTATGATTTTACTTCTCATTATGAATGTTTTACCCGCAGGCTGTACAGGAGAAATATAGTAGTAATGGAATTATCCAGTTATAATTTCTCATTAATTTAGCTTTTAAGAGGGTGCTGCAGATAAATAATGAGGAGATTCAGACAAAGAAAGGGAAGTTCTATCATAGCACCTTTCAAATCTTTATTAAAAAGCTGCAGGCAAATAATCATTAAGATACCCGCTGCCATTAGAAAATTGCCCCAGACAAATGTTTTAGGAAATAAAATCATTAAAGAAGCCAGAATGGTAACTGCTCCGTTAATCATAAGTCCTTTTTTGTCAAAGCCCCATTTTTCGAACATTTCTGTCATTTCGGGTTTACCTGAGATCATGGCAATTCCTTGTTTGAAACCCATGAAGACCGCCAATAAGATGAGAACGGAGTTGATAATCTTGATAATCACTGTTGTGTTTTTTGTATTACTGATACAAATATCAATGAAATTAATGATTTATCTATGGTGAATTTTTCGGGAAATTAAATAGATTTTTCCCTCACTTCATTTAAAAATAAGAAGACCACAATTTATGGGCTAAATTGTAGTCTTCCTCAACTAAGAACTATTTAACTACGATTCTGTTTTCAAATAACCATAATGTAGCGCAGTTTCTTTTCCGAATAAGCTTGAAAAAATATTCTGAAACTCATGGATATACCTGCATTTTATGGCGTTCCCGTATATTTTCAGTCCTTCCAGTATCTTTCTGGAGCTTAGGTCGATATCGTATTTTATAAAGGGTTCCGGCCTTTCATACCGGATGCTCTGATCCGAACTGTATGTTCTTGAAAATCCTAGCTTTTCAAGCCATTCTTCCGTTATTTTGATAGGTTTGATAGATGCTGCCGGAACGGAAATACTTTGAATATCATTTTCAATTTTAACAAAATAATCCTGCTCGACATTGTGAAAGATCTCAGTGATTGTGAAAATCTGGTTTTTGTACTCCACTAAGTTCTTGATTTTTAGATCTGCTACGTTCATAATATTTTGAATTTTAGTTGATGATATGGTTTAGGATAAATAGCAAATAGTATGCCCGGCATTGCTTTATTAACCCCTGTTTTAGTGAAGATTAGGTTAAATTTTTATTATAAAAAATTAATGATATGTTAAAATACTACACCTATAGGCGAATTATTGAATGTGCCGGAAAAATAAATGTGGTATGTATGTGGTACTAGCTTTTTATGGTTGCTTTTGGATTCACATTAAAAGTGGTCAAAATAAGTGCTATGATAACAGAAATGATAAGAACGTTTATGAAAATATTCCAGGAATAGGCATGAAGCAGATATCCGGTACCACTTCCCAGAATACTTGAACCAAAATAGTAAAACAGCCAATAAATAGAAGTCGCTGAAGATTTTCCCCGCTTGGCATACAAAGCAGTCATCTGGCTGGCCATCGTATGTGCTGCAAAAAATGACAAAGTAAAAAGTCCAAGCCCGAAAATAAGAATATAGATATTCTCAGATAACAATAAAGCGGCTCCGGTAATCATACACAGAATAGAGGCTTTAAGAATATTATTCATGGGAAACCTTCTGGAAAGCCGGCCTACGATCATTGTTCCGAATACCCCAAAAATATACATCAGAAAGATAAAAGCAATGATAAAATGACTTAAAGAAAAAGGCTTGGCTTCTAATCTGAACGTCAGATAATTGTAAACACTCACAAAAACCCCCATCAATAAGGCTGCTGTACAGTATAAGCGGAGCATATAAGGATTGGTAAGGAAGAACTTCATCTGTTTTACCTTAAGATGATAATCTGTTTTCTGTGGATTGAAAAATCTGGATTCCGGAAAGAGTTTCCAAAATATAACACCAAGGATAAAACTCTCTACTCCGATAAGAAGAACGGCATTTCGCCATCCAAACTCTCCTGCAAACAGAGTAGCCATGATTCTTCCGCTCATCCCACCAATTGTATTACCGCTAAGATACATGCTGATTGCTGCCGGTACTGCCAGAGCATTTACTTCTTCCGTAAGATAAGCAAGAGCAACTGCTGAGACACCGGAAACTACAAAACCTTTCAGTATTCCAATGGCAATTAGAAGACTTAAGCTTGGGATCCAGGTGGAAATAATGGTGAGTAACGCAGACGAAATCAATGAAAAAACCATTAAATTCTTCCTCGAATAGCTATCGGCTTTAAAAGCAAAAAATAACAACCCTAATGCCATTCCTATTGTAGACGATGATACCAACAGGGAAGTATCACCTACGGATACCCCAAACTGTTCTGCAGCCATGGGCAGCATCGGCTGGAAAAGATAAAGCTGTGCAAAAACCGAAAGTCCTGAAAAGAAAATACAAAGTTTTATATAGCGGAAACGTAAGCTTCCCTGAATGGCTTTTTCAGATGAATTCATGATTTTGTTTGCAATTAAGATGCAGTGGTTTAACAGAAAAATTAAGTCATGTAAATTTCCTGATAATTTTCCGAATTAAAAAATCATTATCTCAATGATATTTATTGGTGAAACCAATCAGTGAAGCTGCAGACTGCTGATGTATTCTGAAGGGGTAATATTTTCCATCTGTTTAATACCCTGTTGAAGGTAGATTGGTTTGAAAACCCGGCTCCAGTATAAATAGACATAAGGGTTACTTTCTCAAGATCACTAAAAATACAATGACAATATAAAAAATCTACGGGCTCAATAGGTTAGCTGTTTAAAACCTAATGAGATTTGTGTTTTTTCCGGGGCCGGAATTAAATTATTCCGACCCCATTTTTTTAATGCATCATTCATATACCTTGATCAGTTCTGCAATATTGGCTACGTTAAGCTTTTGAAAAATCCTTTTCTTGTAAGTACTTACCGTAGACATTTGTATATTAAGTCTGTTGGCAATTTCAAGGTTTCCGTTTCCATCGGCAAGGAGCTTGAAGATTTCATACTCACGGGAGGATAACTTTTCTACAGGATTATCTCTTTTGTTTTGGATAATAAGGCCAATCAGGTCTGCAGGGTAGAAATATCCCTTTTCAATTACAGTTTTCACAGCATTCTTAATTTCTTCCTCACTGCTTTGCTTGTTCAGATAGCCTTCTGCTCCTTCTCTGATGTATTGAATGGCAACATCCTTATCATACCCTGAGAAGATAAGGATCTTAAGATCATCCTGTATATCTTTCAATTCCGGAATCATTTTTTATACTGTGTCCCAGGCATATCAATATCTAAAATAAGAAGATCATACCGTGAAAAGGCGATCTTATTTTTCACCTGGTCATAGTTTTCAGCAAAATCTATTTTCAGTTCAGGATAAGCAGTCTCAAGAACCAATGATGTTCCTGCCCTTACTACATAGTGATCATCGGCAATTAAAATTCTTTCATTCATACAAATTAGTTTTTATTGAGTGTTATTTCTACCACAGTTCCTTTAGGCTGGTTTTGCCTGAAACTGATTTCAGCATTGATTTTTTTTACCAGATGGATAACCATATGAAGGCCAAGTCCTTTTCCCTTGAAACTAGGGGTTTCCAGTGTAGGATTCTGAACAGATTCATATAAATATCAATCTGTTCTGCTGACATTCCGATTCCTGTATCGGTAATGATTATTGTAGATTTTTGTTGGTTTTCTGTAATATTTAGGATTATACTCCCTTCAAAAGTATTTTTCACAGCATTATCAAGGATATTGTGAATAATGGCGGTTAAAATACTTTCATTTACTTTAGAATATACTTTATGCTCAGTCAGATTGGTGATGACTGTTCCTTTTTCTTTTGCAATTTCACAAAATAATCTGTTCTTGATTTCCAGAATTCTGTTGATTGGGTATTCTTTTTCTTCAAAATATTCTCAGCCTTGTAAAGTTCAGTATATTCTTTTAAGTTCAGTGTAAACTGATAAAGCTGTTCCGAAGATTTATAAATACTGTCAAAATATTTCTTCTGAAGCTCTACATCATCAGACTCATGAAGCTTTTGTGAAAGCATGGCAATAAACCTGATAGGAGTTGTAATGTCGTGACTGATGGTTTCTACCAGTTTTTTCTGATATTCTGTTTCTTTTTGCAGGTTGCTTTTTACTGCTTCCAGATGGAGAGAAGTTTCTTTTAATTCAGAGTTTTTGTTACGGACAATTTGTTTTAACGCTTTATTTTTTATTCTTAAAAAATTGGTGGTAAGCTGAACAATTACAATAATAATGATTAGGATAATAATAGAAGCAGACACTCTAAAGAGGATTGTCTGATAAAAAAGAGGCTCAATCTTAAAACGGATTGTATTTTCTTCATATTTTCCATCAGGAGAAATAAGTACTCTTACACTAAGCGCATATTCGCCCGGAGCAAGATTGCTGATCGTATATTTTAAATCTTTTCCCGTAGTGATCTGTTCCCATTCAGAGTTTTCTTTTCCGGATATTTTAGCTTCAATATAAAGGTTTTCCAGATTAGAGAAGTAAGGAATATCAATGAAGACATCTGCTGTTTTATAATCATTTTTTAAATCAAGCAGCTCATGGAAATATTGTGGTTCAGAATTTCCGATTTTTACCCTTTCAATAAAAATTTCATTCCTTTTGGGGTAGTAAGTCTGAATACTGTTGGGATTGAAAAATACAAAACCATCCATAGAAGGAAATACAAAATCTCCATTCTCCAAAGCATAAGCATTAGGCTCTGAACTTCCATTGAATTCATTGGTCAGGAAACCGTCTTTTTTTGTAAAACGGTAATAGTAAACAGGTGCTTTTCTGTTTTCAGCATACTGAAGCAGCTGTTTTTTCGGAACTTTAAACAGACCGTTATTCGAAGAAATCCAATAAGAACCATTTTGATCATCAAGGATGTAATGAGCTGCCTGCAGATGGTCATTCCTGTCATTGGGCATCTTGATGAGTTTGTGGTTTCTGAAAAGATAAAAGCCATTTTTATGAGTGGTAATCCAAATCAGATTATCCTTGGTTTTTATAATATTTTTAACATGGATATTTTTGATTAAAGGTTTTACTGTATTATTTTCCAGCGAGATCGAATATAATCCGTCACTGTTACCTGTCAGGATTTCATGATCACTGTATTGATGAAAAATATTTACATAACTTTTAAAATTATATTTAAAATCCGGTTTAGCGAACAAATCTTTCCTGTAAAGATGAAGCTGAGTACCGGAAAGATTGGTAAATGTAGTTCCATAAAGATTCCCGCTTTTCATAAAAGTTTCAAGTCCTTTATTGATAAAAGTAGAATCTTTCTCTTTATACCCCGAATTTTTATAAAACCGGATAATACTGTTTCTGTTTCTTACCAGAATATTACCAGAATTGTCATACATCATCAGGTAATTATCATTGCTTCCGAACAGATGCTTATTGACAATCCCATTTTTCCCGAATTCTGTACCGTCCTCTGTAATAATTGTACTTTTGCTGAATGGGAGAGACGCGAAGTACACGTTGTTGGAAAAATCGGCCTCTTTTCTTGAAACATGAAAGTTAGAAAGCTGAAGTATATTCAGCCCATTATTGAGCGTTCCCAGATAAAGTTTATTAAAATCTTTATCATAAAACATAGAACAATAAGAGTGATTGCCTATTTCTTCAAATTTGACAAGAAATTTCAGACGAAGATCTTTTTCGTTACCTTCCAGGAGGTAGATATTATCATGATTGATAACAAAAGTCTGATTGTTAATTTGCTGCCAATAGATTTTAGTGTCAGGATGATTAAAAAGGGTAGGCTTTTCAGAAATGGAAAGATTTCCCTTGTAAATAGAATAAGTCTTTCTTTTTTTCAGGTCATTGATAAAAAGCCTATCATTCAATACAAAAGCATAATTTAGGTCTTTGTTGGTGAAAGGGATGGGTACTTTTATTTCCTTTTTCCCTTCTTTATAAATAATTTCCTTCTTTTCTGTAAAACGATAGACCGAATTTTTGAGTGGGATAAAATATTGAACATCATTATAAAAGTTCGATGTTATAATATTATTGGCAATACGATATACGACATCCGTACCATTGGAATAGGTCATTTTATCCGCTTCAACAAGGCTGGAAAGCTTTGGAAACCTGTTTTTAATAATGATTTTATTTTCCTGGAAATTATTAAGAACGGTGATACTGTCAAGATGGGGATCGCCGGTAAACTCTCCGAAATGCAGGTTGTTTACCCTGAAATTATTAAAGGTAATAAACGAACTTCCATCATACCGTACCAGCCCATTTTCTGTAGAAATCCAGATAAATCCATATTTGTCTTTTACAATGGCCTTTGCGCTGCTTTGTGGAAGCCCATTGTCTATATTGTACCACGTGGAAGTGTGGTGCTGTCCGGAAACGTTTAAGTATATGCAAGCAAAAATAAATGCCCAAACTCTCATAGATGTGCAAAACTGATCTATACCTGATGCTAATGCAAGAGGTGGTTAATAATAGTATTTGTACAAGTCGAAGTTTTTTTAATGGTCAGGAACGATTGAAAATAAATTTTTATCATTGAAGTTTTCTGGTCTATTGTGTTTTATATTTTTTGATTGTGTAAAAATAGTGAAATTATGGAGATAAATTAGTATTTTGTAATCTGTTTTCTATAAGTTTTATCGAGGTTTCAGGATAGTGTGGTACTTGTATATTTTAGTAATTCAATAATAAGTGATAAATTTATTCACGATTCATTTTAAAATATCTTCATTAAATATCAATGATATACCTTATTTACGATTTGTTTTAGAATTTTATAAATGATAAATATTGATGCTTATGGAATTTTTTTATTATTTATTGAATAATGATTTAAGTTTTATTGAATTGCTTTTTGTAGTAAAAGTTTGACAAAAAGCAGAGGTTAATTCTACAGAATATCATTGTTATCACTGATGAATATTCATATTTTTGCAAAAATATTCTCAGAACAATTAAAAGAACTTTGTTTCTACATAATGATTCTAAGAACACAAACGGTTTTTATCTCACAACGCAAAGGGTCTCTTTATGGAGATCTTTTGATGTTTCTGGGGTTTATTTCTTATAATAAAAAATATTGTTTTGGATGAGTTTCAAAAGTTGGGGAGGTTGGAATATTGATACCTATACCATTTAAATATAACGCAAAGTTTTCACTATTCTTGCGAATTATTTTAGGGAAGCAAAGGTTGGAATCACGAAGTTGATTCTTTCTAAGCGCATGCATATCCATACAGTTTCATCAGCGACTTTGTCGCTTTCTTAGCCTCCTCATCAATAAGGAATCGCATCATGCCTTTGCATTTTGTAAAACTACAGGGGATGGAAAGGACAGAACATTTTTTCTCTTCAGATTATCAAACTTTTTGCATAGTCCCCAAGTTTTGTACCTGACCCATTGTTTTGTGGAAATAATGAATGATATAAGGTGTTGAGAATGTTTTTGATGTGTATTTTGTGTTTTGATGATGGTGTTTTTATTTTGCTGATTGATGAGAAACGCCATGAAATAATAGCAGAAATGGGAGATGGGTTTAATTTTTTTAACCATGACATCTGGACTTATAAGGTAGGCAAGACATGGCTTGGGAAAAGGATTATTTTATCTGTTGTTTTTAGTGATAATTAAAGCTGTTAATGTTAGTTTGTATAAGATTTTTTAAAACAGGTAGTCTCCATATCAATTGCCTATGTTTCTGAAAAAAAACCTCCCGGAAATGACGGGAGGTGAATAAAATTGACTGTATATTGAAGTGTAATTCAATTATTATTTATGGGTTTCAAGCCACTTTAGTCTGCGTTCGTCCGGCAGGTGTTTTATTTTGAAGTTTTCAAAAAGAGCGTTGAAACCTTGTCCGTCTGGGCAGGCTGCCATTAAACCAACCATTATGGGAGTGTTGTCCTGTAATGGAGCATTTCTCATCATGATATAATCCTTATCATCAAAAGAGTAGAATATTTCTACAGCATCCAGTCTTCTCACAGCTTTTATCCATATAGCACGAGGGGTTTTGTCTAAAGTGATAACGCTCCAGTCACTTTTATTGTGAGTGACCACAGTGCTTAGATTATACTTCCCATCCACAAATTCCACTCCGGCTTTGATGTAATGTTCTTTATCTGTTCTGAGCATAAGTCCCATCTGATCAAATCTTGCTTTATAGCTGCCTGTGATTTTTACTTTTGCTTCAAATTCACCTCCGTAAGTAGTGTAGTAAAAAGGAGCATCATCAACGGTAAATCCATAATGGGAAATCCTCCAGTAATCACTCTGCGGAGTCACAAACATAGACAGGCTGTTGTTTTTGATTTCCCATTTTTCCGGTTCATTAAACCATATCATCTTCTCCAGAGTCTGGGCAGAAAGTTTTTGAATCAGGAATAGCATACAAAAGCCTAAAAGCAATTTCTTCATTCTATTTTAAATAAGTTCTAAGGGTAAATTATTATTTTAGCAAAAGTATAATTAAACCCAAATCACGTCAATACTGATAAATAACCATTATGGAAATCCGCGAACAGCTCAGTGGTAAATTACTGGACAAAGCTTCCAAAAAATGTCTGCTTGATGTAGAGATCTATAAGCAGAGAGCACTTGTATATTCTCAGATGGAAGGCGCTATATCCGTATTAAGTGATATGCAGGAGAATAAAAGTTATATTTATAAATCTGCAGCAGCGGGTGAACTGGGACTGAGTACGGAAAAAAATCCTATAGAAATTGATTCTATCTGGGAAGAAGAAATGCTAAAAAAGATTCATCCCGATGACAGGTTAAAAAATACATCCATGAACTCCGTTTTTTCAGATTACTGGATGTTATGGAAATGGAGCAGCGCATAGCATATAGTGTTGTGTCCAAAATAAGAATGAAAGATAAAAATGAAGAGTACTGCTGGCTGAAGCATCGCATGTTTTATATTTACTCTCCTTACAATGGACGGCTAAGGTTGGCTCTTTGTCTTTATAATATTGCTCTTTCTCCCTCTTCAGCTTCTGATTTTATGATTGTCAATACCATAAAAGGAGAGGTTCTTGTAAAAGATAAACTTGATTATAAAAATATTCTGAGTCCAAGAGAGATGGAAGTCTTGAAATTTGTAGGAGAAGGGTATGCCAGCAAAGAAATTGCTGATCTTCTTTCTATAAGTATCAATACTGTAAACAGACACCGTCAGAATATTCTGGAAAAACTGAAAGTGAAAAATTCTATACAGGCTTTTAAAGATAGTTTTTATTAAAGATTCAACGTGAAATACCCTAAAAGTTCACCGTGTTATTTTGTATCTTATGATTAAATTTATATCTTGAATACAGATTAAAAAGACCCATACACGATGAAAAGAAGCGAAGAAATCACCATTCAGTATTTTACCTTTTTAGACCAGCATATTCAGGATGTAATTTCCGGAACTGTACCTGAATTTATGGAATTGAATGAAATTGCCGGAAAGCTTGCGATCTCTCATAAACATCTTTCTGATACTATTAAAAAAGAAACCGGACAGCATCCTTGTTCTTTTTATGATGAAAAAATTATCGGTCAGATTAAAAAAATGCTCATTGTTTCCGATAAATCAGTAGCCGAAATTGCCCGTATTTTTACCTATGACCCTTCTAATTTTTCAAAATTTTTCAAAAAAATGACCGGTTTTACTCCCGGAAATTTCAGGAATTCTAAAAAGAACTTAATTTGACCACTTTTTTTTGTTTAATATTGCTACAGCAGGAGATTTGTGGTTGGTTTTATCTTTAAGTAGGGATTTAATCATCTGGAATGTCTGTTTTAAAAGGTTGTTTAGTGAATTAAAATGTTAAAATAATAAAAAAATAATCTTTTATAAATGAGCTTGTTGTGAAAAATATCCATATTTTTTTATTATTTGTGTACTAATATTTCTTTATTGTTTGATTTTTTTATTAAATTTAGGTAAGAAAAAACTAATTAATTCAATAGGTGAAAACGTTAAAAAGATTGATAAACATATAAATACTTTGGTTTCCAGATAATAAGAATAAAATATTGTGTCTTTAATAATATTTAATCTTATAAGAGGCCTTTAAGCCTCCTAAATAGTTATATATTTGTTTCTTTTTAAACCACACAACAAATAAGATTAAGGATGAGCATCAATTTCACAACAGCAACTATTAAAGACTTTGAGAATATACCAGATAACAATATGGCTCAAAGGGCTGAAATTTTTTATGAATATTTAGACTTTGTAAAGTCTAACGGGCATATGAACTACAGACTGAAGAATACTTCAGGAACCAATGCAATACTGAATGTAAATATTGCAGATCAAAACAGAGAATTTGTTAGTTTCGTATCTAGTGATTATTTGGGATTTACGCAGCACCCAAAAGTAAAACAAGCTGCTATTGAGGGAATAGAGAAGTATGGAACAGGAACAGGAGCTACTCCTCTTATTGGTGGCTATTTTGATTACCACAACGCCTTAGAAAAAAGAATTTCAAGTTTTTTTAAAAGAACAGAAGATGAAGCCGTAGTATTTACTACCGGTTATACTGCCAATAGCGCTAGTTTACAGTGCTTAATGCAGAAAGAAGATCTTGCTATTTTAGATATGGCTGTGCATGCCAGCGTACACGAAGGATGTGCTTTTACCAATAAAAAAACATTTCCGCACAATAATTTGGAATCTTTGGAACACATTTTGAAGGTATCTGAAAATCTGTACCGTACGAAACTCGTTATTGTGGATGGAGTGTATTCCCAGGATGGTGATACCTCCCGTATTAATGAGATCTATAATCTTGTGAAAAAGTATAATGCCTTTCTAATGGTAGACGACGTACATGGCGTGGGTATCCTTGGAGAAACAGGTAGAGGTACTTTGGAACAGGCTGGATTATTGGATAAAGTTGACATCATTACAGGAACATTCAGTAAAACGTTTGGAAATCTAGGAGGATATGTCATTGCTGATAAAAAAATAGCAGCATTTATCAGATTCCATTCCCGTCAGCAGATTTTCTCAGCAACAGCTCCACCATCATCAGCAGGAATTGTTAAAGCCATTGATTTAATTGACGAAGAACCCATCTGGAGAGAAAAACTCTGGAGCAACATCAATTATTTCAAAAAAGGGCTTGATGATCTAGGTTTAGATACCGGAGTTACCTGTTCCGCAATTATTCCTGTGAAAATAGGAGATCCCTATGTAACAGGAGAAGCCGGAAAACTACTAATAGAAAAAGGAATCTATACCAACCCGATTCTTTATCCGGCTGTACCAAGAAAAGATGCGCGTATCAGGATGAGTGTAACGGCAAGACACGAAAAAGAACATCTCGATAAAACGCTTAATGCGTTTGATGATATTAATAAAAAATTGCATATTGCGAAAAAATAATAATTATGCCTAGAAAAGTAGTGCAGGGCCCCATTAGGGACAAAGAAAAAACCAAGCAAAAACTGCTTGCTGCAGTTGGTAAAATTTTAAGAGTAAAAGGATACTCCGGACTAAAAGTAAGTAAAATTGCCGCAGTAGCCGGATTTGATAAAAAATTGATCTATGAGTACTTTGGAAGTACTGATAAACTGATCGATGAATATATCAAATCTCAGGATTACTGGAGCCAGGTTAACCAGGATGTTGATATGGATTTCTCCGATGGTGGACACGAGCTTACCAAAATGGTTGTACTCAATCAGTTCGAAAACCTGAAGAAAAATAAAGAACTTCAGAAAATTATCCTTTGGGAACTTTCAGAAAGTAAACCTATTCTTAAAAAATTAGTTGAACAACGCGAAGAAGTAGGAGAAGTTTTATTTGGAAACATCTCAGATCCTTATTTCGGTGAAGGAGTAGCTACGAGACACAGAGCAATTATGGCTTTAATTGTTTCAGGAGCATACTATCTTAACCTTTATACAGGATATAATGCTAACAAGTTCTGTGGTATCGACCTGAAAACTGAAGAAGGAAGAAAAGAAATTGAAGCAGCTGTTGTTGAATTGATTGACTTTGCCTACAGCAAGAAAAAATAGAGATTAAAAGTTTTCCAATTTAAGCAGAAATATGTTTTTTGTTGATATTTGAAAACTTTTAATTTTCAAATTAAAACTATATTTCTTATTTTTGACCAATGGAAAATTTTATAGTATCTGCAAGAAAATATCGTCCTCAAGAGTTTGATACAGTTGTAGGACAATCCCATATTACGGATACTTTAGAACATGCAATTGAAGAAAGTCAGTTAGCTCAGGCATTACTTTTTTGTGGTCCTCGTGGTGTGGGTAAAACTACCTGCGCGAGGATTCTGGCAAGAAAAATTAATGAGAAAGATGGCTCGGTTTCAGAAGACGGCTTTGCCTATAATATCTATGAGTTGGATGCAGCATCCAATAACTCCGTAGATGATATCAGGGAACTGATAGATCAGGTAAGATTTGCGCCTCAGGTGGGTAAATACAAAGTATATATCATCGATGAGGTTCATATGCTGTCTTCTGCCGCTTTCAATGCTTTCCTTAAAACTTTGGAAGAGCCGCCTGCTCATGCTATTTTTATTCTGGCAACCACGGAGAAACATAAGATTATCCCAACCATTTTATCCCGTTGTCAGATTTATGACTTCAAGAGAATTACGATTGAAGACATCCAGAATCATCTTAAAAATATTGCCCAAAAAGAAAATATCCAGTACGAAGACGATGCATTGTATCTGATCGCGCAAAAAGCTGATGGTGCATTAAGAGATGCTCTTTCCATTTTTGATAGACTTTCTACTTTCTCCCAGAAAAATATTACGCTGGCAAAAGCTGCTGAAGTATTAAATATTCTGGATTACGATCAATATCTGAACATTGTGGATCTCGCCAAGGAAAATAAAATTCCGGAAGTACTTTTCGCGTTCAATGAGATTGTAAAAAAAGGTTTTGATCCTCATATCTTCATTGCCGGATTAGGAAATCATTTCAGAGATCTGATGATGGCACAGAATGCTTCCACCATGGAGCTCATTGAAGTGGGAGAGAAGACAAAAGCTAAGTTTGTAGAACAGGGACAAAAGTGGGTCGCCCAACAGTTGATTGATGGTATTGAGATCTGCAACCATGCGGATATTAATTATAAAAATTCAAAAAACCCTAGACTTACGGTTGAAATTGCATTAATGCAGCTGGCTTCACTGACAGCTAATTTAGGCGATACTAAAAAAAAAAGTTCCTAATTCTGGCTCCGTTTCTCAGTGAGAAGCAGGAAGTGAAGATACCGGAAAAAGCTCCGGAGAAAAAGGAAATTAAAACAGAACAGCCAACTACAGTTTCAGATAAAGTCCAAGAAACTCCAGTAACAAAAACATCCAAACCATTATCAAGACCGGGAATGTCTTCCGGGTTTAGCATCAATTCTTTCCTGAATAAAGAAGATAAAGTAGAAGAAACAGAAAACGTAACTGTAAGAACCGAAAATCTTCCCCAAAACCATTTTACAGATACAGATCTGCAGATGGAATGGAAAATTATGCTTAAACAGCTTCAGGTAAAAAATAACTTTGTATTTAATGCAGTAAAAACCTTTAAGCTGGTAAAAGCTGAAGAACATAAAATCAAAGTTTTGTTCCCTTCAGATTCTGCAAAAGTAGAATTTGATAAAATAAGTGGAGAATTTTTTAATCATTTTAAAAGAAAAATTCAGAATCATATTATCGAGGTAGAATACGTCAGAGACGTTGAAAATCTGAAGATTGAGGTGGTGACGAAGAGAAAAATGTTTGAAAAATTTATCGAAAAAAATCCACTTTTAAAAGATCTTGATGATTTAATGAAGTTTGATTTGACATAATTTTTATATATTTGTCAAATATTTCTGTCGAAAATAATTTTTTGACAAAAGCAAATTACAACCAGAAACGCTAAAACAAGACATTTCCAGAATAAAATGGAAAATTTGACTAACACATATCAGTCTTTTTTTGCACCCGCTAATTACTTTTTTAGCGGTTATTTTAGTTTTTCTGCTTCTTATTATAGAAATTTCAGAACGTATTACCGATTTTATTGGTACTGTTAACTGAATTTCTTTCCAAAAAATACAGGAGAAGTAGAGCCCTATTATTTTCCTGATTCCTTTAAACAATTTTGAACGGCATTTTTTGAAAAGAATTATAAATTAAATTTTATAATCCAAAGGGCTATTGCTGTTAACGAAAAATGATATAAAAAAACAATAAAATTTAGAATAATGAATTTAAATGATTTAAAAAATGAGTGGATCAATGAGCTTACACAGCCTTTAATGATCGCGGGACCATGTAGTGCGGAAAGTGAAGCTCAAATGCTTGAGACGGCTAAAAGGATCAAAGAATCCAATGCTAATGTATCTGTTTTCCGTGCCGGAATCTGGAAACCTCGTACCAAGCCAAACGGTTTCGAAGGAGTAGGAGTGATCGGTTTGAACTGGCTGAAAAAAGTAAAAGAAGAGTACGGTTTTAAAACAGCTACCGAAGTTGCCAATGCACACCACGTATTTGCAGCCTTAGAAGCAGATGTGGACGTTCTTTGGATTGGAGCCCGTTCTACAGTGAATCCATTTACAGTACAGGAAATCGCTATGGCTTTAAGAGGAACAGATAAGCCTGTATTCGTGAAAAATCCTGTTAATCCGGATCTTGCATTATGGATCGGAGCTTTGGAAAGACTTTTAGGCCAGGATATTAAAAACCTGGGAGCAATTCACAGAGGATTTTCAACATACCAGAAAACAAAATACAGAAACAACCCAAATTGGCAGATTGCCCTTGATTTCAAAAGCCAGTTCCCTAATATTCCAATGCTGATTGACCCTTCTCACATCTGCGGAAACAGGACAGGTCTTGCCGATATCACACAGGAAGCACTTAACGTAGGATATCAGGGAGCAATTATTGAATCTCACTGTAACCCTAATGAGGCTTGGAGTGATGCTTCTCAGCAGATTACTCCGGAAGTTCTTGCGGATCTTATCGGTAACCTGAAAGTAAGAAGCTCTAATCTTGCAGGTTTTGAAGGTGAAATGGGAAGACACAGAACCCTTATTTCAGATCTTGATTTTCAGTTAATTGAACTTCTTTCTCAAAGAATGAAAATTTCTGAAAAGATCGGTAAACTTAAAAAAGAGAATGACATTGCGATCTTCCAGCCTGAACGTTGGAAAGTTATTACTGAATACGCTACTCAAAAAGCAAAAGAAACCGGAATGTCTCAGGAATTCATTGAAAAAGTTTTCAAAGCGATTCACGAAGAATCTATTGAAGTTCAGAATAATATTATGATTGAAAGATAAGTTGTAAATAATAGGTAAAAGGTAACAAAACTTTTACTTAATTTTCAGCTAAAAATAGAGATTAGGGCTTAGGCATCAGTATTTAGGACAATTGAAACATGTGTTTTTAAACCTATTTCCTGAATTCTAAGCCCTAATTGCGTATATTTGCACCAGCATTATCTATGAAAGGAAAAATCATTAAATCTACAGGCAGTTGGTACCAGGTTTTGGAATTGGAAACAAATAAAATTTTCGAGGCCAGAATCAGGGGGAAATTCAAATTAATAAAAACCAGACTTACCAATCCACTTGCTGTAGGAGATTTTGTTGAGTTTCAACTCGAACAGGATGATATTGCCTGGATCACGAAAATTGAGCCACGCACCAATTATCTGATCAGAAAATCTGTAAACCTTTCCAAAGAAGCACACATTATTGCATCCAATATTGATTTGGCATGCTTTATCTTTACATTGAAGCATCCCGAAACATCTTTAGGTTTCCTGGATAGGTTTTTGGCGTGCTGCGAAGCTTACAATATTACACCTGTAATCCTTTTTAATAAAATGGATGTTCTTCATGAAGAGGAAATTGAAATTGTAAAAGAAGTAGAGTTTCTTTATCAGGAAATAGGCTATGATACTTTGGAGATCTCATCCTATTCAAAATTAAACCTTGACCAGCTGCAGGAAATTCTTAAAGATAAAACTTCTGTATTCTTTGGCCATTCTGGTTGTGGAAAATCTACATTAGTGAATGCTCTGCAACCTGGATTAAACTTAAAGACATCCGAAATTTCCGACACCCACCTTAAAGGGAAACATACCACAACTTTTGCACAGATGCATTTCTGGCACTTTGGAGGAAATGTTATCGATACCCCTGGTGTTCGTGAATTTGCTATGATTGATATTGAAAAAGAAGAGGTACAGCATTACTTCCCTGAGATTTTCAAGAAGAGAGAAGAGTGCAAATTTCACAATTGTTTACACGTTAACGAACCAAAGTGTGCTGTTATTGATGCTCTTGAAACAGGAGAAATTGAGCATTCGCGCTATGCTACTTACATTAAACTGATGGATGAAGCGGAAGAAGCTTCTCAAAAATAATCAGATACAAATCAATTTACTTATGACTACTGCAGATTAATTCGGACAATCTGTACGTATTCTCTTATTGTTTTGTTGGGGTAATATTTTATGATATTAATTATTTAAGATTAAATTTAATTCTTTGACATGATGTAGTTTTTTAATTACTATTTTTTTTAGTTTTTGATGAAAAAAATCAGTTTTTAAATAACTCTACTTTTTGATGTTTCTTTTTTGGCAGATAACTCTACTTTTGTCACATTTTAATAGATCTTGAGAATGGTTTTTTATGTAACCCAGTTGTTTTATCAATTGAAATAAAAACGACAATATCATTAAATATGATTCAATATCCTTTTGAAAATTATATAATTAATAAAAAAAGCCCTGTTTTTTGAAAATAAAAAACCCAGCCGAAGCTGGGTAAAAACTAATAACCATGAAAACTCAAATTAAACATGAGAATCGCAATAGAATAAACAATTACTGTGCCAAAGTTTGGTTCATGATTTCTTAATAAAAGTTATTTTTATGTTAAAAAAAAATTAAAATAAAAATCAAAGATATTTTTTGTAATTTTGCGCCATTAAAAAAATATACATTTATGTCTAACATTACATTCACTATGATTAAGCCTGATGCTGTTGCTGACGGACATATCGGTGCTATATTGGGTAAGATTGCTGAAGGAGGTTTCAAAATCAAAGCTTTAAAATTAACTCAGCTTACAGTTGCTGATGCAAAAAAATTCTATGAAGTTCACGCTGAAAGACCATTTTACGGAGAATTAGTAGAATTTATGAGCTCTGGTCCTATCGTAGCTGCAGTTTTAGAAAAAGACAATGCAGTTGAAGACTTCAGAACATTAATAGGTTCTACTAACCCTGCAGAAGCTGCAGAAGGTACAATCAGAAAAATGTTTGCAAGAAGCATCGGAGAAAATGCAGTTCACGGTTCAGATTCTAACGAGAATGCATTAATCGAAGCTCAGTTCCATTTTTCAGGAAGAGAGATTTTCTAAGAAAATCATCTTACAAAATAAAAGATCCGGAGAGAAATCTCCGGATTTTGTTTTTATAGACTAAAGTTTTGAGGAGGGCTAAAGATTATTTTCAATTGCCCCTACACTTTCTCTGTACAGCTCCAGAGGTTTATTAAGTAAAACAGCAATAACGGTCATCTGTTTGTCAAGTTTTTCCTTGGGAAGATCAATATAAATAATTCCAGGCCGGTCACTCCAGTAAAGCTTATTGTAAATCGTATGGGATAGCATAGTACCTTCGCCCACAACTCTTATTCTGGAAATTCCATTTTTTATACCTTTTAAAGCAATTGGACCTGTAGGCGCCCCTTCTACAAAAAGATAAAGCGTTTGTTTGTCTTTTGATAATGCGCTCATTCCGGAATAATGACCACTGGGTAATCCCTTTTCAGTTTCAAAAAGAGCTTCAGCATGCTTACTTATCCATTGCAGGGTTTCCGGATTGGTTTTGGATGTTTTCCTGATGTTCATATCAAGTCCATCGCTGGTCAGTCCTGAAGAAGTCAGTAAATTATTTCCATTATAAAGCATATAGGCTATATTGTAGGCTGCTTCCTGAGTATTCGTATTGTCTAAAGTTTCAGGCAGAGAATATTCTTCCGTTTTAAAATTATTTAAAAATACAGGTGGAATATCAAAGGTGAGTTCCACAACGGTAACATCTTTGTCAAATTTTACATTGGAAAAATTCAATGTCAGTGTTTTTTCGGCATTGTGATCCATTGCAATAACAGCAGAAGGATCTCCTATCACTTTTACTGAAATAGGTTTGGTTACTAATCCATAGATTTTTGTAAAATTTTTGACTTCCTCAAGATAAAGGAATAAAGATTTCTTAGAGGTAGAAAATGAAGATTTCCCTTTATAGTTTTCAAAAGGAATACCACGAGTTGTTTCATAAATAGCTTTTTGATTTTTAGACGTCCATCTTCCAAGATTTTTCAGAATCTCAATCTGTTCCTCAGGAATTGTACCATTTGCTTTCGGGCCAATATCAAGCAGAAGATTTCCTCCCATGCTTATCACATCTGCCAGGGTTCTTACAATCATATTGGGTGTTTTGTATGCTTTGTCATAAGGCTGAAATCCCCAGGAATCATTCATCGTATAACAAAGTTCCCAGTATGGATTCTGTGGTGGAATTACAGGAATTCCCTGTTCAGGAGTATCATAATCTCCGTGATTATTGAGTCTGGAATTGATGATGATATTAGGGTTGTATTTTTTAAGTAAACCTAATGTTTGAGGTGCTTTCCATTCTTCGGAAGTATGTTCCCAGTCTCCATCAAACCAAAGAAGATCAGGTGAATATTGAGAAGATAGTTCATTAAGCTGACTTTGATAATAGCTGATGAAATTCTGCCAGCGTTTCGGATCATCTTTTATTTCATATCGTTTTTTTGTGCGGGTATTAATGTCATAATAGGGATGGCTCCAATCTGGTAAAGAAAAGTAAAGTCCGGTTTTTAATCCCGATTTTTTCAATGCAGTAACAAATGGGCTCAAAACATCTTTTTTTGCCAAGGACTGTTGAGGAATAGTTGTGGCATTTTCTGCTTTTGAGTTCCATAAAGCTATGCCATCATGATGTTTGGTTGTAATGACTGCATATTTGGCTCCGGATTCTTTAATCAGGTTTGCCCATTGTTCAGGCTGATATTTTGAAGCTGAAAAACCATTCAGCTGTTTCATATAACTTTCGTGGTTGATGTAATTGTTGAAGAATGACCAGGATTCTGAGATCCCATTCACAGAATAGATTCCCCAATGAATAAAAATACCCAGTTTGGCATTTTTAAACCATTCCATTTTTTTGCTGTTGTCAACTGTTTGAACCTGTGCATCGGTAGTATATGCAGATAATACCAACCCAAGGAAAACAGCTTTAGTCAGACTGATTTTCATAGATAGATTTATTTTAACATTAAATATAAATAAAGAATGTATTATACCATAAAATAGTTTCTACTATTTATTGATTAATAGTATCAAAGCGTTACTTATTGTTGTATTTTTATAAATGGAACGCTTCTTGCAAATTTTATCTGAAAAAATATCGATTATGAAAATTCCAGCAATATTAATGGCCAGCTTACTAGCAGTAGGAGTTTCTGCACAAACTACGAAACCTAATGCTAAAACGAAAAAGCCTGTTAAAAAAGTAAAGAAAGCAACTGCACCGGATACTATTGAAAAGAAAAAACCGGGAACTCCTAAACCTGTAGTAAAACAAGATACGCTTGTGCTTCGTGGACATGGTTGTCCGGCCTGCGGAATGGGATAAGATATGAGTAAACCGCTATTAGGAATATCAATGATGGCAGAAGCAGATTTCGTTTCTGCCCTTTTGCCATTATTGCAAAGCAATTCTGTGGATGTACTGGAATGGTCTTTTGATACTCTTTACCATTCAAATGAACCAGGCTGGCTTCGTGATTTGCTGAATTTTTATGCGGAAAATAACCGATTAATAGGGCATGGTGTTTATTATTCCCTGTTTGATGCCAGATGGACAAGTAGGCAGGAAGAATGGCTGAGAAAGCTTAAAGAAGAAGTAGCCCTGCGGAAATACAATCATATCACAGAACATTTCGGTTTTATGAATACTGAAAATTTTCACCAGGGAGTGCCGTTGCCGGTATCTTTGAATCCCAAAACCCTGGAAATAGGAAAAGACAGGTTGTACAGGCTTCAGGAAGTTATGAATATTCCTGTGGGGATAGAAAATCTTGCCTTTTCATTTTCTGTAGATGATGTTAAAGAACAAGGTGTTTTTCTCGATGAACTGACAGAAGATACTAATGGTTTCCTGATTCTCGATCTTCATAATATTTACTGCCAATCCTGCAATTTTGAGATTGGATTGCAGGAAATCATAGATTTGTATCCGCTGGATAAAGTGAAAGAAATTCATCTTTCCGGAGGAAGCTGGCAGGAGAGCGCTTACGGGAAAAAGCAGGTAAGAAGAGATACGCATGATGATGTTATCCCAGACGATATTTTTGCTGTTTTACCCTCAGTGCTGACACAATGTCATAATCTGGAATATATTATTATTGAAAGGCTGGGGCATACTTTGAAAACAGATAATGAAAAGGATGACTTCCTGAATGATTTTGATAAAGTTAAAATGATTATCGCTGCTTCAGACTGGAAAGAAAAAGAGAAAAAAAACTGGAATGCGAAGGATATAAAACTCCCTGAGGAGCCTTTGGAAGATCTTGTTTTGTTTGAAGAACAGTCCAAAATTACCCAACTTCTTTTTGAAAATATAGATGTGGCAGTCATTAAAGATCAGGACTTTCATTATTTTAAAACGGAAAACTGGGATGCTGAAATGATTTTGACAGCCCAGAATATCATTAAAAAATGGAATCCTTATTAATTCATTCCTACCTGATAACCAAAATCAAATTATATGAAAATGACAACACTCGTATTAATCATTACCGCTGTCCTCACTGCTTTGATAGGAGGACTTTTCTATGCTTATTCATGTTCTGTTGTTCTTGGATTGGGAAAACTTTCCGATACGGAATACCTGAAGGCAATGCAGAATATTAACCGGGAAATTCTAAATCCTGTCTTTTTTATGAGTTTTATGGGAACGGTGATACTTCTTCCGGTAACTACTTTTTTGTTCCGTGGACATCAGCTGGCTTTTATTTTTCTCCTGTTGGCCACACTGGCTTACCTGATTGGTGTTTTTGGAGTAACAATCGCCGGAAATGTTCCAATGAATGATGCTCTGGATAAGTTTGATATTTCCAATTCTACAACAGAAGCAATCAAACAGATGCGTGATAATTTTGAAAACAGATGGAACTTTCTGAATAATATAAGAACCGTTTTTTCCGTCATTTCAATCATTTTTGTAGTCTGTGCCTGTGTATGGAACAGGGAAGTATAGAAGAATGATTAAGTGAAAATACTTAATGATAGATTCGGTATTTCTACGGATGTTTAACTGCCGGTTTATTTAGATCTTTGTGTTGTTAGCAAGACAAAACAGATCTTAACATTTTAAATGTTGAGAAAAGATTTATAACCACGAAGACTTTAATTCCAAACAAGAGAAAAGGCAGCCATTGGCTGCCTTTTGTTTATTATTAAGATAAACTGATCTTTTAAATCTTTAAAAGTTCAATCATTCTTTCCGGACTTTCTGCTGAGAAAACAGCATTTCCTGCTACAAGAACATCAGCTCCTGCTTCAAAAAGTTTAGAAGCATTGTCAATATTTACTCCTCCATCAATTTCGATAAGCGCTGTAGAGTTATTGCTTAAGATCAAATCTTTAGTTTCAGCAATCTTTTTGTAGGTGTTTTCAATGAATTTCTGACCTCCAAATCCTGGGTTAACACTCATCAACAATACTAGATCTACATCTGCAATAATGTCTTCAAGCATTAATACCGGAGTGGATGGGTTTAAAACGACACCCGCTTTTGCCCCTTTGCTTTGAATATGGTGAATAGTTCTGTGAAGGTGAGTACATGCTTCATAATGTACAGAAATAAGATCGGCACCATGATTGATGAATTCATCAACATATTTTTCAGGTTCCACGATCATAAGGTGAACATCTACAAATTTTTTGGCATGCTGCTGCACAGTTTTCATCACCGGAAAACCAAATGAAATGTTAGGCACAAATCTGCCGTCCATTACATCAATGTGGAACCAGTCGGCCTGAGAGTTGTTCAGCATTTCAATGTCTCTTTGCAGGTTCCCAAAGTCTGCAGATAAAAGGGATGGAGCAATAAGCTTCGTTTTCATTTTTACTTTTTATACTTTTACTTAGATTTCTTTCTTTAAAATGGATTAACAATCAAAAAGTAATACAGGGAAATACCTCCAAATACAACAGCTTCTATGATTGTTAATTTGATATTATTAATTTTTATAACTAATAATCTGTCAATTATAAATAATCCTAAAGGTACAATACTAACGATTAACAACATCTCAAGGATCATATTATATGCTGAACCTATTTTAGGAGGATAAAATATTTTATATATCATTAAAAAAAGATATAACTAAAAAAGAGAGCAGTTAAAACTGATATAAAAGTTGGCTTTCGGATTAGATAATAAAGAACTTTTTTCATTTTAATTAATGATACTTCAGCTTCATTTCCGGCTTGATCTTAAGAATAGTTTCATAGATAAGTTTAATCACATTACCTACATCTTCTTTAGCAACCATTTCTACCGTAGTATGCATATAACGCAAAGGTAAGGAAATTAACGCACTTGGTACTCCGCCGTTAGAATGGGCAAAAGCATCTGTGTCTGTTCCTGTTGCTCTGCTTGCCGCTGCTCTTTGGAAAGGAATTTTTTTAGCTTTTGCAGTGTCAATAATCAGTTCTCTGATGGTATGATGAACACTTGGTGCAAAGAAAACTACCGGTCCTGCACCACATTTCTGATCTCCTTCTTTTTTCTTTTCGATCATTGGGGTAGTGGTATCGTGGGTAACATCCGTTACAATTGCAATATTAGGTTTGATGGTATCTGCAATCATATCTGCTCCGTATAAACCTACTTCTTCCTGTACAGAATTGGTAATATAAAGCCCGAAAGGAATAGATTTTTTATTTTCTTTTAAAAGTCTCGCTACTTCAGCAATCATAAAACCTCCGATTCTGTTGTCTAATGCTCTGCAGACGAAATATCGGTCATTCATTTCAAAGAATTCATCAGGGTAAGTGATCATGCAGCCTACAAAAATTCCCATTTCTTCCACTTCTTTTTTGGATGTGGCACCACAGTCGATGAAGATATTTTCGATTTTTGGTGTAGGTTCATTTTGATTGGTTCTTGTATGAATAGCCGGCCATCCGAATACTCCTTTTACAATTCCTTTTTCTCCATGAATATGAACCACTTTTGAAGGAGCAATGGTTTGGTCTGAACCTCCGTTTCTGATAACATAGATTAATCCGTCATCTGTAATATAATTAACGTACCACGAAATTTCATCAGCATGAGCTTCAATCACTACTTTAAATTCAGCTTCCGGATTGATGATCCCATAACAGGTCCCATAATGGTCTACTTCTATTTTGTCTACATAAGGTCGGATGTAGTTCATCCAGACTTCCTGTCCTTTGTGTTCGTAACCGGTTGGTGACGAAGTGTTTAAATAATTTTCTAAAAATTTCAAAGATTTCTTTTCAAATTTCATAAAAAGGAATGATTTTTGCGTTCAATTTTTGTTCTTATAAGTGTAAAAATAATGAATTTTAGTAAGATTATCTGCCTTTTTGTTTTCTTTTTTGGAGTCAGTGTTTTCGGACAAAAAGATGGTATAGTGGCAAAACCACTGAATCAATATCCGCCCGAATCTCTGAAAGTAGATGAATTTGGAAGTAAATACTATTACGATGAACAGCAAAAGTTCAGAGTGTATGAGACGAATGGGGAACCGGTAATTGTACTGGATGAGTTGGTTTTGGTGAATAAACCAAGATTTAACAATCAACTGGATAAAAATTACTATTATTTCCTCAATAAAAAGCTGTATAGAGTATATCCGTTATTTGTGACTGCACTCCAGCAGTACAGAGATATTCAGGTGGATATGAACGATATGGACAGCAAAGCCAAAAGAAAGTTTGTAAGAGAGAGACAGAACATGCTTGCAGATCAGTATGAAAAACAACTGAGAGACCTTACCACGACAGAAGGGCAGGTTTTTGCAAAGCTGATGAACAGAGCTACCGGAAAAAATGTATTTGAAATCATCAAAGAATTAAGAGGTGGATGGAGTGCTTTCTGGTGGAATGTAAAAGGAAAAATGGCCGATATTGATCTGAAGGACCGCTACGATCCTCATAGCAACAGAACGGATGAGTTTATAGAGTCACTGCTTCAGTCTAATTGGAATTCAGGTTACCTGCAGCCTTATCCCGGAGCCAATGATTTTAAAGTTAAAAGATAATATAAAAAATTCCTGTAAGAATACTTACAGGAATTTTTCTTTTAATTTATCGAATACAATCTTATCTATTGGAAGAGGAAAAGGATTGTCTGGTCTGTCTATATCAATCCATTCTGTTTTTTCGATACAGGGATCCAGAATAATAAAATCTTCCTCATTGACGATGTCTACTAAATAATATATGGTAAGAAGCTGCTCATTTTCTTTGAATCGGGAAACCAGGAAGTTTTCCTGAGTGTAGAAATGTTCCAGAATATTGATCTTCACATTCAGTTCTTCATCAAATTCACGATGCAGACATTCCACAACTCCTTCACCGTATTCCAATCCGCCACCCGGAAATTTCATTAAAGGCTCGCCGGCATATTCCTCAAATAAAGTCAGAACTTGTTTATCTTTTACTGCACACGCATACACTCTAATGTTGATCTTATCTATCATATATATAATGTATAATATTTGTATAGCTAATGTAAGAAATTTTGTTGAGAAAAAGCTGGAAGTTGGAAGCGCGAAGCTGGAAGTTTAATACTATTTATTTTTAGTAATCTTGAATCAACGAATTTTATATATTGATTATTATTTTAAAATAAAAAATTAATTAAACAGCCGGTTGTAAACATCCGGCACCCATCCCCAAGCTTCCATTCTACAATTTAATGGCATTAATCATCTCTCTTTTTCCCGGAGGTCCCTGTTTTTTCTCAACCTGGAAATTCAGTTCCTGAAGGATTCGTCTTACACTGCCTTTAGAAGAATAGGTGGTTAATAATCCGTTAATGGCCATTTTGTCAGATACAAGTTCAAATAAGGGCTTTTCCCAAAGATCCGGCTGTACTCTGGCTCCAAAACAATCGAAGTAAACCAGATTGATTTTGGGCAGATCAATGTCTTTCAGCGCAAAAAATCACATTCTATCTTTTTTAAGTTGAATCCACTAATAATTTCTACTGACTTTTCCCAATCTGCCAGATGAATTTTCTGATAAATATTTTTGAACTCAGGATTGTCAAAAAGCTCAAAGTAAGCCAAATCCTTAACTTCGGATTCATTTATGGGGTATTTTTCAAGGGAAAAATAATTAATGACATGATTTTTGTCAGTTTTTAAATATTCATTAATTGTCACCAAAACATTCAAACCTGTTCCAAAACCGAGTTCTAAAATATTAATTTCGCAATCATTTATTAGATTTAGTCCATTTTTAATAAACACATGTTCTGCTTCCTGAAGTGCTCCATGATGAGAATGGTAGTTTTCATTTAAATCATTGATAAACAATGTTTTACTTCCGTCGTTTGTAGTCTTAATCTCTCTTTTCAAGCTATTTTTTTGTCAAATTTACTCTAAAATTTTTATATTTAGAAAATTATGTTAAATTTGTAGAACATCGTAAAAATTTTAAAAAATGATAATTCAAAAAACTGAAAACTCCAGAATTTCTACATTTGACCCTAACAATTTTTCATTTGGTGGTACTTTCATTGATCATATGATTATATGTGAGTACGAAGACGGAAAATGGGGAGATGTAAAATTAGTTCCTTACGGTCCAATACCATTTACACCTGCTATGATGGGAGTAAACTATGGACAAGCTTGTTTTGAAGGTATGAAAGCCTATAAAGACAAAGACGGGCAGGTTTTCCTTTTCAGGCCTGAAAAGAATTTTGAACGTATCAATAAGTCGGCAAAGCGTCTTGCGATGCCTGAGGTAACTGAAGAAATGTTTTTAGACGGATTAAAAGCATTGGTAGATATCGATAGAGAGTGGATTCCACAGGGGGAAGGAATGTCTCTTTATATCAGACCATTGATTTTTGCTACAGAAGAAGCTTTGAAAGCAAGAGTATCTAATAAATATATGTTTGCTATTGTTGCAACACCAGCGAAGAGCTACTATTCTGAGCCGGTATCTGTAAAAATTTCTGACCATTATTCAAGAGCTGCAAACGGAGGAGTAGGTTCTGCAAAAGCTGCAGGAAACTATGCTGCTTCTTTCTATCCAACTCAGTTGGCTATTGAAGAAGGTTACGAGCAAATCATCTGGACGGATGATGCTACTCACGAATATTTCGAAGAGAGTGGTACTATGAACGTATTTGTAAGAATTAATGATACGATCTATACACCTCCAACGTCTGAGAAAATTCTTGACGGAGTAACAAGAGACAGTTTCATCCAGTTAGCTAAGAAAAGAGGAATCGAAGTAAAAGTAGAACCAATTCCTGTAAAAACAGTTATTGAAGCTTTAAAAGGAGGATCTCTTAAAGAAGTGTGGGGAGTAGGTACAGCAGTTGTAACCACTCAGTTCCAGGCTTTAGGATATCAGGGTGAGAAATTGGCGCTTCCAAGATTATCTGACGAAGAAAGCTTTGCTGCTCTTCTTAAGAAAGACTTGGTAGATCTTCAAAACAACCTGTCTGAAGATCCTTTCGGATGGAGAGTGATTGTAGATCATGCTTTAGAAACAGTTTAATAGTATTTAAATAATGATATGAAAGCCGGGTTTTCCTAGTCATGGTCGGAAGATTTTTTCTTCCGACTTTTTGTTTTTAGATATTCAATATTATTATTTTAATTAATTGATTATCAGCCATTTAATTTGTTTTATTATTTCATTTTTTGTATCTTTATTGCTGATAATCAATTGTTTATGTCAGTTTTTAAAGATCACAAAATATCACTTAAAGATGTTTTAGAATTTATTCCCGAAGCACTTTTAAG
>NZ_QICI01000094.1 GCF_004119445.1 Chryseobacterium sp. CH21 | reverse complement strand
AAAAATAAAATGAGTGTCCTGAATGCGGTAAGAAATAAATTAGTACACAGAATAATGGCTGTCATCAATAGAAAACAGCCATTTTTACAAAAAGAAGAATTTGTGTCAATAAAAAATTCAAATTTCTCTTGTGTATTAACATAGAAATCTTTGCGTCTTCTAAAAAGATTAGCAAAAAACAAAAACCCAGCCTGGTTTTAGGCTGGATTGTATTATTATTTCTTCAGATATAAATCAAAATAATCTGTAATTTTCTGCATCAGGTGAACTCTGTCTTTCCCGATCACATTATGCGGATGCCCCGGATAGGTAAAGTAATCCAACTGAACCCCGTTATCCACAGCAGATTTGATGAATTTAATAGAATGCTGCCATACTACCACATCATCCTGAGCTCCGTGGATCATCAGTAATTTCCCTTTCAGGTTCTGTACTTTATCCAGAAGATTAGCTGCGGCATATCCCTGTGGATTTTCCTGTGGAGTATCCATATATCTTTCTCCATACATGATTTCATACATACTCCAGTCGATTACCGGCCCTCCTGCTACACCCACTTTGAATACATCCGGCTTACGAAGCATGAAGCTTGTTGTCATAAATCCTCCGAAGCTCCATCCATGGATTCCCATTTTATCTCCATCTACATAAGGAAGAGACTTTAAGTATTCTACACCTTTCATCTGGTCATTCATTTCTGTTGTCCCCAGGTTTCTGAATACCGCCTGCTCAAACTTCATTCCTCGGTTAGAAGAACCTCTTCCGTCCATTGTGAAAATAATATAACCGTTCTGAGCCATATATTCATACCAAAGGTTTCCTGAAGCCGGGAAAGTATTGGTGATCAGCTGCAAGTGTGGTCCGTTGTACAGATAAACGATGGTTGGGTATTTTTTATTGGGATCAAAGTTTGTCGGAAGGATGATTTTTCCATACAAAGGAGTTCCGTCATCTGCTTTTAATGCTACATTTTTAATTTCCGGTCTCTGATAATTCTTTAATGGATTTTCAGAAGTAAGAATATTTGTAGTTTTTAAATTCGCTGTATTGATAATATTGGCAACTCTTGGTGAATTGGCATTGCTATAAGCATCATACAGATAATTTCCGTCGCTGCTCAACGTACCGGCATGCATTCCTTCTGCATTGTCCAACTTTTGCATCTTGAAGTTGGTCCAGTTGATTCTATATAAATGTCTTTCTAAAGGAGTCTCTTTTGTAGAAGTAAAATAGATTTCCTTTTTCTTTTCATTGAATCCTAAAATATCAGTTACCAACCAGTCCCCTTTTGTGATTTGAGACACCAGCCCTTTTTCAAGGCTGTAGTGGAACAAATGATTATATCCCGTTCTCTGGCTCTGCCAGATGAAGTCTGTATTAGAATTCGGGAAGAAAGTAAGTGGGTGCTGTGGCTCCACATATTTGCTGTCTGTTTCTTCAAATAAAGTTTTCATCAATTCTCCTGTTGCAGCATCATACTGATTCATTTTCATATGATTCTGACCTCTGTTCAGAACCCCTACAAAGATGTATTTTGAATCCGGGCTCCATGTAATGGCCGTCAGATATTGATCTTTTTCACCTTCCACTTTTAAGAAAGTAGTAGCTTGGGTTTTAATATTGAAAACTCCTAATGTCACCTGGTGAGAAGTCTGACCAGCCATTGGGTATTTAATATTGTGATTGACAGCAGGTGTTACAGACCAGTCGATGATTGGGTAATCTGCTACCATGCTCTGATCCATTTTATAGAAAGCTACACTTTCAGAGTTTGGAGCAGGGAAAATTCCGGTATCAATTCCGAATTCATTTCTGTGAACTGCCTGTCCGCTGATGATATTTTCATTCGTTTCGTTGGTTACAGGAATGGTTTTTCCGTTTCTGTTAACAAATAAATTATTCTTTGCTGTGAAAGCGAAAGTCTGACCGTCACCAAACATTTTTATGTTGGCAGCATCCTGATCAATTGCTGCTGTATTCTTTATCTTCCAGTCATTTCCTGATTTTTCAATCCACGACATTTTACCTGCAGTAGTAAAATACCCATTGGAATTTCCTGTAAATTTAATGGGTGGAACAGCTTTAAGCTTATCATTGGAAATGTTTCTGTTCAGTTGGCTCAACGAGATCAGGGTATCCTGTTTGTTTGTTTTCAAATCTGTAATCAGATAACCGCCTTTTACTGCCTGGATATAAGATTTTCCGTCAGCAGCCCATGAAAACTGGGAAATATTTTTCACGGCAAGGTTGGTTCTCATTCCATTTACAGCCTCCGCCATAGTAAACTTCTGGGTCTGGGCAAATGCTGAACTGCCTAAAACCAGCATCAATAAAGAAAATTTATGTAATTTCATTGTATAAAATTGAATCCATCAAAAATAAGAAATAAAAACCATTCGTTAAGAAATGTTAAATTAAAACATTCATAAAATGGAATTCATGCACTAAAAGGAATTATTCCTTAACTTAATAGTAGAATTTTTAAAGGGATTAGGAGAGTTGAATTGTGAATGGTCAATCCGCTGCGCTTGTCAATTTGATGTTGAAATAAATTCACCATTCACTTGCGAAGCAAAATTGACCATTGATTATTAAATGAGTCAATCGGGAACTGTCAATCCGCTACGCTCGTCAATTTGATGTTGAAATAAATTCACCATTCATCTGCGAAAGCA
>NZ_QICI01000059.1 GCF_004119445.1 Chryseobacterium sp. CH21 | reverse complement strand
CTTAAAAGTGCTTCGGGAATAAATTCTAAAACATCTTTAAGTGATATTTTGTGATCTTTAAAAACTGACATAAACAATTGATTATCAGCAATAAAGATACAAAAAATGAAATAATAAAACAAATTAAATGGCTGATAATCAATTAATTAAAATAATAATATTGAATATCTAAAAACAAAAAGTCGGAAGAAAAAATCTTCCGACCATGACTAGAAATTTTTCCGGTCTTTTTGTTTAATTATATATGTTTTTATTATCAAAAATCATGGTTTAAATTTAACGCAAAGATTTAGTAACTACAGTTGTATTTTAGAGAGCAAAGATGGGAATCAACTTCATTAATTCTTTCTAAGCGCACGTATAACATAGGGCTTCATTAGCGACTTTATCGCTTTCTTAGCACACTTAAAAAACAAAAGAATTTAATCTTTGCGTTAAATGTAAGCTATACTTTTTGATTTCCCTTATTCATTTAAAGCTCCATCTTGTACTTATCTTATTCAATTTTCTTTCCGTAAAAATCGGTTTCACCATGTAAGTGCCGGATTATTTTCTCAATATTCCGCTGAATACTGGCGTCAGTTTTTAAATTATTGATATACTGGATCAGCTCATGCCTTCTTGATGGAATCAGGTTTTTAAAATTTTCTGTTGCCAAAGAACTTTTTTTGATAGCCTTTTCCAATTGAGGATGAATAGAAAGACTTCTGTCCGAATCATCATATTCCAGTACCACTTCAATAACTTCTCCGATTCTCTTTGGGGAATTTTTCAACATCGTCAGATTGACATACAGTCTCCATTCGCCGAGATATTTCATCAGGTTTTGCTTAAATTCTTTCCCATTCACCGTTCCTTTTACAGCAATGGGACTTTTATTTCTCCCTGATTCATCAAAAATATTTTTCAGAATTTCTTCAGGAATAAAAACAAAAGGATTGATTCCTATAATTTCCAATGGGGCTGTGAAGCTATTGTTTTTCATAGATATAAATTTAGAAGCTAGAAGCTAGAAGCTAGAAGCTAGAAGCTAGAAGCTAGAAGCAAAAATAACAGTTTGATGAATAGGGATGGAATTTCTTTTTTATTATTTCATAAAACGATTACTCTCAAACTATCCTATCCATCTGTTTACCTCCACAAACCCTCTCACTCTACTACACTCAAACCCGCAAACCCAAAACCCCGAATCCTGAACTTCGTAACTCAAAATTCATACCTCAGAACCCAATTAATTCCCTATCTTTGTAACAATAAATCTATTTATCAAAATGAAATTTTTTATTGACACAGCTAATTTAGAGCAAATCAAAGAAGCCAGAGATCTTGGAATTTTGGATGGTGTAACTACCAATCCTTCATTAATGGCTAAAGAAGGTATTCAGGGAGCTGAAGCAATCAGAAACCACTACAAAACGATCTGCGAACTTGTAGATGGAGATATTTCTGCGGAAGTTCTTTCTACAACGTATGAAGAAATGATTAAGGAAGGAGACGAATTGGCTGCTATTCATCCCAATATCGTTGTAAAGATCCCAATGATCAAAGACGGTATCAAAGCTTTAAAATATTTTTCTGATAAAGGAATCAAAACGAACTGTACATTGATCTTCTCTCCGGGGCAGGCTCTTTTAGCCGCAAAAGCAGGAGCAAACTATGTTTCTCCGTTCTTAGGAAGGTTAGATGATATTTCTACAGACGGTCTGAACCTTATTCAGGAAATCAGATTAATTTTCGATAACTATATGTACGAAACTGAAATCTTAGCGGCTTCTATCCGTCACTCAATGCACATTATCGACTGTGCTAAAATTGGAGCTGATGTTATTACCTCTCCACTTCCTCCGATCTTGAGCTTATTGAAGCACCCATTAACAGACAGCGGACTGGCTCAGTTTATTGCAGATTCTCAGAAATTAGCATAATCACTGACTCTTATTCAGATATAAAAATCCCGGAACAATTAGACTGCACCCAAAAGTTTAGACAAAATTAAACAAAATTATTATATGAAAGAGTTCGGTACTGTACCGGACTCTTTCCTTTTAGATTAAGTCTTATCCTGTCGTTATTATAGTAATTGATATACTTCTTTATTTCTTTTTTGAGTTCATCAATGGTTTTAAATTTCTTAGTGTAGAACATCTCAGATTTTAAAGTTCCAAAGAAGTTTTCTATTACCGCATTATCCAGGCAATTTCCTTTCCGCGACATACTCTGGAGGATCCCTTTTTCTTTTAACAGATTCTGATAGGCTTTCATCTGGTATTGCCAGCCTTGATCAGAATGGATTATGAGATTTTCAGTATTCTTAATCTTCCTAAATCCTTTTTTGAGCATATTCATAACCTGTGCGAAGACAGGTCTTTGCGAAAGATCATAACTGATTATCTCCCCGTTGTACAGATCAATTATTGGTGAAAGGTATAATTTACTGCCCGAGACATTGAATTCTGTCACATCCGTGGCCCATTTTCTGTTGGGTTTATCTGCCTTAAAGTTCCTCTCCAGAATATTTGGTACTATCCTGCCTTGTTCTCCTCGGTAAGATCTGTATTTTTGAACCCTAATGATACTTTTCAATCCCAAATTTTTCATCAATCTCAAGACTGTTTTATGATTGATTGTGATGCCTTTCTGTTTCATGACCAAAGTGATACGACGGTATCCGAATCGCCCCTTGTGCCTATGATAAATCTTCTTTATCAAAGCTTTTACCGCTCCATATTTATCCTTTTTCTTAAGAACTTTCTGATGGTAATAGAAACTGCTTCTAGCCATACCTGTACAATCCAGAAGGAGCGACAGTTTATATTTTCGCCTTAATCCTTCGATGGCCTCTGCTTGTTCTTTTTGAGAGTTAAGGCGTCTAACTTTTTTAGAAAATCAATTTCGGCTCGCAGTCTTTCATTCTCCAA
>NZ_QICI01000041.1 GCF_004119445.1 Chryseobacterium sp. CH21 | reverse complement strand
CATATGTCAGCAATGGCAAGTATAAGATCAGATAAGGAATTAAAAACTTATTTCCTAAGAAAAGTAAGTGAAGGAAAAAATAAAATGAGTGTCCTGAATGCGGTAAGAAATAAATTAGTACACAGAATAATGGCTGTCATCAATAGAAAACAGCCATTTTTACAAAAAGAAGAATTTGTGTCAATAAAAAATTCAAATTTCTCTTGTGTATTAACATAGAAATCTTTGCGATTTCCAACAAAAACAAAAACAAAACATAAAAAAGCTCTGCCAAAAACATCAGCAAAGCTTTTATCAACAAGATTAAATTGTATATAAAGAACTAAATTTTTTACTTAGATCTTAATTTTCAATCAAAGTTCGGGATAAAATAATACCAGAGACAGGCACAGTTTTGTAATTTTTGTGGGTAACAGTATATAATCACAATGACATTCATCATAAATCATCCATAAAACAGTTTTGAAGTAGTATATTTGTAACAGAGAACAAAATCGTTGAGGTTATTTATTTCCATATTCATCATTTTTACCGTTGCAGTACGTCCCGTTTTGCCATTGGTAAATTATGCCGTGAACTATGATTATATTGTGAAAAACCTTTGTGAGAACAGAAATGTACCACAATCAACCTGTAAGGGAAAATGTTATGTGGAAAAAGAACTGGCAAAAACAGAAAAACAATCCAATAGCTCCCAAACCATAAAGATTGCTGGATTAGATGTTTTTATTTCTCATGATATCCTTTCTTTCTCCTCATTATTAAATTCGGAATTACTTACTGAAATTCCCGATTCAAGCTACTTTAATTCTCACTCTTCAGAATACTTTTCAAGGATATTCCATCCTCCGTTGGTTTAATTTTTATTATAAACTATATTTTTAGTTTATAAAGTGAAGGTTTCTAAAACTTTCATCAATAAGTCATTAAAGACACATTTTACAATTAAAATAAACCATTGTAAACAATAAGAAACAGACCAATCCTTCTTGAAGAATGACATGTTTTTCATACTTGCTGTTTCATAAGTTGAGATTTGTACATTGTGTCATCACTTTATTTAACATTATTAATTTCAATTTAACATTAAAATGAAATCTCCTATTATTTTGACCGCTCTGCTGTCAATATCATTACTGTCGTGTGCCAAGGAAACGCCTCAGGTAAAGCATGCAAGCCACATGGACTCCTCCGGAAAGAACGTAGAAAATGTACAGGTAGTGAACGAAGAAGATCCGATTTGTCACATGAAAACCGCAGGATCTATTAACGATACAGCCGTTTATAAAAATAAAACGTATGGTTTTTGCAGTGTATCCTGCAAACATGAATTCAAAAAAAGCCCTGAGAAATATGCCCAAAAATAAAAAAACCAATAATAAAAGTAAAGTGATCATACCTATCGCTTTATTTGCGTTGCTTTTCCTTGGAATAGGAGTGGGAATGGGGTATTTTAAAAAGAATCTTTATACTGTAATGAAAGTTCCGGATTTTGAACTGACAGATCAGAATGGTAAAAAAATTACCAATAAAGACATGCTGGGAAAGGTATATCTCGTAGAATTTTTTTCAGCAAATGTCCTACAATATGCCCGGTGATGAATACCAATATGAAGGCTATTCAAAATCAGATCAATGATCCCAATTTTGGTATTATCTCGATCAGCATTGATCCGGAAAACGATACGCCATCAGCATTGAAAGAACATGCCAAAAGAATAGGAGCAACATCTCCGAATTGGCACTTTCTGACCGGAGACCGTACCTATATTGGAAATCTTGCGGATCATTTTAATATTTACGTAGGTGATAAAGAAGATGAAGGAGAAAGCCTGAACCACAGCGGGATGATTGCACTTGTAGATCAGGACGGAAATATCCGATGCAGATATAACAAAGAAAATATGCCTATTCTGTATTATTCAGGATTAAATTACGAAGATCCGGAAGGTAAAACACCCATGCTGACAGGAAAATATCACCCCGACAGAGAAATTCTGATTGAGGATATTAAGAAACTATTGAAATAGAGAGAAGGGAAGTTGGATGCTATAAGCTGGAAGTTATTCCGGACAATGAAGTTCTGGCGATTTTTGAGATAGCTGTAAAAGCAAAACAGAAGTTGAAGAAGTTATATTATAACATTAATGACTTCCATCCTCGATCTCCCATCCTCCAGCCTAATAGAAAACATTGTTAAACCATAAACAAAAACGTTATGAAGATTTTGAAAATAGCTGCTTTAAGTGCAGTTTTCGCGGCGCAGTTTACACTGGCTCAGTTTAAGCAGACCCCATTGCCATATGCTTATAATGCTTTGGAAGGGAATATTGATGCCCAAACGATGGAAATTCATTATTCAAAACATGCTGCAGCGTATGTAGCCAACCTGAATAAGGCTATTACAGGAACTCCTCAGGAAAAAGAAACGTTGTTTCAGATTCTTTCCAATGTTTCAAAACTGCCTGCTGCAGTGAGAAATAATGCAGGAGGACATTACAACCACGAACTCTTCTGGACGGTTCTTACGCCTCAGAAAAATACACAGCCTTCCGCAAAATTAGCAAAAGCGATCACTGAAACTTTCGGAAGTATGGATGCTTTTAAAGAAAAAATGGCTAAAGCCGGAGCAGACCGTTTCGGATCAGGCTGGGCATGGCTTTCTGTAGGGAAAGATGGGAAATTGTTTGTTTCCTCTACTCCTAATCAGGACAATCCTTTAATGGATGTGGTGGAAGAGAAGGGAACTCCTATCTTCGGAATTGATGTCTGGGAACATGCTTATTATTTGAAATACCAGAATAAAAGAGCAGATTATTTGACTGCAATCTGGAATGTTACCAACTGGAAAGAGATCAGCAGAAGATACGACGAAGCGATAAGCAAGAAGTAGTCAAATGAAATTATTTTACAGCATACTTTTTACCTTTTATATGGTGCTAAGACCTTTAGCGCCCGTGGTAGAGTATGCTGTAAATTATGATTATATCGTAAAAGTTCTCTGTATTAATAAAAACAGACCTGAGATTCACTGTAACGGAAAATGTTATCTGAGTAAAGAACTGGCCAAAACCAATGATTCAGAATCTTCACCTTTTCAGAAACTCAAAAACTCAGGGCAGAAAGTTCTTGATATCTATATCCTGCCGGAAACTACAGAGATTAGCACTACTGAGAAACGTTCGTTTTTCAATTTCAATTTTACTTATGAAACAGCTTATTCTTTTCTGTTTCTTACCCACATTTTCAAACCACCGGTTTTTTAAGTTAAACCATCACTATTCAACCACAAAAGTCATAAAAGCTTAGATAAATTAAAAGCTTAAGTGTTCTTAATTATGCATAAAGCCTGCCACTTAAAATAAATTAAGTGTAAGAACTTTTGTGCCTTTTGTGGTAAAAAAGCTGTTACAGCCATTCAAATTAATTCAACTTAAAAAATCAACAATGAAAATTTATAAATTTTTATCACTATTCTTTATTGCCTTTACTTTATTTTCTTTTGTAGCCTGCGAAAGCAGCAGAGACGATGAAAATCCACAAGATACCACTCCAGGAAAACTTCAGATTAAATTTGAAAACGGATTTAATAATGTAGGAGATATCGTGTTGAATCAGACCGTTCAGACTTCTTCTAACGGACAGAAACATAATTTTTCTGCTTTGAAATACGTCATCAGCAACATTTCACTGATAGACGAGAACGGAAACGAATTTAAATATAATGAAAACAATCCGGATAAAGGAGCCTTTATCGTAGATCAGGCAGATGCGGTGGCCGGAATTATCTACCTTAATCTGGATGGTGTTCCGAAAAACAATTACAAAAAAATAAAATTCGGATTAGGTGTCAGCCAGAAAGCCTATTTGTTAGGACAAGACGGACAGGCTGAATTCTGGACAAAAGCCAAACAGAAAGGAATGACATGGTCATGGGCCGCCGGTTATATTTTTGTAAAACTGGAAGGAAAATATGGAAATGATACTCCTTCAAAGGAATTCATGAATCATACCGGAAATATGGGGAATGTTACCGCTAATCAACAGCCTGATCTCTATCGCGAAATCACATTGAATCTTCCGACAACAGCTAGAGTGACGGCACAAATTCGACCTTCTGTACATGTCCTGGCAGACCTGAACCAGTTTTTGAGCGGAGATAAGGCGCTTACGCTTGCCACAGGTAATGATATGCTGATGGGTTCAAACCAACACCTGGTAGACATTACCAACAATCTTACAAAAATGTTTAAAGTAGATCACGTTCACAATGATTAATTTTTCTATTAAGACATTATGGGTTCTGCTTGTTGTGTTAAGTTGTGTTTCCTGTTCTGATGAGGTGATACAGCCACTGGAAAAAGATGAAGCGTATAACCTGCAGTTTCCTTCTTATTTTCCGGAAATGACCTTTGACAAATCAATCAATCCGGTGACTAAAAACGGAGTAGAGCTGGGGCGAAAATTATTCTATGAAGGCAGACTTTCCAGAAATAATACTATTTCGTGTGGTTTCTGTCATATTCAGGAAAATGCCTTTACTCATCATGGTCATACGGTAAGTCATGGTGTTGACGACAGAATCGGAATCAGGAATGCCCCACCCATTCAGAATATGGCTTTTTTGAAAAGATATATGTGGGACGGTGTGATTCATAACCTTAATGAACAGCCTATCAGCCCGATTACCGATGTGAATGAAATGGACAGCTCCATACCGGAAGCTATTTCAAGGATAAAAGATGATCAGAAGTATAAAAAACTGTTCAGAGAAGCTTATGGTGATGAAACCATTACCGGCGAAAGAATTCTGAAAGCATTGTCGCAGTTTATGGCCTCTTTAATTTCTGCAGATTCAAAATATGACAGATTCAGACAGGGAAAAGAACAGTTGACTTCAGCAGAAACTCAAGGAATGGCTTTGTTCGGGCAGAAATGTGCTTCCTGTCATAGTGGAGAACTGTTTACGGATGAAAGCTTCAGAAATACGGGAATGTATTACAATACAGAATTCAAAGATGCGGGACGTTACAGAGTTTCCCTTAATCAGGTTGATTGGATGAAATTCCGTGTTCCTAGCTTGAGAAATGTAGAATATACTGCTCCATACATGCATGACGGAAGATTTTACACCTTAGAAGCAGTTCTCAATTTCTATTCGGATCAGGTGGAAGATAATGCTAATCTCGATCCACAGCTGAAACAAAATGGTCATGTGGGAATTGCCATGAACAGCCAGGAAAAACAATCGATTATTGCTTTCCTTAAAACATTATCGGATAAAAGTTTTATATCCAATCCAAAATTTGCAGAATAATTTATAGAAAACATGAAGAAGATTATAGTGATCGTAAGTTTGATCCTGTTGAGTCAGTATCAGGCAAAAACCATTAGAGACAGTGCGTATATTACTCCGGAAACCTTTAGCAGATTCGATTTTGATGATGATTGTGATGCCTGTGGCTGTGCGGCTGGAAACGGATCTTCAGGCTTTGAATCTTTGCTGAATCCACAGTTTATAGGAATCAAATACTTTGCCCAGCATTACAAAGCCAAAGAAAACTTATTTGTAAAAGATCTTACACAGGATCAGTATTTCAATACGTTGCAACTTTGGGGAAAAATTCCGCTGACTAAAAAGCTGAGCGTATATGCAAGCCTGCCATTCCATTTCATGAAAAGAAAACCATGCAGGGAGATATCAAAATCAATGGGATCGGAGATCTGAACCTGATGGGAATTTACCAGCTGATGAGTTCTAAAGATAATTTTCACCATCTGAGCGGAGGTTTGGGAGTAAAAATTCCACTGGGAAAGTTTGATGAAAAAGGAGCGTCCGGGGTTAATCCGAGTTTTCAATTGGGAACAGGCAGCTGGGATTACCAAGCGGCTTTGAATTATAAATTTCAGAAAAATAAAGTGGCTGTATTGGTCAATACAGATTACACGATTAAAACCGAGAATAAGAAAAATTACCGCTTTGGAAACCAATGGAACTATGCTGCAACAGGTTTTTATCAGGTTGCAGGCAATGAAAAATCCATTTTTTCTGTAAAAACTGGCGTTCAGGGTGAAGTTTATGCCCAGAACAAACAGTTTGATGAAGCCTTGCCCAATACTGCAGGAAGTGCTTTGTACGGAAAACTAGGATTTGAAGCTTCTTATAAAAAACTCAGTCTGGGAAGTGAGATCATGCTTCCCATGTACACACATCTGGCAGGAGGAGATATTGAAGCAAAATCAAGATTCAGTATTTTTCTGAATATTGGAATTTAAAGAGAAACCCCTAATGAAATGATGTTAAAGCTCCTTCGGGAGCTTTAATTGTTTATGAATCATGATTTTAATTGGGGATTAGGAATAATTATTTATCTTTGCCGAAATTTGGTGAGCCCTAAAAAGCTCTTAAAAGGGAATCCGGTGAGAATCCGGAACAGACCCGCTGCTGTAAGCTCCACACCAAAGTTTTTGAAAAATATATCCACTGTTTTTTAATGGGAAGGATTTCAAAAATGGAGTAAGTCAGAAGACCTGCCAGACAATAATCGTTTGACGCTTTCGTGGAATAAAGCTTAGGACATCAATGATTTTGTGCAGTGACAGCTGCGCTTTGTCGTTGCTATCTTATATCCATTAGCGTCTTCATGATACTAAATGAGCTAATGGCGGCAAAACTAACTACTTCGGCAATTCAAAAAGCTGTTTTTACCATATTGGTGATCACATCTCAACTTTTGTCTTCCCAAACTAAGAAAAAAGACAGTCTTAAAGAAGAGACCATTAAAGGAATCAATCTTTACAAAAAGAATTTTAAAGAAATCCTTCCTGCGCAAACCCTGCAAGGCGAACAGCTGGAAAGACTGAACGGTCATTCTGTTGCAGATGCACTGCGGTATTTTTCAGGAGTTCAGATCAAAGATTATGGAGGGCTGGGTGGTTTGAAAACCATTAATATTCGAAGTATGGGAAGCCAGCACGTAGGTGTTTTCTATGATGGAATTCAATTAGGAAATGCCCAGAATGGACTGGTAGATTTGGGAAGATATTCTTTGGACGATCTGGAAGAAATATCATTGTATAACGGCCAGAAAAGTGAGATTTTCCAACCGGCAAAAGATTTCGGTTCTTCAGGATCTATTTATTTACAGCCTAAAACCCCAGTATTTAAAGGAAATAGGAAAACCAATCTTGTTATAAGAGCGAAAAGTGCCTCTATTGATCTTTTCAATCCATCATTCAGATTGGAACAGAAGATTTCGGACAGGGTTTCTGCCAGCTTTAGTGGAGAATTTATGCAAAGTGACGGAATTTACAGATTTCGATACGCAAAGAAATATCCTGATGGGCAACAGGCGTATGATACCATTGCAAAGAGACAGGATTCAGATATCAAAGCAAAACGCTTTGAAACTTCTTTAAACGGAACTTTAAATAACGGAAGCTGGAATATCCGTGGATACGGCTATATTTCAGACCGAGGAATGCCCGCACCTATTGTCAATGGACGTTTCGGAGGAAGAGGAGCAAGGCTTTCCGATGAAAATTATTTTGTACAGGCCAATCTGAGAAAAAAACTGTTCCCGAAATTTGAAACACAGCTGAAGGCAAAATTCGCTTACGATTATACCCATTTCATGGATACAGTTCGTTCGCAGTCTATTATTTATACCGATAATACCTATATCCAAAGGGAACTTTATCTTTCTTCATCCAATATCTATTCTATCACTCCCAATTGGGATGTCAGTCTGAGTGGAGATTTTCAGTACAATAATCTGGATGCGAATCTGGATAACTTCTCATATCCTACACGTTACACAACATTGGTTGCATTGGCTACAACGTATCAGTGGAACAGATTCAAAATTCTGGGAAGTCTTTTAGGAACCTTCACATTTGAAGAAGTAAGAAAAAACAAAAGACCGGGAGATGCCAGAGAATGGACACCGGCTGTATTTATGAGCTATCAGCCTGAAATAATCCCAGAGCTTACTCTAAGAGCTTTCTATAAAAGGATTTTTCGACTTCCGACCTTCAATGATTTGTATTATACCAATATCGGAAATACCTACCTGAAACCGGAGTTCACCAATCAGTATGATGTAGGATTTACCTATCAGAAGAATTATAACAACCGTCTTTTTAAAACATTTTATGCTAAAGTAGACGGTTATTACAACAAAGTACAGGACAAAATTGTAGCTGCCCCTAATGGAAGTATGTTCCGATGGCTGATGATGAACCTGGGGATGGTTGAAATTATCGGTGCTGATGTAAATGTACAGACTGAGATGCAACTGGGAAAAGTAACCCTTCGACCGTTGCTTTCTTATACATACCAAAGCGCAAGAGATATGAGTGATTCTGAAGACACTTTCTACCGTAATCAGATTCCTTACACGCCATGGCATAGCGGATCTTTCAGTCTGATGGCAGATTATAAAGACTGGAGTTTCAATTACAGTGCAATGTACGTAGGAGAAAGATATGATGTGAATCAGGATAATATTCAATACAATTATGTTCAGCCTTGGTATACCCATGATCTGTCTGTTCAGAAAAAATTCAACTGGGCGAATCATCAGTTTAAAGTAAGCCTTGAGATGAATAATATTTTCAATCAATACTATGATGTTGTCCTCAATTATCCAATGCCTGGAAGAAACTTTAAACTTATTCTAAACTTCACCCTATGAGAAAACTAAACTTTTATTTTTTATTTCTTGTATTAGCTTTTCTTACGTCATGCCGTACAGATGAAATTATTGTCCGTCAGGAAGTGGTGGAAGGACTTCCCTCAGAAAATACGGCAATAAAAGGCTTCTATATGCTCAATGAAGGGAACATGGGAAGTAATAAATGTACGCTGGATTTTTTTGACTATACCAAAGGAACTTATTACCGGAATATCTATGCGGAAATAAATCCCAATGTGGTAAAAGAGTTGGGAGATGTAGGAAATGATATTAAAGTCTATGGAAGCAAACTTTACATCGTTGTCAATGTTTCCAATAAAATTGAAGTATTGGATGCTAAAACGGCTAAACGTATTACTTCTATTCCGCTGCAAAACTGTAGGTATCTTGCCTTCAAAGACGGAAAAGCATATGCAAGCAGCTATGCAGGCCCAGTAGATATTAACCCTAAAGCACCTAAGGGAAAAGTAGTGGAAATTGATACCGCTTCTCTTTCCATCCAGCGTGAAGTAACAGTAGGATATCAACCCGAAGAAATTGAAATTGTAGGAAACCAGCTTTTTGTTGCCAATTCCGGAGGATATCGTGCTCCCAACTATGATAATACTGTTTCCGTAATAGATTTAAACAGCTTTACAGAGATTAAAAAACTGGATGTAGCCATCAATCTTCATCACCTTAAAAAAGACAATTACGGTGATTTGTATGTAACCTCAAGAGGAGATTATTATAATGTGCCTTCCAGTTTGTATTTAATAGATGCAGCTACAGGAACTGTGAAAAAGAACTTCAATCTTTCCGTGAGTGAAATGACGATCGTCAATGATAAACTCTATTTCTATGGAAATGAATTCAATTATAATACCCACAGCTATAAAAAGAGTTTTGGGATTATTGATGTAAAAACAGAGCAGATCATTGCCAACAGAATTTTTGATAAAGAATATGAAGATGCCATTAAAACACCTTACGGCATAGCAGTAAACCCCATCACTGAAGATATTTACATGACAGATGCCAGAAATTACGTGTCTATGGGATTTGTGTATTGCTTTGATAAAAACGGACACTTTAAATGGAAAACGGAAGGCGGAAATATCCCAGCCCACTTCGCTTTTTTATACAAATAACCAAACTTTAAGAAATGAACAGAAATACCTTTACTTATTTAAAAATCGGATTTTTATCATGCTTCCTCGTAGGAGTGATAGCTTGTAAACATGACGATGAAGATGAATTTACATTCAACGGTCTGGATGATTCTTACTCTATTGAGCGTTTCAAAGTGTTGAGTATTCCTACCAATGCATCAGGATCAGTTGTATGGAGTATTAATGATTCCATTATTTCTCAAAATTCAGAACTTGAATTTATCAGCCCGAAAGCAGATGCTTATCCTTTGACTTTAAAGATCAGCAATAAAGGAAACGAGCAGGTTTTTCATTCTAAAATAATCGTTACCAAAGAAAAAACACCTTACAGTAAATATATTTCCAAAGTACTGGAGTTCCGTCCTGCTGTTGGACAGTTCATGAACGAAATTCCGGAATATTTACCAGGGAATACTGCTGCGAATATGCTTCAGAAAGCCAATGAATCGTTGGTGGGAGGAAATTCTACCATGATAAGTCTTGGAGGATATGGCGGATATGTCGTTTTCGGTTTTGATCATACTATTCCCAATCTGAATGGGCGTGATTTTAAAGTATTGGGAAATGCATTCTTTGGAAATGATGCTGCAGATCAACGCTCAGGGTCTTGTGAGCCAGGGATCATTATGGTAGCCTACGACCGAAACAAAAACGGAAAACCTGATAATGATGAATGGTACGAAATTGCAGGCAGTGAATATTTCAAAAATACCACTGTAAAAGATTACAGCATTACTTATTATAAACCCAACGAAAATAAAACACCAGTAGCCGGAACCGAATTCTGGCAGACTGATGTAGAATATATCAAATGGAACGATAATCTGGGAAATCAAGGATTTAAAACAAAAAATACTTTCCACGTACAAAGTTATTATCCTTTGTGGTTCACAGATCCTTCTTACAGTTTTTCAGGAACCAGACTGGCAAATAATTTCTTCGATCAGAGCGGGGACGGATCCTATTGGGTAGGGAAATCCTACGAGTTTGGTTATGCAGATAATGCCCCGAATACTGATGCGGCTTCCAATATTGATATTTCATGGGCGGTAGACAGAAGCGGAAAATATGTGAAACTTCCCGGAGTTGATTTTATGAAAATATATACAGGAGTCAATCAGGAAGCTGGCTGGCTAGGTGAAGTCTCTACCGAAGTGGCAGGAGCTTACGATTTACATTTCAAATAATAATACAATCTATTTAAATTAATAAAAAATGAAAAAGTTTTATCTTTTTATGATGCTTTTTCTGTTTGCATGCGTATCGAATGCACAGATAAAAGTTCAAGGTGTACCCAGAAATGATATTTCAGGGATCAGCCAGCTTAATACCACTACCATCAGTTTTTCTGATATTCAGTATTGGGTAGGATCAGGAGCCAATCAGGCTGCTTTTGTAGTACAGTGGAACGACAGCAAAAATCCTGACGCCATGGTTTGGGGATTCAAATGGGACGGAAATGCTACTGGAGAAGACATGCTGAAAGCTATTGCTAAAGCTGATCACAGATTATATACATTGCTGTATCAGGGAACTCAGTTTGGATCAGCGGTTGGTGGAATTGGTTTTGATCTTAACGGACAAAATACCAATGCATTGATTAAAAGCGGAAATACCACTTATCCGTTATATCCGGTAAATGGTTTTGTCAATACAACAGCTTATGATTTTGACAGCTATACGATTGTAGATGCTGCCAACGATCAATGGCAGTCTGGATGGACAGTGAACGGATATTGGTCGTATTGGGTAAAGAATCCTGCTGATGCAGATTTCGGATATTCTAGCGTTGGAGCTTCTTCACGTGTATTGGAAAACGGTTCATGGGATGTTTGGAACTTTAATGTAGGATTTAGTCAAACTCCTATTTCTTCAACCATCACTCCTGTTTCTCCATATGTGGCTTCCAATAACTTTACCAATGGATATTTCATGGTAAACGAAGAATGGTTTGGTCATACCAACGGCTCTGTGAATTTCATTGATAATAACGGACAGATTAACTATCGTGTGTACAGTAATGCCAACAATAATCAGGCTTTCGGAGCCACTACACAGTATGGAACAATCTATGGAGATAAATTCTATTTTGTGTCAAAGCAGGCTGCCGATGGAGGAGATACTCAGTATACTCCTGGAGGAAGACTTGTAGTAGCTAATGCTCAGACGATGCAGAAGATTGCAGGTTTCAACAACATTGGAGGAGGTGACGGAAGATCTTTTGTGGGAGTAAATGAGCACAAAGGATACATTGGTACTTCTACCGGAATTGTTCTTTTTAATATCGACAATTTACAGGTAGGAACTCTTATTGCCGGAACAGGTGGAAACGGACAGATCGGAAACATGATCCGTACTTCACAATATGTATTTGCGGTGAAACAGGGAGCTGGAATTTTAGTGATCGACCCTAATACAGATACGGTAGTAAGCACCATCGCAGGAGGTTTCTATTCCGTAGCTCAGGCTAAAGACGGAAGTGTATGGGGAATTCAGGATCAAAAGCTGATCAGCATTAATCCTACTACTTTTGCTACACAGGTTTACAATATTCCAACAACAAAATATATCGGAGATTGGGGAGCATGGAATGCAGGTAGGTTTTCAGCAAGCAACAAAGAAAATGCTTTATACTGGATCAATTCAATCAGCAGCTGGAGTTCAGGAACACAAATCGTAAGATTTGATGTAACTACAAAAACATTCAACGAAAATTTTGCCGCCATTCCTGGGCAGACAGGACAGTTTAAGCAGATTCCTTACGGTGCTGCACTTCGTGTAAACCCTATTACCGGAGAATTGGTTCTGAATACAACGGAAAGCGGATATGGAGCACACTATCAGAAAAACTGGATTCATACTTATGATATGACCGGAGCGCTTATCAATACGAAAACTCTTAATGATTATTATTGGTTTCCTTCATTAGCGGTATTCACGAATAATTCAGTTCCTGTTGTGAGTAACGTTTTACCATCACAGGTTACAGCAGGAAGTATCACAGCGATTGATTTGAAATTAATAGTTTCTGATGCTGATAATATGGCTGTTTCTGTAGTGAAATCTGTAAAGTCGAACAGTAATCCTACAGCCGTTTCTGTTGCGATCAATAATAATGATGAGCTTGTTTTGACACCGCTTACTTCAGGAACATCTGATATTGTTATCAGTTTTAACTCCAATGGTAAATTGGCAGAAAAGACCATTACGGTAAATAGTACAGCTTCTACTTTAGCTACTGCTGAGGTGAAAAAACTGGAATTCGGTATTTATCCAAACCCGGTTGTTGATATCCTTACCATCAAAACACAGGAAAAAATCCAGAATGTTTCTATGTATGACGCTTCAGGAAGAGTTGTTAATGTACAGCTGAACAACGGACAGATTAATGTAAGTGCACTGCCAAAAGGTATTTATATTTTAAAAGCCGTTACAGACAAAACTGTATATCAGCAAAAAGTAATCAAAAATTAACACTATTGTAGATAGTAATCTTGTTAATCTAATCCTGACCAAAGCTGGTCAGGATTTTTTTATGATTTGAAAGAGAAGTTTTTGAATCATGATTAGCTCTGAATTAATCTTATAAAAAACCCGGCAAGCCTGAAAGGCTTGCCGGGTTCGATTTGTTATGTCTCTTTTTTATTTGATGATCACTTTTTTAGAGTATATTTTTCCTTCTTTTGTCTGAAGTTTCATAATGTATACTCCTTGTGGCTGTTTGGTATCAAAACTATTCGATGTCAGCTTAGAACGGAATACCTCTTTTCCGGAAGTGTTCGTTAAAGTAACTTCAGAACCTTCTGCTGCAACATTTTTGTCAAGAGTAAACAGTCCGTCCTGGCTGTGAGCCATAAAATTGATGAATGGATCTTTGTACTGATAAGCATAGTATATTCTAAGCTCCCCGCCAATATTCAATAATCCAGAGTTCACATTGATCTTGATACGGTCAAAAGGAATGTTCATGGTCATTTCAATTTCACCTTTACTTGGATCTGTTCCTCCAAGAGTAATAAGTTTTGTGGCAAGGCTTGTGTAATCGTTATTGGAAACATCACCATTAAATGTCTCAATAGATGCACCTCCCAATACCTGAGCAGATAGAGGAGTTCCGTTTGATCCAATGGCAAGAACAAGCTTATTCGTGTTGTTAGCGATGTTAGTAGTAGGGAAGATCAATGTCTGTTCTGTTCTCGCCAGCAATCCTACCGATACCTGAAGAGTAGAGTAATCATTTTCGTTACTTCCTACGGCATTTTGAGGATTCAATACTCCACAACCTATGCATAATCCCAATACCTGATTGGTTTGGCTGCTTGCATACGTCTTTACAATCTGTGCAAAAGACATTGTACTTGTTAAAAATAGGGATGATGCCAAAATAGCAGCTTTCATAGTGCGTTGGCTAAGTAATAAATAAGTTTTCATATGTCGAAAATTTTGGACTTTAGCTTTGTGTAAATTTATAAATAAAATGATTATGTTGCTTATTTTATTTCATTTTTGTATGATTTGTTAATAGTTATTTGATATTTGTGATTATTAATTTATTTTTATTTAATGAAATATTTTTTCTATTTCTCTGAAAACAAATACAAAAAATACGGCAGACTTACATAAGTCTACCGTATTAATTGATCTATTATTTAATTATTTGATGATAATCTTTTTGGAATATGTTTTTCCTTCTTTGGTCTGTACATTCATAATATAAACCCCTTCCGGCTGTTTAGATTCAAATGTATTGGATTTTACCACAGAACGGAACACTTCTTTTCCTGAAGTATTGTATAGCGTAATCTCCGAACCTTCTACAGGAACATTTCCTCCAAGAGTAACCTGACCATTCTGACTGTGGGCCATAATGTTTGCCAATGGATCCTGGTAAGCATAATAAATTCTGAATCCGCCGCCAAGGCTTAGTACACCTCCGGTTAAGCCAATTCTTATTCCGTCATAAGGTTTTGCGGGCTTGAATTCTACTGTTCCTCTGTTAGGTGTTGCTCCAAGTTTAAGAAGGCTTACATCTATTGTTCTGCGGTCGTCATTAGAAACTCCTCCATTCATGGTTTCAAGAGTTACTCCACTTAATAATTGTACAGATAAAGGAATGTTATCTGTTCCTATTCCTACAACAAGTCTTGTGTCTGATCTCAGGTCAGGGAAAATAAGAGTTTGTTGAATTCCGCCTAGTAAAGCAGTTCCCAATACCATTGTTGAATAATCATCTTCGTTAAACCCGACGGCATTCAAAGGATTGTCTATACGGCATCCCAGACATGCTACTCCAAATACACCAGAGCTTTGAGCATGTGCATAAATTCTGTTTTGTGCAAAAGATAAAGTGCTTGCTGAAAATAGAAATAAAGCCATTAATCCGGCTTTAAAAGAGAATCGGTTTCCCAAAAGTAAATTAGTTTTCATGTTATACATTTTTTGAATGAATAGTTTTAGTCAAATTTAATGATTAAAAGGAGAAGTAGGAAATAATATTTCTATTATTGGTGATATTTTTAATGAAATTTAATATGTCCATTATAATAACCAATATTATTTCTTCTTATGAAATGTGGATTCTAGGTAGCTAAAAGGATTTATAGCTATAATTGACAAGAATGTCTTTTATTATAATTGTTAAGCGTAATTTAATCAGAGATTATAAAAGAAAAGAAATCCTGATTGATGTGGGTGGGATCAAAGAGTTGAAATTGCTGAGAAAATATTTCCCAAATAGAAGGTCTAGAAACGAAAAAAGGACTTTCGAAAAAGTCCTTTTGTAGCCCGTAGGGGAATCGAACCCCTCTTACCAGAATGAAAATCTGAGGTCCTAACCGATAGACGAACGGGCCCTCTATCTTCCATTACCGAAGTAATGTGTTAGCTTTTGTTTTTATAAGTATCAGCTCTTATTGTAGCCCGTAGGGGAATCGAACCCCTCTTACCAGAATGAAAATCTGAGGTCCTAACCGATAGACGAACGGGCCGGTTAGATTTATTTGAATATAGCTTTTTCTACTGTGATCTTTATAAAACCACCGTTGTTACAGTGGTCTTATAAGATGTAAGTAGCCCGTAGGGGAATCGAACCCCTCTTACCAGAATGAAAATCTGAGGTCCTAACCGATAGACGAACGGGCCAGCTATATTATTACGCTAATTTATTAACGTGCTTTGTCAATTTGCTTTTCAAGTTAGCAGCTTTGTTCTTGTGGATAATATTTTTCTTAGCTAATTTATCCAATAAAGCGATAACTTTTGGCAGTTGTTCTGTAGCAGCAGCTTTGTTCTCTTCATTTCTTAAAGCTTTTAAAGCTGTTCTAGCAGTCTTGTGGTAATATCTGTTACGAAGTCTTCTAGTTTCGTTTTGTCTGATTCTCTTTAGTGCTGATTTATGATTTGCCATATCGTTTAAATGTGAGTGCAAAACTATAAACTTTTTTTAAAACTACCAAATTTATTTTCAAAAATTTTAATTTTCTTCTGAAAGGTACTTTCTAAGCTTATCTATTGCTTGTTCTATTTTTAAATTTTCCTGTTCTTTATCTATTTTTTTGATCGTATTTCCTAGCATGATCAGTGCGTTGTTCCATTCCCCAGTCGTGTTGGTGAAAGTAAGTTCATCAATTGTTACTTCAAAAGCAACCCTTTCTCCAGTCCTGTAAAGCCTGAAACTGATTTTATCATCTTTGCCTGTAATCCCGTCTTCATTGATTTTTAAATCATAACTTTTTGGGTTAGAGTGGATTTTCTTAAAAAGCAATTGAGCTTCTTGTATTTTTAAATCCGGCATGATATAAAATTTGATAGCCTGTAGACAACTACAAACATGATTAATAAATAACTTTTTTCATCTGTGTCACCATATTTGAGTGACCAATTATGGTTAAAAATTTTTGCAAATATAATGCTTTTGTAAGATATAATGAAATGGAACTGCCTTTAAAATGATTTTAAAATTTGGAATGAAAATATTGAAATAAAATAAAAATAACATGTCAACTTTTGACGCTTTACAGATGTAGATTTGTAGTATTGATAACAAAAGTTTTAATAATTAATAAAAAAACTATTTTTACAACTTTAAATAAAAACAATCAAATGAAAAACAAATTTATTTTACGATTATCATTACTGCTAATCTTAACAATCCTTTTATGCTCATGTCGGAGTGAGGATTTTCTAAACGATGAAAAAGGAGGAGAGCAAAAATACAAGGTTTCCGTTCTCAACAAAGAGCAGATTGACAAAGAAAAACCACTATTAAAGGAACTCTCACAGGTAAAATCTAAGTTCAGATATAAAGCGAATGTCGGTATTGATGGAAAAGCTGCCCAAAATGACATCTTAGATGGAGCTATTATTGGAACAAATCAAGCTTTACTAGTCGAAAGTAACGGAGTAAAAACCTATACTTTTCCTGTTTCCAGAACCTATCTCAGCCGTAAAACAGAAAACCTGATTGTAAAGGAAAATGCAGACCATACTTTTTCTGGGGTTTTGATACAGTATGATTTGACCAAAGAACAACAACAGAAATTTATTTCAGGAGAAACAACAGACATCAAGTCAAAGATAAGTATTTATGACATTGATAAATTGAATATCAACAGTACTTCAAGAGTTCAGACCGATGTTGTAGGTTGCTATAAAATTACTTGGGAAACAGGCTGGTGTTCGGCAGGGATACATCAGACAGGGAGTGACAATACCTGTACAGTTGGTGGTGCACCTGCTCCAATGATATTATCCATAGAGCAGACCTGTTCGCAAACAGGTGGCGGTGGTGGCACTGGCGGGGGAACAGGTGACGGAGGACTAGGACAAATCGGAACAGGAGGAGTTATTGATTTGGGAGGATATTATAACACTCTTCCGTTTGTTTCTTTAGGGTATCAGTATTATGAAACCGAAGACCCGTTTGACCCGAATTATGTTCATTATACCAATGTAGCCAACTACTTTCAATCATTAGGAAATACCTTAAACCAATTGAGAGCAACCAATCCCGATTTATTTTACTATACTTTTTTCTATTTTAAAGATAAAGGGATTACTATAAAAAGTAAATCTTTTATAACAGAGCGATTAACAGGATTAAATGCATGGTATGTTAAAGCCAATAGCAATCCCGAAGCTTCTGAAATGAATAATCAATACTTTTTGAACTGGGCTTTTGAGTATTTGGTGTTAAATCCCGATATTAAATGGCAGGATTTTTATAATGAGTATCTGGCTACACCATGTGAGAAAACCAGCATAATGCTTAATAGACCAAATGTACAACAAGGCATTACCAATGTAAAAGCACAGGCACAACAAACTCTCAGCAATACGAACACAGGAGAAATTGGTTTTAAGGAGAAAAAAGATGGAACAGTGGTGCCAGCAGACGTAAACTCGGCTCATCAAGTAGTATTCAATGATACAACGGATGGGTATGGAGGATACCACAATCATACAGCATCGGGAAAACACATGTTTTCACCTCATGATATTGTGGATACCTTATTTGGATTTGCAGCAGCTCAAAGTGTAAATGATGGTGTGGGAAATGCATATTTTGGAATGATAGCAGCAGAATGGTGTAATAATTGCCCTGGTGGAAAAAAAGAAATACATTATGTGATACGTTATGCAGGGACAGGGACAGAATTAGGAAATTTTGTATATTCACCTGCGAAAATGAAACAATTTTTAATTGATTATCAAAAGACAGCAGGTGATTTAAGTGACCCATACATAAATGGGACAGTTTACGTTAATAGCTCAGGCGATTTAAATGAAAAAGGATTAGAAAAATTATTTTTTGATACATTGACAAATATAGGAATTGACAACAAAGTACTCCTTCAGCGTGTAGAGCCTAACGGAACAGTATATAATGTAACAAAAGATAGTTTTGGCTCAATTACAGCAACACCATGTCAATAAAATTAACCTTAAAAATAATAAAAAAATGAAAACAATATATTTAAAAGCCTTACTCACATGTTTAATGATTAACACATTATCATGTTCCGCACAAACTCTTCCTCTAAACACTCCATTTGCCAGCATCCCCAATGGTGCATATATAAAAGATACAAATAATGAATTAACGCCTTACATTGGCACTTACAAAGGCAGTTTCGATGGTAAAGAAATCACATTGTTTATTTCTAAACAAGAAAATAAATTAGAGAAAAGTACTCAAAAAAACTATTATATGGACGCTTTAATAGTAAAGTACGTTGTTAAAAATTCTTCAGGAACAATTTTACAAGACACACAAAATAATAGCTCAGACATTGAATTTTATAGTTTTAAAATGAGATCTGCAAAAAATGCCTTGGAGTTTATTTATACTGGTACAAATTGTCATGTTGGATGGGGGAGTATTTATTTGAAAAAATTAAATGTGACACAAGTGTCCTGGGAATATCGTCCAAATGATATTACAACCACAGAAAGTAAATGTCCTTCAACTTTGGATACTACTATTTATCTTCCTGAAACCAAAGATTTAATATTTACAAAACAATAATGAAAAAGACTGTCTTAACGGCAGTCTTTTTCACAATGATGGAATATGAAAACAAAATATAACAAAATAGCAATAACTCTAATCTTATTTTTAAGTCTTATATATTGTAAAGCTCAACAGACATTCCCATTATTAACATCAATCGATAATATTCCTAATTTATCACACTTAAAAGATACAAATAATGAACTTCAATCCTTTACAGGCACATACTCAGCTTCATATAATGGAAATCAAATCACTCTTTATATTTCTAAAGAAAATGATAAGTTATTTGATTTTGGAGATAAACAAATTTATATAGATGCTCTCACCATACGCTACACTGTTAAAAATTCATTGGGGGTAATTCTTCAAGACACTCAAAATAAAGTGTTTAATACTGATTTATTACATACAATTTACAGTCAATGGGTTACAGAAAATGGAACTAAGGCATTATTTAACTATGCGGGTACAAATTGTCATGTTGGATGGGGTAAAATAATATTAAAAAAAGTCAATACTACACAACTTTCCTGGGAATATCGTCCAAATGATATTACAACCACAGAAAGTAAATGTCCTTCAACTTTGGACACAACCATTTATCTTCCTGAAACAAAAGATTTGATTTTTACCAAACAGTAATTACACTCAATATTTTCAACTAATAATGATTGGTTCTACCACAGACAGGTAAAGCCAATCATTTTGATTTTAAGACACTTTCATCATTACTATTGTGCAGTCGCAAACAGGCTTATTTTAGCCTGTTTTTTGTTTCCCCAATCGACCAACTCCTTTTTTTCAGATAAAGAAAGAATTTCAAGGGGGTTCAACGCCTGAGAGCAGGGAAATATTTCCAAGCCGATTTCAAGAATCAAAAAGATAACGAAAGGAAAGAAAAATTTTAGAGATCAAAAAAGATTTTCGAAATTCGCCTTGTACAAAGCGTGTATGAGCGTTCTTTTAAAATTTCGTGGAGATTCCGTTGACTTTTAGGTTTGAAAAATCCCTGAACTTTGTATTGATCAGGGATTGAGGGGTGTAGTTTAGTAGCCTATAGGTTAAATAATAGGCTAAAATTGTAAGCGTAAATTTTTCTCAAAAATCAATTCAATCAATCTTTTCTTGCTTTTCACTTCTTTTATTTGACACTCTCCTCGTACACTTTTTGTCGAAGTCTCGTAGACTTTCCGTGAACTTTTCGTGAACTTTTTTTCACATGAAAAATCCAATGCTTTCAAAAGAAAGTGTTCAAGCCCTTGCGAAATGCTGTAAAGCGAAAAAAATCAGAGATGCTACACAAGCTGCCAAGGGTTGCACATAATTGAATGCAAACTTACAACAAAGGAATAAAATAATTCAAAAAAAAAATTACATTATGTCAGTAAGCTATCGTGAAATTAAATTGAAAGACAACAAGAGAGTGACTCTTGAATTTGATTTAAACCTGAACGGCAAAAGAAGAATGTTCAGACCTAAGATCACGTATGTAGAAAATCCAAAGACGGCAGAAGAACGTCAGGAAAAAAAAGAAAAGCGCCAATTGGCAGATAAGATGAGAGCAAGGCTTGAGGTTGACGAGCTGTATGCAACCAATATGCTCGACAAAGGTTTTCAGTGCAACAAAGACTTCTTTGAATATTGCGATGAATTTATTGAAAGAAAAGCACCTCACTGTGAAATGCGTACTTACAGAGCAATGGTTGAAAAGCTCAAGACGTTCAACAAAAGAAAAAAACTGTTTTGTTCCGATATTGACGAAGAATTTTTGGTCTCCTTCAAAGATTATCTGAATACAACCCTGAATGGGAGTACCCCCTTCAACTACTTCAAAAAGCTGAAAAGAATTATCAAAGAAGCAACAATTGCCAAACATTTCAAAGTTGATCCTTCTCAGCACATAAAGAATCTAAAGGGAATTTCCGCTGAAAAAGACATTTTGACATTGGAAGAAACCATATCATTGTCAGAAACACACTGCTCCAATGACAACGTAAAAAGGGCATTTCTTTTCAGTTGCTTGACAGGACTGAGATTTTGCGATGTCAAAGCACTTGTATGGAGTAGCATAGGTAGGGACAATGTTTTGACAGTTGTTCAAATCAAAACCAAAGAAAAACTGGTAATGCCTCTTCATCCCAATGCCGTTGAATTACTGGGTAAACGAAAAAAATCAGGAGAATCCCTTGTTTTTGACCTGCCTACTCATACAGGCTGTTTGAAAATTCTTAGAAAATGGACATCCGATGCAGAAATTGACAAGCACATTACTTGGCACTGTTCAAGACACACTTTTGCAACCTCATTGGTTTTTGAAGAAGTCGGAATCAATACCGTTTCTTCGTTGCTTGGTCATAAAGACCTCAAACAAACTCAAATTTATGTCCGCACTGCTGAATTGTCAAAAACCAATGCAATTAATAAGCTTCCAGACATATTTGTAAACAGTACCAATAGAGCGAACAAACAAAGCCGAATCAATGGGAAATAACAAATTTTCATGATATTTCAGAAATGGCTTTTGTGATGAAGACTTGAAATCTCTTTGGAAGCAATCAAATTTTTTGTTGATTATATGCAATCGTGCAAAATTTTTCTCTCTGTCAATCAATTCAAAATTTTTCTTGACTTTTGTTTCTTTTATTTGACCTAGTTCTTTTGTGAATTTTTTTGATGAAGTTTTACATGACTTTTGTTGGTGTTTTTTGGAGTTAAAATTAGTTAATTATGGTATGTAAATAGTTAAAATATCATAATATTCAAGGATTTAGTTAAAATAACCCCTCAAAGAAACGACATCGAAGTTATCCTAAATGTAAGCGCTTACACAAATGAGTAATTAATTTCAAAAAAAGGACAACATTATGTCAGTAACATACAGAAAAATCTTATCAAAAGACAAGAAGAGGTACACGATTGAATTTGACTACAACCTGAACGGTATAAGAAGAGTGTTCAGAAAACCCAAAATCACATATCTTGCCACTCCAAGAACAGCCCAAGAGCGTCAGGATAAAAAAAATAAGCTTCTATTGGCAGACAAAGTAAAAGCGAAAATGGAAATTGATGAGCTGTATGCTTTCAATATGATAGAGAGAAATTTTCAGTGGAATAAAGATTTTCTTGAATTCTTTGAAGATTTCATAGAGAGAAAAGTTCAAACCTCTGAAAAGAGAACCTACTGTGCAATGCTAAAAAAATTCAAACGCTATGTTGGAAGAAACAAGCTTCCTTGCAGTGATATTGACGAGGAGTTCTTGTTGGGGTTCAAAGATTATCTTGATTTGGAACTATCAGGTGTTTCTGCCTACAATTATTTCAAAAAGCTGAAAAGAGTCATCAAAGAAGCGACTATTGCTAGGTATTTCAGAACAAATCCAATGGCTGAAATTGTAAACAGCAAAGGAAAATCAAAAGAAAAAGAAACTCTGGTATTTGAAGAGGTCAAAGCTTTATTGGAAACAGAGTGCCGAAATGAAGAAATCAAAACAGCCTTTCTGTTCTGCTGTTATACAGGTATTCGTTTTTGTGATGTTCAGACATTGACATGGAATAACATAAAAAATAATAATACCTTAGACCTTGTACAACTCAAAACCAAAGAACGCTTAACAATGGATCTTCACCAAGATGCTGTCAGACTTTTGGAAATCTCCAAAAGACAGAACAATGACAAGCTTGTTTTTCAATTGCCGACTAGTACCACCTGTCTGAAAGTGTTGCGGGAATGGGTTGCAAAGGCAGGAATCAATAAGCATATCACTTGGCACTGTTCAAGGCATACCTTTGCTACACTTTTAAACCACCAGAATCAAAATATCACCACGATTTCCAAGCTGTTGGGTCACAAAAGCCTGAAAGAAACAGAAATCTACATAAGAGTGGCAGAAAACGCAAAATCAAAAGCTGTCAAAAGTCTTCGCTCAATGTTTAAATAATACCATATATATAATGAAACAACAAGAACAACCTACCAACAACAAATTCTATGATATTTTAGTTGAAATCAGAAATCTTATGCTTTTGAAAAAAGAAATCCTCAATATTGACGAGGTTGCTTTGTACACAGGATTTGAAAAATCCTACCTGTACAAACTGACAAGCAGGAGAGCCATTCCGCACTACAAAACCCCTGGAGGAAAAAGTGTATTTTTCAAAAGGGAAGAAATCAATGACTGGCTTACTCAGATCAAAATACAAACTGATGATGAAATTGAGAATGAGGCTACTTTAATAAATCAACGGATCAAACGGAAATAGAAGAGGACAACCCAACTTCAAAACAAAAGTTGGGTTTTCAAAACAAAAGAATTTTTAAATAATCTGACCTATCTCCTTTCTGAAATCAGAATTTCATTTTTTGAAATTCTCTGAAAAAATTTACAGACCTCACTTTTTGGGTGAAAATAGATAAAAAGCGTACTAAATTTCTGATAAAAGAAAGATAGGTAGGTATTAATACAATTGGCAAAAAAAAATGACAGACACAGTGAAATTTATTTTGTTGCCCTCATATACGAAAGAGGGCTGGAATGTGGATGAAATCAAATCGAAACTCGAACCTTTTGAGAAGTTTCACAGAATTGGTTTTAAACCTGACGGCTTTATAAAAAATATGGCAATTTGGGTTAATGAGAGGAAAATAGTTGTTGAAGGAAGTATTGCCAAATACTGGCAGAAAAATAATGTTGAAAATTTTGATTGGAGAAATTTTAGAAAAGCTATTGATTTGCTTTCCTATGAATTGGGTGTACCATTGGAGAATGGAAAAATTATTAGGCTTGATATTGGTGTAAATATTGGCTTGAATCAGGAAGTTGTTGATTATTTTCCTGAGTTGCAACGTTTGGAATTTTTTCAGCGAAATACTGCCAGAGAAACAACACTTCGGTATCAGGGAAATAGTGTTGGGATTAATTATCTATTGTATGACAAACTGTCTGAGTTTAGAAGCAGGGAGAAACTAATTGATGATGATTTGAGCTTTTTAACTGATGAAAAGCACTTGATGCGAATTGAAATGCAGATGCAATCAAGAATTTCTGATATTTTGGGTATAAAAGATGTTAGAATTTATAATTTGTTTGAGGAAGAAACTTGTAAGCATATTTTGAGACTTTGGTATGATACATACTTTGATATTGAGAAAGAGGCTTTGTTGATCTATCCAGAAAGGTTGAAAGGTTTGCCAGGGTTTGACAAATTTATGCGGAGATATATAGTACAGACAATGGGCTGGGAACGATTGGATTTTTTGATGAAACAAGGAGTGAAGAAAAAATGTATTTATTCGAGTGATAAATCAAAAAGGCTTAAGTTGTTTAAAGATGCAATGTTGGATAATTTCAGCTTTGAATTTGAACAACATACCAAGGAACTGAGCCACAAAGTGAAAGTTGCCTATGTTGAAGGCTTGAAACAGATTTTCAAAATGCCGAAAACAGCTCAAAAATTAGTCAAGTAGGTCGTTGTTGACCTACTTTGTGCTTTTTAAAAGAAATCAAAGAGAATCAAAGAAAAAATGTCAAATTTTAGATTTTCTCTTCATCAGGAAAAGGTAGGTCTGGGAAAAAATCTTTGATTGAACAATTAAATTCAACTGCAATCGTGTTTAAATGATTGATATTATATTTTGAAGAATGATTAGGGGTTTCAATTTGACCAATGAAGCCTTTTGTTGTTTCTAAAAATAGGGCAATTTCTTCCTGAGAAATTCCTTTTTGAATACGAATTTCCTTCACTTTATCAATTACAAACTGCTCAATTCTCGTCTTTTTTTGCTTCTTCATGATAAACAACTTGGTAAAAGTCAAGAATTTGTGTTAGTTTTGCGATTAGTAATAACTAAGAAAATGAATAAAATTTATGCTATTTTCTTCCTTTTATTGAGTTTGACAACTTTCTGCCAACAGATAAAAGGACAAGAACAAGAAAAACTGGAACAATGGATTTTCCCAGTCAAAAACAATTTCCTGAGACTGAAATCCAAAACAAATTCAGCGGATTTTTTCAGGATCAACTATTTCAAAATTTCAAATAAGCTTGTCGGAATAACCCTTGAAATCGGTTTCATGAACTCAGAACCAAGTGCCAAACTCTTTGAGATCGGGAATGATGAAATTTCATTGATTAAGCTGAAAGAAGGTGCTTCAATTGATTCAGGAGGGGAAGAATACAGCTTCGGAAAAGATAATGTTTATTTCAAGCTCCCTACCCCAATAGGAACAACCAAATGGAGCTATGCAGATGATAGCGGAACAATTTATTATGGTCTGTGTTATTGGAAAACAGGAAAAGGAAAACTCCTTGTCATTGAACGTCAAATTGCAGGAAGACAACAATTTTCTGAAAAAACAGTTGAATACTATTCTAAGGATAAGGGATTGGTAAAACAGGAAAATATCAACATAAAAACAGGCAAACTCACAGAATCCTACGCTGTTGAAGAATCAGGATTTGATTCTCAAATGGATATTCAGGATTTTCCTTTGTCTGATTCTCTGGAACTGACCGAAAAAGACAAGTCTTCTCAGTCAAAAGAACAATCAAATATTTCTGAAACAAAGAAAGATAATCTTACAGATATGGAGAGGTTGAATGCTGAATATTTGGAAAAATATGGGCGTTCATTGGATGACTACGAAAGAATGTTTAAACATTTACCAAAAAGGGAAATCAAAAAAGTCAAGGTATATGATTTCAGAATAGGGCGACATAAAATTGTCAATGTGCTTTGGTTTCCCCGAGAAGAAGCCATAAATAGACAGAAATATCTTGACGGAAAACACCGAAGTTCAATATTTAAATGATGAAAAATACAAATCAAATATTTCATTGCTTGTTCTTGTTACTTATTTTATCCTGTAACAAAAAGCAATCAAAACAAAATGTTGAAAAAGTGTACTCTGAAAGAATTGAAGATTGGATTCTACCTCAAAGAGATAACTTTCTTTGGTTTGACTACAAATTTTATGATAAAGGCGGAGTTGATTTTGAAATGAAGAGAAAAGTATACTATATCAAATCAGATAGTTCAAATTTTGGGACATTAGAAGCTGTCTTTATGAATAATATGTTTGTTTCAGGAGAACAATTTTTGTTTCGGACAAGTGAAAAAGACAAGTGTGTTTATTTGTTGAAGTCAAAAAAAAGCCTTACAAAATCATCTCAAACAAAAGAGTATGAAAGTCTAATATATTTTCAGTTTCCTGCTGATAGTGATACTCTTCGATGGAGTTACTCAAAAAATGACGGAATATTTAACTGCTCCTCCTTTTGGCTTTTGAAAGAAGGAAAAGAAAAAGAATTGGTTGTTGTGAGGGAAGCATTTCTCAATGATGGCTCAAGAGAACGTTTTGAAAAAGACATTGAATACTACCAAAAACACAAGGGATTGGTTAAAATCAGCATGTTCGGTTCAAAAGATAACTTGATAATGACACAAAATGTTTCCAAAAGAGGATTTGACCCTGACGCCAAATCAAATAGTTTTTCTTGGGCAACAAGCCAAAATAAATTTTCTAATGAACGGAAAGAGTCTCTTGCATTTTTGAAAGAGTTCGATGGAAAATATTCTTATGAGGTCAAATTGTTGGAAAATTCTGTTTTGAAGGGTAGACTTATCAATTTGTTGGGAAATGAAAAATACAATTTTATGAAAGAAACTTGGGGAGTTGAAGGAGGAATAATTGTTGAAAATAGCATGTTTAATGCCTCAGGTTGTGAGCAACATAATTGTGATATGACAAATTTCATCATTGCTGTTGATTTTCGTAAAGATTTACTGTACGTGGGGTATAGGGTCGATGGAGAAGTTCAATTATTTGGAGAAGACAACAATTACCCTAATGAATTGATGGAATTTGAAAAGCAATATTAAAAGATTATACACTATGAAAACAATGTCATTATTTTTGATTTCTGTTTCAATGCTCTCCTGTTCCAAAAGAACAACAGTAGAGCAGGTTGATTATGATTTAAAAGGAATGCTTGAAAACAAGGTAGAAGTTCAGAGTCTTGAAATTAGTAAAATCTCTCCTTTTTCTGAAAACGGACATGAATTAGACAGCATTTACTTTGACTGTGACCTTTTGTTTACCGATGATTTATTTTCAGAAGATTTCAAATTCAACAAAGGAATGAATATATCAGCTCAAAACAACGTGTTTATTTACAATAAATCAAACAGGTTGGTAGGCTTGAAGTTCGGAAGAACAATATTGAAATAAATTTTATTGTCGTAGTTCTACTACAATTTTTGAGATTTAACAAAAAGTATTGCAATTGGCATAATATTTTTATCTAACTTCCGTGATATAATACCAAAAACACACAAATATATAATGAAAAAAATAACTCAAATTCTGAGAAGATTTCCGAGAATCATATTGCAGGCATCAACCGTGTGGTGAAGCTTGATATTGTGATTGAAGGGAAGTCAATCAGTCATTTTAAGCACTTTCGTTTACAGCAAAGTGCCAGAAAACATCATTACTTTGAGCTTACCTTAGCACATGATTCTCTTGATAAAGTACAGAACCATAATTTAGAACAAGCACAGCAGTTTCTAGGAAAACGTCTGACAGTTACTTTTAAATACAAAGATGCTGAAAATGAAAGCCCCGAAAGAACATTTGTTGGTGTAGTTACAAAAGTGGCATTCAGCCAGGAACAAATGAGTTTAGGCAATATTGTTCTGAAAGGATATAGTCCAACAATTTTGATGGATTCAGCTCCCCATACCCAAAGTTTTGGAGGGAATCAATCTGTAAACACAGCTATCATTGCTGATAGGATTTTGAAAGAAGCATTGGGAACAAATAAATTTGATTTCAGAGTAGCAACTCAGAACAAAAGTTACATTAATTACAGTTCACAATATTGCGAAACACATTATAATTATCTTGCAAGATTAGCAGAAGCTTACGGAGAACAGTTTTTCTATGATGGTGAAATTCTTCATTTTGGAAAACTCCCCCCATCTGAAAAGCCTATTCAACTTGTTTATGGAAGTAATGTTACAGATATACAGGTAGAATTAAAAGCAGTTCATACAAAACCTGAATACTTTGGGTACAATTGCAGCAGCCATGCAAAAATGCTGGGTTCTGATGAAAAAATTAGACACTTAGGAGACTTGTCTCAGAAAGCATACGAATTGAATGATAATATATTCAAAACAAGGTCACTTACTCCTACTCCCATCAATGCCAATATGTTTTTGGATGTTGATGATTCTCAAAAGAGTGCAAGAGGAAGTAAAGCAGTAGAGGTTTTTACGGTTTCAGGAAATACAACTGTTCCTTTCCTATTTGTTGGTTGTGTAGCTGATATAGACATGAGGAAACAGGACAGTAACCAAACTTCCCACTTCACAACCCTGATGATGACAGAGGTAAAGCATGAAGTTGATGCGAGAGGTTATTATACAGGAAGTTTTGAAGCAATAGCTGAGGGGACAGGATTTATGCCTAAACCTGATTTTGTGATGCCTAAAGCAGAACCGCAAATTGCAACTGTCATATCTAATGTTGACCCGTTAAATCAAGGAAGAGTGCAGGTGAGGTTTGATTGGCAATTGAATGACACTACTCACTTTATCAGAATGATGAGTCCTGATGCGGGAGGAACAGATGCTATAAGCCAAAACAGAGGATTTGTTGCAGTTCCTGAGATTGGGGATCAGGTTATGGTTGGATTTGAATATCATAATCCAGATTTCCCTTTTGCAATGGGCGGAATGTTTCATGGAGGTGTGGGATTGGGAGGTGGTATGGATAATCGTATAAAATCCCTACAGACCAGAAGTGGTCATAGACTTGTTTTCACAGAGGATGAAAGTATCTTATTGACTGATAAAAGTGGTAATGAATTACGGTTTGATACAGAGGGAAGCAACATCTATATTACAGCCCCTGAAACTATTACTATAAAATCAAAGAACCTGAAGTTTGATATTGAAGAGAACATCGAGACCAAAGCAGGTAAGAATATGGATACCAATGTCGGACAAAACATTAAGATTATTGCCAAGCAAGAGATTAGCCAAGACAGTGGTAAGAAAACTATTATCAATGCTGGAACCAATACTGAAATATCAGCAAAAGCTCATTTAGACCTTTATGGGAAAGAAAAATTCATAGGTTATACAGATGGACAGACAGAGTTCGGAGCAAAAGACAGAATGCATGTATATGGTTCAAACTCATTATTGACTGCTAAAGAAAAGATTGAGTACAAAGCCCCACAAATGAATAAGCTTCCTCAAAATGGTGAGTTTGAGTATACAAGAGAGAAACAAATAGCATCAATGTACTGGGCTTATGAAGAGGAAAATACTTCTCTGATGGATGATTCCAAGTTTTTTGTAGATATGAATCTGATTGTCCAGACAAGAAACTATGAAGAGGGAGAAAGTATTGATGTTACTATAAAGTCTGATGATGGTGAACCATTAGCAGAAGGACTTAATGAATTAACCTTATCAGGAACAGTTGACAGAGATGGAATAGTAATCTTTAAAGAACCTTTAAAGTCTCATACCCTTGAACTTATGAAAGAAGAAGAAATAGAATCAGAAAATACATAAATACACTATCATGAATATTAATAATTTTATACCAACATTACTTGAACAACGGAGAGGCATAATTGCAACAAGTGGAAATCAACAGACAAGACCAATTCAGGTTTTAAGACCGAGTTGGAGAGATATGATTAAAAATTATCCAGATACATCTATTGATGTTGTTACTTTATATAATGATATAGGAAATAAATTAATAAATCATTATAATGATCCTAAAACGAGAAGTAGTTGGGAAAACACTTGTGCATTTAGAATGAGTAAGGGGTTGAACTATAGTGGATTTAAATTACCATATAATAATTCAAAATATAGAGCAAAAGGAGGAGAAGGAGGAGTTCATATAGGAGATGATAAATTGAACTATTGGTATAGAGTACGGGAGTTAGCTCAATATCTAGCTGAACACTTAGGAACGCCAGAAATTGATATAAAATTAGATAAGATTGAAATGCCAGTTAATTTGAGAAAGAAAAGTAATCTTACACAATCAGAATGGACACAAGTGTGGAATAGTAAAAAAAAGATTTCACAAGCTGAGTGGTCTAGGATTAATAATACTAAAGGAATAATAACTTTTGATGTATCTGGTTGGAACAATGCTTCAGGTCATTTTACGTTATGGGATAAGCAACATTTAATATACCCTGGCGGGGCAGAACATGATGATCCTACAAGTTCAAAGTATTATTTTCACATGCTTTATCCAACAATAAATAGAAAGGGTGAGTTAGATTTTGTACAAACAAATAGAATAAGATTATGGGAGCTAAAATAAAATTTCTATTATTCATACTTCCAATTGGAGTATTTAGCCAAAATAAAGTTGCTAATTTGAAAAAATTAGCTTTCAATTACTGCTTAGTAGGTAATTATTCTGCTATTGATTCTACATTTTACAATAAATTCAAAGATGCTTCTGCAGCTCAAATTTCAATAGATGGCAACTTTTTTGAAAATGAAGAACTAACTAATAAAATTAATAGTTTTACTACAACCCAAACATCGAAATACTATTCTCGAGGTAATAATCTACATTTTGAATCTGGTGATAAAAATATAATATTTTGTGATTGTTTTAGTTTCTATGAATCGAAAGAATTAGACAGTTACATAAGAAAGCTAATTGGAGTAACGCCAAAAAAGAAAACAAAAAAATGACAATATGCCCCAACACATCACTGATACCACCCAGCTAAAATGTGACAAAGGAGCTTCGCCAACTCCACTCACAGTAACTAGTCAGTCCTTTATGAGTATTGATGGAAAGTTACAAGCTACGGAAGAAGACAAACAGCCTAATGTAAACATTAAACCTTTTGGTGTATGTAGTGTTTTAAGGTCTTCCTGTACGCCTTCACCCGTCAAATGGGAGAATACCTCTGATTTTGAAATTGAAGGCAAAAAAGAGCTATTAGATAGCTCTACGTGCCAATGTTCAGTTGGAGGTAAGATATCGGCTGTAAAATCTGCTCAAAATTTTGTGGAAGAATAAAATAATATATTGGAAGCAGTCTGAATAAGTACTGCTTTGTATTCTCTCAAATCTCTCAAATTCAATCATATTCAAGAAACAAGAAAGGTAACGAAAGGAAAGAAAAATTTTAGAGATCAAAAAAGATTTTCGAAATTCGCCTTGTACAAAGCGTGTATGAGAGTTCTTTTAAATTTTCGTGGAGATTCCGTTGGTTTTTGGGTTTGAAAAATCCCTGAACCTTGTATTGATCAGGGATTGAGGGGTGTAGTTTAGTAGCCTATAGGGGAATCGAACCCCTGTTGCAAGAATGAAAATCTTGAGTCCTGACCACTAGACGAATAGGCCAAATTTTGAGGTTGCAAAGGTAATAATTAACTCTTTAACCTCAAAATTATTCTTTTAAATTATTTGTAGACTTTCTGTATCACTGTGTTTTTGATCCCTTTAGCTTCAAGATCTTTTTGAAGTTTTACAGCATCTTCTAACGTGTATACTTTTCCATACGTGTAATAGAATACACCACTGTCTTTCTCTCTTTCAACATCTTTCAGGTTCTGAAGGATATAAGAATTACCGTTCAGTTTATCACCAGAGTACACTTCTATGGTATAATATCCCATGTTAATCCTTTGGTTAGGCATGAAACCTACAGCAAAAGCATTTCTGAATCCTGCATCTTTAGCAGTTTTAAGATTAATATCTTTCACTGAGGCCATGTTCGTCACAGCGTAGTAATACTTGTACTGTCCGTTTTCTTTAAGGGTAAGAATATAATTCAGTCCTTTCAGAGCAGGATCGTTTTCATTGTATTTTGTTGGCGAACTCATCAATAGAATTCTGAAATCATTTTTCAAAGGAACTTCTGCTGGTTTTTCCGGTTCAGGTTTTTTTACAGCAAAAGAACCTCCTGATTTTCTGTCAACGGCCTTTTTGTAATCAATAATAGCATTATAGATACTTTCCGCAATCTCAGTTTGTCCTTTGTCTGAAGCAATATAGTGGCTTTCTTCCGGATGGTTGATAAATCCTGTTTCTATCAATACAGAGGGCATCGCATTCATACGGAGTACGTGAAGGTTTTTCTGAAAAACACCTCTTGAAGATCTTTTATCTTTATTGACAAAGTTATCTTCCACTAATCCACCCAAAAGAAGACTTGATTCCAGATATTTACTTTGCTGAAGCTTTAAAGCAATTAAGGATTCCGGAGAATCAGGATTATAAGATCCAAAGGTCTGTTTATCCTTTTCATCCAGGAAGATCACATCATTCTCTCTTTTGGCAACCTCAAGGTTCTCATTATTCTGGTTAGGGCCCTGTACATAAGTTTCAGTTCCATAAGCTGTAGGTCTTTGGGAAGAATTACAGTGAATAGAAACAAAAAGGTCTGCTTTACTCCTGTTGGCCAGATTAGTTCTGTCGGATAGAGAAGGATACTCGTCGATTTTTCGGGTATATATTACTTTGAAATCTCTGTTTTTTTCTAACATTGCTCCTACTTTTAACGTAATGGCAAGTGTAATATCTTTTTCCGCTACCCTTCCGATATCAGAATAAGTCCTGTTCGCGCCATGATCACTTCCTCCGTGTCCCGCATCCAGAACGATAGTAAACTTCTTTTGAGAGAAAATAAAGTTACTGGTAAGGAGAAGGAGAAATGATAAAATTATTTTAAAATTTTGTTTGTACATCTTACAGTTATAAAAATTATATTAATTTTGAGCCTTAATTATATAGAATAACATTGGCCAAAACCGTCCTCAAAAATATATTACAAATTTTAATTATCCTAATTTTTAACAATTTTTTAGCACAGAAAACTCCTGAAAAATTGCCTAAAAATGCGGTTAATGATACTATTTCCAAAAAGGATACCATAGTTGTAAAAAAAGAAGCTCTGGATGATATTCTTCGTACAAAAGCTGATGATCAGAGAAGAGATATCCCGAAAAAAATGACTTTCCTGAACAAAAATGCACAGGTAAAGTATCAGGATATGCAGATTGATGCAGATTATATTTCTATTGATGATAATAAAAATCTGATCTACGCCAGAGGAAAACAAGACTCTTTAGGAAAAATCATCGAACCTGTAATTACTACACAGGCCGGAAAAAAATACGAAACCAACGAATTCAGCTACAATACAAAAACCAAGCAGGCGATAGCTTTCAATGCAAGGACAGAAGAAAGCGAAGGGGTAATTATAGCTCAGAAAACTAAAAAATATAACGATTCCGTATTCGCAATGAGAAAAGCGGATTATACAACGGATGATTATTTTATCAAGAAAAAAGATACTGCGGCAGATTATTTTATGAGAGCTTATAATATCAAGCTGATTAAAACCAAAAATAAATCCCAGATCGTTACAGGACCTATTCAGATGTTTATTGAGCAGGTGCCTACACCGCTTTATCTTCCATTTGCTATTTTACCGTTCTCAGCTAAAAGAGCGGCTGGTATCCTGATTCCAAGTTTCGGGGAAAGGGAAGATGTAGGGTTTTTCCTTAACGGAATTGGATATTATCAACCGATTGGAGAACATTTTGACCTTAAAGTTTTGGCTGATATCTATACCAAAGGAAGCTGGAATTTGCGCCCTCAGGTGAATTACCAGAAAAAATACCGTTACTCCGGAAACTTTACGGCAGATATTGGTACCATGGTGAGAGGAATCAAAGGGTTGGATGATTATACTAAAAACAGTACTTATAGAATCAACTGGACGCACTCTCAGGATTCTAAAGCGAATCCTTTCCTTACATTCAGTGCTTCTGTGGATATCGTAAGTACAAAGTTTTACAATAATCCATTGAATAACAACTATATTTTCAACCAGAATGTATTGAATACCCAGCAGAACTCTACGGTAACCCTTACCAAAAGATTTCTGAAACTTCCGATGACCATTACCGGAACGGCTTCTTATTCTCAAAACTTTGCAACAGGACTGGCCGATCTTCGTCTTCCACAGATGAACGTTGCCATCAACCAGTTCTACCTGTTTAAATCAAGAACAGGAATCAGACAAGGACTTCTTGAAAATATTACTGTGAATACCGGCTTCAACCTTACCAACTTCGTAAATACTCAGGAAAACGAGTTGTTTAAAAAAGAAATGTGGGACAAAATGCAGACAGGTCTTAAAAACAATATTGCATTGGCAACCAATACAACCGTGGCAAAATATTTCACTTTCAGCTTAAGTGCAAATATCGACAATGCTTTAACCACAAAAACACTAAACAGATATTACGATCCGATAAAGAATGTAACCGTAGATGAGATTAATAAAAACTTCACGGGATATTCTACATTCTCTACTTCAGCCAGTCTTCAGACAACCCTTTATGGAATGATGAAATTCAAAAAAGGATCTGCGGTAGAAGCAGTAAGACACATGATGACTCCAAGTATTGGTTTTACCTATTCCCCGGATTTCTCAAGTCCTAATTTTGGATATTATAGAAACTATTACAATGCAACCGGAGCGCTGACTCCTTATTCTATCTTCGAAAAAGGAATCATCGGAAGCCCTTCAAGCGGAATGGTGGGGGCTTTAGGTTTCAATATCGGTAACAATATCGAAATGAAAGTAAAGTCTAAAAGTGATTCTACAGGAGTGAAGAAAATCAAAATTTTTGAATCTTTAAACCTTGCAGGAAGCTACAACTTTGCGGCTAAAGATCACCCTTGGTCTGTATTCTCAATCAACGGGCAGTCATCTTTCTTCAATAATAAACTTACCGTAAATACCAGTCTTTCACTGGAACCATATAAAATTGATTTCTCTTCAGGACAAGATACAGGTGTAAGAACAGAACAGTTCGGACACTTCAGTGTACAGGGATTCAATGTTCAGTTATCCTATCCTTTAAGCAGCGAAATTTTTGGAGAAAAGACGGATTATGCTAAAAAATATTCGTCAAAAGGAGAAGTCCGAAATGAAAATTATTATTTTGATGATGATCATTATGCTCACTTTGATCAGGCATGGACTTTAAATGTCAGTGCAAACTATGCTTACTCGAAAGGTTTAAGCCGATTGGCCAATAAAATTGCATCGATTGGGTTGGATGGTAGCATCAAGCTGACCCCTTACTGGAATGTCAACGGAAGTACCCATTATGATATAGTGACTAAGCAATTGGCATATACAAGGATTGGCTTCTCAAGAGATCAGCGAAGTTTTACCATCAATTTCAACTGGGTTCCTTTTGGACAGTATAAAGTATATGACTTCTTTATCGGGATCAAAGCCAATATCTTAAGTGATGCATTGAAATACAAAGACAGAAGCTTTACCCAACCAAATGCACCTTTCTAATATCAGATTGGCATTTGAGAATATAAATTTTATATTTGCAACCAAAATAAATTTTGGTGAAATCACTTTTAAGGAGAATATCTGAGATTGTGAAAGCCTATAACCATAGAAAAAAATAAATATCCGTTATGAAACAAATAATCAACACAGTTAATGCACCTGCAGCTATCGGTCCTTATTCACAAGCTAATATGGCTAATGGAGTTTTATATATCTCCGGACAGATTCCTGTAGATCCTGCAACTGGTAAATTGGTAGAAGGTATTGAGAAAGAAACGCACCAGGTAATGAAAAACCTTGAGGCGATCCTTACTGAAGCCGGTATGACTTTCAAAAACGTTGTAAAAGCTACTATCTTCCTTAAGAGTATGGATGATTTTGCTGTGATGAATGACATTTATGCATCTTATTTAGATTCAGAAAGCTATCCGGCACGTGAAACAGTACAGGTTTCATGCCTGCCTAAAAATGTGGATATCGAAATTTCTATGATTGCACATCAGGATTAATGAATTTTATAAGAAATACAATTGCGGTTCTGATAGGTCTTGGTATTGCAGGGCTTATTATCACTCTTGGTATAAGAGCTTTTCCGCAATGGATCACTTTTGAGGCTTTTGCTCCGTTTGAGCATTGGCAAAGGTTTCTTTTCAGTATGAAAGATGATAAAGCATTTTTCGGCTTCCTGTTGTTTATTTCCGGACTGGGAACTACAATTGGTGGAGTTGCCACTGCTATTATTGTAAAATATGCAAAAGTAGCTTATGCTATTCTGATCGGATTTATTATGCTCTTTATCGCTATGCTGGATGTGATTATATTTCCTTATCATCCTACATTTTATAAAATTTCTATTTTTCTTACTTTTTTCCCGTTTTCCTGGATTGGAGGTAAGATTGTAGAAGTTATTTATGAGCGGAACAAGCAGAAAAGAATTGCTGAGAAAATGAATAAGCCTAAATAAAAAATATAAAAAAACGCTGCAGATTTCTGCAGCGTTTTTTTGATATAAAGAACTAGGATGTTTTCGATTAAGGCATTTTGAATCCTTTTGTGTAGATTCTTCCATAGTCATCCACAAATTTCACCTGTACGTTCCCCTGATATTTCTCAAGGATCTTTTCTACATCTTTCTGTGAATTTACCGGCTTACCATTTATTTCAATGATGATATAGTTGTCTACGATTCCGATTTTAGCCATTTCACTGCCTTCAGATACGCTTTTAGCTACTACACCACTGTTCAATCCGTATTCAGTTTTGAAACGATCTGTAAGCGGGTCAAATTCAGCTCCGATTTTTTCCGTTACGCTAAGATCTGCTTTCGTTCTGGTAGAAGTTCCTCCTTTCTGGTCTCTAAGTGTTACAGAAGTAGTATTTTCTTTACCGTTTCTTAAATAAGTAACCTGTACTTTATCTCCAGGACGTTTACTTCCGATAGACATAGAAAGATCAGCAAAATCTGTGATGTCATAATTATCAATTTTAGTAACAACATCTCCTTTTTTAAGACCTGCATCTTCAGCACCGCTGTTTTCCCCAAATCCTGTTACATAAACTCCCGAACCTACTTTCAGATTCGTTTTGAATTGCTTGTTGTATGAAGTTACCAATTGATCATTAGAAAGATCCAGCGACTGAATTCCTAAGAATCCTCTCTGTACAATTCCGAATTTCTTGATATCCTCAACAATTTTTCTTGCCAGATTGGAAGGTACGGCAAATCCGTATCCCTGATAATATCCTGTAGTAGACTGAATTGCAGAGTTGATCCCGATAAGCTCTCCGTTTGTATTTACCAAAGCACCTCCTGAGTTACCCGGGTTGATCGCAGCATCGGTTTGAATAAAACTTTCAATAGGGTTAGCTGCTTTTCCCTGGCTGCTTAAGATGCCGATACCTCTTCCTTTGGCAGAAACAATACCTGCCGTTACCGTAGAGTTTAATCCAAGTGGGTTTCCTACCGCAAGTACCCATTGCCCAACGTCAATATTGTCAGAATTCGCAAAATTTAAATAAGGAAGACCTTTTTCTTCGATCTTTAATAAAGAGATATCTGTATTAGGGTCTGTTCCTACTAAAGTTGCAATATATGATTTCTTGTTGCTTAATACTACCTCCAGCTTATTGGCACCTGCTACCACATGGTTGTTGGAAATAATGTAACCATCCGGAGAGATGATTACCCCTGAACCCATTCCTGATGGCATATTCTCAGGAGCCTGCTGCTGCTTCTGTCTCTGTTGTCCTCTTCCTCCTCCAAAAGGATCTCCGAAGAAGAAGTCGAACAAGTCTTGCTCTGAAGCTCTGCTTGCTGTTCTGCTTTGATAGTTTTTAATGGTAACTACAGCCGGAACGGTTGTTTTAGCTGCTTTTACAAAATCATCACCTACAGCTCCCGTATTCATTCCTGCAAATGATGTGTTAGGTGCGGCTGTTGTGAAATAAGATTGATCTCCATTATTGGAGCTATGCCCGAAATATTGTAAAGCTCCAACAGTAGTAGCTCCGGAGATTACCCCTACTACTGCAAATGGTAATAGTTTTTTTAAAGTACTCTTCATTGTATATCTTTCTTGTTTATTAATTAATTTCTTTTTATGTTTTTGAGTAAACAAATTTAATGTTAAATAAGTAAGCAATTAGTATGCTATGTTTCAATTTTAACTAAAATTTAACGGCTATTATGTCATTTTATACCTTATGTCATAATTGTTAACGTCAGAGTTAACAAAACTTAAAAAAAAATTAATGAAAATATGGCATAATTAACCCTAAAGTACCATTTATTTTTTATCATTTGTTGTAAATTATTTACTTCTGGCCGCTGTTTGTTAATGACTCGTGATTTGTGTCATCAATAGACTTAATTCTAAAATTCTTATCTTTGCAAAAATTTTATTCTCACTTAAAACGTTTATAGCATGCAACTGTATAACACCTTAAGCGCAGAAGAAAGAGCTCAACTTATTGATGAAGCCGGTAAAGACCGTCTTACTTTGTCTTTCTATGCGTATGCCAAAATCGAAGACCCAAAAAAATTTCGCGACGAATTATTTATAGCCTGGAATGCACTTGATGCCCTTGGCCGTATTTATGTAGCAACTGAAGGAATCAATGCTCAGATGAGTGTTCCTGCAGACCAGTTTGAGGCTTTTCGTGATACGCTGGAAGTCTATGATTTTATGAAAGGAATCCGTTTGAACGTAGCAGTAGATCAGGACAATTACTCTTTTTTAAAATTAACCATAAAAGTCAGAAACAAAATTGTGGCTGACGGTTTGAATGACGAAACTTTTGATGTTACCAATAAAGGAATTCACTTAAAAGCTCAGGAATTTAATAATTTACTTGATGATCCGAATACTATTGTGGTAGACTTCAGAAATCACTACGAAAGTGAAGTAGGTCATTTTGAAGGAGCTATTACTCCGGATGTGGAAAATTTCAGAGAAAGTTTACCGATTATCAACGAACAGCTACAGGATTTTAAAGAAGATAAAAACCTGTTGATGTATTGTACCGGAGGAATTCGTTGTGAAAAGGCGAGTGCTTACTTCAAACATCAGGGCTTTAAAAATGTTTACCAGTTAGAAGGTGGTATCATTGAATATACACGCCAGATAAAAGAAGAAGGAATAGAAAGTAAGTTTATTGGTAAAAACTTTGTATTTGACCACCGTTTAGGAGAGAGGATTACAGATGATATTATTGCACAATGCCACCAATGTGGAAAACCTTGTGATAATCATACCAATTGTGCGAATGATGCCTGCCACCTTTTGTTTATCCAATGTGACGAATGTAAAGCAGCAATGGAAAACTGTTGCTCTGCAGAATGTCTCGATACCATCCATTTGACTTGGGATGAGCAGGTGAAACTAAGAAAAGGACTTCAGGTTGGAAATAAAGTATTCAGAAAAGGAAAGTCTGATGCTCTGAAATTCAAAAACTCCGGAGAATTATCAGATAAACCTTTAGCAAAAGTTGAAACAAAGAATATCCGCCAAATAATTGCTGTCAAAAAAGAATTGATTGGAAAAGCAGAGCATTACTATTCAAAATCAAAAATTGCACAGTTTTTAATTGAAAACAAAGATTTGTCAGTAGGAGATAAAGTATTAATTTCAGGACCTACAACCGGTGAACAGGAAGTTACGATTACTGAAATCTATGCTAACGGAGGTCCTTGTGAAACTGCAAAACCAGGAGATCAGATTACTTTCGAACTTCCATTCAGAGTTCGTTTATCTGATAAATTGTACAGAGTTGTGCAAAACGCATAATCATCATAAGCGATAAAGCTGCGAAAGTTTGTCAGGTAACAATTATTTCAGTTCAAATAACTTAATAATAATGCTTAAAGCTGAGCTTAGAAAAAAATACACGCAAAAAAGAAAAGCCTTGTCTCCAGATGAGGCTTTCTTGTTATCGGAGAAAATTTTTGAAAATTTCATTCAATATTTCAAGCTTGAGAAGCTGGATAAAGTACATGTTTTCATCTCAATTCCGGCAAGAAAAGAAATTGATACCCAAATATTTATTCAATATTTTTTAGCACAGAATATTCGCGTTTATGTGCCGAAAATTGTAGGTGATGAGCTTATTAATATTGAAATCTTTGAAGACTCTGTTTTTGAAACTAATAAATGGGGTATTTCAGAACCTGTTTCCAATGAAGATTCCGGTGAACGTGCTTTTGATTGTGTCATTACACCCTTGTTGTATTGTGACAGAAAAGGAAATAGGGTAGGCTATGGAAAAGGATTTTATGATGGATTATTTCAAAATATATCTATTGAGACAAAAAAAATCGGAGTCAATTATTTTAACCCCGATGAATATGTGGATGATGTCTGGGAAAACGATATTCCTCTTGACTATTTGGTTACTCCTACAGAAGTACTGTCTTTCTTAAGCGGTTTGGAATAGAAATCTAAAAAGTAGAATTTGAATTCTTTTTTGAGTTTTGAAGTAGAAAGCAGGATATATTGCGCGTTCTTTTCAAAGCTTCCCAGAGACTTATTTTTATTGTCAAAATATTCTACATTAAACTTGGCATAGTCTAATGTGTCTTTTTTATAAAATTCTTTATAAACATTCAGGTTGCTCACTTTTGCTGTTTTTGCTTTCATGCTGTCAAGCTCTTTCAGTAATGTTTTAAATGTCAAAGAATCTGGTTTATGGAAGTAGCTTTCCATCTGGGAATAAATAACAGTATCTATTTCGGTATTTCTATTTCCACTTAAGTATAGTGTAGACAGATCCAGAAGTTCCTGTACTTTTTGTTTGGTGATTGAATTAATGGCCTGCATACTATCCATCTGTACGGCTGGATAGCTTTTTTCATTGTTGCTGTTTCGTAGTTTATCGAGGTCGCTTACCTCTGAGGTTTTATTATTACAGGCAGTAAATAACGTCAGAAGCACGGTGAAAATTAAAAAATTATTTATTCTTTTCATCTGTGGTAGCAATTTTAAATTTGATGGATACAATCTTACCGTTGTTATCCTTTTTCATTTCTATTACATTCAGGTTTTTCAGAGAGGTCGTTGGAGTGGTTACCAGAGTGATATATTTCTGTTTATCCAGCCTTTCAATGCCATAGGTGTCATTATCATACACCTGGTAGATGACAGCATTGCTGCTGATCAGGTTCTCCAGCTGATTTCTTTTTTGCTTAATAAGAGCAACCTGCTCATCAGGATTTCCTCCTTTGATATCTTTTATGGAGAAATAATATGCAGCCATTTTATAATCGTCTGGCTTTAGTTCTATTTTTTCCTCTTCAGGAGCATTTTCAAGATTTCTGTTAACTTCCAGAGGTTCGTAAAAAGGAGCACTGATACGCATTTTTAAATTTTTATCCTTGGTAGAATAATAAAAACACTCACCCGGCTTTATTTTATACATCAATGGAGATTCATTTTCCTTCACCACCATTATTTCCAGAGTATTGATCACAGAAACTCCTCTGTCTTTATCAATGAAACAATATTTGTAGGTTTTTGAAAAAAGTACATCTTTAAATCCTAAAAGACCGGTAATGGTAATCAAAACAGAAGTAATCAGTGCCCATGCATTCTTTCTGAAGAAATTTTTCCTGGATGGAGCAGATGAAATTTCAATTTCATTTGTGATTGTTTTGTTTTGTATAACTCGTTGATTTTCAGTATTTGATTTTTGTAAATCAGAGTTTTCCTGTGTCTGAAATTCGATTTTCTTAGGCTGAGTTTCAGTTTTTGGAAGTTCTTGAGCCTCAGAAACTATTTTTTCAAGTTCATCGATTTCTTCCTCTTCAAGATTCTCATTTTCCAGAAGTAATTCGCCGGCAAAAAGATGTTGCTTTTTGAATTCATACCAGGAGTCATAACCTGCATAAATACTCAATAAATTGAGCATGTCTATTCTGGGTAATTTAGTGACTGGCGAGTTTTTGAAATAGGTGTAAAATGACTTTTCACTGATGTTTCCTTTCGCTTTTTTTCGAAGGTCTTCCTGAAAATATATAATATCTATACCCTTCCACTTGGATATGTCATCCTGCGAAGGGGTATGTTCTTTTAAGTATTGACCCTGAACATCCTTTTTTAGCTGCTCAAAGTGTAATAGATCTAAATCTGTCAATTTTTCAAAAAATAATTAAATTGTTGATTATCAGTTATGTTTTTTTGTAAAACTATTTTACAAAGGTATTACAATTATTTTTCATAAACAAACTTTCTAACTGATCTACCTTTGTCTTGTTCAAATAACAGAACAGAAGAAAATTTTATAAAACAATATTAACAAAATTAAATTTAATTTATTATGAAAAAGTCATTATTCGTAGCTGCTATCGCTGCAATCTCTCTAGTTGCTTGTAAAAAAACTGAAGCTACTGCTACTGAAGGTACAACTGATTCTGCTGCTGCTACTGTAGCTGATTCTGCTGCTGTTGTTACTGATTCTGCTGCTAAAGTTGTTGATTCTGCTGCAACTACTGCTGTAGAAGCTACTAAAGATGCTGCTGCTGCTACTACTGCTGCTGGTGCTGAAGTTGCTAAAGATGCTGCTAAAGGAGCTGCTGACGCTGCTAAAGGAGCTGCTGATGCTGCTAAAGGAGCTGCTGATGCTGCTAAAGACGCTGCTAAGAAATAATTCTAGCATAAGCTTAACAATAAAGGAACCGTTTCACCCAGTGAAACGGTTTTTTTATGCTTAGTCATTGCGAGCCGAAGGCGAAGCAATCTTACTTGTAACAATATGAAATAAGAGTTTTGAAATAAAGTAACTGTATTTAACCCTTCTTTTGCTTTAAAGATTCATAGCAGGTAATTGCTACCGCATTGCTTAAATTTAAAGAATCAATGCTGCCCGCCATAGGAATAAGCGTGTTTTTTCCTTTTCCAATCCAGAAATCACTTAATCCCGAATGTTCAGTACCGAATAATACAGCAGAACGTTGTCTGAAATCCCGCTTATAAAGATCTTCAGCAGTTTCATCCATAAGGGTAGTATAGATATTGAAACTGTTTTTCTGTAAGAATTCCAATGTTTCCTCGTTTTCAGCCTGATATACTTCCATCCCAAAAAGACATCCTACACTGGATCTGATCACATTGGGGTTGTAAAAATCGGTTTTCCATCAGCCACAATCAGTGCATCTACTCCAAAAGCTTCGCAACTTCTTAAAATAGCTCCAAGATTTCCTGGTTTTTCTACACCTTCAACAATAATCACTGTAGAATTTTCTTTAGGAACAAAGGAAGAAAGCAGAGGTTCTTTTGCATGGTAAATCCCAATAATTCCTTCAGAACTTCCTCTGTAAGCTATTTTTTCATATACTTTTTCACTTACATAATTTATTTTTACATCGGGAAGACTTCCTTTAAAGATATTTTCACAGATAAAGAACTCCAGCGGTTCAAAATCATACTGCATAGCTCTTTCATTTTCCTGCTGGCCTTCTACTACAAAAACTTTTGATTTTTTACGGAATCTGTTGTCAGTAAGGAGCTTAGTGACGTTTTTTATTTTATCGTTTTGAAAACTTTCTATCAACATGCTGCAAAATTATGCAAAATTTATGATTGAACTTCTCTGGTTTTGATAAAAAGGGTTTTCCAGGTTATTTCAATTGGAATTTTATTTTTTCTCTTATAATAGACGATAACTGCTATCAAGACAGCAATTGAGATGAATTTATACAGATTTCCATAGAGGTTTCCGGAAACATTTTCCGAGACATTAAAAATTTCCCAGTACAGATTCATAAAGAAATGAAGAAAAATAGCAGTCCATACATTATACTCCGATTCAAAATATGCCCAGGCGAAGAATATTGATCCTAAAAATGTAATGGTAAATATTTCGGTAAGTTCTATTAAGTTCTGACTTTGATACAAATGTACCTGTGCAAAAAGTAAAGATCCTGATAATGCGGATGATAAAAACCCAAGCCGGGTAAAACGGTATAGTATTCCGATAAGAAAAGCCCTGAAAATAATCTCTTCAAAAAATGCTGATGAAAGAGTATTGATAAACAGGGATTCAAAATTTATTTTAGAGATTGTTTTAAAATGAATCAGGTATCCAGTGAGCATAGGAGTAGTTCCGGTAAATGATACCATAAATCCTTTGGTAATGGGTTTGTTTAATGAGAACAAATCAAGGATATTTCTTTGGGGTAACAGAATTTTTAATGTGGCTATCAATGGAATTAATGTTACCGAATAAGCAATTATATGGGCTATTGCTTTACTGTGAAACAAATCTTTTGAGAAAGTTTGTATGGTTTTAAAAAAGAGAAAATCGAAGAAATAATAGGCTGTAAACCCTAGAATAAAGATGAAAAAGAAGCGGATGTTTTTACTCATGTCTGTTAATTTTGAGCAAAAATGTAGCTTTAAATCAATGCTTTCAACTTAATGTGATCAATGACAAAGAATAGTGACGAATGACAAAATTATGAATGCTGCTGTTGCAATTGAGGAATAATTGAAGGAATAAAACTTCTTGAAACAGGAATTTCAAAATCAATTTCCGGAAGAATTAATTTATAACCCTGAGCATTTCCTTTGAGTTTCTTTACCCTTCCAAGGTTGACAATATAAGAACGGTGACATTTTTTGACAGAACCTGTTTCGATTTGTTGTAAAACATTGGATAAACTTATTCTGATCAATACTTTTTGTAAGCTGTTGTTCTCTACAAAGTAAAATGTGCAGTAGTTTTCCATGGACTGAACGCAAAGAAAATCTTTTTCATTTATGATAAGCTCGGTATTCTGTGCCGTTATTTTTAACAGGTTTTGTCGTTGTTCAGGAGGCGAAACGGGAAGGTGTTGAGAAATATCGCGGGCTTTCTTTTCATGATTATTCTTTAAATAGATGTACCGTGATAAAATATAGATGATAGAAATAGGAATTCCGACAGCCAAAGTATACAGGAACATATAAAAGTAATTGACTACATCCAGCTTTACATGGCTCAAGAATAATGAATTGTAAAAGTAGGATAGAACGGAACCCATACATAGAATGAAAGTTATTTTTAAAAGTTCCGCACCAATATTCCAGTTGCTGAAACGGGAAGTGATAAGATTAGCAATAAAAAATGCCATTCCAAAAATAATGCAATAGGGGAAAAGTAGTAAAAACTTGTAAGGATGCTGAAAGTTTTCCGTACCAAAAGGCTGAAAAATAATCAGAAACAGATAGACAGCAACTCCTGCTCCCAATGAAGAAACGAAAATTTCCTTGAAAGATTCGGATTTGGGGTATGGATATGCTGCAAATGAAAACATAAAATCCAGGATTTAGCTTTCCGATGGTTCAATAAGATTGCTGTTGTCGATAAGACTTTGAGGCAGGTCTTTTTTATTTTTGATCCCTAATGACTTCAGTTTTTGAGTCTGAATTACAAGGTTGTCATTTCCGGTGTGGAGCTGTTTGTAGGCATCATTGAATACATTTTTTGCCTGATCCAGATTTCGCCCTACTTTCTCTAAGTTGTCTACAAAACCTACAAATTTATCGTAAAGTTTGGCCCCGCGTTCAGCTATCTCCATAGAGTTTCTGTTTTGATGTTCACGTTTCCAAAGATCTGCAATAAGCTTAAGAGAAGTAATTAGGTTGCTTGGATTAAGTAAAAGGATTCTTCTTTCATAGGCATAGTTCCAAAGGTTCTGGTCTGCCTGCATTGCCGCAATATAAGCTGGTTCACTCGGAATAAACATCATCACGAAATCCATAGATTTGTCATAATCATCATAGGCTTTTTGACTGAGTTGTGAAATGTGGTTCTTGATAGATCCAAGGTGTTGGCTTAGTTTGATGGCATATACGTCAGGATCGGTTTCATCTACCAATTCTGTAAAAGCAGTCAGTGATACTTTAGAATCGATGATGACATTTCTTTCATCCGGATATTTTATAACGGCATCCGGACGCATTTTCTTTCCGGAAAATTCTGAGAATAGAGCGTTGTTATCTTCATCACGCAATTCGTGCTCAAGGAAATATTCTCTTCCTTTTACCAATCCTGATTTTTCAAGAATACTTTCCAGAATCATCTCACCCCAGTTCCCCTGAGTTTTGCTTTCTCCTTTCAGGGCACGGGTCAGTTTTTTGGCATCATCGGAAATCTGCTGGTTCAGTTCTGCCAGTTCTTTCACTTTTTCTGCAAGGTAAAATCGTTCTTTATTTTCCTTTTCGTAAGCCTCATTGACTTTGTTTTTTAAGTCAGCGATTTTCTCCTGAAAAGGTTCAAGGATGTTTTTTAAATTATTTTGGTTAAGAGTGGTAAACTTTTCTGTTTTTTCTTCTAAAATTTTATTGGCAAGGTTTTCAAACTGAAGTTTAGAATCTTCCTGAATCTTAACAATTTCTTCTTTCTGAGTATCAAGAGATTGTTGAAGACCTTCATTTTTTGCAGAAAGCTCAGAGTTTTTGTCAAAAAGGGTCTGTTTTTCAAGAATATGGGTGTCTATCTGAGAGGTCTGTCTCTGATTGGTTTGTTTTAATTCCTGAAACTGAGTATTTAATGAAAAATATTCGGCAGAGATTTTAGAGAATTCATTTTTCAGATCATCCAAAAGATCCTGCTGCAGCATATTAGATTCTTTCTCTTTACTGATAATTTGATTAAGTTCCTGAATTTTCAGATATGAATTGTCAAGATCAGACTGAGTTTTTATAGATAAGGTGTTCAGTGTATCATAAGAACTTCTTGAAACCATTGATGATTTCAATACAAAATATAATATAACTGCTCCAAGTACACCGCCGGCAATCAACCCAATAATTAAATATATCATCTTCCAAAATTATGAAAAAAGGCTGGAAGAATGAAGAGGGATGCTGGAAGTTCCTTTTGGACAGATAGGAACTGACTGTTTTCTTACAATTAAATTCAATATTTTTTTTAAAGGTGAATAAAATGGAAACAATTGCTTTATAAAATTCCATTACCTCTCTCTTCCAGCCTCCAGCTTCCTTTCTTAATTAGATTACTTATATTTATGGGAAATTTCAGAGACTTATGAATATTTTGTTGGTAGAAGATGATCAAAGAATCAGCAATTTCCTGATAAAAGGCCTTTCCGAGGCTGGATATAATATGACCCTTGCAGATTCCGGAGAAAAGGCACGTGAACTTATTCATACCTATGATTTTGATATTATTTTAATGGACATCATGCTTCCCGGACTGGATGGAATGCAGCTTACCCAGATCATCAGATTTAAAGGAAATTATACCCCGATTTTAGTTTTAAGCGCCTTAAACAGTCCTGATGATAAAATCAAAATGCTGGATATGGGAGCTGATGATTATTTATCAAAACCTTTTCATTTTGAGGAACTGATTTCAAGAATTAAAGCCTTAACCAGAAGAAATAAAATGAGCTATCAGAAGGAGGATCAATATTTATCATGCGGAAATATCGTCATTGATACTGATCTTCATAAAGTAACTCAGAATGACAAAGAAATAGAACTTTCCCCTACAGAGTACAAACTTTTTACTTTTCTGATGGAGAATAAAAATAAGGTGCTGAGCAGAACTCAGATTTTACATAAGGTATGGGGGATTGATTTTGATAATTCAACGAATGTAGTGGATGTTTATATTTCCTACGTCCGGAATAAGATTGATGAGACAGAACAGAAAATTATTCATACGGTAAAAGGAACCGGATATTTGATCAAGGACTGAAAATGACGCTCAGAAACAGGTTTACCCTTATTTCAAGCCTTTCATTCGGCATTGTTTCTATCATCACATCGGCGGTGATATTTTTTGCGTATTATGACAGTACCAAGATTTTTTATTTTGAAAAACTGCGAAATACGGCTCTTATTTCTGCTATTTATTATCTTGAAAAGGATGAGCTTCCGAAAGACCGACATGCTCAGATCAAAAAGGAATACAATTACCTGATCCAGAATAACAGAGTAGCGGTTTACAACCAGAATAACGAGGTGACTTTTGGGCATAACCTGAATGATAAGAATATAAAACCTTCTCATTTGCAGTCCGTCCGAAATAATAAAGGGATACAGTTCATGTCTGATAATCAATTCTATTATGGGATTTTTTATCCGGATAATCAGGGCGATTTTGTGGTTTTCGTGAAATCTTCCAACGATTCATTTCAATCACAGATATTGAGGTTGGCAATTATCATGCTTTCTGTATTGCTGATTGGGCTGCTGGCTATTTACTTTCTGAGCAGATATCTTTCCAAAGTGGTTTATAAACCTATTTCAAATGTTGTAGAACGAATCAATAAGGTAGATTACAATAATATTTCCAACGCAATTACTTCAACCAATACCAATGACGAGATTGAAGATCTGATAAAATCCTATAATAAACTGCTGGGAAGAATTTCTGAAAATGTGCTCCTGCAGCAGAATTTTATTAACTACGTTTCCCATGAATTTAAAACACCTTTGGCTGCTATTTCCGGAAATCTTGAAGTGTTTGCTCAAAAAGACCGTACACCAGAAGAATATAGGGAAGTGGCAAAAGAGTCATTGGAAAACGTATATGAGATTGAAAAGATTCTCAACAATCTGTTGTTGATGTCCGGAATGACAAAATTGGAATCTTCTCACAAGCCAATGAGAGTAGATGAGCTGATCTGGAAGATCTATGAGAAGCTGGAACCTAAGGCAAAAGAAAAGAATTCATCTATTAAAATACAGCTTCAGGTAACCCAACCTGCTTTGCTGGAGTTCCCTGGAAATGAAACGCTGCTCTATCTTGCATTGTATAATATTGTAGAAAATGCGATCAAATATTCCTTTGATAAACCTGTTGTGATTACATTATCAGAAAAGAATAATCGGTTGTATATTGAGGTAAAGGACGAAGGGAGAGGAATTCCGTCAGATGATCTTGTGAAAATAGCTGAAACTTTTTACCGAGGAAAAATGTAGATACTGTGAAAGGCAGTGGAATTGGTTTATCCCTTTCAAAAAGTATCTTTGATCATCATCATATTGCGATGAAAATTGATTCTGCTATTAATATTGGAACAAGCGTTCTCCTAGAATTTCCTGTTAATTCTTGATTTTTTCTCCCACAGATTTCCCAGATCTCGCAGATTGATGATTTTAGATTCATTTTAAATCTTAAAAAAATCTGTGTCATCCGTGAAATCTGTGAGAGATTTAAATATTCAATAGGAGTGGGTTTTAATCCGCTTAAGAAATACATTTAACATCCTTTGGTTTTAGCCAAAACATATTAATTCAAGCACAATTCCCGGGAATAAAAAAGTTCTAATCAAACTCTAATGTTGAACTAACCGAATTTTAATTCTCTTTACAATTCCCTCTAATATGAGACAGATAGCTTTGTGGTCTTAAAATAAAAGACCTTGAAGAAGCTATTTTTTACACTATTTTATATTCATTGTTTCAGTTTCTTTTCAGCACAGATTTCAGATACCCTGAAAATTGGCAGAAAGGAAGCTGAGACTATCTTTTTGGCTAAAAACTTAGACCTTATTGCTCAGAAGCTTGAAATTTCACAAGCCGAAGCAAGAACTGTTCAGGCTAAATACTGGCCTAATCCCAAATTAAGCATCAGTGAAGTGAATCTATGGAGAACTTATGACATAGAGGAGCAGCCCGCTCTTATTGGAAACTGGGGAAAGAACACCCAGATTTCTGCGGAGATAGAACAGGTGATTCAGACTGCAGGTAAAAGACGAAAAAATATTGAACTCCAGAAAATAGAAGTGGAAGGAGAGAAGTATGAACTGCAGGAAGTTTTGCGTGAACTTAAAAAAACACTCCGAAATACCATTACCGATATACTTTACAATCAGGAACAGCAGAAAATCTATCAGGGGCAAATTGCTTCCATTGAGAAATTAACGAAATCCTATAATAATCAATTAAACCTCGGGAATATCAGCAAAGCTGAGTACGTCCGCTTAAAAGCGCAGGAAATTGAATTTAAAAAGAAACTGATTTCATTAAAACAGGAAATAGAAGATCAGCAGGTAGAGCTTAAGGCCCTATTGATGCTGCCTTCCCAGTCTTATCTGGTGATAACAGATTCATTTGTTATGCCTGAAAAACAACTTTCAGAATTTGAGGTTGCACAATGGATGGAAAAAGCAAAAGAAAACCGCCCCGATATTATGATTTCGAAAAATAAAGAGAAACACGCCGCCAAAAATCTGGAAATTCAAAATGCGATGAAAACTCCCGATGTCGCTGTTTCTATTGGATACGACCGCGGAGGAAATATAATGAAAGACTTTATAGGACTGGGTGTTTCCATGGATCTTCCCATTTTCGATCGTAATAAAGGAAATATCCAGGAAGCTAAACTTGAGATTGAGAAAAGCAAGCTGGAAACCCGCAAAAATATGCTGAAATCCGAGAACGAAATTGTCTCTGTTTTCAGGAACTATATCAGAACACAGCAGGTTTCAGAAGAGATTGATGAAAACTATGAATCTACGCTGGACGGTCTGCTGGTGAGCCATGAGAAAAACTTCAGACTAAGAAATATCAGCATGCTGGAATACATGGATTTTCTGGATACCTACATCGGAAATAAAATGATCATCCTGGATACTAAAAAAGAATTGAATCAATACTACGAAAACCTGCAGTATGTTGTAGGACAAGATTTATAAGATATGAACAAAAATATTACCCAATACATTGCTGCGGCTTACCTGTCTGCCCTCATGATTTTTACAGGCTGTGCCGGAAAACAAGACAATAAAGAAGCTGAAAAAGGCTACTGCATCAGCAAAGAACTTAAAAAAGATATTAAACTGGCTAAAGCAGAAATGCTTCCCATAGAAGAAAGCATTACCCTTACCGGAGAAGTGGAAAGTAATTCGGATAAAACGGTTCCCTTTGTAAGTCTGGTGGACGGTGTTGTAATGGATACTTACTTCTCCCTCGGTGATTACGTGAAAAAAGGGCAAACACTGGCAAGTGTAAAAAGTACGGCTGTGAATGAAATGCAGGATGATACTCAGACTTTGCAGGCTCAGCTGGCGGTTGCGAAAAGAAAACTGTCTTCCGTAGAAGCCATGTATAAAGATGATATTGCCTCTCAGAAAGACTTGCAGGAAGCACGTTCTGAGGTAGCCATACTGCAATCCAATATTTCCAAGACGCAGAAAAATATGCAGTTGTATTCAGCGGGAGGAAATACCATTCAGATAAAAGCGCCGGCAGACGGATATGTTATTTCAAAGAATATTTCCAAAGGAATGCCTGTGACTGCAGGAGGAGATCAACTGTTTACCATTTCCAATCTGGATAAAGTATGGGTAATGGCCAATGTATATGCTACCAATATGAGACATGTTTATGTGGATCAACCAGTAGTGGTCAAAACACTTGCTTATCCTGATGACAGTTTTTCAGGGAAGATCAACAATATCTCTCAGGTTTTTAATGAAAATGAAAGAGTACTGAAAGCTAAAATTATAATGGATAATAACGGAATGAAGCTGAGACCGGGAATGTCTACAGATGTTGTATTGCCCATCAATTCACAAAACAAAAGTGCATTGGCGATTCCTGCAAAGGCTTTGATCTTTGATAACAACCAAAGCTATGTGGTTGTATATAAAAAAGACTGTGAGCTTGAGATCAGACCCGTAACGGAAATTGCTTCCAACAGCCAGTATATTTATGTAGAAGGAAATTTAAAACCAGGTGAAAATGTCATTGCTTCCAACGGGCTGCTGATTTATGAAAACCTGAAAAGCCAATTAAATAACTCCACGAAGTAATGCGAAAATTTGTACAGAATATAGTTTCCTTCTCTTTAAAAAACTCATTGATTGTTCTGTTGGGAACTTTTCTTTTGCTGGCCGGAGGAATCTATTCCTACATGCATACTCCCATTGAAGCATTTCCGGATGTAACGAATACAAGGGTAAGAGTCATTACCCAATGGCCCGGCAGAAGTGCTGAAGAAATAGAAAAATTTGTCACATTACCCATTTCTAAAGAAATGAATGCCATCCCGAACAAAACTTCGGTACGTTCTATTTCCTTATTCGGATTATCTGTGGTAACGGTGATTTTTGATGATCATGTGAATGATTTTTATGCCCAGCAGTATGCCGCCAATAAACTGGGAAATGTAAATCTTCCAGCGGGAGCAGATTACAGCATTGAGCCTCCGTCAGGAGCTACCGGTGAAATTTACAGGTATATTATCAAGAGTAAACTTCCCATTAAAGAAGTTACAGCAATCCAGGATTGGGTGGTGGAAAGAGAATTGCTTGCCGTTCCCGGTGTGGCAGATGTGGTAAGTTTTGGTGGAGAAGAAAAAACTTATGAAATAAAAATAAATCCTACGGAATTACACAATTACGACCTTTCCCCCCTGGATGTGTATGAAGCGGTTTCGAAGAGTAATATCAATGTAGGAGGAGATGTAGTAGCAAAAGGTGATCAGGCTTATGTAGTGCGGGGGATTGGTCTTTTGGAGAGAAAAGAAGATATTGAGAATATTCAGATCGAGGTAAAAGGTTCTACCCCTATTCTGGTGAAACACGTAGCAGAAGTAAAAGTTTCTGCGAAACCTAGATTAGGACAGGTAGGATATAACAAAGACAATGATGTTGTAGAAGGAATTGTGATCATGCTTCGAGGTGAAAACCCTAGTGAAGTCATTGCAAGACTGAAAGACAGAATAGAAGAACTGAATGGTGGAGAACTTCCCGGTGATGTACAGATTGTTCCGATCATCGACCGTACAGAGCTTGTGAACACAACGGTTCATACCGTTTCCAAAAACCTTATTGAAGGAGTTATTCTGGTTTCTATCATTGTATTTATTTTTCTTTACAATTGGAGAACCACTTTCATTGTAGCATCAGTAATTCCTTTAGCTTTTCTGTTTGCTATTATTATGTTGAAAATTCAGGGTCTGCCAGCCAACCTGATTTCCATGGGAGCACTTGACTTTGGGTTGCTTCTGGAAGGAACACTGGTGATTGTAGAACATGTCTTTGTCGGCCTCGAACTTAAGGCAAAAAAGATAGGACTGCGGAGATTCAATAAAATTTCAAAACTGGGAATTATCAAGAAAAGCACAGGAAGTGTGGCAAGCTATATTTTCTTTGCCCTGTTGATTCTTATCGTTGCTCTGATGCCGATTTTCTCTTTCCAGAAAGTAGAAGGGAAAATGTTCTCTCCATTAGCATTTACATTGGGATATGCATTATTAGGATCGTTGATCTTAAGCTTGACTTATGTTCCGGCAATGTGTAAACTGTTATTGACTAAAAATATTGAAGAGAAAGAAAACTTTATTTCAAGATTCTTCAGAGTTAATATCTATAGAATTTACGAATTCAGTGACCGTCACAAAAAAGGATTTATCATTGGTTTCGTTGCTTTGCTTGCTGTTTGCGGATGGAGATTCTCCAATTATGGATCTGAATTTTTACCTAAACTAAATGAAGGCGCAATTTACGTAAGAGCAACACTTCCAAACAGTGTCAATTTGGATGAATCTGTACGATTGACTAAAGAGATGAAGGAGATCCTCATGAAATATGATGAAGTGAAATTTGTGATGACTCAAACTGGCCGACCGAATGATGGAACAGATCCCACCGGATTTTTTAATATTGAATTCAATATTCAGTTGAAGCCGGAGAATGAATGGAAGAAAAAGATATCCAAAGAAGAACTCCTTGAAGAAATGAGAGTTTCTCTTGAAAAATATCCGGGAATTAATTTTGGATTCAGCCAGCCGATTCAGGATAACGTGGAAGAATATGTAGCAGGAGTAAAAGCGCCGCTTGTGATTAAAATTTTTGGAAATGATCTTTTCGAACTTGAAAATTACGCCAATAAAGTAGCCAATTCCATCAGAACCGTTCCGGGAATATCCGATGTGAATGTTTTCAAAAATATTGGTCTTCCGGAGTTGAGAATACAGCTTCACGATTCCAAGATGGCAAAATATGGAGTGTCCACAGCAGATGCACAGGCGGTTATCGAAATGACGATCGGAGGGCAGGCTGCCACCAAGTTTTACGAAGAAGAAAGAATGTTCGACGTAATGCTTAGGTTTGAAAAACAATACAGAGATACTCCTGAAAAGATGGGTAATATTCTCATTCCAACTCAGGATAATAAAAAAGTTCCGCTGAAAGAAATTGCAACCATTGATTATCATACCGGACCATCATTTATTTACCGTGAAGGAAACAGCAGATACATCGGAGTTGGATTTAATATTGAAGGACGTGATCTGGGAAGTACTATCAAAGAAGCCAAAGCGAAAGTAGATAAGGAAGTAAAGCTTCCGAAGAATCATAAAATGACGTGGGCCGGAGAATTTGAAAGTAAAGAAAGAGCCGCAAAACAGCTGGCTATGGTGGTTCCGATTTCTTTAGTTCTTATTCTGATGCTGTTATATTTCAACTTCGGGAATATAAAAGACACGCTGATTTCTTCTATTACATTGGCATTTGCGTTTATCGGAGGATTTTTATCCCTTTGGTTTACGGGAACTATCTTCGGAATTTCAGCGGGAATTGGTTTCATTATCCTTTTCGGAGTAGCAACCATAGACGGTATCGTTCTGATCGGTGTCATGAAAGAAAATCTGCAAAACAGAATGTCGCTCAAAGAATCTATTGCTCAGGGAGTGAAAAGCAGAATTCGTCCGGTGGTAATGATTGCCCTGATGGGATCTATGGGACTTCTTCCGGCAGCGATGTCAAACGGAATGGGCTCTGAAATTCAGAAACCTTTAGCCATCATGATTGTAGGGGGATTAATTATCTGTATGCTGCTGTCATTTACTGTACTGCCAATCATTTTCCATTATGCCTACCGTAAAAAGCATAAGGAAGCAATATAGTTTCTTTTATTTTGTTCATTATGAGGCCGGGATCCGTGAGGAAGATCCCGGCCTTTTTATTATGAGTTTTTAAAGTTGATTTATTTTTTTAGTAAGCTTTCTATAAGTTTGCTTTGAGCTTCCATAAGTTTTGTGATATCTTGTTGATTCTTCAATAAACTTTCTATTAATTCCTCTGAAATTGTATTATTAATAGTTACTGTATTATTATTATGAATTGTTCCTATAGCTCTATCAGTATTATTCTGAACAATAGGAGTTTCATCTAATAATTCATAAACATCAGTTTCGTAAAAATCTGCAATTTTCATAAGGTTTTCCATTGCAGGTTTTGCTTTGTCGCTTTCCCATTTATTATAGGCATTTTGAGAAACGTGTAATCTTTCAGCGATCTGAACTTGTGTAAGTTTCCTGTCTGTCCTTAGTTTATTAAGTTTGGTTCCCAAAGTCATACTCTTATATTTTATGCTAAAGTAAATAAAAAAATAAAAAAACAACTAAAGATTGGACATTTTACAACCAAAGTTTATTGTACAGTTTGAGATTTAATTTTAGTTTTGTCATAGTTCTCTTCGAAGTGAATAGGAAAAATAATATATTTAACAATTAAAACTCAAATGAATGAAAAAAAGATTTATCATCGTGCTGCTCTTGCTGGCAGTCTTCGGTTTTACTTTACAGTCATGTAGAAATGATCTTCTCCCTGATCATCAGGAAACTTATGACAACAGCAACCAGTTTAAACTTTACTCAAAAATAATTACGCTTAATGAAAGTAAGCATAAATCTAAACTGATTTCTGAACTGCAAAAGGCTGAAAATGATTTAAAGAAAACCAAACGGTTTGTTGCAGGGAAAACTATTGATTATGATAATTTCACCATAGATACTGATCATATTGTCTTCATGGAAAATGGTTCTCATTATCATACTTATACTTTCCGGATTATAAGAAATAATCAAGAGGAAAATACCCCTATAGAAAATTTGGTTTTTACTCCTTTATCAGATGGGACTTATAAAAAATTATTAATTGCCTATAACTTCACTCTTCAGGAAAAGAAAATTCTAATGAACGGAGGACATGTAAATACTAAAGGAAAATCTACTGTCACAGAATTGGGCGTGGGTATATTACCACAAGTATTGGGTAAAGGATCTACACAAAGCTGCGGATATGTAGCAGCGGAAGCCTATACCTGGTGTAGTGAAGGGGTGCATCACAATGGCGAAACTGATTGTAGTGCTGATGAACAATCACACTTAATAACAGTTTTATTATATGTTTGTACCAGCGTAGATGATGGAAGCGGAAGCGGTGGAGGTGGCGGCAGTAGTACCGGAGATTGCGGTGGTGGAGATGGTCCGCCGATTACTTGGGTGTGTCCTGATCCCAAAGTTTTAACAGGACCTCAACAACCAGGTTCAGATTTAGGTGACGGAAGCTGCTATGGGGTGCCTACTAATCCCAATGTAGGGGGAGGCTCTAATAATGGCGATCCTTGTGCTAAAGCAAGTATTCCTGTAAATATAGTAAATACTTTATTACATGCACCAACAATATCTACAGAGCTAAGCGCACTAGAAAATCATGCTAAAAATGACCATTATGAATATGGTACTGCCATCATCAGTACGAGTACAACACCAATAGCACAAGATCCTTATTCAAGTAATGATCTTAATGATCCTGGCCATGTTTCAATCAGTATACCTTCTGTTGGAGATCTTCTTGCAATGGCACATACACATCCCAACCATGGGGCGTCCCCTCCGTCTGCGAAAGACCTTTATGTAACGCTCCAATCTGCGAAGGAAAGACCGACTTTTCAGGCATCATTTGTTTTTAGCAGTAATGGTACTAAATATGCTTTAGTAGTAACTGATAGAATAAAAGCCGAAGCTTTTTTAGCTGCTTATCCTTTTTTAGCTAATACAACCAATGAAGGAAGAATATTTAATAAAAACTATGCTGTTGGAAGTGATTTTAATACTATTTACAACTACTATATGCAAGGAAGTTTACCATCATATTCGGGAAGCAGCCAGAATGATGGAATGGAATCAGCGTATGCGCACATTTTGGAAAAATATGATACGGGAATTAGTTTTGCAAAAACAGATGTTAATGGAAATTTGAAACCACTTAGATCAGTATCTTTTCAATATGAAATCCCCGCATCAGGAGGTAAAAAAATAACAGGCTATAGAGCAGAACCTTGTCCGTAACTAAAAAATACTATTATGAAAACAAATATTTTACTTACATTTTTTATTACTGTAATTATTTTTACACAATGTAAATCACAAACAAGTCAACCTATAAGTATAGCAGATTATCCCAATTTTTATAATCAGACTGTTTCTAATTTAAATAACCTTATGCCAAATAAGACTAATTATTATAATCAACCGCTTTCAGTTTTCCTCCAAGCATTAGCTCAAAATAATATTGCTATAAAGGCTTATGATCCGGGACCATTTGATAATAATTTCTTAACACTTATGTTTATTAATGATGCAGAAAGCTCTTCAATTATTTATCAAAATGATTATGTTCAGCCTCATATAGCAATAACATTTCAACAAACTTTTGATTACCAACAAGCAAGTTCAATTTTAAATCAATATCATTGGTTTTGGAATCCTACAGCAGAAAATTTCTATAAAAATTTAATAATCAAAAAATAGAATTTTGGTATGTAAGAGGATTAACAAATAAAGCTCAGGCTCCAAAATAATGAGATTTATTTTCTCTTTTTTTATAATGCTTTATTTTCTTAGTGCTTGTACTGTGAAACAAAAGTATGTTGTTTATCTTTCAACAGGAATTGAGAATATAAAACTTTTCCCTGCCAATAAAATAGATTCTGCTAAAATTAGTATTATAAATATAAATGCAAGAAGATCTTTAGAAAAGTGTGAAAAACAAGAAAATCTAGTATGTATAGATGATTTAGGTACAATGATTTTGAATGCAGAATTTCCAAAAGGCATGAGTCATTTTAGATCTGTTTTATTTGAGAAATTTAAACTCCCCAAAAATGTAAGAAAAGGAGAAAATAGGATTCGTTTAATTCTAGGTATTAATGATAATTTAGAAAATATAGAGATTTTAAAATATACTGATAAAAATACCAAAAAAGCTATTGAAGAAGTTTTTAAAATAAAAGAACTTAATACTTGGAAATCAGCAAAAATGTATGGTATTCCGGTAAAGGAACAATTTGAAATAAGTATTTTTATAGAAAATAAATAATAAAGACAAGCAACAAGCTAGAAATAGAAATCTACACAGGAGTTTAAAGAAAATTTAAATAAGCAAACCACCAATCCGGTGGTTTTTTGTTGATTTAAAGATAACAAAAAAGTGAGCCGGAAAGCTCACTTTATGTATTGTTCATTCTGATTATGGGGTGATGGTTATCGGATCAGGAAAAGGTTCAAGAACCAATGGTTTGCACATGGCTGCCGGTTGGCAGGTTCCACCCATACATATAAAGTTAGTCATCGTGGTAGTACCGTCCGGACATCTGATCATGCCCTCACCATGGCATCCTCCGGGACATTCTGCCGGATACAGTGTTCCTCCGAATACATCTTTCAGTTCTGTTCTCGAAAGTTTTGTAATGTTTAATTTTTTCATGAAATTAATTTTTAATTATGGTATTGGTTTATTGTAACTCGTTCACAATTAATAGAGTGAATCGAGTTGCTAATAAGCTAAAATAATTAAAATAATTCATTGATAAAAGAAATATGTTTTAAAATTTCATTTTCTTTTGGGTGTAATTGTTTGAAATAAAATAGATTAATTGATAAATTATATATTTATCACCATTGTATTGTTAAGGATATATTAATTCCCTTATTTATGATTTATATCACTTTAGCTTTGAGGGCAAAGAATTAAGTTTGCAGACTTATAATAAAAATATGAAAAAACTAAGTCTCTTTTTTAGCAGTATTATTTTACTGTTGGTAACTTCTTGTTCTACTGAGGAGTTTGAGAACCCTAACCTCAATGAAAACTCAAAAAAAAACTCAGGAAGAAATTTTGCTAAATTTGCTGGTGATGGCGCTTATGACATTTTAGGATATGGTTACAACGCAACAGGAGAATATGCAAATTCAAACTCCTCAGGATACCAGGTAATTGATCTTGAAAAGTTCAAAAACGAACAGGCTGGAAGATTGATTACTGATAATGTATTTTCTCAGGAATATCTTGAAGAATATGGCGAAAATGCAGAAGCGTATTCGAAAATGGTTTCCACAAAGGTAGGCGCAACTGCCGGATTCTCTTTATTCAAAAAGCTTATTTCAGTTACTTTTAGTTCTTCGGTGAGTAATACGACGACCAATAAATTTGATGCTAAATATATTTACGGAAGCTATAATCTTTTGATTAAACAAAGAAGATTCAGATTTAATGCTACTCCTGTTTTATTATCAGATTATTTGACGCCGGAGTTTGCGAATGATCTACAGACTAATAGCCCTGCGCAGATTGTAAACGATTATGGTACCCATGTTGCCGTAGATATTTATACGGGTGCTAAGATGGATGTTATGTTTCAGTCTGAAACAACAAATCAAAGCCGTGAAAAAGCAGCTAGAGTTGGGGTTAAAGTGGGGGTAAAGAGTATTTTTGATGCCAATGTTGATAACGATATAGATACTTCAGAATCCAATAAAAACTTTTCCAGAAAACTATCCTTTAAAACCAGAGGAGGAGATCCGTCAAAGAGTTTGGTGGGTGAGTTAAACCTTGATCAGACAAATCCTAAAATTAATATTTCAAGCTGGCAGAATAGTTCAACACCAGCGAATGCGGTATTGGTAGAATTTGGAAATAATGGCTTGATTTCTCTTTATGAGTTTATTAAAGATCCTGTGAAGAAGGCTCAATTGAAAGCTTACATCGATCAATATTTAATTGATAATCAGGTGAGGTTAGATTATACAAATACTGCTAATCTTGTGAATGGTAATTTTGTTAGAAATCCTGCCACCAATCAGACCTTTTTTATGTTTGAAAACAAACTGAGATATATTCAAAGTCCTATGACACTTTACGGATTATTTAATATTACCAGTAGTGAAATCGCTACTGTGAGTCCAAGTAATTTGTCAACTGTAGAACGTGGAGCGGATTTAGCTCCTGATAATGATCTTAAACAGGATAATTATACTAATAAGATCTATATGAGGGAAGGTAATATCTTAAGATATATCCCAAATATTGGTATCTATAATAAATATAGATTTAATAACAGTGCTGTCAGGAAAATAAATGGCACAAATGGCTATATCATCGGAAGTGATATTCAATAATTTAAAAGATAATGGTAAAAAGAGACTGTCGCAAAAGGCAGTCTCTTTATTTTTTACTTTTTGTATAAGAAATAAACTTGATTTTATTTTCCTTAATTTCAAGAATCCCAGCCTTAGGCCGCTGGAGATAAATTTTCTGATGCGTTTCTGATTCCTTTATAATTAATGGGTGTTCAGAAAAAAGATCTTTGTCAATTTCCTTTATTGTATGGAATTTATTGTCCCGAAGTTCTGAAATTGTAGCTTTGGTACTGCTGTGATTTAATAGAATTGAATATAGGTTTTGTTTATATACAAAGCTTGACATTATAACGGCTCCAACTGTATCTATTAGTTTTTTTGTTCCCTTTGAAGAGTGAGACTCGTATTCCCTTGTAATAATATCAGGATGATAAAGAGATATTCTAGTAGTCTGTTCCATTTTTTCAGGATCAGTAATTTCTATAATATCTGAACTTCCCAAAAGATGTGACAAGGAATTGGATATATAGTACTTATTATTAATTTTATTGACAGAAACCGGACAAGTTGCTTCTGCATAATATATTTTTCCCGATTTTTTATTTTTGAAATAAATAGTTCCTCCCCATTCTCCGGAACAGGTTTTCCATACCTCATATTTTGTATCACTATAGAGTAATCCTGGAGGGGGTAAGCCTTTTAATTTTTTTATTTCATCAACAATATCTCTGTCAACCTTCTCGGTACTAAATTCGAAAAGGAATGTCTGTTTTCCACAGCTTATTATTAATAGTAAAAATAAAAGCACAAATAAAATTCGTGCTTTATATTTCTTAAGGATTTTCTTTTGAAATTTCATCATGATGCTTAAGATATAAAGGCAGCGCTGCTGAGCCATACCAAGGGAAAATTTCATAACTGAAAACACCTGCCTGAACTGCAGGGTCAGTTTTTACCCATTGCTCTGCTTCTTCCTTAGACTTGGTATTGAAAATAAACATACCACGGTAGTTTTCTTTATTCTTTTCAAGGAAAGGTCCGGCTACAACAATTTTACCTTCGTCTGCCAGTTTGCCAATATTGGTCATGTGGCCTTTCATAAGTTCACCCATTTTGGTTTTGTCTTCAATCTTAGCAGAACCTGTTGTGAGCATGACAATAGTATAGGGCTTCATTCCATATTTATCAGCTCCTAAAGAAGTTGCCAGTTCCTGATTGTATTTAGGTTTTTCCGCTTTCTTTTCCTGAGCAAAGGATAATGCTGATATAAGGAGGGATGCCGTTAGTAATGTTCTTGATTTCATCTTGTTTTATTTTGATAAATATACCAAAACCTTCTCGATTTCTGAAAACTAAATTTTAATAAGTGAAGGATGCAAAAAAACCTCGATGATTACGAGGTTCTATATAGTTGTTCTGATAAGATGATTAATCTTTAATTCTTAAAAATTCTTTCGCTAATTCAATCATTTTAGGATCTCCAGTATATTTACCATGTTCATCAGAAAGTTTCACTGTAGGAATCCATTCCTTATTAGGAGCCTGTACGCCAATGAGTTTCATCACAATATTCATTGGCTTTAGCCCTACATCATTGGTGAGGTTGGTTCCTATTCCGAATGAAATACCGATTTTTCCTCTGCAATAATTGGTGATCTCTTCTACTTTCTCCAGATTTAGTGCATCAGAGAAAATAATATATTTAAACATAGGATTGATACCGTTTCTTTGATAGTGGGCTATTGTTTTATCGGCAAATTCTAAAGCATCACCGCTGTCGTGACGTACACCGTCAAAAAGTTTTGCGAATTTTTTATCAAACTGCTGAAAGAATACATCAGTAGTATAAGTATCAGACAACGCCACCCCAAGATCACCTCTGTATACATCTACCCAATGTTCCAGAGCCATTTCATTAGCCATTTTGAATCCGTATTCAGCAGCATGGAACATAAACCATTCATGAGCGTGTGTTCCGATTGGTTTTACCCCATATTTCATGGCAAAATGAACATTTGAACTTCCGATGAAAGTAGATTCTTTTTTCTGTGTTAAAGCTTCCATCACCAGATTCTGTACTTTGTAAGAATGTCTTCTTCTGGTTCCAAACTCGGCAAAAGTAACCCCAAGCTTGGCTAATGAGTCTGCTTTTTCAAGAGTCTTGCTCATTACCACATCGTTAGAATCTCTTTCCATGTGGTTCATTTCATAATGCAGCTCACTAATGAGTGCCAGCAATGGAACTTCCCAGAGAATCGTTCTGTACCAAAGCCCTTCCACAATAACAGAAAGGTCTCCTCCTTCCTGATGAATTTTTACTTCAGAGGGATCATAATGATAGCCTTCTAGAAAATCAAGATAAGGAAGATCTATATAAGGACATGTTCTTGCCATGAACTTTTTTTCATCTTTCGTAAGTTTAAGTTCAGCCATTTTATTGACAGCTTCTCTTAAAGCAACGTCAAATCCTTCCGGAAAGTGGTGTTTTCCCCTGTTGATAAATTCGTATTTAACAATAGAACCAGGAAATAGCTTTACCACAGCATTCTGCATGGTTATTTTATAAAAATCATTATCCAGAATAGAGTTCAATCTTACGTCGTTCATAATATGTGTAATTTTAACGCAAATATAAAAATAAAAAATAAAATCGCCTAAATGTAAGGCGATTTTTTGAAATATTTCCATGTATTGGATGGAGTTATTTCCCAAGATAAGAATTGTACATCCAAACTTCTTTCTCCTGCTCGGTAATATAGTCGCTCATTTGCGAATTTGTACCTTCATCTCCTGCTTCATCGGTAATATCTAAAAGTTCTCTCTGAAGATCAATTACGACTTTAAATGAACTTAGAATCTGCTCAACACTTTTCGTTCCGTCAGTAACTTCTTTACTTTCTTTAATAGTTGCTACCTTTAAATAGTCCGAATAGTTGTGTGCAGGAATTGCTCCTAAAGTCAGGATTCTTTCTGCAATTTCATCAATCTTTAAAACCAGGCTGTTGTACAATTCCTCAAACTTTGGATGAAGAGTAAAGAATTGCTCTCCTTTGATATTCCAGTGAGAACCTCTTGTGTTCTGATAGAATACGGAATAATTAGCCAACAGTACATTTAATTTTTCTGAAATCTTTTTGCAATCGGCTTCTTTAAGGCCAATGATACTAGCATTTTTCATATGTATATATTTATTTTTTTTAGATTAGATATCATCACCGCTTCCATCGAGTATTATAAGAAGACTTTGCTATAGTGAAGGATAAGTTTATCATTTTGTATATCCCAAATTTACGAAATATCGTGCCGAACTGTCCTGATTGTTAATAGATCATAACTATAAGAAAGTTTTTAAATATAGTTTGGATATATCGGATGAGGTGCTCAGAATCTGTTTTACATGAAAATTTTTATAGTAAGATAAATTTCATAATTATTTAATACGCCTTTTTTTAAAGCTGAAATTCATTTTTTCTACTCTCTTTTCCGTTTAAATATTATGTTTCTTTGATTATCATATTGAAACGCGCTGTATTTTACTGTAAGTATTTGATTTTAATTTTTATATAACTGTTTGCAGATTAAAAAAATATTACTATTTTTGCACCCTAAAATAAAAAGCAATTAAATGCCTACTATTCAACAATTAGTAAGAAAAGGAAGAGCCACGCTTGCCAAGAAGAGCAAATCGGCTGCCCTAGATTCTTGTCCACAAAGACGTGGTGTATGTACGAGAGTATATACTACTACACCTAAGAAACCAAACTCTGCACTTAGAAAAGTAGCAAGGGTAAGACTTTCTAACGGTAAAGAAGTTAACGCCTATATCCCGGGCGAAGGACACAATCTTCAGGAGCACTCGATAGTATTGGTTAGAGGCGGAAGGGTGAAAGACCTACCGGGAGTACGTTACCACATCGTAAGAGGTGCATTAGACACTGCAGGTGTAAATGGAAGAACACAGAGAAGATCTAAGTACGGAGCTAAGAGACCTAAACCAGGACAAGCAGCTGCTGCTCCTGCAAAAGGAAAGAAAAAATAATCATTAAATAAGGTACAAAAGCAATGAGAAAGACAAAAGCGAAAAAAAGACCGTTGTTACCAGATCCGAAATTTAATGATCAATTGGTAACGAGATTCGTAAACAACTTAATGCTTGACGGTAAGAAGTCAATCGCATTCAAAATTTTCTATGATGCATTAGATATCGTAGAAACTAAAAAAGGAGAAACTGAAAAAACTGCACTTGAAATCTGGAAAGATGCACTTACAAATGTAATGCCTCACGTAGAAGTACGTTCTAGAAGAGTAGGTGGAGCTAACTTTCAGATTCCTATGCCAATCAGAGCTGATAGAAAAATTTCTATGGCAATGAAATGGTTAATTAGCTACTCTAAAAAGAGAAATGATAAGTCTATGGCTTTGAAATTAGCTAATGAAGTTGTAGCTGCTTCAAGAGAAGAAGGTGCTGCTTTCAAAAAGAAATCTGATACTCACAAAATGGCGGAAGCTAACAAAGCTTTCTCACACTTTAAATTCTAATTAGAAATGAGTAGAGATCTTAAATTTACAAGAAATATTGGTATTGCCGCTCACATTGATGCTGGTAAAACTACTACTACAGAAAGAATCTTATTCTATACAGGAGTAAACCACAAAATTGGAGAAGTTCACGATGGTGCTTCTACAATGGACTGGATGGAGCAGGAAGCAGAAAGAGGTATTACTATTACTTCTGCTGCAACTACTTGTTCTTGGAACTTTCCAACTGATCAAGGAAAACCTGTTGCAGACACTAAACCTTACCACTTCAACATTATCGATACACCGGGACACGTTGACTTCACTGTAGAAGTAAACAGATCTTTAAGAGTATTAGATGGATTGGTATTCTTATTCTCAGCAGTAGATGGAGTAGAGCCTCAGTCTGAAACAAACTGGAGACTTGCTGACAACTACAAAGTTGCGAGAATGGGATTCGTAAACAAAATGGACAGACAAGGTGCTGACTTCCTTAACGTGGTAAACCAGGTTAAAGACATGTTAGGATCTAATGCAGTTCCAATCGTTTTACCAATCGGTGCTGAAGAAGATTTCAAAGGGGTTGTTGACTTAATTAAAAACAGAGCGATCATCTGGGATGAAGCTGGACAAGGTGCTACTTTCGAAGTAGTTCCAATTCCAGAAGACATGAAGGATGAAGTTCTTGAATACAGAGAGAAATTAGTAGAAGCTGTTTCTGAATATGATGAAACTTTGATGGAGAAATTCTTCGAAGATCCAGATTCAATTACAGAAGAAGAAATCAATGCTGCATTGAGAGCTGCTACTATCGATCTATCTATTATCCCAATGACTTGTGGTTCTTCATTTAAGAATAAAGGAGTACAGTTTATGTTGGATGCAGTATGTAAATACCTTCCTTCTCCATTGGATAAAGATGATATCAAAGGTACTGACCCAAGAACTGACGCTGAAATCACAAGAAAACCATCTGTAGATGAGCCTTTCTCTGCATTAGCATTTAAGATTGCTACTGACCCGTTCGTGGGAAGATTAGCATTCTTCAGAGCTTACTCTGGAAGACTAGATGCAGGTTCTTATATCTTGAACACTCGTTCAGGAGATAAAGAAAGAATCTCTAGAATCTATCAAATGCACGCTAACAAGCAAAATCCAGTAGAATATATTGAAGCTGGTGATATTGGTGCTGCTGTTGGATTCAAATCTATCAAAACTGGTGATACAATGTGTGATGAGAAAAACCCAATCGTTCTTGAATCGATGGTTTTCCCTGATCCGGTAATTGGTATCGCTGTTGAGCCTAAAACTAAAGCTGACCAGGATAAAATGGGTAACGCTCTAGCTAAACTGGCTGAAGAAGATCCTACATTTACTGTTAGAACTGACGAAGCTTCTGGACAAACGATTATCTCTGGTATGGGTGAGCTTCACTTAGATATCATTGTAGACCGTATGAAGAGAGAGTTCAAGGTTGAAGTAAACCAAGGACAACCTCAGGTAGAGTACAAAGAAAACTTAACAAAAGTTGCTAACCACAGAGAAGTTTACAAAAAGCAATCTGGAGGTAAAGGTAAATTTGCTGACATTGTATTTGAACTAGGACCTGCAGACGAAGGTAAAGTTGGTTTAGAATTCATCAATGAGATCAAAGGTGGTAACGTTCCAAGAGAATTTGTTCCTGCAATTGAAAAAGGATTTAAAGCTGCAATGAAGAACGGTCCTTTGGCTGGTTTCGAAGTTGAAGGTATTAAAGTTACTCTTAAAGATGGATCTTTCCACGCAGTGGATTCTGATGCTCTTTCATTTGAAATGGCTGCTAAATTAGGATTTAAAGAAGCGGGACGTGCTGCTAAGCCAGTAATTATGGAGCCAATTATGAAACTGGAAGTTGTAACTCCAGAAGAATATATGGGTAACATCATTGGTGACCTTAACAAAAGAAGAGGTACTATCAGTGGTCAGGAAGAGAAAAACGGTGCTGTTGTAATCAAAGGTTCTGTTCCACTTTCCGAAATGTTTGGATACGTAACTACTCTAAGAACACTTTCATCAGGAAGAGCTACTTCTTCTATGGAATTAGAGAAGTACCAAGCTACTCCACAAAACGTTGCTGAAGAAATCATAGCTAAAGCAAAAGGTTAATTTTTAAATTAAAGAAATGTCACAAAGAATCAGAATAAAATTAAAATCTTACGATTACAACTTGGTAGACAAGTCTGCTGAGAAAATCGTAAAAACGGTAAAGGCTACTGGTGCTGTTGTAAACGGTCCAATTCCATTGCCTACGAACAAGAGAATCTTCACAGTGTTGAGATCTCCGCACGTAAACAAGAAAGCAAGAGAGCAGTTCCAACTTTCAGCTCACAAGAGACTAATGGATATCTACTCTTCTTCTTCTAAAACTGTTGATGCTCTAATGAAATTAGAACTTCCTTCAGGTGTAGACGTTGAAATTAAAGTGTGATAAATGCATACTTTGCAATGATTATACAAATCCGTTCCTTTTTAGGGACGGATTTTTTTTATGAATCTTATTGAAAAGGTACATCAAGATATTGGAAGCAGATTTTTAAATCATCAAATCTGTTTTTTTTGCATTATACTTTCAGTAATCATAAAAAGCCTTGAAGGGATAACTCTTAATGATAGAATAGATCTGTTTGGGGATTCTAAAGAGTCCTTAGGAATGATTAATGATCTGATATTAATAGTTCTTTTTAGGGTGACATATGTCACTTGTGTTTATTTATTTAGAATGAATAAAAATAATAATTTTGCAGAAAATTATCAGATGAATAAAGTAGTATCCTTTTCTCTGCTATTATTAGGTGGGGTTCTTGCCAATGCGCAGAAAGTAAATGATTCAGTAAAACACAAGAAAATTGAAGAAGTAGAACTGTTTGGTGAAAAAAAGAAACAGCCGCAAGGCCTTGATGCAATTACAAGACTGCCTTTGAAAACCAGAGATCAGATTCAGAGTATTTCAATAATCTCCCATAAAGCAATTGAAGAATTAGGAGCACTAACAGTTACTGATGTTGCCAAAAATGTTCCCGGGGTAACTCTATTTTCAAGTTATGGTGGAGGAAACGAAAGTATGTCCATCAGAGGGTACCGTGGTGTTCCCGTATTGAAAAATGGGGTTCAGCTGGATTCAGATTTCCGTACTGCAGGGATGATTACAGATATGCAGGGAGTGGAAAGTATTCAGGTAATCAAAGGATCTGCAGCAATTGGCCAGGGAATCGGGAATGGTTTGGGTTCTGCAGGAGGAGTTATCAATGTTGTAACAAAAAGACCACAGTTTATTGATCAGACTAATGTAGGATTCCGTTATGGAAGCTGGGATTTTTACAGACCTACAGTAGACTTCCAGAGAGTATTGGACTCTCAGGGTAAAGTAGCGGTTAGATTCAATGGAGCTTATCAGAATAACAATTCATTCAGAAGCCATGTAAAAGGAGAGAGAATCTATGTAAACCCATCGATAGCTTTCCGTCCGGATGATAAAACATTAATCAATGTGGAAATGGATTATCTTCATGATAAAAGGACACCGGACAGAGGAACAATCAATCTTGCTCCGGGAACTGTTGAAGCATTGTATCACATGCCAAAAGGAAAGTTTTTAGGATATGCATCTGATTATTCAAAAACAGAAACTTTCAACTTTTCCACTACAATTGTACGTAACCTTACAGACAAATTAAAAGTAAGAGCAGCATTCGTAAATTCAGTAAGCAATACTGATTCTGAAGCTTCATCTGTATCATTACCGGCAGGTGAAACGAACTATAATATCAGACAGCGTACTATTGGAAAATCTCAAGGTGAGGATATCAATAAGGTATTACAGTTAGACTTCATCGGAGAACAAATAAAAACAGGATTTATTAATCATACATTCCAGGTTGGTTTTGACTGGAGAGAATCAGAAACTTCATCTACAACATATGAAGCTTATAAAAACTCAATTGCACCGGGAAATCTAATTACAGCACGTGCTACAAAAATAGGAAATACAACCTATGCAGCTAATCCATTGGATATTTTTGATGTTGTGAATGGAGGTATTTCTAATCAGCTTCCTGTAAATGTTATTTACAAAAACCTTGGAAGATCAAACGCGGTTTTAACTCCAAGTATCGGGGCAATGGCTCAGGATGTAATGACCATCGGAAAATATGTGAAAGCACATTTAGGACTTCGTTACAGCAGATTGAATGGTTCTGCCAACGAGTCTGTAGATACATGGAATCCTAATTTCGGATTAATTGTTTCTCCACTTCCAAACGTGAATGTATTCGGATCATATACCACTACAACCTCTTTAAGGTCTTCCAATAACTTCCTTTTAGACGGAGGCAGAGTAGGTCCATCAATGACAAAACAATGGGAAGCAGGTATTAAATCAGACTGGTTCAATGAGCGTTTAAGATTTAATGTAACAGTGTTCGATATTAAAACAGATCATCTTTCTTTCACTATTCTTGACGAAAACTATAACCCTGTTGTGATTAACAAACAAACTATGTATGGTCTTGCAGGAAACCTTAGAAGAAAAGGAGTTGAAGTAGAATTAATCGGAAGAATTCTTCCGAACCTTCAGGTGATGTCAGGATGGGCTTATCTGGATGCACAATATCAGGACAGCCCTGCTTATATTAACGGATCTGCCCCAATGAATGCTCCTAAGCACACCGCAAACGGATGGCTGAATTATAAATTCAATAAAGGGACTTTATCAGGACTTGATGTAGGTGCCGGAATTTATTATGTAGGGAAAAGACCAGTTGATGAATGGACTCAGAAAACATTTACAGCAGGTCACCTGAACAGTGTGAAACCTGGAGATAAACCTTTCGATATGCGGGAATATACTACAGTAGACGCTCAGGTAGGGTATGCTCTGAAAAACGGAATGGGAATCAGAGTATTCTTTAATAATATTTTTGACAGCGTAGGGTACAGCTCTTATTTCAGAGGTGGATACATTGACCAGATTCAGCCGAGAAACTTTGCTGTACAGGTAAACTATAAATTCTAATCAACAAAATCATTCATTATGAAAAGTATCAAAATACTATTCTTCACATTAGCTCTTGGCGCTGCTGCTATGTCATGTTCCGGAGACAAAAAGAAAGGAATAGATTATAACAAGTTCAAAACAGAAGTGAAACTGACTGCTGAACAAGAAAAGAGCTTTAATGAGATCACTGCAAAATATCAGCAGCTTCAGGAGCAGAACTTCCAGGCAGCAAAAGCGCAGGGTGGTAATATGGATCGTGTAGCTTTAGGTATCAAAAATGAGGAACTGAGAGCACAGCAGTCTATTGAAATGGCTACAGTTTTAGATGCCCCTCAAATGGAAAAGTTCAATAAATTTATTGATGAAATTCCAGAAAAAGACCGAGATATGACAATGCATTGTTAGAAAGAATCAAAACAGAAGCTCAGCTTTCTGAAGATGAATTCAAAGTAGTAAACGCAGCGAATGATGCTTTTGAAAAAGCCTTCAATGACGCTCACGATGTCTATCACGGAAATAATGATCTGGCAAAAGAATACTGGGTAAAATTTGATGCTCAGAGAAAACAGGCAATTCAGAAAGCCTTAAGTCCTGAACACTATACAAAGTTCGAAGAGATTGTAAAAGATGTTCAGTTCAAAGGAAGAAAATAAACGACATTGATACCAATGAGGGCTGGAAGCAGGAAGAAGGAGATGGATATGATATTGGGCTAAAAGTTCTTACTACTTTTAAGAAAACGTATTCAATTTGGTGAATGTAGATTAAAGTTAATCAGTAATCTTTTGGACTAAAATAACTTCCATCATAAGCTTTATGCTTCCTAGCCCGAATTTGTATTAACTTTTTTTAATTTATTCATATCAATTTTAATTTAAAACATTAAGACGGTTATACTGTCTTAATGTTTTTGCTATTAAACAATGAGATTATTATTCAAAAGCCTTTACAGGAAAAGAAGAAAAAACGAATCGGTAACAAAATACCTGATGTGGATCACTCATCTCTGGTTGGGGCTCTTATCGAGCGTTATTGTTTTTGTAATGTGTATTACAGGATGTCTCTATGCTTTCAAAAATCAGATCACTGATTTTAGCAACAGAGACAAAATCTATATCAACCCAGGTTCAGGAGTTGTTATGAATCCGGATATGATCCAGGCAAAATTATTAAAACAAAATAAAGAGCTCACTTCTCTGATGATTCCTGATGATAATGGGAAAAGTTATGTGATTGGTTACCGGGAGAATAATCTGGATAAAATCACTTACTATAATCAGTATACAGGAGAACTCCTGGGACAACCCAATGTAAGTTCTACCCAGTTTTTTGAAACAGTCCTTGATCTTCACAGAAACCTGATGATGGGAAATGTGGGAAGACAGATTGTAGGAGCATCGGTTTTAATCTTTTGTATTCTCCTGATCTCAGGTTTAATTCTTTGGCTTCCAAAAAAACTCAAGTTTTTGAAACAGGGATTAACGGTGATGTTCAAAGCCAAATTCCAGAGGGTGAATTATGATCTCCACAATACCCTTGGTTTTTATACCTTTCTGATGCTTTTCTTTATTGCGGTTACCGGATTATATGTGACTTATCCATGGGTGAAAAACGGCCTTATTGTAAGTCTGGGAGGATCATCTATTGATGCTATTTCCAAAGATAAAGATAATGAAGATGATCCCTTCGGAGGGCTTCTTGAAGATATGCTTCAAAAGCAGGATGAAAAGAAAAATCTGAAAAATGCAGCTTCTGCTTCTGTGGATAAAATTTTAAAATTGGCAGATCATCATTTGCCTTACCATGCTGTTACCAGTATAGAATTGCCCAATAAAGAAAACCCAAGATATGTTGTCATCAAAACCAACAGGCAGAACTTCCTTGGAATGATGTTTCCTGATGAAGTTACTTTTGATAAAACGGGAGTTTTCAAAACGAAAGAACTGTTTTCAGACAAACCTTTAAACAAACAATTTACAGCGTTGGCAAAACCCCTGCACACCGGAGAAATTATGGGTTTGCCAAGTATTATTCTCTATTTTATTATTTCTCTCATTGGTTGCTCTCTACCGATAACCGGATTTCTGATTTGGTGGCACAGATTCAGGAAAATGAAATAAAAGATCATATTAAATAAACTCTGAAATATTTAGATACCTCATATTCATCATCTTTTCTCATTTTCAGATTAATTTTTTATACATTTATTATTCTAAAAACAAAGATCATGAGTCATAAAGGGAACAGTTTTTTTGAGAAATTTTCAAATTGGGCAGTAAAATTTACTGGAAGTGCCTATGCTTTTGTCGGAGCTTTTCTTATTGTTTTGGTATGGGCAGTTTCCGGACCTTTTTTGATTATTCTGAAACCTGGCAGCTGGTGATCAATACCGGAACAACAATCATCACCTTTTTGATGGTATTTTTGATTCAAAAAGCCCAGAATAAAGACTCAAAGGCAATACAGATCAAATTGAATGAACTAATTGCCGCTCACGAAAAAGCAAGCAACCGAATTGTAGATATTGAAGATCTTACGGAAGCAGAATTGGATCAGCTTCACATCTATTATGAAAAGCTGGGTGAGCTAGCCAAAAAAGATGCGGATATCCATACTTCCCATTCCATTGACGCTGCACAGAGAAATCAGGACTATAAATATGAATTCTTTAAAAGAAAGCATGAAGAATGGATTCAAAAGCAGGAACAGAGAAAATGATTTTTTATTTCCTGCTTATGTTATTTATTTTTACTTGTTGTTTTTTAATTATTTTTTAATTGTTTTTTTTGAGAAATTTATACATTTGTCAAAAAAATATATGAAAACAAAATTATTTTGTCTGCCTGTGCTGTTTTTAGCTGTTGCAGCAAATGCGCAATGGAGTAGAGGGCTTCCGGAGAAAAAAATCATTAAGAAAAGTGATCATTCAGTTTATTATAAGCTTGATTTGGATCAGATAAGAACTCAGCTTCTTAGGGCTCCTAAAATGGGAGAGGGAGCACCTATCACAGTTAATATTCCTACCCTTGACGGGAAAATTGAAAAGTTTACGGTAAATAGTTTTCCAGTAATGGATGAGACTTTGGCAAATAAATATCAGTTGGGGTCTTATGTGGGGATAGGAATTGATGATCCTACCTAATATATCAGATTTAGTGTTGCTCCCAATGATTTCCAATCGATGATTATTGGAACTGATGGTAAATATGAATTTATAGAACCTGCAACATCTGATAAGTCCTATTATTCCATACATGGAAAGACTAATAAAAATGGTCATGCTTTTACCTGTAAGACTAAAGAAAGTAAAGAATCTGTAGAAAATTTACAGAAATTAATGAATGCAGGTGCAGCTGCTAAATCCAATAACAAAACTTTTCATACTCTTAGACTAGCAATGTCTGTGACAGGTGAGTATACTGCTTATTTTGGGGGGACAGCAGGAGCTCTTACACAAATAAATGCTACTTTATCTAGAGTGAATGGTGTATTTGAAAAAGAATTTAACCTTCATGTTAATGCTATTGATGCCCCTAATCTTATTTTTACCAACGCAGCTACAGATCCTTACAGTACGTCCGAGTTCATGTGTAAGTGGAACAATGAGCTGATGAATGTTCTGCATGGCGGGGCTTATGGTGTTACCGATGCTAATTTTGATATAGGACATTTATTTGGAGCTTCAGGAGGAGGTGGAAATGCAGGTTGTATTGGTTGTATAGGAAGTAATGATATTTCAACAACATCTTATACTGTAGCTCAGAGTGAATGCCAGGATGCTGTTGGAAATTATTATGCTTATACAGCTCCAGATAACTATAAAGGAAGCGGAATAACCTCTCCGGCTAGTAATGTTCCTATGGGTGATAATTTTGATATAGATTATGTTGCTCACGAAATAGGACATCAATTGGGAGATAATCATACATACAGCTATAATGAAGGAACCGGTGTTTGTGTAGAACCAGGCTCTGGATCTACTATTATGGGATATGCGGGGATTACAGGTGCTAATACTGATGTTCAGCAACATTCTGATGCATATTTCCATAGTGTAAGCATTGATCAGGTACAGGCTAATCTTGTAACAGTAACAGCCGATGTGGAAACACCCATCACAAATAATCCACCAGTTGTAGCACCAATGACAACAAATTATACTATTCCGAAATCAACTGCTTTTGTTTTAACAGCTTCAGCAACAGATCCTGATGGAGATGTCTTGTCATACAACTGGGAACAGGTGAATTCAAGTTCGTTAGGCAATGGTATAGGTAAAGCGTCGGGTACAGGTGATGGAGCATCAGCTATAGGGAATACAACATCTGGAGCAAGCTTCCGATCTTGGCCTGCAACAGCAAGTCCTACAAGATATTTCCCTAAACTGTCAACTGTCCTGGGAGGAGCTGTAAAAAATACAACAGATTTTGAAGCGGCAAGTACTGTGGCAAGAACTACAAAGTTCCGTGTTACGGTAAGAGATAATAAACCTGGAGGACAGGCGCAAACGGCTTATGCGGAACAAACTATTGTAGTAGGATCAGCAGCAGCATTTACAGTAAATACAACTTCACTTACTCCTAATGCAAACTCTACTATTACATGGACAGTTTCGGGGACTACAGCTTCTCCATACAACGTAGCGAATGTGAAAGTTGATTATACTGAAGACAATGGTGCAACATGGACAGATCTTGCTGCATCAGTTCCGAACAACGGATCAGCAAGTATTTTCATCCCTGCATCTTTGGCTGGAAAGACTATTCATTTGAGAGTTTCAGCAATCGGGAATGTATTCTATGCAGTGAAGCAGGCTAATGTTGCTAGTTTATTGGCAGTTTCTGAAGCTGGAAATATAAAGTCTGTTAAGATTTATCCAAACCCTGTAGAAGATGTATTAAATGTTCTGAACGTTTCAGCAAACGCATCTTATGAAATCTTCAATGCTCCAGGGCAGTTGGTTTCAAAAGGAACTATGGGAGATGGTAAAATTAATGTAAGAGCTCTTGTGAAGGGAGTGTACTTTATTACAATTAAAAATGGTAAAGAAGAAAATGTTGTAACTAAATTTGTTAAAAAATAGTTGAACAAAAAATAAAAATAAAACCTCTGAGCGATCAGAGGTTTTTTTTATGCTTTATATTATCTCATAAAATAGCTGAAATAACTACAGCTGCCCATTAGGTTTTTCGTTGTTTCAGTATCAGAATACTGAGCTTTCAACTGTGCGAAATAAGTTCTGTATTTCTGGTTTTTAAGATTGTCCATTTCCTTTTGGCGGGCCTCTTCTTTTTCAGACCATTTCGGATCTGAGTAATCAAAATCTTTTGGTGCTTTAGCTTCATATTGGTAATATTTACCCTGCTCAGCACTTGCCATCTGGAATAAAATTCTTGCCTTTTCTTCCTTATTGTTGGAAAGTTTAAGAGCCTTTTGATAGTAATTGATGGAAAGATCAAAATTATCAGGTTCAATATAAGACGTGTCAAGGAAGTTTTTATAATAATACTTGTAAGGGTTCTTTCTGTCCGTATTCCAGAAGTCATATTTACCCCCGTTGCTATTGTCGATATCCATTACAAACAATTCACGGTAATATCCTAAAATAGAAGTATTGTACAGTAAGTTTCCGATAAGCTGATTGGCTTTTGCCGCTTTTTCACCTGTTCCGTTTCCAATCTTTTTCAGTTGAATCAGTGCATCTGCCAGTTCAAGTTTATCCATTGTTGTTTTGATGAAAGGGAAATCTGTATAGTTTTCAACTTTCATGCTTTCAGTGTCAGCACTTCCGAAGCTCTCCCAAACATTATGTCCGAATACAAGATTTGAAATATTTTTAAATCCGTTGTATTCAGCAGGAGTATATTGTTTTGGCGTGATGGTTTGACCGCTCTTTTCATTCCAGTCATAATTTTGTCTTGGAATACCCGCAAAGCTTTTTGCTTTTTCGTAATATGCTTTCGCTTTTTCAAAGTCGGCAAGTCTCATCGCTCTGTCTCCGTAAATGGTGCTGAAGAATGCCTCTACATTTCCTACACTGTCCATGTTTTTTGCAATGATCTGTTGTTCAAACTGTGTTTTGTTTGGCTTTCTGTAAAACTCTTCCACACTTTTTACCAGGCTGGAGTTCGGGTTATATTGGAGATCCGAAAGTTTGTTATTCATCAGGAAAGATTTTCCATCCTCTCCCTGAAGGAAATAACGGTTCGCAATAACATCTTTAAGGAAATCCGCAGTAGAAGGTACTTCTCCATAATAATCGAAATTATCTGTTGTGGCCGTATCTTTCACTACTTTTTTCTCAACAAAATATTCAGCATAATCTTTCATCAGGTGATCTTCATATTCTGCATCAATTTTCGGCTGAGAAACGATGTCATTCAGAACTTTCATTCTTTTGATTTCCTCCAGATATTCTGGATTGGTCGTTTTGATATCATCCAGAATTTCAGAACTTGCTTTATAGTCTTTCTTTAAAAACTTAAGATAAGCATCTGCAATCTGCCAGTATTCATCTTTAGACTTTTCTTTTGTTTTGTCTGTGAATTTTTCAAGGTTATTAAGGAAATCCTGTGTCTTCTCATCGTAATAATACCCTGTTCTGTTATAGAATGGGATTCTGTCCGGATTGCTGAACAGTTCGTCATCACTTTGGTCAGCTTTAGCATTATCACCAGTTTTATCAGATTTGGAACCTCCAAAAAGATTTTTGAAGAACCTTACAATTTTCTGCCAGAAAGAAAGCTTTTCTTCTTTTACTTCCGGTTTTGCCTGGTCTGCTGATTTGTCTTTTGCGGAATTATCCGTTGAATTTTCTTTTTCTGTTGCTTTCTGAGCTTCTGAAGTATAGTAATAAGTAGGTAAGTAACTTCTTTCCAGCTCATTGATACTTCTGGCAGCCATTACCTTCAAAATTTCAGAATCAGGATTGATTTCATACATCTTTTCCATCATTGGAATAGGGTTGTTGAAGTCTTCATACCCTAAAAGGAAGTAAGCCATATTCTTTTCTTCATTCGTATTGGCTCTTTTCATAATATTGCTGAAAGAGGCCGTATCTGAAAGCTTCATAGAAACAAATGCAGATTCCTTACGGTCTTTGCTGTTCATGAATACCTGAAAGAAGTTCCAGTTGGCATCACTGTTCATTTCCAATCCTCTTTGAGCTCCCGCCAGCTGATCCAGAGACATGAAGTAAACCGATCCTTTTAGTTTTATAGGTGCCACATAGGTTTTAAAAGCCTGTACTGCAGAATCATAATTTCTTGTATAATGATTCAGACGTACTAGCTGATATCCGTAACGCTGTTTGATTTCAGGATTTCTTGCTGCATTGTACAGAGAGGTTAAAGCTGCGATCGTTTTATTGTAATCAAGAGCAGTGGCATTTTTTCTGTTGGCATCTCTGTCATAATAGAATGAGTTTTCACTTTCTATATAATTGATGCTCATATAAGGCTCAAGATATTTGGCTTCAATCAAATAATCAATGCCTTCCTTATATTTTTGGTAAAACCCGGAACCCATTTTTTGTAAAAGAGGGTTGGTAGGATTCCCATTCTTTAAAGCATTCAGGTCGTTCATGCTTATTTTATACACCAAATTCTGGGTTTCAGAATAGCTAAGCTGATTGTTGAAAAACTTTTTCCAAGTTTCCACATTGTCATCAGGAATCAATGCAGAGTTATAACCTCCATAAAATCTACTTGAATAGTTGTGTAGAAAAGGAAGATAGGCCTTGTCTTTGATGATGGTTTGCGTAAAAAGGTTGAAGTAATCATAATCAGGATCTGACCACGCACAGGCATCAGATTGTGTATAGAAAAGTGATACAACCGCAAGTGAAAGAATGTACTTTTTCATAGGGTGTGTAGTGTGTTTTTAGTTTTAATATTTGTATGGTATGGTTCAGGCAAGCTACCTCTATCTGCAAGAGATTAAAATTTCCGGTCTAATACAAATTTACTATCTAATTGATAATAAATAATAGTAAAATGAGGGATTTTTTTCTGTAAAAACTCAGTAACGTCCTCTAGTTGTTCTTCGGAAATTTCCTCTGCCTTTATGGTAAAGCCTTTGTTTAAATAACTTCCAAAGTAGAATCCGTCTTTCAGAACTTCAATCTCATGGTCGGAGATCTTTTTGAAATTTGGATTTTCCAGATCTCTTTTGGATAAAGCATTAATCAGTTTATGTTTCCCCAGATGATTGGTAACAATTCCCCATGAATAAATGGGAAGTGCTACTTCGATTTTTTTGATAGGATATTTTTCCATTTTTGAAAGATAGCTTTTTAAAATGTTGACATCCAGAATAGAATTTTTATCAGACTTTTCCAGAGGTGATGAAGTGGAGTAACACATCAGGTATACTTTTTCTACGGGAGGAATTCCGGTCTGCTTTTTATCTTTTACCTGATGAAGACGCAGAGTGCAGGTAATTTTTTTTCCTGAGACTCTTTTGAGCTCTTTCAGAAATTTAAAATAATCATTCCTCGTTCCGGCTGTCCAGTCGCAGTCGATTTGAATTTCATTGTTAATTTTCAGTTGATATTCTTTTGTTTTCTTTTGAATTAAAAGATGAATACTTTCTGCCAGAAATTTGATCTCATCAGAAGAAATACCTATCAACGTCTGATTAGTAATGAAAACTGTAGGGACAATCTGCTTGTTAGTTTGAAAACTTTTGTCTTTAGTAATCACTGCCACCGGCTGAAATTTTCCGTTCACCTTATCTACATCAAAGAATCTTGTATATAAATAAGGAACTGTTGCTTTATCCAATGCTTTCTTCTCTTCAATGTCAAGTCTTAGTTTAGTTTTCCAGTAATAAAACGTGTAAGGATGATCTTCTTTCTTGCTGCATGACACAATAAGAAAGAGAAGAAACAGGAATAAAAATTTAAAATTTTTCATGAGGATGAATCACTTTTCAAAAATAAGAATATTCAGGTAGAATATAAACCGTAAAATCCCGGTGATTAGTGGTTAAAGACAAGAAGTGAAAGAATATTGTATTTATATATTATAATTTGTTCAAATGCTGCGAATTCGTATAACCATTCCGCTCCCATGGAGGGGTGGCAAATTTATAATTGACGGGGTGGTTCTCTACAACAAGAAAACCACCCCAAATGGAGTGGCTCTCTCTATATACAATTTTAACTACTTGTAAAGTTCACTTTCACACTTACAGCTTTCTTTATCTGCACTTTCCCGGGCTGAGCAGCAGCCCTCAAGATGCAGAATATTTCCCCTTTCATCGGTAAGGTAAATTTTATCTTTGTCAAATTTCACCAGAAAATTCTCCTCATATTCCTTGAAAACCACTTTCATGACTTTATTGGGAGCATATTGTCCGGCATTTATTTCTTCTGTTGTTTCTTTTCCGTCAGCCTGATTCACCTGAACATATCCAAAATGAACCTCCCCGGTCTTTTTTATATCCACATAATAATGAGGAGTACCAGTTCCGCTGTATCCTTTCATGATATCAAAGCTTCGGTGTCCGGTAAAAGGAACTTTCACCTGCTGAGCCAAAGTAAAAATACTGATACACAGAATCAATAAACTGAAAATCTTTTTCATAAATCTTTTTTTCAAAAATAAATATATTTAAGCAAAGCAACCTCCGTAAAAACCCGGTTATTGCAGATGATGACAGATGAACTGTATAACATTATCTTTTCTGTAAGTAGATTGTTTCTTTTGAAAAAACAAAACCACTCCTTGAAAGAAGTGGCTTTTCTATAATTGAGTTAAAGTCAAATTAAAAAACAGTTGCCGCAAGCTGAATTCTTGCGTATTTATTAGATGGATTCCACATCGCCATCATGGATACAGGAAGACTGTAATGATCAGTAATCTTCACTACTTTTCCAGCTTTTACCCCTACATTTACGATGTCAAAGCTGTTTTTGCCATTGCCATATAAAAATGTTTTGTCATTGAGTGCAAATCCGGCTCCTACAAATGCGTCCAGATTGACTTTTTCTCCTTTAATGACAGGATAGCTTGCCTGTACGTAGGTAGAATATCTGTTCTTTTTGTAACTTCCATCAGCTTCCAGGATAACTTCTCCTGCGTTAGCTCCACCATACAGCATAATGTCTGCTTCAATATTGATCGGGAATGAAGGTCCGAAAGTATAGTTGGTTCTTAAATCAATGATATGGGCTGTTCTTCTCTGTGAATAGCTGAAGATATCGTCAGCAGCCACTACAGTATTAATGTTTCGGGAGTTGTAAAGATCCCATAATCCAATATAAAAACGTCCGTTAGAATATTGAACATAATAGTTGATTTCCTTATAATGAGTATTGTCCTTATCATCCGCTAATGCAGATGCCCCCCAAATTCCTACCTTCCATTTCTTCTCCGCATCTAAGGCATAAGAAAGATTTCCCATTACAACAGGTTTATCTGTAATAATAAGCCCTCTCCATAAGTGGTTGTTCTGAATGTTGGCTGTAAAATCAAGCCTTCCTTCTTTGGTTTCCTTTTCCTGTGAAAATAATCTTCCTGTGCCTATCGCAAGAAGGAAGATTCCCTTTAAGACTTTTTTCATCATTTGTTTTTACTTTAAAAATCCATATAATGCTGCTGCAATAATAGCTCCTGTGACAGGACCTACTACAGGAATCCAGGCATATGACCAATCACTGCTTCCTTTTACAGGCAAGATAGCGTGCATTATTCTAGGAGCAAGGTCTCTTGCAGGGTTAATGGCATATCCTGTAGTTCCTCCAAGTGATAAACCTATTACCCATACAAGAAAGGTAACGGGAATAGCACCTACGGTACCTAATCCCACTTTGGCTGTTGGATCTGCCTGTAAGGAAATACTAGGGTCAGAAAAATGAAAAATAACGAATACCAGAACGAAGGTTCCGATGATCTCACTGATCAGATTAGAAGATGTTTTTCTGATGGCTGGACTTGTACTGAAACAAGCTAATTTGGCGCCTTCATCTTCCGTAATTGCAAAATGATCTTTGTTGAAAAGCCATACCAGAAAAGCGCCCAGCATCCCTCCGATCATTTGGGCTGCGATATAAGAAGGAACCAGATCCCAGGAAAATTTACCTGCGGCTGCAAGGCCAATGGTTACGGCCGGGTTCAGGTGAGCCCCACTTATTGGGCCGGCAACGGTTACTCCTACGAAAACGGCGAGTGCCCATGCGGTAGTAATAACGATCCATCCGGAATTATTTCCTTTCGTATCTTTTAAGACAACATTGGCTACAACACCGTTGCCTAGCAATATAAGAAGCATCGTCCCGATAACTTCTGCAATAAATGGGGTCATATAAGTTTTTTTATAAGTGAATTAATCTTCTATCCAGCTCTGAGCACGTGATACAGCTCTTTTCCATGAATGTGCCATCTTATCAACATGTTCTCTTTCCAACTGAGGATGGAAATCCTTGTCTACAATCCACTGGGACTGAATTTCTTCAACATCTTTCCAGTATCCTACAGCAAGTCCGGCAAGGTAAGCGGCACCCAGTGCTGTTGTTTCAAGGGTTTTAGGTCTTGTAATTTTAAAACCAAAAAGATCAGACTGTATCTGCATCAGAAGATTACTTGCTGATGCTCCGCCATCTACTCTTAGTTCAAGGCTGGCTCTTCCGGAATCTGCTTCCATTGCTTTTACAATATCATACACCTGGAATGCTATCCCTTCCAAAGTTGCTCTTGCGATATGTGCGTCTGTCGTACCACGGGTAATTCCTACAATAGTTCCACGGGCATATTGATCCCAATAAGGTGCTCCAAGGCCAGTTAATGCAGGTACAAAATATACTCCGCCATTATCTGGTACAGAAGCAGCCAGTTCATTCACCTGGTCAGAAGAATGAATGATTTTAAGACCGTCTCTCAGCCATTGAATAGCTGCACCTCCTACAAATACACTTCCTTCTAATGCATAGTTTACTTCTCCATTAATTTTCCATGCTACGGTTGTAAGCAGATTATTTTTAGAAGAAACAGCTTCTGTCCCTGTATTCATTAATAAGAAACATCCTGTTCCATACGTGTTTTTTACCATTCCTGGAGTAGTACACATTTGCCCGAATAAAGCGGCTTGTTGATCACCTGCAATTCCGGCAATCGGGATTTTGGTAGAGAATAGAGTGGTAGCGGTTTCGCCATATACCTCACTGCTTTGTTTCACTTCAGGAAGAATAGCTTTTGGAATGTCAAATAATTCTAATAAATCATGATCCCACTCTAAAGTATGAATATTCAGAAGCATGGTTCTGCTGGCATTGGAAACATCTGTGATAAACATTTTTCCACGGGTAAGTTTCCATACAAGCCATGTGTCAACAGTTCCGAAACATAATTTTCCTTCTTCCGCCTTTTGTCTTGCTCCTTCTACATTGTCAAGAATCCACTTTAGCTTGGTAGCGGAAAAGTAAGCATCCAGAACAAGTCCTGTTTTTTCTTTGATCGTTGATGCATGTCCCTGATCTTTAAGTTCGTCACAATATTTTGAGGTTCTGCGGTCCTGCCATACAATGGCGTTATAGATAGGTTCACCGGTTTCTTTGTCCCACACGATTGTGGTTTCACGTTGATTTGTAATCCCGATAGCAGCAACTTCCAGTCCGGAGATTCCTGCTTTCGCTATAATTTCTGCTGCTACGGAGATTTGTGATGACCAGATTTCATTAGGATCATGCTCTACCCATCCTGGAGTAGGGAATATCTGTTCGAAATCTTTTTGCGATACATATTTGATTTCTCCGCTGTGATTGAAGAGAATCGCTCTGGAGGAAGTTGTTCCCTGGTCTAGAGCGAGAATTAGTTTTTCATTCATGTATATAGTGCTAATTTAGGTTGATAACTTTAGGTGAATAAGGAGTCAATAAATATCCTCTTGCTAATTCAATGAATTCATTTTCCTGCTGCTGAGCCCATTCTTCAGAATATCCTTTCTCTTCAGCGATGATTCTTGCTACGTGATGAGCGCTGTCTATAGCAGCTCTCGCATCCAGGAATAGTAAGCGGACTCTTCTGGCCAGAATATCTTCAATAGTTTCTGCCATTTCAGTTCTTACAGCCCATACAACTTCCGTTACAGTGAAAGGGTGATCCGGATGGATTTTTTGAGCATAACGGGGATTGCTTTCCTGCAATGCTTTTATAGATGGGATATCAGATCCGTAAACGTACAGGTGATTGGTTCTGTCTACCTGTTCCGGTTTTACATTTCCATGAATGGAAAGGTGCTCTGTTTTAGATGGGCTGTTTCCCAACCTGTGAACTTTCATGGCTTCATCTACTGTATCTTCTGCCATTTTACGGTAGGTCGTCCATTTTCCTCCGATAATAGAAACTAATCCGGTCTCTGAAGTAATTACTTTATGGCTTCGGGAAACCTCTTTTGTACTTTTGCTTCCGTCTTTAGGAGCGGCAAGTGGACGAAGGCCTGCGAAAACTGATTTTACATCTTCACGAGTCGGTTTTTTTGATAGATATTGTCTAGCTGTATTTAAAACAAAACTGATTTCTTCTTCCAAAGCACGAGGCTCAAAACTTTCATCCTTTAAAAGAGTATCTGTAGTTCCCACTAAAGCTCTGTCATGCCATGGAACGACAAATAAAACCCTGCCGTCTGAAGTTTTCGGAATCATGATGGCATCATCACTTTTAAGGAAAGATTTATCTAATACAAGGTGAATTCCCTGGCTGGGTACAACTAACTTACCATGCTTAGGATTATTCATATTAAGAATGTCATTTGTAAATACGCCGGTAGCGTTGATGACTACTTTACCGTGAATCTGATATTGCTGCTTAGAAAGCTGATCTTCTGCAACCACACCTATTACTTTATCAGAATTATCTTTCAACAGGTTAACTACTTTCACATAATTAACAGCACTTCCACCTTTTTCAATAATCGTTTGGGTAAGGTTGATTGCAAGTCTGGCATCGTCAAATTGTCCGTCCTGGTAAACAACACCGCTCATTAAGTGGTTTTGTTCAATAGTGGGAAGCTTTTCAACGGTTTTTGATTTGCTGATGTATCTTGTTTTACCTAAACTTAGTTTTCCGGCAAGAAAATCATAAACGGAAAGTCCTATCTTATAATAAATTCCTCCCCACCATGTATAGTTTGGAATAATGAAAGACTGATTTTTTACGATATGTGCTGCATTTTTTGCTAAGAGTCCTCTTTCCTTTAATGCTTCTTTTACCAATCCGACATCTCCCTGGGCAAGATATCTAACTCCGCCGTGCACCAATTTGGTACTTCTGCTGGATGTTGCTTTTGCAAAGTCATGAGATTCAAGCAATAATGTTTTGAATCCTCTGCTTACCGCGTCTAATGCTGAACCTAAACCACTGGCTCCTCCTCCTATGACAATAAAGTCCCATTCTTTTACATTGGTTAACTTACTGAGTTCTTCGTTTCGTTTCATAAATGTTTCGTTTATGTTTCGTTTTCAAATATATAAATTAAAAATGAAAGCAAAAAGAAAATAAATGAAATTTTAAGATGTGAAAAAAAAACGGTATTTTTGATGAAACGAATAAAATGGAAAAGCTATTACCAAGGCAGGATGAAATACTGAAAGAGCTTGAGGAAAAAGGACATGTGCTTGTTCAGGATCTGTGTGAGAAGCTCAGTGTTTCTTCGGTTACGATCCGAAAGGATCTGAACTATCTCGAAAGTCTGGGGCTTCTTTTCAGGAACCACGGAGGAGCGAGTAAGCAGGTAAGATATGCCTATGAGAAAAATGTAGGGGAGAAAGAAAGTATCAATGTGGAGGCGAAGCAGGCTATTGCAAAAGCAGCTTTATCATTAATCCAGGAGAACGACTGTATTATATTGGCATCCGGAACAACAATGCATTATCTGGCAAGGATGCTGGTGAACTTTGGGTCTCTTACGGTATTGACGTCTTCTTTGAGGGTGGCCATTGAACTTTGCAATAATCCTAATATTAATATTATACAGCTTGGTGGAGAGGTACGAAAAAGCTCTACTTCTATTGTAGGATCTATTTCCGAAGGAATTCTTAAACAGTTTTCATGCAATAAACTTTTTTTGGGTGTTGATGGTATTGATCCGGAATTTGGAATCAGTACCTCCAATGCAGCAGAAGCTCATTTGAATCAGATTATGATGGAATGTGCTGATCAGACTGTTATTCTTGCTGATTCCTCAAAATTGAACAAGAAAGGGTTTGGTAAGATTGCAGCGTTGGATCAGGTGGATTACCTGATTACGGATAACGGTATTTCCGCTGAAGACAGGGCTGAATTGGAGGAGATGGGAGTGTGTGTGTTAGCTCAATAATATCTTCTTCTTAATTTCTTTTTTTAAATCAAAATAAATCTTTGAGAAATTTGTTCTGAATTTTTTCAAAATCATCTAATCGATTAAAAATCAAAATATTTTACTCAAAATATTTGTCAGTTATAAAATTATTCATAAATTTGCACACTCATTTTAGGAGCGTAGTATGCCTATATCAAAAGTAGAAATTACTTCAGACTTCCGAAAAATGGGAAAAAATAAAGGATAAATTTTATTATAATATAAACAATGTCAGGTATTATTGGTAAAAAAATCGGTATGACGTCTTTGTTTAACGAAGAAGGAAAAAACATTCCTTGTACAGTTATTCAAGCTGGTCCATGCTCGGTTTTACAGGTCAGAACCTTAGAAAAAGACGGTTACAAAGCTGTTCAGTTAGGTTTCGATGACAAGAGTGAGAAGAACGTTGGTAAAGCGTTAGCTGGCCATTTTAAAAAGGCTGGTTCTGCTCCTAAAGCTAAATTAGTTGAATTCTACAGAGAATTCGTTGATGAAGTAAAAGTAGGAGAAGAAGTAAAAGTTGATCTATTCACAGAAGGTGAGTATGTTGACGTAACAGGAACTTCAAAAGGTAAAGGCTTCCAGGGTGTTGTTAAAAGACACGGATTTGGAGGTGTAATGCAGGCAACTCATGGTCAGCACAACAGACTTAGAGCTCCAGGTTCTATCGGTGCTGGTTCAGACCCTTCAAGAGTATTCAAAGGGATGAGAATGGCTGGAAGAATGGGAGGTGAGCAGGTAACTGTTCAAAACCTTCAAGTGTTAAAAGTTGATCAAGAACAAAATCTTTTAGTAGTAAAAGGTGCTGTTCCGGGAGCTAAAAATTCTTATGTAATTATCAGAAAATGGAACTAGTAGTATTAAATACATCAGGAAAAGAGACCGGAAGAAAAGTAACTCTAGACGAATCAGTATTCGGAATTGAGCCAAATCAGCACGCGGTTTACTTAGAAGTTAAACAGTACCTTGCTGCACAAAGACAAGGAACTCATAAAGCAAAAGAAAGAAGCGAAATTACTGCTTCTACTAAAAAGCTTAAGAAGCAAAAAGGATCTGGATCTGCTAGATATGGTGATATTAAATCTCCAACTTTCAGAGGTGGAGGTAGAGTATTCGGACCAAAACCAAGAGACTACAGATTCAAATTAAACAAAGCTCTTAAGAGATTAGCTAAGAAATCTGTTTTATCTCAGAAAATGAGAGACAACAGCATCAGAGTTTTAGAAGATATGAGCTTAAATGCTCCTAAGACTAAGGATTTCATTACTTTATTAGATGCATTAGCATTGAACGGTAAAAAATCTTTATTCATTCTTCCTGAAGCGAACAAGAATGTGTATTTATCTTCAAGAAACTTACCTAAAACTAAAGTAATGAACTTCAACGAAGTTAGCTCTTACGACTTAGTAAATGCAGGTGAAGTTGTATTCTTTGAAGGTGCAGTTGAAAAATTCCAGGAAAATTTAAAGAAATAAGTCATGTCTATTATTATTAAACCAGTTATCTCAGAAAAGGCTAATTACCTTACAGATTTAAGAGGTTCTTATTCTTTCTTAGTTGAACCTAAGGCGAATAAAATCCAGATTAAAAAAGCTGTTGAAGCAGCTTACGGTGTAAAAGTAGCAGACGTTAACACAATGATTTATGCTCCGAAGGTTTCTTCAAAGTACACTAAAAAAGGTCTTCAAGTAGGAAAGACAAACAAATTGAAAAAAGCGGTAATCAAACTTGCTGAAGGTGAGGTTATCGATATTTTTGCTGTAAATTAATTATTAATTATAAATAATAGTAATGTCTGTTAGAAAATTAAAACCTATCACCCCGGGACAGAGATTCAGAATTGTAAACAATTTTGAGGAAATTACTACCAACAAACCAGAGAAATCTCTAACAGTTGGTATTAAAAAGTCAGGTGGACGTAACCAAACAGGTAAAATGACCATGCGTTACACCGGAGGTGGACACAAAAAGAAATACAGAATTATTGACTTCAAAAGAAACAAAGCAAACGTTGAAGCAACTGTAAAATCTGTAGAATACGATCCAAACAGAACTGCATTTATCGCTTTATTAGAGTACGCAGACGGAGAGAAGAGATATATCATCGCTCCAAACGGTATCAAAGTTGATCAGAAAGTAATTTCTGGTGAAAGCGTAGAACCAAATGTAGGTAACGCAATGAAGTTGAAAAACATTCCATTAGGTACTGTAATTTCTTGTGTTGAAATGAAGCCTGGTCAAGGTGCTATTTTAGCAAGAAGTGCTGGTTCTTCAGCTCAATTGACTTCTAGAGATGGTAAATATGCGATCATCAAATTGCCTTCAGGAGAATCAAGAATGATCCTTACTGAATGTTATGCAATGATTGGATCAGTTTCCAACTCAGATCACCAATTAACTGTATCAGGTAAAGCTGGTAGAAGCAGATGGTTAGGTAGAAGACCAAGAACAAGAGCGGTTGTAATGAACCCAGTAGATCACCCAATGGGTGGTGGTGAAGGGCGTTCTTCAGGAGGTCACCCAAGATCTAGAAACGGTAAACCAGCTAAAGGTTACAAAACTAGAAAGAAAAACAAAGTGTCTAACCGTTACATCGTATCTAAAAGAAAATAATTATGGCAAGATCACTTAAGAAAGGACCGTTCATTCATCATACTTTAGATAAGAAGGTTCAGGCAAATATAGAGTCTGGTAAGAAGACAGTTATCAAAACTTGGTCTAGAGCATCGATGATCTCTCCGGACTTCGTAGGACAAACTATTGCTGTACACAATGGGAAATCTTTTATCCCAGTTTACGTTACAGAAAACATGGTTGGTCACAAGTTAGGCGAATTTTCTCCAACAAGATCTTTCAGAGGTCATGGTGGTAACAAAAACAAAGGAAGCAGATAATCATGGGATCAAGAAAACAAGATAGTTCAATCGCAAGAAAAGAAGCTAACAAAGACGTTGTAAAAGCTTCATTAAATAATTGCCCGTCTTCTCCAAGAAAAATGAGATTAGTTGCTGATATCATTAGAGGAGAGCAGGTAGACAAAGCACTTTATATCTTAAAATATTCTAAGAAGGATGCTTCTAACAAGTTAGAAAAATTACTTCTTTCTGCTATGGCTAACTGGCAAGTGAAAAACGAAGGTGCTGACATTGAGGAAGCAAACCTTATCGTTAAAGAAATATTTGTGGATAGTGCAAGACAATTGAAGAGACTAAGACCAGCTCCGCAAGGTAGAGGGTATAGAATCAGAAAAAGATCTAACCACGTTACATTAATCTTAGGTAACAAAGAAAATTAATCAAGGTATGGGACAGAAGACAAATCCAATTGGTAATAGATTAGGTATCATCAGAGGATGGGATTCTAACTGGTTTGGTGGAAACGATTATGGAGACAGAATCGCTGAAGACTACAAAATCAGAAGATACCTTGAAGCTAGATTATCTAAAGGTGGTATTTCAAAAATCTATATTGAAAGAACACTTAAATTAGTAACAGTTACAATCACTACTGCTAGACCAGGACTTATCATCGGTAAAGGAGGTCAGGAAGTTGATAAATTGAAAGAAGAATTGAAGAAACTTACAGGTAAGGATATTCAAATCAACATCTTCGAAATCAAAAGACCTGAATTAGATGCGGTATTAGTTGCTGATAGTATTTCTAAGCAAATTGAAAACAGAATTTCTTACAGAAGAGCTGTTAAAATGGCAATGGCAAGTACTATGAGAATGGGTGCTGAAGGTATCAAAGTTCAAATCTCTGGTAGATTGAACGGAGCTGAAATGGCAAGATCAGAATCTTTCAAAGAAGGAAGAATTCCATTGTCAACTTTCAGAGCTGATATTGATTACCACTGGGCAGAAGCTCACACTACTTACGGTAGACTAGGTGTAAAAGTTTGGATTATGAAAGGTGAAGTTTACGGTAAAAGAGAACTTTCTCCATTAGTAGGACAACAGAAAAAAGGAGGTCAGTCAGACAGAGGAAACAGAGGAGGAGACAGAGACAACAGAAGACCTAGAAAAAACAACAACAATAACAATAATAATTAAAATTTTAGATTAGAAATTTTGAATTTTAAATTACCGTTACTTTTTTAAAATTAAAAAAAATCTAAAATCTAAAATCTAAAATCTAAAATTTAGAAATTATGTTACAACCAAAAAGAACCAAATTCCGTAGAGTTCACAAGATGAAGATGAAGGGGAATGCCCAAAGAGGTAGTCAACTTGCTTACGGAACTTTTGGGATCAAAGCAACGGAAGGTGCTTGGATCACTGCAAGACAGATTGAAGCAGCTCGTATCGCTGCGACAAGATATATGAAGAGAGAAGGTCAACTATGGATCAAAATCTTCCCAGATAAGCCAATTACTAAAAAACCAGCGGAAGTACGTATGGGTAAAGGTAAAGGTGCTGTTGAATACTGGGTAGCTGTAGTAAAACCAGGTAAGATTATGTTCGAAATCGGAGGTGTACCTTACGATATCGCTAAGGAAGCTTTAAGACTTGCTGCACAAAAATTACCAGTAGTTACTAAATTCATCGTTGCTAACGATTTTGTTAAACCTCTATAATCTTTGAATACAATGAAAAATGCTGATATTAAAAATTTAAGCGCGGGTGATATTCAAGCTCAATTAACTGAAGCAAAGGCTCAATATTCTAAATTGAAATTAGCTCATGCAATCAGTCCAATTGAAAACCCGATTCAAATCAGAGATTTGAGAAAGACAATCGCAAGACTAAACACTGAGTTAACTAACAAACAATAATTTCATTTTACAATGGATAGAAATTTAAGAAAAGAAAGAATCGGAGTGGTTTCCAGCAATAAAATGGAAAAAACTATTGTTGTTAGTGAAACTACAAGAGTAAAGCACCCGATGTACGGTAAATTCGTTTTGAAAACGAAAAAATATACTGCACACGACGAGAACAACGAATGCACAGAAGGTGATACAGTTTTGATCCAAGAAACTAGACCTTTGAGCAAGAGCAAGAGATGGAGATTAGTAAGAATCATTGAAAAAGCTAAGTAATAATGTTACAAACAGAATCAAGATTAAAAGTTGCTGATAACACAGGTGCTAAAGAAGTACTAGTTATTAGAGTTCTGGGAGGAACCAGAAGAAGATATGCTTCAGTTGGTGATAAAATCGTTGTTACTATCAAGGATTCTACACCATCAGGAAACGCTAAAAAAGGTCAGGTATCTAAAGCTGTAGTAGTAAGAACTAAAAAAGCAGTAAGAAGAAAAGATGGTTCATACATCAAATTCGACGACAATGCTTGTGTATTACTAAACGCAGCAGGAGAAATGAGAGGAACGCGTGTTTTCGGACCAGTTGCTCGTGAGTTGAGAGACAAAGAATATATGAAAATCATTTCATTAGCTCCTGAAGTACTTTAATTTTAAAAATTTTTAAAAGAAATGTCAAAGTTAAAAATAAAAAGAGGAGATAACGTAATCATTACTACTGGTAAGAAAGATATCAAAGGTAAGACTGGTGAAGTTATTGAAGTGATTAAGAAAGAAGGTAGAGACCCAAGAGTAATCGTTGCTGGACTTAACATCATCAAAAAACACGTTAAGCCTTCAGCTTCTAATCCTCAAGGAGGAATTACTGAAAAGGAAGCTTCTATTCATATCTCAAACGTAGCTTTAGTTGGTAAAGACGGAAAAGCTATCAAAATCGGTTACAAAATCGAAGGAGATAAGAAAGTAAGAATTAACAAAAAAACGGGTGAAACTTTATAATTTGAATTAACATGGAATTTATAGCAAGACCCAAAAAAATATACAAAGAGACAATTGTTCCTGCAATGATGGAAGAATTCGGGTACAAGTCAATCATGCAAGTACCTAGATTAGAGAAAATCGTTGTATCACAAGGTTTAGGAGATGCTACTGCAGATAAGAAAATTATTGATTATGCTGTAGAAGAATTGACAAACATCACAGGTCAGAAAGCAGTAGGTACGATCTCTAAGAAAGACGAAGCTGCATTCAAACTTAGAAAAGGAATGCCTGTAGGTGCAAAAGTAACCTTGAGAGCTCAGAGAATGTATGAGTTCTTAGACAGACTTACTTCTTCTGCTTTACCACGTATCAGAGATTTCTCTGGTATCAAAGCAGATGGTTTCGATGGTAGAGGTAACTACAACTTAGGTATTACTGAGCAAATTATCTTCCCTGAAATCGTAATTGACAAAGTGAAAAAAATCCAAGGGATGGACATCACTTTCGTTACTACTGCGAAAACAGATAAAGAAGCTAAAGCATTATTAACTCACTTCGGTTTACCATTTAAAAAGAACTAAGAAATGGCTAAAGAATCAATGAAAGCGCGTGAGCGCAAAAGAGAAGCACTAGTTGCTAAATACGCTGCTAAAAGACAAGCTCTTAAAGAAGCTGGTGATTACGAAGGACTTCAAAAATTGCCTAAAAATGCTTCTCCTGTAAGATTACACAACAGATGTAAACTAACAGGTAGACCAAGAGGATACATGAGAACGTTCGGTATTTCCAGAGTAACTTTCAGAGAAATGGCAAACAACGGTCTTATCCCAGGTGTAAGAAAAGCTAGTTGGTAATAATTACTAATTAAAAATCGGGACAATTAAGTTGTCAAGATACTAGAGAATAAAAATATCAGACCGAAGATTTCTGACGTCTGATATTTTAATCTTCAAGTCTTTTCAATACTGATTGTTCTTTAACCAATAATTTATAAAAGAAAAATGGTAACAGATCCAATTTCAGATTTCCTAACAAGAGTAAGGAACGCACAAAGCGCAGGCCACAAAGTGGTGGAAATTCCTGCATCGAAAATCAAAAAGGAGATTACTAAGATCCTATTTGATCAAGGGTATATCTTAAACTTCAAGTTTGAAGATAACGCTGTTCAAGGAGTGATCAAAATCGCTTTAAAGTACGATAAGCAAACCAACAAACCAGCTATCAAGTCTATCCAAAGAGCTTCTAGACCAGGTTTGAGACAGTACAAAGGTTCTACTGAACTTCCAAGAGTACTAAACGGTTTGGGTATTTCTATCATCTCTACTTCTAAAGGAGTAATGACTGACAAGAAAGCTAGAGAAGAGAAAGTAGGCGGTGAAGTAATCTGCTATGTTTATTAATTTTTAATCAGAGGAAAATGTCAAGAATTGGTAAAGCAATTATAACAATTCCAGCTGGAGTTACAATCACTGAAAACAACGGTGTAGTAACTGTAAAAGGAGCAAAAGGAGAACTTTCTCAGGAGCTTACAGCAGGAATTACTTTAGAACAAAAAGATGGTGAGCTTAATGTAAACAGACCATCTGATTCTAAGCAACACAAAGCACTTCACGGTTTATACAGAGCGTTAATCGCTAACATGATCGTAGGTGTATCAGAAGGTTTCGAAAAGAAACTAGAACTAGTAGGGGTAGGATACAGAGCTTCTCACGCAGGTCAAAAACTTGAGTTAGCTTTAGGATTCTCTCACGGTATCGTATTAGAACTTCCAAGTGAAGTAAAAGTTGATACATTGACTGAAAAAGGTAAAAACCCAATTATTACTTTAACGTCTCACGACAAGCAACTTCTAGGAATGGTTACTGCAAAGATCCGTTCTTTCAGAAAGCCTGAGCCATACAAAGGAAAAGGTGTGAAATTCGTAGGAGAAATTGTTAGACGTAAAGCTGGTAAATCTGCTTAATAAATTATAAGTATTATGGCATTAAGTAAATTAGAAAAAAGAATAAGAATCAAAAGAAGAGTAAGAGGGAAAATCTCTGGATCTTCTGAATTGCCAAGATTATCTGTATATAAAAGTAATAAGGAAATTTACGCTCAGTTAATCGACGATAAAAATGGTAAAACTTTAGCATCAGCTTCTTCTAGAGAAAAAGGTGTAGACGCTAAAGGTACTAAGACTGAAGTTTCTGCTGCTGTTGGTAAAGCTATCGCTGCTAAAGCTATCGCTGCAGGAATCGAAAGTATTGTATTTGACAGAAACGGATTCGTATACCACGGTAGAGTAAAAGCTCTAGCTGATGGTGCAAGAGAAGGTGGACTTAAATTCTAATCATTAAATTTCGGAAAATATGTTAGGACTAGATAATATAGAAAGAGTAAAACCGGGAGGATTAGAATTAAAAGATCGTCTCGTAGCTGTTAACAGAGTAACAAAAGTAACAAAAGGAGGTAGAGCTTTCGGATTTTCTGCTATTGTTGTAGTAGGTAACGAAGAAGGTGTTATCGGTTTCGGTTTAGGAAAATCTAAAGAGGTTGCTTCTGCAATTGCTAAAGCAGTTGAAGATGCTAAGAAAAACCTTGTGAAAGTTCCTGTAATGAACCACACTATCCCTCACCAAACTACTGCTAGATACGGTGGTGCAGATATCTTCTTAAGACCTGCTTCTCACGGTACAGGACTTATCGCCGGAGGTGCGGTAAGAGCGGTATTGGAATCTGCTGGTATTCACGATATCCTTTCAAAATCTAAAGGATCTTCTAACCCTCACAACGTAGTAAAAGCTACTTTCAAAGCGTTATTAGACATCAGAAGACCTGAAGAAATCGCTAGAATGAGAGGAGTTTCTCTAAGTAAAGTGTTTAACGGTTAATATATAAAACAATGGCAACAATTAAAGTAAAGCAAGTAAGAAGCGCTATTGGTAGAACAAAAACCCAAAAGAGAACGCTTGAAGCATTAGGATTAAAAAAACTTCACCAAGTTGTAGAACATGAAGCTACTCCTTCCATCTTAGGAATGATCGCTGCTGTAGGACACTTACTTGAAGTTCAAAAATAATTTTATAAAAGAGAAATTAAAATGAATTTAAATAACATACAACCTGCTGCAGGATCTACTTTCAACTCAAAGAGAATTGGTAGAGGTCAGGGTAGCGGAAAAGGAGGTACTTCAACAAAAGGACACAAAGGTCAGAAAGCTAGAGCTGGTTATTCTCAAAAAATCGGTTTCGAAGGTGGACAGATGCCTTTACAAAGAAGATTACCTAAATTCGGATTCAAAAACGTAAACAGAAAAGAGTTTAGAGGAGTTAACCTTGATACTATTCAAACTTTAATCGAGAACAAATCCATCACTGGAGATATCACGAAAGAAGTTTTAGTAGAAAACGGGATAGTTTCTAAAAACGAATTAGTGAAAATTATGGGTAGAGGAGAATTGAAATCTGCGGTTTCAATCTCTGCTGACAAATTCACTAAATCTGCTGAAGAGCTTATTGCTAAAGCAGGTGGAAAAGCAATTACCTTATAATACTTACTAATGAAAGAATTTATACAAACACTTAAAAATATATGGAGCCTAAAGGAATTAAGAGATAAAATTCTCTTTACGTTAGGTATTATCCTTGTGTATAGATTCGCATCTTATATCTCACTTCCTGCAATTAACCTTGCAGAGGTGGGAGATCTCTTAGAGCATTATAAAAATCAAGGCGGTAACAAGCAAGGAGCAGGTCTCCTTGGCTTGCTTTCGTCGTTTACGGGGGGAGCTTTCAGCCACGCTTCCGTAATGGCGTTGGGTATCATGCCTTATATTTCTGCTTCTATTATTGTTCAGTTGATGGGAATGGCTATTCCTTATCTTCAGAAGCTTCAGAAAGATGGAGAGTCAGGTAGAAATACATTGAACCAAATTACAAGATGGTTAACGATTGGAGTTTGTCTGGTACAGGCACCTTCTTACTTAACTTCTATTACTCAATTATTCTTACCGTATGCTCAGTTCCAGTCTGCATACTTTGTAGAGCCAAATTCTATCATGTTCTGGTTGCCAAGTATTGTTATCTTGGTTGCTGGTTCAGTATTCGCAATGTGGTTAGGTGAAAAAATCACCGACAAAGGTATCGGAAACGGTATCTCTATCCTTATTATGGTGGGGATCCTTTCAAGATTACCAGAAGCATTCGTACAGGAAATGGCCGTGCAGAATGGAAAAGGAGGAATGGGATCTATCATGATCCTTATTGAAGTATTATTCTGGATGGTGGTTGTTCTTTTAGCAGTGATCTTATCAGTTGCTGTCAGAAAAATCCCAATTCAGTATGTAAGCAGAGCTCAAGCAAGAGGAGGTGTAAACAGAAATCTTATGCAGGGAGCAAGACAATGGATTCCATTGAAAGTAAATGCTGCTGGTGTAATGCCGATTATCTTTGCTCAGGCATTGATGTTCGTACCAGGATTATTAACAAAATTCGATGAGTCTAATACTTTTCTTGCAGGTTTCAAGAATGTTTTTAGCTGGCAGTACAATGTATTGTTTGCACTATTAATTATTATCTTCTCGTTTTTCTATACTGCAATTACAATTCCGGTAAACCAAATGGCTGATGATTTGAAGAGAAATGGAGGTTTAGTACCGAAAGTAAGACCAGGAAAAGAGACCGCTGATTATTTAGATGATATTTTATCAAAAATTACCTTGCCAGGTGCAATATTTTTGTCTATCTTTGCAATCCTTCCGGCAATTGTGCATGGAACCTTTGTTCAGACAGATGCGTTTGCCCTATTTTTCGGGGGAACGTCACTATTAATTATGGTGGGTGTAATTTTAGATACAGTTCAACAGATTAATACATATCTGCTGAACCATCATTATGATGGCTTAATGCAGTCTAAATTATCAAGAACGACTGGATATTAATTTATGGCAAAACAAAAACATATTGAACAAGACGGCGTTATAACGGAAGCACTTTCGAACGCTCAGTTCCGTGTAGAACTAGAAAATGGGCATATTCTTATCGCTCATATTTCTGGTAAAATGAGAATGCATTATATTAAACTTTTACCTGGTGATAAGGTAAAACTAGAAATGTCTCCTTATGATTTATCAAAAGGGAGAATCACATTTAGATATTAAACAAACGCCAAATGGAATCTACGGATCTCCATTTGGCTCTTGTTAAAAAATAAATACGATCAAAATGAAAGTAAGAGCATCAATTAAAAAAAGAAGCGCTGATTGCAAAATCGTACGCAGAAAAGGTGTACTATTCGTAATCAACAAGAAGAACCCAAAATTTAAACAAAGACAAGGTTAATTAAATTATGGCGAGAATTGCAGGTATTGATTTACCAAAAAACAAAAGAGGAGTTATCGGTTTAACTTACATCTACGGAGTTGGAAGAAGTACTTCTTCTGAAATCCTTAAAGCTGCCGGTATCAGCGAAGACAAAAAAGTCAACGAATGGAATGACGATGAATTGGCTGCCATCAGAACTTATATCTTAGACAACGTAAAAGTTGAAGGAGAATTAAGATCTGAAGTGCAATTGAACATCAAGAGATTGATGGACATAGGATGCCAACGAGGAATACGTCACAGACTTGGATTACCTTTAAGAGGCCAGAGAACGAAAAACAACTCTAGAACCAGAAAAGGAAAGAGAAAAACTGTTGCTAACAAGAAAAAAGCTAGTAAATAATCGTTAGGAATTATGGCAAAACAAACTAAAGTAGTTAAGAAGAGAAAAGTAAAAGTTGAAGCTATTGGTGAAGCACATATTCAGGCTTCTTTCAATAACATCATCATTTCTTTAACAAATAAAAACGGAGAGGTTATCTCTTGGGCTTCTGCCGGTAAAATGGGATTCAGAGGTTCTAAAAAGAATACTCCATTTGCTGCTCAGATGGCAGCTGAAAATTGCTCTGCTGTAGCTCACGAAGCTGGTTTAAGAAGAGTAAAGGTGTTTGTGAAAGGTCCAGGTGCAGGTAGAGAATCTGCTATCAGATCTATCCACAATTCAGGAATTGAAGTTAGCGAAATCGTTGATGTGACTCCAATGCCACACAACGGATGTAGACCACCAAAAAGAAGAAGAGTTTAATTTTTAGAATTTACCCATTATGGCAAGATATATTGGACCTAAAACTAAGATTGCTAGAAAGTTTGGTGCTGCAATCTACGGAGATGATAAAAACTTCGAAAAGAGAAAAAACCAACCGCCAGGACAACACGGTCCTAACAAAAGAAGAGGTGCTAAAAAATCAGAATATGCAGTTCAGTTAGCTGAAAAACAAAAAGCTAAATATACTTACGGTATTTTAGAAAGACAGTTTGCTAACTTATTTGAAAAAGCACACAGAAGCAAAGGAGTAACAGGGGAAGTTCTATTACAACTTTGTGAATCAAGATTGGATAACGTAGTTTACAGATTAGGTTTTGCTAAAACTAGATCTGGAGCTAGACAATTAGTTTCTCACAGACACATCACTGTGAACGGAGAGATTCTTAATATCCCTTCTTACTTGGTAAAAGCTGGTGATGTAATCGCTGTAAGAGAAAAGTCTAAGTCTCTTGATGTTGTTACCAATGCATTGGCTTCTAAGTCAAACTATGAGTGGTTACAATTCAACGATGAGAAGAAAGAAGGTACCTTCATTTCGGCTCCTGAAAGAATCCAAATTCCGGAGGACATTAAGGAGAACCTTATCGTCGAACTTTACTCTAAATAATTTTTTAATCAAATTTTTGCTCAACCCAATAATATGGCAATTTTACAATTCATAAAACCCGATAAAGTAATTTTACTTAACTCTGATGAATTTAAAGGTCAATTTGAATTCAGACCTTTAGAACCAGGTTTCGGGCTTACAATCGGTAATGCTTTGAGAAGAGTGTTGCTTTCTTCTCTGGAAGGATACGCTATTTCATCTATCAAAATAGAAGGTGTAGAGCACGAATTTTCAACTATTCCAGGAGTAATCGAAGACGTTACCGAAATTATTCTTAACCTTAAGCAGGTAAGATTAAAAGCTGCAGCAGAAGGCCAGGCTAACGAGCAGGTTGTTGCTAAAGTTTCAGGTCAAACGGTTATTACTGCTGGTGATTTAGGAAAGTCTATCAACGGATTTGAGGTTTTAAACCCAGATTTAGTGATTTGCAACCTAAACAGTGATGTAACTTTCGAAATTACTTTCAATATTGAAAAGGAAGAGGGTATGTTCCTTCTGAACAAAATAAGTCAAACAATGCTCCTGTAGGAACTATTGCTATCGACTCTATTTTCACGCCGATCAAGAAAGTACAATACAGCATTGAAAATTATCGTGTAGAGCAAAAAACAGACTACGAAAAACTTGTATTAGATATAGAAACTGACGGCTCTATCAGCCCTCAGAATGCTTTAACTGAAGCTTCGAAGATATTAATTTATCACTTCATGCTATTCTCTGATGAGAGAATCACGCTTGAAACTGAAGCTGTAAAAGCATCTATCCAATACGATGAAGAAACTCTTCACACAAGACAACTTCTTAAGTCTAAATTAGCAGATATGGATCTTTCAGTAAGAGCCCTTAACTGTCTTAAAGCAGCTGAAGTAGAAACTCTTGGAGAACTGGTTTCTTACAGTAAGTCTGATTTGATGAAATTCAGAAATTTTGGTAAAAAATCTTTGACAGAACTAGAAGAATTAGTGCATTCAAAAGGTCTTAACTTCGGTTTCGACGTTGCAAAATATAAGTTAGACGCTGATAAATAATTAATAATGAGACACGGTAAAAAATTCAATCACTTAGGAAGAACAGCTTCTCACAGAAGTGCTTTACTTTCTAATATGGCTTGTTCTCTAATTGAGCATAAAAGAATCAACACTACTGTAGCTAAAGCTAAAGCTTTAAGAGTATATGTTGAGCCTCTATTAACAAAAGCAAAAGAAGATACTACACACAACAGAAGAGTAGTATTCTCTTACCTTCAAAATAAATTTGCGGTTGCTGAATTATTCAGAACTGTAGCTCCTAAAATCGCTGAAAGAAACGGTGGTTATACAAGAATCATTAAGACAGGTTTCAGACCAGGTGATGCTGCTGATATGGCTCTTATCGAATTGGTAGATTTCAACGAGCTTTACAACCCTAATGCTGAAGAGAAAAAAGCTACAAGAAGAAGCAGAAGATCTACGCCAGCTAAAGCAGCAGTTGTTGCTGATGCTCCAGTAGTAGAAGAGAAAGTAGAAGAAGCTAAAGCTGATACTACTGAAGAAAAAACTGAAGAATAATAATATTCATTCAGATATTAAATAAAAACCATCCGTATTTCGGATGGTTTTTTTATTTCGTTAACGTTTAATTAATATATTTAGAATAACTTTGAGGGTTTAAAAAAATCTTGATCATGATCATCTTAAAGATAAGTTAGGAAAAACAATTTCCGGGGAGAGCATTAGCTTTATAGAGACTCCCAATAAAGAGGGAATTATTGTTCCGGAATACATTATCATTCATTTTACTGCAGGACGGGGAGCTGAAAATTCGATAAACTGGTTTAAGGATCCTACAGCAAAAGCTTCAGCACATATTATAATAGATAGTGATGGCAGGATTACCCAAATGGTGGAATTCAATAAAAAAGCCTGGCATGCGGGAAGAAGCCGATGGGCAGACCGCTCAGGATTTAATGACTTTTCTATCGGGATTGAACTTGAAAATCCGGGCCGACTTACCAAAGTAAATGAAAGATTTTATGCATGGTTTGAAAAAGAGTATTCAAAAGATGTAGTCGTAACCGCCAAGCATAAGCATGAAAATGAAACCTCTTATTGGCATAGCTTTACAGAAAAGCAACTTGAAACATGTTTTCAGGTTTGCAAACTTTTGATGGAAACTTACAATATCAAAAATATTCTGGGTCATGATGATATTGCTCCTTTCAGAAAAAATGATCCGGGACCTGCATTTCCTATGGAGAATTTCAGAGCGAAATTATTAGGGAGAGAAGACGATACTGCAGATATGTATAAAGTGAATGCTGAATATGCCAATGTAAGAAATGGTGCAGGAACAGAATTCGAAGTTGTTGTAGAGCTTAAAAAAGATACCCAGGTTGAATTTATTCAAAGTAAACTGGGGTGGTTCTATGTATATGTCTTGTTTAAGCCAGGAAAAGATGGTGAGCCAATATATGGATGGATCAATAGTGATTTGCTGAAAAAGATTTAATAATCTGTAAAAATAAAATGTCCCAGTAGGTTTTGGGACATTTTTTATTTTAAATCTTTGTTCTTTTCAGCTCGATAATATTATTACCCTGTTCAAGGTGAAGACTGTCTCCTTTTACTCTTGCGGTCATATCATCTTTCTTGTAAATTGTTTCATCACCTTTGGTTTCTGTCTTTGGCAATGTGAATGTTTTCTTATTGCTGGTAATGGCTACTGTACTTTCTTTGGGATCGTTTTTGAAGATCACTTTTACTAACGTTCCGTCTGTAGCTTTATAAACAAAATCTGTCTTTTCAGTTTTCTTCCCGTTGATATCTACTGTTGAAGAACTTTGTGTCACCGAATCTATTTTCCCGTTGTTGTCTGTCACTACAGTTGTTGAGCTGTCTGTTTTGATAACGCTTTTGTTTCCGCTTTCACTTTTTTTACAGCTCACAGCTGTTAATGTAAGTACAGCACCAAGTGCTAAAAGACCTTTTTTCATGATTATATTATTTGATATTTATTATGATTTTTATTCTTTAATTTTTACAAAAATCATGCCTGACAAGATGAGAAATTTCTGTCAATATTGAAATATAATTCTCTTCTTTTTCCGTTAAATTAAAACCCAATCAGTAGCTGTTCCTTAAAATGAATTTTTCTGTATATAAAGCTGATTTTTAAAATGAAATTTTGTCATTTATTTATCGTTTGTTTTATTATGATATTATTAATTTAAATTAATGTAGGTTTTGGAACGAAAAATTGATTAAATTTAATAGAATTAAAAAAACTAAACCATAACTATAAACTCCATTGTCAATATTACACAAAGGTGTAATTGATTTCAATTTGTTTTCTGTTGAAATTTGCTATAAACAAACAAAGTCATGAGTATTTCCATCGCCATAGTAGAGGATGAAAAAAACTACAACAATGCGTTGAAGAAAGTCATCAATTATCAACAGGATATGAAGGTAATTGCTCAATTCTTTGATGGAAATGATGCCATGAAAAACCTTCCTGATATTTCTCCGGATGTAGTGATGATGGATATCCAGCTGCAAGATATGCTGGGAATAGAAATCATAGAAAAACTACGAAAAGAAATGCCCCATACACAATTTATCATGTGTACCAGCTTCGATGATGATGAGAAAATCTTTAATTCTTTAAAAGCTGGTGCCATGGGATATCTCGTTAAAGGAGAAAGCATGGATAAAATTCTTTCTTCCATCCGGGATGTATACAGTGGTGGAGCTCCTATGAGTTTTTCAATTGCACGCAGAGTTCTCAAGCATTTCGAAAGAAATCTTACGGAAATAAAAGGTTTCGATGAACTCACAGAACGTGAAAAAGAAATTCTTGAGCTTCTTTCTGAAGGACTTCTTTATAAAGAAATAGCGGATAAAAAATGTATCAGTATTGATACGGTTAAAAAACATGTTGGCAATATCTACAGAAAACTCCACGTAAACAATAAAGTGGAGGCTATCAATAAGTTTAACAATTTTAAAAACTAAGAAATTATGGAGACATTAGAGTTAAAAAATCCCGAATTGGGAAAAGAGGGCATTGGAAACAAACTTGCGAATCTGATTACACAAAACAAAGAGAGAACCAATCCGTTGGTTGCAGCAGGGTATATGGATCACGATATCGGAATCATGTTTATGTTTCAGGCAAAAAAAGGTGTTTTAAACAATTCCGGAGCGGCTTCAAAACTGGTCAATCCGTATTTGGATAGTTATTCCGTAGACATCAGTACTTTTGAAGCTTTATACAATACATTTAGCACTCGAGGTAATGAACTAAGATTTGACTTTGTCTTTATTACCCAGAAAGACTACGCAAAGTATACAGGCAACACCCATCTTTCTACTGGAGCCAATGAATTTTTATACTTTATTGCAACACCTTTGGACCATAATGGTGATCCACTTGCGCATTATATCATCTTTAATTTAGGACATAAATTTGAGATCGATAAGGATCTTATTAGTCTTGATGAGGCAAGAGCAATGTATACTCAATACACTTCATCCGAGTTTTATCATAAAATGAATACTTATAGTAATCCTTTACAACAGACATGGTGTATTGGTTATACCTGGGCAGACATCAATAGGATTTTACATGAAAGGAATATTGAAGGGCGTCTTTACAAAGAAGTTAAGTTTATCCCAGGTGAAGTAATAGAAATTGAGATCATCAAAGATTATTTTAAAGATAATCCTTATTATGTTTTTGAAGTCGCTGAGTATGAAGCCGCTTATCAAGGCCAGGAAAAAAGACTTACCATGATTGGAAGATACCTGCCGGATGATCTTATAGGAAAAGAAGGATTCTTCGATATGGGCTCACTATATCCATAGAAATGCTCATTCAGATTATATACATATCAATACTCTTTATAGATACTGTAAAGTCGATGGTTTTAGCTGGAAAGAAAGGTCTTTCCAGCCAAAACTATTTTACAATATACTTATTCCTTTCTTTGTGCCTAGAACTTTATGGACACTATAAAATATACATCCAGAAATTTGACTTTGCTTATCTTTTTAATTATTACAGTATTTTTCTGCTTATATTTTTCAACAGATACTATGCAAGAATCTTCCCTCAAAAACTCAGAATATTCTTTCTGTATGTTCTGATTGCTATATTGGCTTATATTGCTCTGTTTGTAAAGTTTTACGGTGAAAACTATGAAAACACATTGGGAATATTAGTTTGCTTTTATTTTATCATTAATGCACTGGTATGGTTTTATATCAGATTAAAAAACTTTGACGAAATAAAAATCTTTAATGACCCGCATTTCTGGGTATCATGCGGATTACTTTTTTGGAGTATTTTTTTTATTTTCAGATCCATCCCCATGTTTTTTCTTCAGGATAATGATCCGGGTTTTTTACAAATTTTAAAAACCATGCAGTATTGCGTTAATATCATCATGTATGGAATGTTCTATATGGGCTTAAAAAATTTCGAGAATAGCGGAAAATAAAACACAATATGAAACAATTGCCGGATACAATAAGGTTGGCCTATATTATTGCCGTTATTCTGTTGATAACTTTTGTTATTTTCATTGTTCTTATTGTTGTTTTGTATAATAAAAGGCAGCTTTTTTTTGTTCAGCAGCAGCAGCTCAAAGAAGCCGAATACCAAAATCAGCTCCTTCAGAAAGAACTAGAGAAACAAAAAGTTCTGGAGCAGGAGAGGGAACGTATTTCTCATGATATGCATGATGATCTTGGAGCAGGAATTTCCGCATTAAAACTTCAGGCAGAATTTCTGAAACAGAAAGCAGAAGATGATGATCTGCAAAACGACATTGACGAACTTCTGAAAACCTCCGAAGAAATGAATATTTCTATGCGAGAGATGCTTTGGAGCTTGAATTCCGGAAATGATACATTAGGTAGCTTCATAGACTATGCCATACTTTATACCGGAAATTTCCTAAAGAAAACAAAAATAGTACTGCATTCTGAATGTGAAGACATCATTACGGAAACACCGGTTTCCACAGAAATGAGGCGTAATCTCTTTCTCTGTTTAAAAGAAGCTGTTAATAATGTATATAAGCACAGCCATGCCAATACCTTGAAACTTTCGTTTTCACAGGAAAAAAATAACTTTTCCATGAGAATTTCTGATAATGGAAGGGGAATTCAAGATGACCAGTCAAAAGGAAACGGCCTGCGGAATATGAAAAGAAGAATGAATGAACTGTCTGGAGAATGCAATATCATATCCGAAAACCCTGGGACCAGCTTTTTATTCAGAGTCACTTTATAAGGGTTATAAAAAAATCATAGAAATTTGAAATTCTAACGTCAAAAATTATTCAAAAACTAAGAGTTTTAAAAGCATTATTTTCTCATTTTAAATCGCTGATCTTTTGCTAAGAAATTGTAGAATTATCATAATATAAATTAACTAAAATTTAACTCGGATTTATCTCAAAAAAATCCCTCGAAATACCCCTGAAAGTTAAATTTTGATTAAATTTGTCTAAACAAAAAAAATAAAAAATGAGTGCAATTTCTTACATAGAAGCAAGACAGATTTTAGATTCCAGAGGTAACCCTACCATCGAAGTAGATGTATTTACAGAAAGCGGAGCAATGGGCCGTGCAGCTGTACCTTCAGGGGCATCTACAGGAGAACACGAAGCAGTAGAATTACGTGACGGTGGTTCAGAATACCAAGGGAAAGGAGTTCTGAAAGCTGTTGAAAATGTAAAAGAAGTAATTGCAGAGAATTTAGTAGGACAGCCGGTTTTCGAACAAAATTATATTGATCAGATTATGATCGATCTAGATGGAACGCCTAACAAAGGAAATCTAGGCGCTAATGCTATTCTTGGTGTTTCTTTGGCAGTAGCAAGAGCTGCAGCTGCAGAATTGGGAATGCCTCTATACAAATATGTAGGTGGTGTGAATGCCAACACACTTCCTGTTCCAATGATGAATGTAATCAATGGTGGGTCTCACTCTGATGCTCCTATCGCATTTCAGGAATTTATGATTATGCCGGTAAAAGCAGATTCTTTCTCTCACGCATTGAGAAAAGGAACTGAAATTTTCCACAACCTGAAATCGATCCTTCATTCAAGAGGTCTATCTACTGCAGTAGGTGACGAAGGTGGTTTTGCACCAACTTTCAAAGGGACTGAAGATGCTTTAGATACTTTACTTCAGGCAATCGAAAAAGCAGGATATAAGCCAGGTGACGACATTATGTTAGCACTAGACTGTGCCGCTTCGGAATTCTACAAAGACGGAATTTATGATTACAGAAAATTCCAGACCCCTGATGCCGCTCAGTTTTCAAGCAGCGAACAGGTTTCTTACTTAGCTGAACTGGCTGCAAAATACCCAATCATTTCTATTGAAGATGGTATGCAGGAAAACGACTGGGAAGGCTGGAAAATGCTTACTGATAAAATTGGTGACAGAGTACAGTTGGTAGGTGATGATTTATTCGTAACCAACGTAGAAAGACTATCCAGAGGAGTAAAAGAAAATATTGCCAACTCTATCCTTGTAAAAGTAAACCAGATTGGTTCTCTTTCTGAAACAATGGCGGCAGTACAAATGGCTCAGAACAACAAATTCACTTCAGTAATGTCTCACAGATCAGGAGAAACTGAAGATTCTACAATTGCTGATTTAGCAGTAGCAATGAACTGTGGACAAATCAAAACAGGTTCAGCTTCAAGATCAGACAGAATGGCAAAATATAACCAATTGTTAAGAATTGAAGAAGCTCTTGGTGAAACTGCAATTTTCCCAGGACTGGAAGCATTTAAGATAAAAAGATAATTGAATTTATAAATAACGGCAAGCGATAATTTTTGTTTGCCGTATTTTATGGAAAGTGGTATATTTAAAAAAAATAAATAAATAATGTCAGACAACAAAGTAATATTGAATTACGACGGTAATTCATATGAATATCCAATCGTGGATAGTACTATCGGAGACAGAGGGATTGATATTTCAAAATTAAGAGACCAGACAGGTTTGATCACTCTGGATTTAGGTTACAAAAATACAGGAGCTACTATTAGCGACATCACTTACTTAGACGGAGATAAAGGAGAATTATTCTACAGAGGTTATCCAATCGAGCAGATTGCTGAAAAATCTAACTTCACTGAAGTAATGTATCTTTTATTACATGGAGAATTACCTACTCAGGATCAGTTTACTTCATTCGACAACAATATTAAAAAATATAACTTCATCGCAGACGAAATGAAAAAATCATTGATGTTTTTCCTCGTTCTGCTCACCCGATGGGAGTTTTATCTTCTTTAACTTCTGCTTTGACAGCTTTCAACCCAAAAGCAGTAAACGTAAACTCTAAAGAAGAAATGGATCATGCTGCTGAGCTTATGATCGCTAAGTTCTCTCACCTTTGTGCTTGGACGTACAGAAAAACTCAAGGTTTACCATTAAACCACGGGGATAACAACCTAAATTACGTAGAGAATTTCTACAAAATGGCATTCAGACTACCAAACGCTGATTTCGAAATCGATCCGGTAGTAGTGAATGCTTTAGATAAATTATTAATCCTTCACGCAGACCACGAACAAAACTGTTCTACTTCTACAGTAAGAATGGTAGGTTCTGCTCACACAGGTCTTTTCGCTTCTATCTCTGCTGGAGTATCTGCACTTTGGGGACCACTTCACGGTGGTGCTAACCAAGCGGTAATCGAAATGCTTGAGCTTATCGAAAAAGATGGTGGTGACGTATCTAAATATGTTGCTAAAGCTAAAGATAAAGGAGATAGCTTCCGTCTAATGGGATTCGGACACAGAGTATACAAAAACTTCGACCCAAGAGCGAAAATTATCAAGAAAGCTGCTGATGATATCCTTACTGCGCTTGGTATTCAGGATAAAGCTCTTGACATTGCAATGCAGTTAGAAAGAGTAGCTCTTGAAGATGAGTACTTCGTAGAAAGAAAACTATATCCAAACGTAGACTTCTATTCAGGAATCATCTACAGAGCATTAGGAATTCCTACAGAAATGTTTACTGTAATGTTTGCATTAGGAAGACTTCCGGGATGGATTTCTCAGTGGAAAGAAATGAGACTGAAAGGAGACCCAATCGGAAGACCAAGACAGGTTTACCAAGGTGCTCAGGAAAGAAACTACATCGACATCGCAAGCAGATAATATTTGCTTATACTATAAAAGAATCCCAAAGCTTGCTTTGGGATTCTTTATTTTTAAAATGGTCATATTATTTCCATCGTAAAATCACTTATCTTTAAAAGACCGGAAAACGGATCGTAATGTAAAGGAAAACACTTCTGAGTATCAATTTTTAATATTTTCAGTTATTTTGCGAAATCGAATATAATAATTTGATTAAATTTACTACTGTAAAAAATTAATACCCAATGACTTTCGGACAACAGATGTTATTTTTCTTCAGCGCAGTAGGAGCATTCAACGGACTTCTGCTGGGCATTTATTTGTTGTTTGTTAAAAAACTGAAATATCTCCCGGATTTTTTCCTCGGAATTCTTCTCTTAATGTTAAGCTCAAGAGTAGTGGTTTCTGTATGTTTTTATTTTTATCCCGATTTACCCAGAATTATAGCACATTTAGGACTATCAGCCTTATTTTTTGCTGGACCGGCTTTATATTATTATGTGAAATCTTCCTTCCAGCAGGATCAGTTTGATTGGAAGAACTGTCAGAAATGGTTCGGGATATTAACCCTTATCTTAGGAGTTGTCGGGGTATTATATCTGGTGTTTCCCATTACATGGGATAACTATTTTGCTACTTTTATCTATGCTGTTTGGTCTGTATTTGTATTTCTTACGGTCTATCAGTATTATATTTTACATAAACAGAATCATAAAAGTCCCAATAACTTTGTACTCCCGATTCTGGTCAGCAATGTGATTATATTTTTGAGTTACCAGTTGATTTCTACAGGCTGGCTACAAATTTACTGTGCAGGAGGAAGCCTTGTGTTTTCGTTTGTACTGTATGCCAACTTTTTGATTTTATTTAATAAAAAATACCAACAGCTTCCGGTAAAAGAAACAGAAAAATATTCCAATAAAAAGATTTCCGGAGAACAGGCTGATGGTTTTGTATCAAAATTAGAAAGATTAATGGATACAGAAGAGCTCTATAAAAATCCGAATTTAAAATTGAGTGATCTTGCCTCCAAAATGAACATCTCTTCTCACCAGCTTTCTCAGCTGCTGAATGATAATTTGGGGAAAAGTTTTGCTACCTGCATCAATGAATACAGGATCAATGAAGCTTGTGAAAAAATAGAAAATGGTTCTTATCTGAAAATTGAAGAGATAGGCTATGAAGTGGGATTCAATTCCAAATCAACTTTCTTTTCAACTTTCAAAAAAATAAAAAATACAACACCTCTTTTGTATAAACAGTCTCAAACCCTTACTGAACCTAGGTTTCAGAGTTCAAATTTATAATTCAGTACTGCGGAATTTCAATTTCAAAACCGTAATATTACAGCAAGCCGATACTTTTGATTTCATAAAATTTAAAATTTATGATCGTTAAATTATGGTTCTTGCTATTCCTGTTTTTTCTGTTATTCTTTGGAAAAGCACAGCAGGGTGTTGTAAAAGCAAAAGTTCAGGATTCTCTGGCTGAGGCAAAATCTTCCACAACAAATATCTCAGAAGTTATCATTCAGTCTGCTCCCAGAAAGATGAAAATGAGTGATGGTAATCTTGTGTTGTCTGTTGCCGGAAACAGAGATTTTAAAACCTCCACTCATCTTCTTGATGTCCTGAGAAAGACTCCTGGTGTTACAGTTGACCAGGAAGACGGAATCTTTGTTGGAGGAAGAATTACACCTGCCATTCTGATTGATGGAAAACCTGTCGTCATGAGTAATCAGGAATTGCAGGCTTATTTACGGTCTTTATCTCCCGAAATGGTAGAATCTGTGGAGGTAAATACCAATCCGTCTTCGAAGTATGATGCAGAATTTAAAGGAGTTATTGATATTAAACTCAAAAAGAATATCAGTCTTGGATGGAAATTAGGCTATAACGGGAATGTATACATTAATAGATTCAACTCCCGTGAAAATGCAGTAAATATCTCTTATCATACCGGAAAAGTGACCTACAGTGTACAGACAGGTTACAATGAAGGAATTTCAACCTATCGTTATCATGCTTTACAGCGTTTGGCAAATACAAATATCATGCGTACCCGTACTTATCAGGAAGACTTTGGAAAGGTTTATAATCTGCAGGCAGGTGCTGATTTCAGACTGAATGATAAAAACAGATTCGGACTCAATTTAAGAGGAAACTTCCGGAACATTGACCGAATACGCAACGGATCATTATATACAACAGATCAAAGTGAAACTAATGTGGTAGTAAATACTGCCAGCGGGAATCCTACAGCTTACAGCCAGAACAATTATGGAATAACAGCAGATTATTCTTTCCAGAACAAAGGATTTAAAATCAGTTTTTTAGGAAACTATCTTTCGGTTAATAATAAACAGAATGATGATTTTATCAATAAAGATCATGGGACAGCGAATGTACTTTCCTATTGGAAATCTGACCTTTTTAATAAAATTAATATCCATACCGCCCAGATAGATGCTTCTCAAAAAATAAATAACACCGATATTGAAGCAGGTGTTAAATACAGTCATTCTGATACCAATAATAATATCAGATATGATACATTATCAGCAGGAAACCAGTTTGTCTTTGATCCTACCCGGAGTAATATATTTTCATACAAAGAAAAAATATGGGCTGGATATGTGTCTTACAGACAAAAAATGGGGAAATTTCAAATCAACGCAGGATTAAGGTTTGAAAATACAAGCAGTATTTCCAAGACCGTTACTTTGGATTCTGTTGTTTCCAGAAACTATCTGAAATGGCTGCCGTCTCTAAGTGCATCGTATACCTTTAATGCTTTCAATGAGTTGTCTCTTTCTTACAGCAGAAGAATAACAAGACCGGTTTTCTCACAACTTAATCCGTTCCGGTTTTATTTCAGTCCGTTAAATTACTGGATAGGAAATCCTTATCTATTGCCTTCTTTTACCAGCCAAATCAAAGCAACCTATCGGCATAAAAACTGGATTACAAGCTTTACTGTAGGAAAAGAAAAAGATGTGATGACCCGCTATCCTCTCTATAATCCGGAAACGAATGTTCTGGAATATTTGGGAACCAATCTTCCCTATCGGAATTTTGCAATTCTGGAAACAAGTTTTCCGGTCAGGATTACAAAATGGTGGAATATCACCAGCCAGATTGCAGGATATTACAATTATGAATTCAGACCTTATATGGAGGAAGTCTTTGCATTGAATATCTATAATTATGAGCTGAGACTCAATCAGGTATTTTCACTTCCCAAAGGATTTACGGTAAATGTCTTTGCTACTTATGAATCTAAAACGGGGAATAGCCTTTACATCATTAAACCAAGATATACGGTAGATGTATCATTACAGAAGTCATGGTTTGATAATAAACTGAATACTAAGATCGGATTTAATAATCTGCTGGATTCATATGAACAGAGGTTGGAATTCAGGCATAAGCAGATTATGGATAACCGTTTTACCCATTGGTGGGACAGCAGCAGGCTGATATTTTCACTCAGTTATACGATAGGAAGTTCAAAATATCAGGTAAAGGAAACTCAGAAAACAGAAGAAGAAAACAGAACAAGATAAGAAAACCTGCTTGATAAAGCAGGTTTTCGTTTTTTATTATGGGCATACACAATTTCCACATGTCCAGATGATACATTTTCCATCAGCATCCCATTCACAGCAGTATCTTGGTCTTGTAGGTCCGATTCCGCCTGTTATTGATTTTTGTTGATCTCTACCTAGTTTTTGTGCGTGTTTTAGCACTTTAATGTTCTTGTTCATGACTTTGATTTTTGGTGTTAATAGTTAAGTTTTATGGGTTATAATTTCGCGAAAATTATATCACTAATATAGGACTTTATTTTTAAATGTAACCAAAAATTGTGTTTGTATGTATATGAAAAATAGTAGATTGTAGATAAATGATGTCAGTCATTTTTTTGAAAAATTAAAAAACAAATCCTACCTGTAAAAGCGGAGCTTATTTTTTGTGAGGAAACAGTATCAGCTTGCTTAGTAGGTGGTGAGCGTAACCTGATAAAGAAAATGGTTTCCTGAACTGATCTCCTTTAGACGTATTCTGGCCCCTTGTATCGTGAGGTCTACTTCATTCCCGTTATTGACAGAGAGAATCTGTAAATCATTAAAGGTATAGACCCTTGAAATTGGAAATCCATTTTGTAGAGTATTCCAGGTTACTTTTAAATGGAACAGTTCAAAAGTCTGACCTGTACCTGGACTGGGAGTCGAAGGAGAAAGATAAGCGACAGTTGTTCCGTTGGTGATATACTTGCTTTCAAGAACATGAGTGGTCTGTGTAGAACTGTAAGGAGGTGAAACAATATGATAATGACGATCATAATCAGCCTCCACTTTAATATGATTAGGTGGAGAACTGCTAAGACTAGCTTCACCTACATATTTGACGCTAAAAGATTTCTGTGCCCATAAACTGGTTACTGATATTACGGTAAATAATACGGTAAAAAAAAATGTAAGGATCTTTTTCATAATAAATAAGATTTAAGATTAGTATTGCGAATATAATGGTACACAGAAAATGAGACCAGCTACATTAAGTAAGTACGTACATTTCAACAGTAATTGCGTAAGGTGAAATTGTAAGTGAGAATCAGATAGTTGTATTTTCTGTATTTGTTGTATTATCCGGATAAAATAACTGTAATAAAACTGTCATCCAGAAGAACCGGATTACTAGAGAAAATTATAAGGAGAAAGCAATCCAAAAGTTTTATAGGTAGCGACCTTTACTTATATTTGTAGTATTGCATAAATCTTTATGAGACTAAACATTAAAAACGAAACGGGTAGGCTGAAGTCAGTAGTTCTAGGCCAGCCTAATTCATTGGGAGCCGTTCCCACACTAGAGGAAAGTTATGACGCCAAGTCATATTACTCAATCGAACATAATATTTATCCTAAAGAAGAGGATATTATCAATGAAATGAACGCTTTTGAAGCGGTTTTAAAAAAGTATAACGTTGAAGTACTGCGCCCAAGTATCATCAAAGATTACAACCAGGTTTTTTCCAGAGATGTAGCTTTTGTGATAGATGACAAGATGATCATTTCCAATGTGATTGCAGACAGAGCAGACGAGCAGGAAGCATACAAAAGCGTTTTTGAGAAAGTAGCATGGAGAAAGATCATTAACCTTCCGGAAACGGCACATATTGAAGGCGGAGACGTAATTGTGTGGAATGATTTTATTTTCATCGGAACCTGCTTCAGCGAAGACTACCGAAACTATAAGACGGCAAGAACCAACGAGTATGCCATTGAAATCTTAAAAGAATATTTTCCAAAGAAAAGAATTATAGATCTGGAACTGAAGAAAAACGATAAAGTTCCGTTTGAAGGGATTCTGCATTTGGATTGCACATTTAATCCGATTGGAGAAGACAAATGTATCATCTACAAAAATGGATTCGTAGATGAAAGTGATTATCGTTTGATCATTGATATTTTCGGAGAAGAAAACTGTTTCCACATCAATGATGAAGAAATGTTTGAGATGTTTCCGAATATTTTCTCCATTTCTCCCGATGTAGTGGTTTCAGACAAAGCATTCACCAGAATGAACGACCATTTAAGAAACGAATGGGGAATGACGGTTGAAGAAATTCCTTACAGAGAAATATCCAAAATGGGTGGTTTGTTGAGATGCTCTACAATGCCGCTTGTTAGGGAGTAATTGAGTGTGAGAGTTTTAGGATTTGAGAGTGAAGGAGTTTTAGAGTCTGAGTGTTGATGGGTTTGAATATTTTTTTAATTTTAAAAAAATATTTGGGTATGTCAACAATCAAATTTCATCAGGACTTAAAAGTTTATCAACAATCATTTGAAATAGCACAGCTGATTTATGAGCTCTCAAAATCCTTTCCAAAAGAAGAACTTTACTCACTTACAGATCAGATAAGAAGATCGTCAAGATCTGTAACGGCAAATATTAGTGAGGCTTGGGGGAAAAGAAAATATGAAAAATCCTTCATAGCTAAGCTTACAGATTCAGAAGGAGAAGCAAGAGAAACTCAAACATGGCTTCAGTTTGCTTTTGCCTGCCATTACATGAATGAAGAGCAATACAATATTTTGCACAAAAAGTATAACCAAATAATAGGGATGTTAGTTAATATGATGAGTCAGTCAGAAAAGTGGTGTTCATTTTCTTCAATGAATAAAGAAGATAATAATTTGTAAAACGCTGTTCAGACTCTCAAACTCTTATACGCTAATACCCTCAAACTTATAAAAAATGCAAACAACAGATACAGTATTAATGATAGAACCGATTGCATTCGGTTACAACGCTGAAACAGCAAAAATAATTATTTCAGGTAGAGCAGACAGGTTCTGATATCCAGTCAAAAGCTTTGGCTGAGTTCAGTACTTTTGTCGGAAAACTAAGAGGAAAAGGGATTAACGTAATCACGATAAAAGACACGCTGGATCCTCATACTCCGGATTCTATATTCCCAAACAACTGGGTAAGCTTCCATAAAGACGGGAAAGTAGTTTTATATCCTATGTTCGCTTCCAACAGAAGAGTGGAAAGAAGAGATGATATTATTGAAACTATCGAAGCTCAAGGATTTGAAGTGGTTGAAGTAGATGACTGGTCTTTCTCGGAAACTCAGGGACATTTCCTGGAAGGAACGGGAAGTATGATTTTCGATCACGATAACAAAATTGCTTACGGTTCTGTTTCTTTGAGATTGGATGAAAAACTGTTCAGAGAATTCTGCTCAAAATACGGATTCACTCCTGTTGTATTTCATTCATTCCAGACAGTAGGGACAGAAAGACTTCCTATTTATCATACCAACGTCATGATGTGTGTAGCCGATAAATTTGTCGTAATCTGTTTAGATTGTATTGATGATGAGCTGGAAAGAGAAAAAGTAATAGAAACGATTAAAGGTTCCGGAAAAGAAATTATTGAAATTTCAGAAGAACAGATGCAGCAGTTTGCAGGAAATATGCTTCAGGTTCAAAATAAAGCCGGTGAGAGATTTTTGGTGATGAGCCAGACAGCTTATCAGTCTTTATCTTCAGAACAGGTAGCTGCTATTGAAAAATACTGCGAAATTATCTATTCTGACCTCAATACCATTGAAGTAAATGGTGGAGGAAGTGCAAGATGTATGCTTGCTGAGGTTTTTCTTCCAAAAAAATAATATATTTACCAAAAAAATTAATTGAACCCATTATCAAGTAAAGGTTTACATATTCTTCTGACTTTGGAAACAGAGTCAGAAGATTTGTTATTAGACAGCAAAGGTTTTCTGACGTTTACAGAAGAAATTCTGAAAACCAAAGATGTAGAAATTGTAGGAGTTACCAATCATATTTTTGAAAATGATAGTTTTACATCAGCAGTAATCCTGAAAGAGTCTCACCTTTGTATCCACACGTGGCCGGAATTCAAACAGCTTACTTTTGATGTTTTTCTTTGTAATTATACACAGGACAATACCACAAAAGTAGAGCAGATTGCAGATGAAGTGGTTCAGTATTTTAAAGCTAATACCATTCAGAAACACAAAATTTACAGATAAAAAATGCATTACGTCTGCCCAGCATGCGAATCAGAAAATAAATTAGACCTCACTTTTCCTATCGAGGAATATGTTTGTAACACCTGCTCTCATCTCATTGATGCAGCCGGAAATAAGAAGACCAAACATTTGAAAGTACCGACCGAAAACGTTGTATTGGACGTCGGACAGAAAGGAAAAATTGAAGGTGTAGAATATACCGTTGTTTCTATTATTGTCAAGAAATACGGAACAGGCATTTTCTGGCGTGAATACTCTTTAAAAGACAGTAAAGGAAATGATGCTTTCCTGAGTGAAAGTGATGGCCATTGGGTCTTTATAACCTCAATGCACCCTGACGATTTTAAAAGTAAAAATTCGAAATTACCAACCTATCTCGGACGAACTTATCGCTGGTACGAAAACACTCCATGCAGCATTGACGCTGCAGCCGGATTTTTTGATGAGCACCTTGATTTCAGTGTTGCCACTTACAAAGAATATGTCAATGGAACCCGTATGATCTCTCAGGAGAAGACCAGCAAGAAAAGCGAATATTTTTATGGAGTTCACATTTCAAAACATGATGTAAAAAGAGCTTTTAAAATAGCTCACATGCCTTATTACACGGGAGTGGGGATCGTTCAGCCTTATTATTTTGATATCAAACAGATGGTCAACATCTTTTGTGTGGCTGCATTAATGATATGTCTGCTTCAGTTGTATGTTTATACTTCAAGAACCAACGAAACTGTTTTTGCGGAGACCATCAACTTTGCAGATGTACAGGACAAGGAAATGGTGAGCAAAAGTTTTACCCTTTCAGGAGGTTCAGCACCATTAAAGGTAAATGCATTTTCAGGTGTTGATAATTCCTGGGCAAATATCCAGCTGAGTCTTGTGAATGAAAAAACCAATGAAATTATCTATACCTCCAAAGATATCGAACAGTATCATGGTTACGAAGATGGAGAAAGCTGGTCAGAAGGAAGTCAGTCCGAAGAATTTAATCTTTGCGGAGTAAGCTCCGGACAATATCACTTTCTTATTTCTGCAGAGAAGGAAGGGGCTTTACCAACATTTTCCAACCTTCAGTCTCCGGATTCGAAGGTGATGATATCCCGGGATAAATCAGGAACTATTGAAATTACAGACTTGTTTAAGGCCCAAACTACAACCTTTACAGACGGAAAAACTTTAGAAAAAGATACAACAGAATTGGGTAAACTGGTAAAAGCGTCGTTCGGAACTTCAAAAATAGATTCTCTGATCAATGCTGAAGCACCTAAACTCACTACAGATCCTATTTCAAGCAATACTTATGTACAGCTCAAGGCAACCTGGCTTCCCGTTTCATTCTGGAACTTCGGATTCATTTTATTCATAATGATTGTACTCTTTATTGCTTTATTGATAGGAAGACATTTCTTTAATGTGAGTAAATGGAAGAACAGCTCAAACACCCCTTATGCCACATCATGATGAACACTATTTTACATTACATAAGACAAAACTGGATGCTCTGCCTGATCGGAGGATTTTTCATGACCTGGTTTGTATACCTTACCTACCGGGGAAATCAGGTCTGCGACTGTGCCAAAACGGAAACATACCGCGATGGAACTACCAGAAGCCATTCCAGAGTAGGATTCTACAGATACTATCACAAATAAAAATATAAAAACTATGGACAACATCAATTTATTACCAATACTCAACTCGGTTCTTTATTCATTTCTGGGAATCGCAATTCTGCTTGTATGCTATTTCGTTATAGAAAAACTTACTCCGGAAAAAACATGGCATGAGATCGCTCAGAACAAAAATATAGCACTGGCTATTGTCTTCGGAGCATTTATCATCGGAATTTCAATGATTATAAGCGCGGCAATTCATGGATAAGAAGAGGATTCCTCTTGAGCTGCTTTTATTGTTTTCAGTATTCGTCATTGCTACATGTGGATTGATTTATGAGCTGGTGGCCGGAGCCCTGGCGAGCTATCTTTTAGGAGACTCTGTAAAGCAGTTTTCTTTCATTATTGGGGTATACCTTTTTTCAATGGGAGTAGGTTCCTACCTTGCAAAATTCATCAAAGGAAATCTTATTGATAAATTCATTGAGATCGAAATCCTTGTGGGAATCGTAGGCGGAATCAGCTCTGTGGTGCTGTTTATTCTGTTTAATACTCTGGCACACTTTGAAAGCGTTCTATACCTTTTTGTCTTTTTCACAGGCTGCTTGGTTGGAGTGGAAATCCCTCTTTTGATGAACATTCTGAAAGACAGAGTACAGTTTAAAGATTTAGTTTCAAACGTCTTTGCATTCGATTATATTGGAGCTTTATTGGCATCGATTCTTTTTCCTCTGGTTTTAATTCCAAAGCTGGGAATTGTAAAAACACCTTTGTTCTTTGGGTTAATTAATATCTCTATTGCGATATTTCTATGTTATTACCTTACCAAGGAATTATCAAAACCCTTATCCTTAAAAGTAAAATCTATTGCAGCATTTACATTCTTGCTGGGACTTTTCTTTTTCTCAGATACAATTCTGTCTTATTCTGAAGAGAAACTTTATGGTGAAAATGTAGTGTATACCAAAAGTTCACCCTATCAAAGAATCGTTTTAACGAGAAATACTCACGAATTCCGTTTATATTTAAATAACAACTTACAGTTTTCATCCACTGATGAATACCGCTATCATGAAGCGTTAGTACATCCTGCAATGTCTATGGCAAAAAACATTGATAATGTACTGATTTTGGGAGGTGGTGATGGTTTTGCAGCCAGAGAAGTATTAAAATATAAAGACGTTAAAAAAGTAACCCTTGTGGATCTTGATGGTGAAATGACTCAGTTTTTCAAGACCAACGAAACCATGCGCAGGTTAAACCAAAATTCTTTTTCCAATCCGAAAATAGAAATTATCAATAAAGACGCCTACATTTGGGTAAAAGACAGCAAAAAGAAGTTTGATGTCATTATCATCGATTTTCCGGATCCATCCAATTACAGCTTAGGAAAACTATATTCCCTGCAGTTTTATAAAGAACTGGAGAAGCTGACAACGCTTGATACGAAAATTGTGGTTCAGACCACCTCTCCGTATTTTGCTCCGAAATCTTTCTGGTGTATCGAAAAAACAATCAATCAGATTTTTCCTTTCACAGCAGCCTATCATACCTATGTTCCGTCTTTTGGGGAGTGGGGATTTTCGATGGCTTCATTTGAACCGATCAATAATAGAGTATACAGAAAGCTTCCCGGCTTAAAATACTATGATTATAACTTTTCACAAATGGCATATTTTAACAAAGATATGAAAGTGAAAGATGTAGAAGTTAACCGTCTGGATAATCAGATATTAGTCCGTTATTTCGATGAAGAGTGGGGGAAAGTACAGTAGAAAGGATTTTCTTAAAACTATATTTTTAGGTAGCCTGATGCTTCCCTTTTTGCAGTACTGCGAAAAGAAAGTAAAATCATTGCTGCTTAAGATTACGGGAACTAATCATGTTCTCGGACATAAGTTATGGGCAAAAGATTTTCCACAATTTTCAGAAGTTATCCACACAAAATATCTTATCGTAGGTGGAGGAATATCCGGACTTTCTGCTTGCCGATTTTTTAACCAAAATAATGAACAGGATTATCTTCTCCTTGAAATGGAAAACCATTTGGGAGGAAATTCTTCCAATGGGCAAAATTCATTTTCAAAGTTTCCGTTAGGAGCACATTATTTACCCTTACCCAATAAGGAAAACGTAGAAATTATAGACTTCCTGAAAGAGTGCAAAATATGTTTAGGAACAGAAGATAACGGAGAACCCATTCTTGATGAATACCAAATGACCTTTCCACAACAGGAAAGACTATTTTATAAAAATTTCTGGCAGAATGACATTGTTCCTCAAAGAGGTATTTCAGCAACAACCCAGCAAGAGCTTAACCGCTTTTTTAAGTTGATGGATGAGCTTCGGATAAAGAAAGATTCGCAGGGGAAATACTGGTTTGCCATTCCGGTACATGATTCAAGCAGAGAAGATGAGGTTGTAAAGCTTGAAAAAATTGTATTCAAAGACTGGCTCAAAGAAAATAATTATCACTCCGAAGAACTTCTCTGGCTGTTGGATTATTCATGTAGAGATGATTTCGGATTAGGAATAGATTACGTTTCAGCATGGGCGGGAATTCATTATTTTGCAGGAAGAAAAAACAACTGGAGCACGAAATACAAAGATCAGGTATTCACCTGGCCGGAAGGAAATGCGAGGCTTGCAAAACATTTTTCAAAATACACGGAGGGAAAACATATGCCTGAAAATCTTGTTTTTGATGTAAAAATCAATGATAAAATTGAGGTATTGAGTTTTGATAATGCTCAAAAGAAAACGAAAAAGATCATTGCTGATAAAGTCCTGTTTGCATCACCACAGTTTGTGAATGAAAGGATTTTTAATCAAAAAAGAGCATCATCATTTCATTATGTGCCCTGGCTTTTAACAACCATTACGCTAAAGAATGAATTTGGAGGAGATGAAGAACTGGCATGGGATAATGTGATCTACGGTTCTTCAGGATTAGGCTATATCTTTGATCAACATCAGAATCTGAACCAGATTATTGGTGAGAAAGTGATTACCCACTATAAAAGTTTTTCAACAGCAGATTGCAAAAAGGCAAGAAAAAAGCTCTACGCTATGAAAGAGGCTGAACTGAAAGATTTAGTTTTAAATGATTTGAAGAAAGCACATCCTCTGATAGAAGATTTTATTCTCGAAATGCAGTTTCATAAAATAGGACATGCCATGATTGCTCCCGTTCCCAATCAGATTTTTGGCGAAGAAACCAAAATAGCAAAAGAATCTGTAGATGGAAAAATTTTCTTTGCCCATTCTGATCTTTCAGGAATATCTATTTTTGAAGAAGCCTTTTATCAGGGAATCCGGACTGCAGAACAAATGATATAAAACAATACAATGAAACAGCCGTGGATACATAATGCAAAAACAGACTGGTGGTTTATTTTATCACCACCTTTCCTTGTATTGCTTGTTATTTTTCTTTTTCAGAAACAGATTCAGGGGCTGGAAAATCATTATTCCTTTTACACATGGCTTTTCCTGATTGTTTTTGTGGATGTGGCACATGTATATTCTACTTTGTTCAAAACGTATTTCGTAAAGGGAGAGATACAGAAAAATAAATTGCTTTATCTCGGGATTCCTGCGGTAAGCTGGATATTGGGAATTATCCTGTTTCAATTCGGGAACCTGACATTCTGGTCGGTACTGGCATTGATTGCCGTTTTTCATTTTATACGCCAGCAGTACGGTTTTATGAGGATCTATGCCCGTTTTGAACCCAATAACTGGAGCAAGAAAATAGATGAGGTCGCTGTTTATTCTGCCACTATTTTTCCGATGTTGTACTGGTTTAAAACCCCTCGGGCCTTTACATGGTTTGTCAACAATGAGTTTGACTGGCTTCAAAATCTTCCGAACTATCTTCCTCTGATTACGATTGCATACTTTACAATTCTACTCATTTGGATCATTAAAACGGTTTTCGAAGCTTTTAAAACAAAAAATATTAATATCCCGAAAATAATATTGATCACCGGAACTTTTCTTTCCTGGTATTTTGGGATTGTCTACTTCAATAATGACCTTTTGTTTACTTTTCTGAATGTAGTTTCTCACGGAATTCCTTATATCGCATTGATTTATATCCGGGAAATACAGCAAAAGGAAAATAGTCAGTTGAAAAGAATGCAGATTTTTAAATCTCTTTCAGGAATATTTTTATTTGTTGGAGTTCTTTTAGGATTTGCTTTTTTGGAAGAATTTTTATGGGAAACTCTGGTATGGAATGAACATTTTTCCCTAAATGTGATTGTTTCTGAAAAAATATTTCAATTCCTTGTTCCGTTATTGGTGGTTCCGCAGCTTACTCATTATCTGCTTGATGGCTTTATTTGGAGAAAACCAAAAAAAGTTAGTTAACTTTGCCCTAATCTTTAAAATCTAATAATGAGACAATACTTTCTGTCATTAGCAATTTTTCTTGGAATGATTGTAGGGGCTCAGCAGAAAACCTTCTGTAATCCCATTAATATTGATTATGGTTATACTCCTTTCGAAGTTTTTTCAAAGCAAGGGAAACACCGTGCTACGGCAGACCCGGTGATTGTTAATTTTAAGAATAAACTGTTTCTTTTTTCTACCAATCAGGAAGGATACTGGTACAGTGATGATATGCTGGACTGGAAATTTGTCAAACGTAAATTTTTAAGAGATAATAAATATACCCATGATCTTAATGCTCCTGCGGTATGGGCTATGAAAGATACTCTTTATGTGTATGGTTCTACCTGGGAACAGGATTTCCCGATCTGGAAAAGTACAAATCCTACCAAAGATGACTGGAAAATTGCAGTGGATACTTTGAAAGTGGGAGCGTGGGATCCGGCATTCCATTATGACGAAGATAAAAATAAGCTGTATCTGTACTGGGGTTCGAGTAACGAATGGCCATTGCTTGGAACAGAAGTGAAAGTGAAAAACCTTCAGTCTGAAGGTTTCGTAAAGCCTATTATTAAATTAAAACCCGAAGATCACGGATGGGAACGTTTTGGTGAATACAATGATAATGTTTTTCTTCAGCCTTTTGTGGAAGGAGCATGGATGACGAAACACAACGGAAAATATTATATGCAGTATGGTGCTCCGGCAACTGAATTCAGTGGATATTCTGATGGAGTATACGTGAGCAAAAGTCCTTTGGAAGGCTTCGAATATCAACAGCATAATCCATTCTCTTACAAACCGGGAGGTTTTGCCAGAGGAGCAGGTCACGGAGCTACTTTTGAAGACAATTATAAAAACTGGTGGCACATTTCCACCATCTTTATTTCTACTAAAAATAATTTTGAAAGAAGACTGGGAATCTGGCCTGCCGGTTTTGATAAAGATGATGTCATGTACTGTAATACGGCGTATGGGGATTATCCAACTTATCTTCCGCAGTATGCACAAGGTAAAGATTTTACTAAAGGTCTTTTTGCCGGATGGATGCTCTTGAATTATAATAAACCGGTTCAGGTTTCGTCTACTTTAGGAGGGTATCAGCCCAATAATGCTGTAGATGAAGACATCAAAACGTATTGGAGTGCCAAAACAGGGAATTCCGGAGAATGGTTCCAGACAGATCTTGGAGAAGTTTCTACGATCAATGCCATTCAGATCAATTATGCAGATCAGGATGCGGAGTTTATGGGGAAAACCTTAGGGAAAATGCATCAGTATAAAATCTATGGTTCCAATGATGGGAAGAAATGGAATGTGATTGTTGATAAAAGCAAAAATACAAAAGACGTTCCTCATGACTATGTTGAGCTTGAACAACCTGCAAAAGCCCGTTTCCTGAAAATGGAAAACCTGAAAATGCCAACAGGCAAATTTGCTTTAAGTGGTTTCAGAGTGTTTGGGAAAGGAGCAGGAAAACAGCCCTCTAAAGTGGAAGGTTTTGTACCTTTAAGAGCTGACCCGAAAAAATATGGTGAAAGAAGAAGTATCTGGATGAAATGGCAGCAGAACCCTGATGCGGATGGATATGTAATCTATTTCGGTAAGACTCCTGATAAATTATATGGAAGCATTATGGTCTACGGAAAGAATGAATATTTCTTTACGGGAGCAGACAGAACAGATGCTTACTACTTCCAGATTGAAGCTTTCAATGCGAATGGTGTTTCTGAAAGAACAGCCGTTGCAAAATCAGAATAAATTTAAAATAAAATATAAAAGAATAACACGTTTTGAAAAATCAGAACGTATTATTTTTTGTCTGTTTTCTTAAGAAATGTTTCAATTTTATCAATAAGAAATTGATCATGAGGATGTTTATCCCAGTCCAGATGTCCACCATTGAATAGATAAGACTCATGAGGGATATGGTTTTTATTTAAAACAGAATCTAATATTTTCTTTTGTGAAGAAGGAATAACACGATCCGAATTTCCGTAATACGATAAAGTAGGAGGGGAGCTTTCATTGATCCATTTTACAGGGCTTGCAAAATCTATTCTGGAAATCCCCGATTCTACGATACGAGGATCTACCAATCTTCTTTCCACAAAGGAATATTCCTGATAATTTTTAAAACCCGGATCAGAAAGATCAGCAGGACCCACAATATTAATAACAGCTTTTACTTTTTTATCTGTATCAAATTGATAAGCATACAGCATGGATAAATGTGCTCCGGCGCTGTTTCCTAATAATATTAATTTCGGACTGTACTTAAATTTCTTTGTTAAAAAGACAGAAATATTTTTAATATCATTTACCTGATTAGGAAGTCCATAGTTTGTTTCTGAAGTTAACCTGTAATTCATGTTGACAAAAATATGATCAGGAAATTTCTGCATCATAGAAAGAGTGAAAAAAGTAAGTTGCGACTTATCCCCAGAGCGCCAGCCTCCACCATGAATAATGATAAAAACATCCTTTTCTTTGGTTGTTTTTGTATTGGGAATATAGACATCCATTACCTGTTCAGGACTGTTCCCATAATGAATATTTTCCTCCTTATCAAAGTTGATATCCTTGCCCAGTTTTATCTTCTTTTCTGTACAGCCTGTCCAAAGAAAAAGAAAACTAAGGCAAATTAAAATAACTGGAACGTGATTTTTCATAGTTATTAAATATAAAAAAATCCGCTGAAAAGAATCAGCGGATACCGTAAGAATAATTGAATATGAAGAAAGATAATTTTTATCTTGTTCTGCTTTTAATAGCATCTGATGCGCCTTCGATGTCTCTTACCTTTTTCACTTTCTGATTTCCGAAATTGTAAGTGAGACTTACCGTAAAGCTTCTGTTGTAACGGTTTTGGTGGATGTAGTTGTAATTTCCGTTATCCTGAAAATCTTCAATTTTGACAATGTTGGTATTCAGAACATCATTCACATTCACTGCAAAGGTCCAGTCGTTCCACATTTTCTTCAGGCTGAGGTCTAAGCTCATTAAGCCTTTTAATAATCCAAGCTCGATCTGTTGCTTGTCTACGAAGAAATAATTAACTCCAAAGAACCATGTTTTCTTTTTATCAAGACGAATGGTGTTGTTGGTCTGAATCAAAAGACTGGTAGAACTCGTTTTGTTGGTGTAAGCGATGTTTTTACCATCCTGGTTTCTGAATCGGTCTCCTGTAGTAGGATCGGTATCAAGGCTCCCGTTGTTGATGTTGTGCTGAACTCCAATATTAAAATTGGTAGTCCAGTATTGTTTGAAAAACGACTTTTGAATACCTACCATGGCAGACATTTCCTGCTTATCACCAAAATTGGTTCTGATGTATCTCAATACAGGATTGGCACCCACTGTACCATCCGGCGATACAGGATATCCCTGCAGCGGAACCTGAGTGATAGCATCTTTAATGTAAGAATGGTTTAAAATCAGGAAATATGAATTTTTAAACATGTACGTAAGCTCCTGATTGTAGGTAGAAGATGCTTTTACAAATGGGTTGTTCTGCGTGTAATTGTCATCCGTCAGGATATTTCTTACAGGATTGATTTCCCAGAAACTTGGTCTTCTCATTCTGCTTGAAAAGGAGTACGAAATATTATTTTTATCGTTGATAGCGTAATTGAAACTTAAATAAGGAAGGATGTTGTTGTAATTTCTTTCAATCCTTTTAAGTTCGTCTGTAGGTGCATTATCAGACGTTCCGAGACTGTTTGTAATCTCATATCTTGCCCCAACTTTTCCAGAGATTTTATCCGAGAATTTCTTTTCTACAGTAAGGTAAGCCCCGTAAATATTTTCATCATAGATAAAGTGATTGGGTCTTGGGTCCGGATCTTTTGCGGGATCAAAAGAGTACGTTATGTTTTTAGAATCGTTGTCTGTTTTGGTTTTGTTGTAATTTCCTCCTACCGATATCGTCAGGTCATTTTTAAATTTCTGAATATAATCTACCATTCCGGAGAAGTTATTAATGATCTGAGGTAGATCCTGGAATACTTGTGTTGTCATATTTCCAGTTCCCATATTCGCATCAGACATATACGTTCTGTTGTCTGTAAACTGGAATCTTTTATAATTAAGATACGCTGCATTTACATTAAGCTTACTACCAAGAGAATCAGTTTTTAACTCATAATTTAAGTTCAGTGAATTGTTATAAGACCTTGCATCTTCTTTGTTTTTAGACCATGTATATTTTGTGCCGTCTTCTGTCTTGATGGTATTGAAAAGATTGACTGTTGAATTATAGCTTTTATTCGCCCATGTGTTCCATGACAAAGCCATATTACTTTTTTCATTCAGCTGATAATCAATATTCAAATAACCACCTAGGTTTTTATTAGGATCATCAATATCTCCTGTGGATTGATTAGAAGTTTTAGCAGTACCATTTCTTAAAGTGTAGGTTTGTGCTTCAATATTTTCTCCACCACTAAGATTGGCGCTCACTCCCAGCTTACCTTTTCTGTAATTGGCAGAGAAGCTTGCCTGGCTTCCGTTGTATTTATTGGTGGTATTAGACATTCTCATGTTTCCGCTAAGGCCATCACTCATTTTTTTCTTGAGAACGATGTTGATGATCCCATCGGATGATTCTACCTGAAACTCACTTCCAGGAACGGTAATGACCTCAATTTTCTGAATGTTTTCTGCCGGAGTATTTTTCAGGAACTGAGCCAGAGACTCAGAATCCATATTCGTTTTTCTTCCGTTGATATAGATTAGAGCATTATTTTTCCCAGCAATTTTCAATGTTTTATCATCCGTAGAAGATAATAACGGGGTCTGCTTCAGAAGGTCAAAAGTGGTGTTTCCTTTGGCTATGGGAGAAGCTGCCACATCATATACAAAACGATCGCTTTGTTTTTTGAAAACCTGTTTTGTGATGGTAATTCCTTCTATATTTTTTGTTTTTGCCGTGTCTGCTTTCTTTTCCTGAGCAAATGCGCAGGTACCAAATACGATGGCCATTGACAAAATTATACGTTTCATGTTGTTTTATTTAAGAGTGGATTTAATGATAAAAGTTTTTAAAGATTAGGTTCTTGATTTTACAGCATCATTAGCTGATTTCATTTCCCTTGCTTTTTTCAGTTTCTGATTTCCAAAATTATAAGTAACCCCTATGCTCATCAGTCTTGGATAATTGAAGTTGGCAATATTATTATAGGTTCCGTTGGGCTGTACTCCTTTAATTCTGTAGAAGCTTTGATTAAATAAGTCGCTAACTTCCGCTACAATCGTCCAGTCGCCGATAATTTTCTTCACGTTGAAATCAAAACTTTGTCTTGCTCCTATCATACCTCCTTCCATGGCAGTCTGGCTTCCAAAGAAATAATTAACTCCTAAGAACCAGTCTTTTTTAGATGAAAGTCGGATGACATTATTCATGGTAACAGACATATTGTAGTTTTTCACATCAATGATATATGGTTCCACTTCTTCAGTTTCTCCCGGAACCGGCATAGAAGTTGGGTCTTCCCATACACCGCCTGTAAATGTTACATAGCCTAAGTTCACAGAATAATTGGTTGTCCAGATATCTTTGAACCATGATTTGTTCATCCCAAGAGTTAAAGCTAGCTCTCTGTTTTTTCCATAATTAGTTCTGATATATCTTAGAAATCTTACTTTTTCCGTGATTGCATTGCCACTACCATCAGTAATAATATTACCATTGGCATCTCTTTTAGGACGTGTTACCGTTCCCTGTAATGGAAGCAGATCAGAAGCGGCAGCATCTTCTACCATATTAAAGCTAAGGTTTGCGTAATAGGCATTTTTATACATATAGTTCAGCTCCTGATTATAAAATTTAGCAGCCAGTATAAAAGGATTGTTCTGCGTATAATTGGTAGGAGTAAAGTAAGTTCTGGAAGGATTCAGTTCCCAGAATCTTGGTCTTCTGATTCTGCTGGAAAAAGTATAACTCAAATTATGGTCTGAATTGATGGCATAATTTAAATTCAGATAAGGTAAAAGGTTATTATAGTTTCTTTCAAATCCTGTTTTGTCTACAATATCTCCCGTACTTCTTGTCATTTCATAACGTGCTCCTATTTTCCCGGATAACTTTTCAGTCAGTTTTCTTTCATAATTCAGATAAATTCCCAAAATATTTTCTTTATAAATGAAATGATTCGTCTGGTTAGGATCTATGACAAACTCTCCGTTTTTCAATTTATCCTGCTTGGTATCATTATCGGTATTGGTGTGATTATAGCTTACACCCATCAACCATGTTGATCCTTTAGCAGTCTTTTTCAGATAGTCAATATTAGCAGCATAATTGTTGATAATTTGGGGTACAGACTGATGTAATGCAGAATAATTGTTATCAGGATTACTGTTCAGAGGAAAGCTTTCATTAAAACTTACTTTATTCCTGTTGAACCATAAATAAGACACATTCGATGTCAGCTTACTTCCCAGAGAGTCGGTTTTCATTTCATAATTTAAATTGAAAGAATGATTTCTGGTTTGTGCATCCTCATTATTCACAGTTCTGTTGTTCAAAACTCCATCCTGCCAGTTGGTAATATCCAGTACAGAATTGAAACTTTTATTGTATCTCATGTTGTAAGAGAATCCCAGACTGTGTTTCTTATTGATCTCATAATCAATGTTGAAACCTCCTCCGTAATTTTTGTTGGGATCATCATTAAATCCATATGATTCATTTCTAAAAGTAGGATCTCCGTTAGACAGTGTGTATCTTTGTCTGTCTGTCCAGCTTCCCGTTCTGAAATTAGAATTACCGGACCATTTTCCTTGTCTGAAATTAAAAGAAGCTCCTGCATTGGGATTGTTGTAATAACCTTGCTCATTCTGCATTTTCAGCGTTCCGTTGTAGCCATTATTTTTACTTTTTTTCATGACAATATTGATAACCCCTTCTTTGGATTCTACCTGGAATTCACTTCCCGGAACTGTAATGACTTCTATTTTCTGTATATCTTCAGATGGAGTAGATTTCAGCATTTCAATCAATGCTTCAGAATCCATATTGGTTTTTTTATTGTTGATGTAAATTATCGCATCATTTTTTCCCAAAATCTTCAGCGTTTTTCCGTCTATACTGGAAATCATCGGAGTTTGTTTCAAAAGATTGAAGGTGTTGGTTCCTTTAGCAATAGATGAAGAAGCTACATCATAAACTAATCTGTCACCTTGTTTTTTGAAAACCTGCTTCTTGATATTCACTGCATCAATAGCATTTACTTTCATACTGTCTTTTTTCTGCTGGGCAGTGACAAGTCCACCGAAAAATAGTGCTGCAATAAGAATTTGAGTCTTCATTATTATTCTTTTTTAATTAATAGCTTGTATGGTTTGTTATTTTACATTGCAAAGATATATAATAAATTTAGTATCATGCAATACAAAGTACTTAAAAATATTTTTAAATAATTTTAACGTATTGATTATCAGTTAGTAAAATTTATTTGAAAATATTGAATTCTTTACCTTTCTGTATAATAAGACAACAATACCCATAAATTCGTTACATACATTCTCAAATTTTTTCAATTATAGAAGTTTAAAAATTTGAAAATATTGAGATTTATTACCAGAAAATGAAGAGCTGAAAGGGAAAAATAAGATGAGTCTCTAAAAAGTAAGAGACCATTTTCATCAGAAAAAAAAGAGGAAATAGGTATTCTATACTTAAAAGCTTATACTATTTTGTAGAATAGTAATGAAATTTTGAGGAATTGAACAATATGAAATCATTAAGATTTTATCATGGCAAATCTTATCATCATCGCCGAGAATGATAAAATAACTAAAAAAAGAAGTTTTTTAATATCACTCCCTATCAAATCGGGCAAGTTTTTTATCCACCCAAATTGTTGCAAAAGGGAAAAATGCGGATAATAAAGCGAAAACAAAATCTTCATCATCCCAGTTATAAATTTTTCTTGCAGGAAGACAGAGTAAAAGGTAAAGTGTAAAAAATAATCCGTGTAAACTCCCAATAACACTGATGAAGATAATGGAATATAAGTTTTCATCATATCGAATCCAGATCATTGCCACACAGTACAGCAAAAGACATGAAATGGCTTCAGCAAGACAAATCTGTTTAAACCATTTGATAATTTTTTCCTGAGAATATTTTGAGAATATTTTTTCGATGAAGTCCATGAATAATTATTTATAGTAGATAAAAAAGGATGTTTCGCTTTTTACGGGATACCCACTGTATTTTACAGGCTCAAATTTAGTGTATTTTATAAACTTATTGATCTCTTTTTCGAAATAAGGGATATATTTCAAATTGTGATCATTATAAATACGATGACTAAATTGATGCTTCAAAACCTTTCCTTTTTGATCTAACATGAGCGTAACCACAGTGCTTGAACGGTATTTTTGAAAAGAAGGATTGTAATTTTCATAGCCTTCTGGGTAAGTAAAACTATTAAAGAAGTCTTTATTTAACTGATCATTATCCTCTGTATAGCTGAGATACTTACCTTTATAGGTCCATTCACAATGCTCATCGTTATCAAAGATTTTACCAGGGTGTTTTTTTACATACATGGCTACAGATTCTTTAACGAGACCATCAATAAAATCTTTACCAAATTTTTTTTCAGTCAATTCAGTCATTACCGAATAATAACATTCACCAGAATACCAACCTATATCACTGCCCATCCATTCTCCGCCCCAAATGATATTATGCTTTTTTAAAATTATTTTGAGTTCTTCTCCGGGTAAAAACTTATCACCAGAGGGAGCTGCAATATTGATGAAATATTTGTTTTGAATTTCCGAGCTTTTTACAGCCTTGATTGAATCTTCACTGCAATGCTTTTTATTATAGCTTTTCCTTTCAGCAATAGCAATTTTCTGTAATTCTTTAAGAGAGTCGCTTTTTAAAGTTGTTGATTCCTGGGCATATAAACAACTTTGCAAAAGAACAGAGAATAAGAATAAGTACAGTTTCATGGTTTATTGATAAAAACTGCTACCATCCAAATATTCAAAAACTTCAGGAGGTAACATAGGTCTTACATTTTTACCATCTTTGATCATATTTCGGATTTCAGTGGCGGAAAGTTCTATTACCGGTGCTTTTATCAAAGAAATATTGTCGTGTTGCAGATATTCAGAATCTGTTTTTTCTCCTTCAAATACTCTTGGATACACAATAATATGATGGTTTTTGATCAGAATATCAGAGTTTTTCCACTTATGAAAACTCTTCAAATTATCTTCACCCATGATCAGGCTGAAAGAATAATCAGGATATTTCTCATGAAGATAGGTAAGGGTATCGATGGTATAGCTAGGCATCGGAAGAGAAAACTCCACGTTGGAAGCTCTCATATTCGGGTAATTCTTCACTGCAAGCTGTACCATATCAAGCCTGTTATGATCTTTCAGTAAAGATTTTTTATCTTTAAAAGGGTTCTGTGGGCTCACAACAAACCAAAGTTCTTCCATATTGGAGTTCTCCAGGATATAATTAGCCAGAATAAGATGTCCGATATGAATAGGATTGAATGATCCGAAAAATAAACCGATTTTTTTCATTTTTTGTTAGGTAGTAGAGCTGGTAATAGGTGGTAGTGATTTAAAGTATAAACAAGGAAATCAAGTTTTTAGGTTGACAGAATTTCCTGTTGATTCTGATTTTATCTGCAACCTAAATCCTGCAACCTTACTTACTCTCTAAATTTTACATCCTTAATATTCAGATAATGAGTTACATTGCCCTTCCAGTGATTTTCTTCCAGGGTAAAAGCAAGATCAAAATTTTTATTTTTAAAATCTTCCACAAACTGTCCCAGTTTGAATCCGACACATTCAATATTTCGTCCTGTAGATTCCTGTTTGATGTAAAATTTCAGGTGATTATTATCCTTTCCCATAGTTTTTACATATCCTGAGAGCTTTTGATCTGTCAGGGTAAAAATAGGTTTCATATTATGAGGTCCAAATGGGGCCAACTTTCTGTGAAAATTGATAAACTCTCTGTTGATTTCATCAATTTTAATCTCCGTATCAATGGTAATGGAAGGTTCTTTCTGGTGTTCTTTAATTTTTTCAGAAACAATTCTTTCAAATTTTTCCTTGAAAGCCGCGAACTTATCTTTCTCCATCGAAAGTCCGGCAGCAGCGTGATGTCCCCCGAATTTAAGGAAATATTCAGAACACAGATCAAGAGCTTCATGTACATCAAAATCAGAGACAGATCTTGCTGAAGCTACCATTTCCCCATTATTACCATCGGTAAATACAAGGGTTGGCTTATAGTAGGTTTCAATAAGTCTTGAGGCTACAATACCAATGACTCCTTTGTTCCATTCAGGATGATAAACAATCGTTGTATGTTTGGTTTCCTGCTGAGATTCTATAATCTGGTTCAATGCAGAAAGGGTGGAATTCATATCCAGCTCACGTCTTTCATCGTTGAGATTCATGATATCACTTACAATCTGGTTAGCATGTTTCAGATTGTCAGAAACCATAAGCTCTACAGCTGCTTTACCATGAGAGATTCTTCCGGCAGCGTTGATTTTTGGAGCTATTTCAAAAACAATATTGGAAATTTCAAAATGAGAAAGCTTATCCTCAGGAATCAAAAGTCTTAATCCAAGATTTCTGGTCTTTCTAAGTGTTTTTAATCCCATTTTAGCCAAAACTCTGTTTTCTCCTGTCATAGAAACAATATCAGCTGCAATGGAGATGGCAAGAAGGTCAGTCAGTTCAAATAATTCAGCTTCCGGTAATTTGTAAATTGTATTAAGTCCCTGGCAAAGTTTAAAACCAACACCACATCCAGAAAGTTCTTTGAACGGATATCGGCAGTCATTTCTTTTAGGATCAAGTACTGCTGCTGCATTAGGTATTTCTTCACCCGGAAGGTGGTGATCACAGATAATAAAATCTATATCCAGATTACTGGCATAGCTGATCATATCAAGTGCTTTGATTCCGCAGTCCAAAGCAATGATTAATGAAAAACCATTTTCTTTGGCAAAATCAATTCCTTCTGTAGAAATTCCATATCCTTCAGAATTTCTGTCTGGAATATAATAATCAAGGTATTTTTTCTCAACAATTTTACTGAGATAAAGGTACATTAAAGCAACAGCTGTGGTTCCGTCCACATCATAGTCACCATATACCAATATTTTTTCACCATTTTCAATTGCAGTGGCAATGCGCTCTACAGCTTTTTGCATGTCTGCCATTAAAAACGGATTGTGTATATCGGTAAGATTGGGTTTGAAAAATTCTCTGGCCTTTTGGTAGTTGTCAATACCTCTCAAAACGAGAAGTTTAGATTCAAAAGTACCAAAACCAAGTGACGAACTTAGTCTGTCCACAACTTCCTCATCGGGTTCAGGCTTGTAAATCCATTTTTGACTCATTTCACAAAAATAAGGAAAAAAGTTCTAAAAGCGGCTTTAAAAATCAGCAAATTAGATTTTGAAATAAGACTTACGGTATCATTTGTAAAACTTATCCCTGCTGATAAAAATGATCGTAATATCTCTCTTTCTATTTCCTTCAGAGGTTGTCTTTACAGTGATGCTGTACTCATTCAAATGATACTTTTTAAGTGTTTTTATGATCATCTTGTTGAGAATAAAAATAATATTCAGTAAAGATTTAAGTAAATTTTACCTCTATAATTCTCAAAAAAGTTATCTTCGTGCTCCAAATTTTAAATGACTATGAAAAAAATTACTTTAAGCCTTATGTTATTGGGGGCTATGTATTCGATCAATGCACAGAAAATTAATCTCGGAAAAGCTGCCGGAATGGTCTCAAACGGTGCAAAAGCCTTAACATTTACCAACGAAGATGCCGTTAAATTATCCAAAGAATCAGTAGATTGGATGGATAAAAATAATGCTGTAGCAGGTCCTAAAGATCCGTATACCGTGAGACTGAACAAACTGTTTGGAAAACACAAATCTCAGGACGGGTTGAATTTAAATTATAAAGTTTACAAAGTAAAAGACATTAATGCGTTTGCCTGTGCAGACGGAAGTGTGCGTGTATTCTCCTCTCTGATGGATATTATGACGGATAATGAATTACTTGCAGTTATCGGACATGAAATTGGGCACGTGAAAAATCAGGATACCAAGGATGCTATGAAATCGGCTTACCTGAAAGCAGCTGCATTAGATGCCGCTTCATCTGCTTCATCAGCGGTAGCCACACTTAATGAAAGCCAGGTAGGAAAGATGGCAAATGCTTTTTTGGATGCTTCACACAGCAAAAAACAGGAGTCGGAAGCAGATACATATTCATATGATTTCATGAAAGCAAATAAATATGATGTGGTAGGAGCTTATACAGCATTCAAAAAATTAGGTTTACTTTCAGAAGGAAGTGCACAGACCAATTTTGAGAAAATGTTCAATTCTCATCCGGATAGCAACAAAAGAGCCGAATCTATTAAAAAGAAAGCAGAAAAAGATGGCTTATGGAAAGATCCGGGAACCGTTTCTTTGCCTACAGCAAAACTGACGAAATAATTATTTTATTTATTGTTTAAACGAAAATCCCTCAAAGCATTTACTTTGAGGGATTTTTATATAAATTTTAATGTTGTTCGGATTAAGAATACATTTTCTCTCTTAATTCTTTTACCTTTTTATCAGCAAGGTATTCGTCATAAGTCATTTCTCTATCAATGATTCCTGTAGGAGTCAGTTCAACGATTCTGTTACAGACTGTTGAAAGCATTTCGTGGTCATGAGATGCCAGTAAAAGATTTCCTTTGAAGTTGGATAAAGAGTTGTTCAACGTTGTGATACTTTCAAGGTCTAAGTGGTTGGTAGGTTCATCTAGTAAAAGAACGTTAGCTTTCTGAAGCATCATTCTGCTGAACATACATCTCATTTTCTCACCTCCGGAAAGTACTTTGCAAGATTTCAAAGCTTCATCTCCTGAGAATAACATTCTTCCTAAGAATCCTCTTACGAACTCTTCGTGACGCTCTTCGTCATTCTTTGTAAACTGTCTCAACCAGTCAACTAAACTTAGATCTTCCTGGAAGAAGTTGGTGTTATCCAAAGGCATGTGAGACTGGTTGGTTGTAACTCCCCATGCAACGGTTCCTTTGTCAGCTTCTACATTTCCGGCCAGAATTTCGAAAAATTCTGTAATCGCCAAAGAGTTTTTAGAAAGTATAGCTACTTTGTCCCCCTTCTTAAGATTTAAATCAATGTTAGAGAATAGTAATTCACCGTCTTTTGTTTTCTCAAGACCTTTTACATCTAAAATCTGATCTCCGGCCTCTCTTTCCATTTCGAAAATAATAGCAGGGTATCTTCTTGAAGAAGGCTTGATATCGTCAATATTTAATTTGTCGATCATTTTCTTTCTTGCAGTAGCCTGCTTTGCCTTAGCAACGTTAGAACTGAATCTTGCGATGAAGTCCTGAAGTTCCTTTTTCTTCTCTTCTGCTTTCTTGTTGGCTTGAGCTCTTTGTCTTGTTGCCAATTGAGAAGCCTGATACCAGAAAGAGTAGTTACCGGTGTAAAGGTTTAGCTTAGCATAATCCAAGTCACCGATGTGTGTACAAACCGTATCAAGGAAGTGACGGTCGTGAGATACAACGATTACTGTATTTTCATAGTCTGCAAGGAAATCTTCCAACCATGAGATGGTATCAATGTCAAGGTCGTTGGTAGGCTCATCCAGAATCAACACATCAGGGTTTCCGAAAAGTGCCTGAGCCAAAAGAACCTTTACTTTGTCTTTATTCTCAAGTTCACTCATCATTTGCCAGTGCATATCATCTTTGATTCCAACGTTTGAAAGCATAGTCTGCGCATCAGATTCTGCGGTCCATCCTCCCATTTCATCATAAATTACACCTAATTCTCCGGCTTTAATACCGTCTTCGTCAGAGAAATCTTCTTTTGCGTATAACGCATCCATTTCCTCTTTTATCTCAAATAATTTCTTATTACCTCTCAAAACAGCTTCAAGAACAGTATACTGATCATAAGCAAAGTGATCCTGCTCCAAAACTGACATTCTTTTCCCTGGTTCCAGAGATACATGCCCTGTTGTAGGATCCTGCTTTCCTGTTAGTATTTTCAGGAATGTAGACTTTCCCGCACCGTTTGCTCCGATGATCCCGTAGCAGTTTCCTTTGGTAAACATAATATTTACCTCGTCAAAAAGAATTCTTTTCCCGAATTGTAAAGATAAGTTAGATACTGTTAACATATAGTTTTGTAAATTTGGCGCAAAAATACGAAAAGAATTTGGGTATTCTGTAATAATATAATAGTCAAGTTTTTAAATGTATGGTATTTTTTATATATTTTATTAACGAAATTTTAAAATGATGAAGATTGAAAAAACAGTTAGCATATTAAATAGAAGAGCCCGTTTTGAATATGAAATTCTGGAAGAATACGAAGCCGGAATGGTTTTGACGGGTACAGAAATAAAATCTTTACGTTCTTCCAAAGCATCTATCACAGAATCCTTCTGTCAGTTTATTGATGGGGAATTATACATCATAAACATGATGATTGATGAGTATAAATTAGGAACTTTTTATAATCATAAAACAAAAAGGGAACGGAAATTGCTCTTGCACAAAAAAGAATTGCAAAAACTTGAAAAAAAGTTAAAGGATGCTGGGAACACCATAATACCTTTAAAATTATATATCACTGACCGAGGGAAAGCAAAAGTTCTGATAGCCCTTGGTAGAGGGAAAAAACTTTTCGATAAAAGAGAGGCGATAAAAGATAGAGAAAATAAACGGAACCTCGACAGAATATTAAAGAAAAGTTAAAAATCATTGAAAACTTTGTATATAAAGAAAAATTATATTTATTTTGCATTATCAATTATTTAATCATTTAATTCTATGAAAAATCTAAAATTAGGAATTTCAGCATTGGCGCTTACTGTTGCCTCTACTGTTTTCGCACAGACTACCAACAATCCGTGGTTAATCGGAGTTGGTGCTCATGCAGAAAATCATGTAGCAGCACGTTCAAGCTTCAGTAATACGTTCTCTGCTAACAATTTGACAAAGAGTATGTTCAATGTGAACAATTTCTCTATTACACCTCCACTATCTAAGTTAACAGTTGCTAGAAATGTTGGTAAAGGTTTAGTAATTGACTGGCAGACTTCTGTTGGAAATGTTGAAAACAAAAGATTCAACATGGGGAAAGAATTTTTCCTAATGACAGGTCTAGGTTTCCAGGCTCACGCTGCAGGTCTTTTATGGAACGAAGAATCTTGGTTTGATCCATATTTAAGAGTTGGTGCTAACTACTTAAGACATGACTATACAGCTCTTACTTTCCCTAGAACATCTGTTGATGCTAACGGTAATCCAATCGAAAACGTTGTAAATGGTAAGGATGGTAACGAAAATGGTAAAGCTAACCACTTTACTGTAGCTACAGGTGCTGGTGCTAACTTCTGGGTAACTAAGAACTTCGGTCTTGGTGTTCAAGGAGATTATGTATCAACTCCAGGTGATAAATCTACAGTGGCTAACTTCTGGCAAGCTTCTGCTTCTATCTTATTCAGATTTGGAAACAGAGATAGAGATAAGGATGGTATCCTAGATAAAGATGATCTTTGTCCAGATACTCCAGGTTTACCAGAATTCCAAGGATGTCCTGATACTGACGGTGACGGAGTTCCAGATAAAGACGATCAATGTCCAGAAGTGGCTGGTCCAGTTGAAAACAACGGATGCCCTTGGCCAGATACTGACGGTGACGGTGTAATCGACAAAGATGACGCTTGTCCTACAGTAGCAGGTCCTGCTGAAAACAACGGTTGTCCTTGGCCAGATACAGACGGTGACGGTATCTTAGATAAAGATGATGCTTGTCCTACTGTTCCAGGTCTTCCAGAATACAACGGATGTCCTAAGCCAAAAGATGTAATCGCTAAAGAAGCTACTGGTGCTCTTAAAGATATCTTATTTGATTTCAATAAGGCTACTATCAGACCTGAATCTAGCGGTAAATTAGATCAAGCTGCGACTATCATTAAGCAATCTAACGATGGTACATTCTTAGTAACAGGTCACACTGATAAGAAAGGTGCTGATGCTTACAACTTGAAACTTTCTAGACAAAGAGCTGCTTCAGTAGTAGGTGCTCTAGAAGCTAGAGGTGTTAGTGGTAATCAATTGAAATCAGTAGGAGTTGGTGAAAGAGACGCTACTGTTTCTGAAAAAGCTTCTGACGCTGAAAGAATGGTTGACAGAAAAGTAGTTGTTGAGGCTATCAACGGTGCTGCTTGGGATGCACTTAAGAAATCTGATCTAGAAGTTGTAGAGAAGAAGACTGTAGTGAAAAAAGCTAAAAAAGCTCCAGCTAAGAAAAAAGCTGCTGCTAAAAAGAAAAAATAATTAATTTTTCTAAATAATGAATACCTCCAATTTTATTGGAGGTATTTTTTTTTTGTTGACTTTTGAGTAATTTTGTTGGAAATTTAAAAATTAAAATGGGAAGAGCATTTGAATATAGAAAAGCTTCTAAAATGGCCAGATGGGATAAAATGGCCAAAACATTCTCTAAAATAGGAAAGGATATTGCACTAGCTGTAAAAGCTGGAGGTACAGATCCTGAATCTAATCCTGCACTGAGAAGATGTATCCAAAACGCAAAAGGGGCCAACATGCCTAAGGATAATGTAGAAAGAGCAATTAAGAAAGCAAGTGGTGTAGATGCAGAAAACTATGAAGAAATCACTTATGAAGGGTATGGGCAAGGTGGTGTTGCTTTTTTTGTAGAATGTACTACAAACAATACAACAAGAACTGTAGCCAATGTAAGAGCTGTTTTCAATAAGTTTGACGGTAACCTTGGTAAAAACGGTGAATTAGCATTTATCTTCGACAGAAAAGGAATTTTCACCATTGATTTAGCTCAAATCAAAATGGATTGGGATGATTTTGAAATGGAAATGATTGACGGAGGTGCAGAAGATGTAGAAAAAGACGAAGAAGAAGTAATGATTACAACTGCTTTTGAAGATTTCGGTTCTTTATCTCACAAATTGGATGATCTTGGAATTGAAGCAAAAAGTGCAGAACTTCAGAGAATTCCAAACAATACAAAAGAAGTAAACGCAGAACAGTTCAAAGCTAACATGAAAATGCTTGAGCGTTTCGAAGAGGATGACGACGTTCAAAACGTTTATCACAACATGGAAATCACAGAAGAGCTGATGGACTCTTTATAAAAAATAATATAGCATTCATATACAGTTAATTTTCAATTAGTTTCTTTGTACAAAACTATGAAAAGAAACATTGAATTAGTTGTTATATCGGATGTTCATTTGGGAACTTATGGATGTAAGGCTAAAGAATTGTTGAGATATCTCAATTCTATCCAGCCTAAAACTTTAGTTTTAAACGGCGATATTATTGATATCTGGCAGTTTAAAAAGTCTTACTTCCCTAAACCTCATTTGAAAGTAATCAGAAAGATTCTTTCATTAGCCACAAAGAACACAGACGTCTATTACATTACAGGCAATCATGATGAGATGTTTCGTAAGTTTACAGATTTTGAACTCGGAAAACTTAAAGTCTGTAATAAAGTCTGTCTGAATATCGATCAGAAAAAAGCCTGGATATTTCATGGTGATGTTTTCGATGCATCCGTCCAGCATTCCAAATGGATCGCCAAACTTGGCGGAAAAGGGTATGATCTTCTTATTATTATCAATAATGTTGTAAATTGGTTCTTAGAAAAAATGGGTAAAGAGAAATACTCGTTTTCAAAAAAGATCAAAAACAATGTGAAAAAAGCAGTTAAATATATCGGAGATTTTGAACTTACAGCCTCTGAGCTGGCCATTGACAATCAATATGATTATGTGGTGTGTGGGCATATCCATCAACCACAGATTCGTGAGGTAGTCAATAAAAAAGGATCCTGTACTTATTTGAACTCCGGTGACTGGATTGAAAATCTGTCTGCTTTAGAATATTATGATAAAGAATGGAAGATTTTTTACTATGATGACCATAAACACTTACTGAAAGATGATGAAGTGGAAGAAATCCCGGAGATGGATAATTCTGCTCTTTTAAAAATTGTAACCAACTTTTCCTAAATGAAGATTTTGTATGCATTTCAGGGTACTGGAAACGGGCATGTTGCCAGGGCGCAGGAAATTATTCCTCTTCTCAAAAAATATGCATCTGTTGACACATTGATCAGTGGACACCAGTCGCAATTAAAGGCTGATTTTGATATTAATTTCCAATACAGAGGTATTTCCCTTCTTTATAACAAAACAGGCGGCTTATCGTACCGAAAAACATTTACAGAAAATAAATTTCTTGAAGCCGCTAAAACCATCAGAGAACTTGAGCTGTCACAATATGATTTGATCATTAATGATTATGAACCTTTGACGGGCTGGGCTTCCAAGCTGAAGAAGCTTCCGATGATAGAACTGAGTCATCAAGCTTCCATGAGTTTTGCGGAAACTCCAAAACCAAAGAAAAAGGACTTTCTTGGAGAAATGATTTTAAAATACTATGTTCCCAGCGAGAGAAAAATAGGATTTCATTTTGAGAATTATCATCCACAGATCAAAAAACCGGTGATCAGAAGAAAGATCAGAAATCTGAATCCTTACAAACAGGGATATTATCTTGTCTATCTTCCAAGCTTTGCAGATGAAAATATCATCAAGGTTTTAAGAAAAATCCCTGTGGAATGGAAAGTGTTTTCAAAATACAGCAAAGTACAGGTGAAAGTAAAAAATGTGGAAGTGTTTCCTATTGATGAAAGCCAGTATCTGAAATACTTTGAAGGCTGTGAAGGTATTTTGTGCAACGCAGGTTTTGAAAGTCCGGCGGAAGCCTTGTTTATGGATAAAAAACTATTTGTCATTCCTATCCATAATCAATATGAGCAGGAATGCAATGCATGTGCTCTTGACAAAATGGGAATCCCCAATTCTAAGGTTTTAAATCTTCAGGAAATTATGGAGTGGGTAGCTTCTGATCATCATCTTAAAGTGGATTATCCTGATGATATTGAAGATATCCTGCTCAATGAGGTTTTAATTCTTTAAAAAAATATCGTCCACATCACTCATTCTCATCATCACAGATCTTGCATAGGAACAGTGCGGGTATACTTTCCAGTTGTTTTCTCTTGCAAATCTGATGGCTTCTTCAACTAAATATTTTCCCATTCCTCTGCCTTCAAATTCCGGGTGTACCAATACGAAAGAGATTATGAATTTATGATCTTCAGGAAAAATAGTATAAGTAAGTCTTCCCACTTCTTTTGTTTCGTTATTTAAAGTAAGAACACCGCCGTTTCCGGATTTATTGTTTTCAAATTTCATGTTTCAGGACTTTAATGATAAATATACAAAAATTGCACCGAGCTTTGTATAAGCAATAAGCAATAAGCAATAAGCAATAAGCAATAAGCAATAAGCAATGAGTCTTGCTGTTAATTACTCAAGATTTTTCAGATTGACCATTCACTTGCGAAGCAAAATTGACGATTGACTCTACTAATTGTCTTTTCCTGTATAGTAATTGTAGTCTTTGATAATGACATTGATAAACTGTCTTTCCGTCATTTTCGTAGGATCTATTTCCAGTTTCAGTATGCTTTTTATTTTATCAGATAGTTTATTGATGATCTGGCGGTCATCTACTTTCAAAGCTTTGGTATAATTGTCTTTGATGATTCTCATGTCATTATCACTTAAAGCAATTACCTGAGGGAAAGAAGGAATATAATTTTCATGAATATTTTCCAGAATAGTATGAGAGATATTGATGTTGTTTTTAGGGAAATCACAGCTGTTCCGGATGCGATATCACCCAGACGCTGGTTATTTTTAGAAACAATCATAGAAATAAGTCCTATCACACCGGCAAATGAAACATCTACAATCCTGAAAACCCAGCGGATCATATAATCGGCGAAACTGGCCTGATAACCATCAATCTTTACCACTTTTATTTTCATCAGTTTTTTACCGGGAGTTTGTCCTTCCATCAGGCTTTCCAATACAAGAGGATATATGTAAATAGGAAAGGTAAGTACAAGATAAACAGCTCTTATGGACCAGTCATCAAGGCCGTTTAACAGATATCCCAAATCGAAAATATTAAAGAATAAATACAGGATAATTACCACGTAAGCAATCCTGATCAGAAGATCAATAATGAAGGCGAGCATCCTTTCTCCTACACCAGCAATATTAAAATTAATATTTACATTTTGTGAGGTATTTATCGCAATTTGAGACATATTTTTTATTATTTTAGCCTTAACAATTATGAGAGAAGTTTATTTCATTAAACAAAATAAAGAAAAATGGTTGGGAATCGAACAGGTTATTCAAGGGAAAATTAAAAAAAATCCTGATGACCTGTCTTCATTGTATATAAACCTGATCAATGATCTTTCATTTGCCCAGACTTATTATCCCAAAAGCAACACCACCGTTTATCTGAATCATTTATCTGCCCAGATTTTTCAGAAAATCTATAAAACCAAAAGGGTAGAGGAGAACAGGCTGGTTTACTTTTTTAAAACTGAAGTTCCACTGTTGGTGTATCAGTATCGGAGATATCTGATGTATGCATTTCTGTTTTTCATTTTATTTACCTCAATAGGTGTGCTTTCTGCAATTTATGATAAGGATTTTGTCAATATTATTTTGGGCGAAGGATATGTGAATGAAACCGTTGAAAATATCAAAAATAACAATGCTGTAGGCGTTTATCAGAGTGGAAGTACATGGGGAAGCACGATCGGAATTATTTTTAATAATATTCAGGTTGGAGCAAAATTATATATTTACGGAATTGCCGGAGGAGTAGGTACTTTGTTTGCGCTACTTTCCAATAGTGTAATGTTGGGAGCTTTTCAGTATTTTTTCTATGATTACGGAGCATTGAAAGACAGTGCAAGAGGAATTTGGCTTCACGGAGTTTTTGAAATTTTTGCCATGGTGGTAGAAGCCATGTGCGGATTGATTCTGGGAGCTTCTATTTTATTTCCAAGAACTTTTTCAAGGTTTAATTCTTTTAAAAAAGGATTTAAAGATTCATTTAAAATATTTTTAAGTACTGTTCCTTTCACTATTTGTGCAGGGATTATAGAAGGTTACGTTACAAGACATGCTTTGAAAATGCCTTTGTTTCTGAACCTGGTCATTATTTTAGGATCACTGGCAATTATAGGATTTTATTATTTTGTATATCCGTCTGTTGTCTACAAAAAAACTAATAAACACATCAATGATACAATTTTATAAAAAAAGAGATTTTGGAACTTTTATAAGTGATAGTTTCAACTTTTTCAAATTATACGGAAAGAATTATTTCAAAAACTATATTCTGATCAATGGCTTGCTTTTGATCTTAATGGTTACTGTGGTGATTTTTGGATATAAAGAACTCTTTTCACAGATATTCGGATCTAATCTTGGCGGTGAAACATATTATTTTGAACAATATTTTTCAGAAAATTCCGGAATGCTGATTACAGTAGGATTATTGACATTTCTGCTTTTCATGGTTTTGATGATTGTCAATTACCTGTATCCGGTTTTTTATTTAAAAAGAATTGCACAAGGGGCAGAAAAGATAAAGGCTGATGAAATTCTGAATGACTTTAAAAACAATGCCGGAAGAATCGGCAAGCTGTGCCTTGGGATGATCTTTATTGTTACTCCGGCAATTTTATTTGTGGTTGGATTTTCTTATATCCTCATCTTTATTATTATCGGATTGTTTCTAATCCTGCTTTTATATCCCACGATATTTAATTTTACTACCTTTCTGATGTATGATTATTTTAATTCGGACAGAGGTTTCTGGGGAAGTTTAAGCTACTCTTTACGTTCTCAGTTTTCTTACCCGAATGGCAGTGAGAAATCACCATACTGGAAATATTGGGGATCTGCATTTGTGATGTTTATTATTATTTATATGATAACATCTATATTCACATTTATCCCTATGATATTTTTTTACGGATCGCTCCTTACTTCTACACCAGACGGAAATTTTGAACAGAATCCTTTTACCGGAACTGCGGGAATCCTGTTTTTTGTATTGTATGGAATTTCGATGCTGCTTTCATTTTTTCTTTCAAATCTGATGTATGTGAATGCGGGATTGATGTATTATGACAGCAGAACAGATCTTCATCAGAAAGTAGAATTGGCAGAAATAGATACGATTGGAATCAATGAATAAAACTATTTTTTTCATATTGCTTTTTCTCTCTTTTGGGCAGGTTTATGCTCAGGACGATAATGCTGATTCTGATAATCTGGTAGATTCATTATATACAACAGGGCATTACAGAAATATGCTGCGTGCGGATTCTGTATTGATGAAAAATCCGGTCTCGGAGAATGAGGTATATCCTAAAACATTTAAAGAAAACATTCCGTCAAGATATAAAGGAAATGAATTTGACTATTCCGTATCAAAACCGAGAGAATCTTTCTTTCAAAAGCTGATGCGAAAAATTAATCAGATTATACAGAGTATTTTTGGTGAAACGACACTGACTAAGTCGGGAGAATTTGCCACTGTCCTTATTCGTCTGTTTGCGATTCTTCTTGTAGGATTTTTGTTGTATTTCATCATTAAATATATCATGGGAAAGGATGGGAATTTTATTTTTGGTAAAAAGAATAAAAAACTGGATCTCAATGTACAGGAACTTCATGAGAATATCCATGAAATCAATTTCCCGGAAAGTATTGCGAAATTTGAACATGCAGGAGATTACCGTTCGGCAGTTCGTTACCAATTCCTGTTTGTGCTGAAAAAACTGAGTGACAAAAAACTGATCAACTGGAATCCGGAAAAAACAAATAAAGACTATGCTGCAGAGCTCAAAGCTCCTCATTTGAAAAATGACTTCTCTAATCTGTGTTATATTTTTGATTATGTCTGGTACGGAGAATTCAACATTGAAGAAGAGAGCTACCAGAAATTTAAAAATCAGTATCAGGCATTTAAACCATAACCATAGTAACCATGAATAAAACTTTCAAAACATATGCTGTAATTTTCATCGTTGTGATGATTATTTTGGCATTGCTTGAAGTTAACAAAAAAGAAACTGTAGACTGGCGGAAGAATTTTGATCTCAATGAAAAGTCTCCGTTCGGGTTGTTTGTTTTTAATAATGAAGCTAAAGATCTTTTTAAAAATAATCTGAAGAAGATTGAGCAGGCACCTTACGAATATTACAGTCAGCATAAAAAGCCCCCTCATAATATTGTTGTTATTGAAAATGATATTGACAGAGAGTCCTGGAATAAAATTCTGACTCAGGTAGCTGAAGGATCAGATGCCATGCTGATGGTAACCCGTATGCCTAAAGAAGTCTCAGACAGTATCGGATATTATGATTCTGAGATTTCTTTTCAAGAGGAAAATGTACTGAAGCTTACGGATAAAAAGTATCAGAATGATTTTATTAGGCTGGATAAATTTCCATCAGGCAGAGGATTCTCATTTATCAAACCTAAAGTAGAAGTACTTGGGAAAACGGTAGAGAGAAAAAATACAGATCAGGCCAACTTTATCAAAGTTAAATTTGGAAAAGGACATATCTATGCTCATACTGAACCTCTTTTTCTAACCAATTATTATCTTCTCAAACCGGGAAATGTAAAGTACGCTCAGGATGTGTTTTCATATTTGCAGGATAGAGAAACTCTTTGGTTTGTATCCAACAAAAGTTCTGCATCCCGTTTCTTTATGAGATTCGTATTGTCGAATCCGGCTTTAAAATATGCCTGGTGGGTATTTTTGGGTGGATTTATCCTTTTCATTTTCTTTAATGCAAAAAGAAAACAGAGAATAGTACCTGTAGAAGAACCCTTACGAAATACTTCCCTGGATTTTGTGAAAAGCATTGGAAATCTGTATCTTCAGGAAGGTGATTTTCATGATATGATGGCAAAAAAAGCCCAATATTTTCTGAATAAAGTGAGAATGGATCTGTTGATAGATACACAGAATCTAGATGAAGAATTTGCCAAAAAATTACAACTGAAAACCGGAAAGCCAGTAGAGATGATAGGTGAGGCGATAATACTTATCAAAAAAGCTCAGTATCCCTACGCCAGTGTAATGAAAGAAGACCTTACAAGGATCAATAAACTCCTTGATGATATACTTAAATAAAATAACAATGTGAAACTCGATCTATGATAATAATGTAGTCTCAATGAAAGCATATAATTATTACATTGTGAGATCGTAAATTAAATTTTACTATGGAAAATTTTGACAACCCCAATATAGAAAACGAAAGCTCTATCAATCTTAATAAGCAGGAAGAACAGTTTCAGTCGAGAATTGATATGATTGAACTTCGTGCAAGCTTAGAGAAAGTAAAATCCGAGATCGGTAAAGTAATTGTAGGGCAGGAGAAGATGATTGAGCATCTTTTGGCTGCACTGCTTTCAAACGGTCACGTTCTTATTGAAGGAGTTCCGGGAGTAGCGAAAACAATCACTGCAAAATTATTGGCCAAAACCATTGACGTAGGTTTCAGCAGAATTCAGTTTACGCCGGATCTTATGCCTTCTGATATTTTAGGTACATCCGTATTCAATGTAAAAAACTCAGAATTTGAATTTAAAAAAGGACCTATTTTCTCCAATTTCATCCTGATTGATGAGATCAACAGATCGCCGGCAAAAACACAGTCTGCATTATTTGAAGTGATGGAAGAAAGACAGATCACAATGGACGGGACACGTTATATTTTGGAAGAACCTTTCCTGGTTATTGCTACACAAAACCCAATTGAGCATGAAGGAACATACCGACTTCCGGAAGCTCAGCTGGACCGTTTTCTATTCAAAATCAATGTAGGATATCCTAATCTTGAGCAGGAAATCGCAATCATTAAAAATCAGCACGAAAGCAAAAAAGAAGATAAAACAGAAGGTGTAAACAGGGTTATCACAGCCGGACAGTTGAAAAACTACCAGCAACTCGTAAAAGAAATCATTGTGGAAACCCAACTGATGGAATATATTGCTAAAATTATCATCAATACCAGAGAAAATCAATTCTTGTATCTGGGAGCTTCTCCAAGAGCATCACTGGCGCTTCTTACAGCGTCAAAGGCATTTGCAGCTTTAAGAGGAAGAGATTTTGTAACTCCTGAAGATATTAAAGAAGCAAGTTATGCTGTGTTAAGACATAGAGTAATCGTTTCTCCGGAAAGAGAAATGGAAGGTCTTACCGCAGATGAAATTATCCGTCAGATTTTAGAAGGAATAGAAATTCCTAGATAGGTAGTAGATAATAGGTGGCAGGTAGCAGTTGATAGTAAGTGAATGCTTAAATAGTGACAAAATTATTATATATGGCAAATTTTAAAGAACTTTTAGTTTGGCAGAAATCGATTGATTTTGTTACTGATATTTATAGGATTACTGAAACTTTTCCTAAAACCGAAATCTACGGATTAATATCACAAATCAGAAGGTCTGCTGTTTCTATTCCCTCTAATATTGCTGAGGGAAACTCAAGACGAAGCAAGCCTGATTATCTACAATTTTTAAAAATAGCAAGAGGCAGTTGTGCAGAAGTAGAAACACAATTAATCATTTCAAAAAATCTCGGTTTTTTAAATGAAGATGGTTATTTGAAATTAAATCAGGAAATTATAGAAATATCCAAAATGTTGAACGGACTCATTAATTCCTTACAATAATAATGAATGTGGAAAAGCTAATAAACGACCACCTAAAACCTTTCATCTGCAACCTGCCACCTAACCAATGAAAAACTTATACATCAATACACGTTTCTTTTTTACACTCATCGGAGTGGGGATTCTGTATGTCCTGGCATTTTTCTTTCCGTTGCTGATGTGGGCAGCCCATATTGCACTCCTGATTTGTTTTCTTGCGGCAATGGTAGATTTTCTGTTGCTTTTTAATCAAAAGAATGCATTACAGGTTCAAAGGATTCTGCCGGAAAAACTCTCCAACGGAGATGAGAATTTTGTAAAAATTGACATCAAAAATAATTATAGTTTTACTATAAACACTAAGATTATTGACGAAATCCCGTTCCAGTTTCAGAAAAGAGATTTTCTGATCCAAAAACAAATTGCTTCAGGAGCAAACACCTTTTTTCAATACACTTTAGAGCCTAAAGAAAGGGGAGAATATCATTTTGGAGGTTTAAATGTGTATGCATCATCACCATTGGGATTCATCTCAAAAAGATTTATTTTCCAGAAAGATGCTATGCTGCCTGCTTATCCGTCTTTTATTCATCTCAGAAAATATGAGCTGATGGCCATTCAGAGTGAATTTTTATTAGGTGGAATCAAGAAAGTCAGAAAGCTGGGACACACGATGGAATTTGAGCAGATCAAAGAATATGTTCCCGGAGATGATATCAGAACAATCAACTGGAAAGCTACTTCCAAGACCAACCGCCTGATGGTAAACCAGTTTCAGGATGAAAAATCACAACGTATTTTTATGCTGATTGATAAAGGAAGAACCATGAAAATGCCTTTCAACGGACTAAGCTTACTGGATTATTCCATTAATGCAACGATGGCACTGTCTCATATTATTTTGAGAAAGGGAGACAGAGCCGGAATGATGACATTTTCTAAAAAAGCTGAAAATAAAATTGCCGCGGATAATAAATCCGGACAGCTGAAGAAAATTTCTGAAGCACTTTATAATATTAAAACAGATTTCTTCGAAAGTGATTTCAACCGTTTGTATCAGGATGTAAAATATTCCCTCAATCAAAGAAGTTTAATTCTGCTTTTTACCAATTTTGAAACACTGGATGGATTAAACAGACAGCTGAAATATCTCCGCGGAATCGCTAAAAACCATTTGCTGGTTGTTGTTTTTTCAAAAATTCGGAATTGCAGACGCTCATCAACAAAAATCCTGAAAATATGCAGGAGATTTATGATGAGGTCATTGCTGAAAAATTCGAATTTGAAAAGAAACTGATTATTCAGGAACTCCGTAAATATGGAATTTATACAGTCTATACGCTTCCGGAAAATTTGAATATCGATGTTATCAATAAATATTTGGAGATAAAAGCAAGAGGAATTTTATAACTTTGTAGAAGCAATAAGCAAAAAACAATGAAAATTACACTTAACAGAATAAACGACGATTTTTTATTTGAATGTACCAATGCTCAGGGAAATTCTATTCTTTTGGATAATACTTCCCAGCCGGGAGCAAAAGGTGTTTCTCCAATGGAAAGTGTACTGATGGCGGTGGCAGGCTGCAGCGGAATTGATGTAGTTTCTATTTTGAAGAAGCAGCGTCAGGAAATCAAGAGTTTCCAGGCTGAAGTAGAAGGAGAAAGAGTACAGGTAGATGATGCAAAACCTTTTAAATCTATTAACGTTAAGTTCCTTTTAGAAGGAGAAATTGATCCAAAAAAGGCACAGAAAGCAGCAGAACTTTCTTTTGAAAAATACTGTTCTGTATCAAAAACGTTAGAACCGAATGTAGAAATCGGATACGAAGTATATGTGAACGGAGAAAAAATTTAATCTCTTATTTAAAAAAATAGAAAAAGCCGGACGATTGGACTGCCCCCAAAAAGTTAGACGCTTTTTAGGGGCATTTTTTATGTATAGAAAAGAAAAATTTAGCATTGCTTTCAAATTAGAATGCATTGAACTTC
>NZ_QICI01000122.1 GCF_004119445.1 Chryseobacterium sp. CH21 | reverse complement strand
AATTCCATAGAAGTTCTGACCTGCAGTAACGGTAGCAGTCTGCCAGGCTCCACTTGGTGCCACTCTCCATCTTACGGTATAAGTAGCTCCAACAGTAGATATCCATGATACAGTTGCATTGGTGGCAGAAATATTATTTACTATAATACCCGTTGGAGGAGCAGTTGTACAAGGTTGAGAATCTACAAACCTTACCGGATAATCTTCTACTTCTCCCTGAGTAAATGTTCCACAAGGGTTGTTTGTACTACTTGTACTCATTACAACACGCATACGGGTTGGCTGAGTTCCTGTATATACATTTCCACTTGCAATGGTAGGTACAGGGAAGGTAGCGGTAACAGGAGTAGTTGTACTGGCTGTAGTATTCAGAACTCTCTCACTGGTTTCAAATGTTCCGTTTCTGTTAAAATCTATCCATGCTGAAATTCCATAAGAACTGCTGGAACCTGGCCAGTATTTGTTCACAGAAATTTTATTCGTATTTCCTGAACCTCTTTCCAGAATGATCATTTTCGTAGCATCTGTTGTATAATCCTTGTAACCATCAGATCCAGAATTATTAAACATGATAGGAGCATTCGTAGGCGTAACAGTTACATTATTAATATAGCCGCTTGTTCCTGTATTACCTGTAGGGTTAGCTGTACAATAAGTAAGAGCCGGAGTTGTAAAGTTCACACTTGGTGAGAACGCTCCTGTAGTGCCTCCACAAATAGTAGCCATCTGAACTTCATAAGCAGTCTGATCTGCTAAATTACTTAATAACTGGCTGCTTGTAAGCGGAGTTGTAATATTAATTGTTGTCCAGGTAGCATCAGTTACTTTTTTGTATCTCAAAGTATATGTTGCTCCTATTGCAGGAATCCATGATACAAGAGCTGTACTTGCTGTAAGGTTTGAAACCGCAATATTACTTGGCGGTGCAGCCGAGCATGGTTGTAAAGCAATAACACTTAATGTAAAGTCCACATAGTTACCATAAGCAGCAGGTCCACATGGAGTAATGCTTCCTAACCAGGATGTTCCCATTCTTACTCTGTAATTACCAGGAGCCTGCCCTGCCGCAATTGGGATTGTTCCGGTAGCTGTTGCTGCATAAGTGGTAGTAGCAAGGATAGTTTCTCCAGGTCCGGTGAAACTCATATCATTATTCCAGTCAACCCAAATATAATGATAGTAAGTACTAGTTCCTGACGTAGCCAGATTAACAGTAACAGAAGTACTAGGAATTGCAGAAAATACAGTAGCTGAGTTATTTACATACGCCGTATAGCTGTTTGCTGTATAATTCAAATTGGAAATACCTCCTGTTGTTGTAATATTATTCAGGTAATATGAAGTACTTGAAGTACCTCCTGTAGGTATACAATATCCTGTATAGAAAGAAAGGGGTCCTTTCCATGCACTTTGATCTGTTGCACTACATCTTGCTCTTACCCACGCATAATATGTTGTGTTAGGAGTAAGTGGAGAAAGTGTTGCAGTAGTTCCGGATGGAACGTTTTGTGACGGTACAGTCGCTCCTGTTGGAGCTGTGTTACTTGTACTGTAATAAATATCATACCCTCCTGCAGGCACGTATCCAAATGCTGTCCAGTTTAAGACTGCACTTGTAGGGGTTACCGTACCAATAGATAATGATCCGGTTGCAGGCATAGGCGGACATGTTGGAGGTGTAGTAATAGTTACGGGTCCAGACCATGTACTTTGGTCTGTAGCACTACATTTTGCTCTTACCCACGCATAGTATGTTGTGTTAGCCACTAATGGAGAAAGAGTTGCAGTGGTTCCGGCAGGAACGTTTTGTGATGGCACCGTTGCTGCTGTAGGAGCAGTGTTTGTGGTACTGTAGTAGATATCATATCCTCCTGCAGGTACAGATGAATATGCTGTCCAGTTCAGTACTGCACTTGTAGGTGTTATTGTTCCTGTAGATAAAGTTCCGCCCGGAGGCATTGGTAAGCATGTAGGCGGTGCACCAAAAGTTAATCGAACATTTGGTCTGTTTGCGCTTACTGTTCCATTCCCTGCAGGTGCGGTAGTATCGGCTTCGAAATACATGTGACTTGCTGTGGCAGTACTATATTTAAATCCTGCTCCGGCAGTTCCTGAGCCTCCTCCGGATCCCCCATAATTGGTTTCTACTAAAACCATAAGGTTATCCGTTCCATTGTAGGTGTATGGAAGCTGTAATTGAAGTGTATTCCACCCAACCGCAAGGCTGGTTACGTTTGCACTATATACTAAGGTAGCTCCAGTAGTTACCGTATTCCAGTTTTGAGCCGTGATAGCTGTAGTAGTGGATGGTACGGATTTTAAATAAACTTTTACCGGGAAGGTAATGTTCATGGTTGTGGTAGCCTCCCATCCTACGGATAAGATACTTCCTCCACCAGGAGTGTTTATTTCTGCAGCAGTATATAGCGATGCAGATCTCTGATACCCGTAGTAGGGTGTCAAAGGATATCGCTGCGTACTGGTTCCTGTTCCAATGGTTACGACCTGAGCATGTAATGAGAGCCCAAAGATCAAACCGAGAAACAGAATTAAAGAAGTAAAGAGTTTCTTCATAATGTTTTGGTTAGATATATATGTTAATCTTTACAAAATTAATCATATTTTTATCAATAACCAATTAGATTAAGTAAATCATTATCATATACCAATAAAAGAATAACTCAAATAAATTATCACCATTTTAAAACCCCAATTTCACTGAATTTCTCAAAAAATATTGGGTATTTTTATAAAAAAATAAGCCTCCATTGCTGGAGGCTTATTCTATTTGAAATTTAAACTTATTTATTCTTTGATAAACTTCTTCTGAACAGTGTTACCATTGTCTTCAATATCTATTACATAAACACCGTTGATCAATTTACTTACATTGATCTGGTTGTTCAGTAAGATACCGTTTGCAATCACCTGTCCTGCGGCATTGTAGATCGTATACTTA
>NZ_QICI01000028.1:0-2500 GCF_004119445.1 Chryseobacterium sp. CH21 | reverse complement strand
CTAAAATACAAATCCATAGCTTCGGTAATATGTTTATGCCCGATTATTATCCATGCCGGACCGCTCGACTAGTGAGCTGTTACGCACTCTTTAAATGAATGGCTGCTTCCAAGCCAACATCCTAGCTGTCAATGCAGTCCAACCGCGTTGCTTCAACTTAACATATATTTGGGGACCTTAGCTGTTGGTCTGGGTTCTTTCCCTCTCGGACATGGACCTTAGCACCCATGCCCTCACTGCCGTAGAACATTTATTAGCATTCGGAGTTTGTCAGGAATTGGTAGGTGGTGAAACCCCCGCATCCAATCAGTAGCTCTACCTCTAATAAACTTATATACGACGCTGCACCTAAATGCATTTCGGAGAGTACGAGCTATCTCCCAGTTTGATTGGCCTTTCACCCCTACCCACAGGTCATCCGAAGACTTTTCAACGTCAACCGGTTCGGTCCTCCACTCTGTGTTACCAGAGCTTCAACCTGCCCATGGGTAGATCACAAGGTTTCGCGTCTAATCCTACTAACTATACGCCCTATTCAGACTCGCTTTCGCTCCGGCTCCGGTACTTAATACCTTAACCTCGCTAGTAAAATTAACTCGTAGGCTCATTATGCAAAAGGCACGCCGTCACACCATATAGGTGCTCCGACCGCTTGTAGGCGTACGGTTTCAGGTTCTATTTCACCCTTCTATTCGAAGTGCTTTTCACCTTTCCTTCACAGTACTTGTTCACTATCGGTCTTTCAGGAGTATTTAGCCTTGGAGGATGGTCCCCCCATATTCAGACAGGATTTCACGTGTCCCGCCCTACTCATTTATCACTTAAATATGCCTTTCATATACGGGGCTATCACCCTCTATGGCTGTTCTTTCCAGAACATTCTATTAAACATAAATTAGCTTTTGGGCTAATCCGCTTTCGCTCGCCACTACTTACGGAATCTCTTCGATTTCTTTTCCTCCGGGTACTTAGATGTTTCAGTTCTCCGGGTTTGCTCCTCCTAAGAGGTGACTGGTCTTCAACCAGCCGGGTTGCCCCATTCGGACATCTGCGGATCAATTCGTGTGTGCCAATCCCCGCAGCTTTTCGCAGCTTACCACGTCCTTCGTCGCCTCTGAAAGCCTAGGCATCCGCCATACGCCCTTAACGATTTCTTTCCTAATATTAAATTAGTTCAGTATTTTTTGATAAATTCTCATTTATCGATATTTTTATAAACTCGGCACTCGAAAGTGCTCGGTTATCTCTTTGTGATGTCTTTACCGTTAATGTCAATGATCTTAATTTCTTTTCTTCATACTGATGAACAGATGTTGTTATTGGCTCCATCCGTAACTTTTAAATCAGTACTCCAAAACTGTGGAGAATAAGGGAGTCGAACCCTTGACCTCCTGCGTGCAAGGCAGGCGCTCTAGCCAGCTGAGCTAATTCCCCCTCTAGTCAGATGTTAGATGGTAGTAATTAGATAGTAGTGTAAAAACTAACTTCTAATTTCTAGGCTCTAACCTCTATTTCAATTAGTAGTCTCGGGCAGGCTCGAACTGCCGACCTCTACATTATCAGTGTAGCGCTCTAACCAGCTGAGCTACGAGACTGTCTCTTAGACGTAAAGATGATAGATCCGAGATAATAGACTTTTTACTTTCGCCTTTTAACTTGTTTCTTTCTTCTTTGTCTCTCTCAATCCCTTTACTAATTTCTAGTGGGTTTTGTATTTTTAATATAACCAACCAAACAAAAAACTAAAGCTTTACTTTAAGTAAGTAATGTACTTGCGTACTAATTTTGTTTATCGTCTTAAGACGCTCTAAATGAGATGTTCCAGCCGCACCTTCCGGTACGGCTACCTTGTTACGACTTAGCCCTAGTTACCTGTTTTACCCTAGGCAGCTCCTGTTACGGTCACCGACTTCAGGTACCCCAGACTTCCATGGCTTGACGGGCGGTGTGTACAAGGCCCGGGAACGTATTCACCGCGCCATGGCTGATGCGCGATTACTAGCGATTCCAGCTTCATAGAGTCGAGTTGCAGACTCCAATCCGAACTGAGACCGGCTTTCGAGATTTGCATCACATCGCTGTGTAGCTGCCCTCTGTACCGGCCATTGTATTACGTGTGTGGCCCAAGGCGTAAGGGCCGTGATGATTTGACGTCATCCCCACCTTCCTCTCTACTTGCGTAGGCAGTCTCACTAGAGTCCCCAACTTAATGATGGCAACTAGTGACAGGGGTTGCGCTCGTTGCAGGACTTAACCTAACACCTCACGGCACGAGCTGACGACAACCATGCAGCACCTTGAAAAATGTCCGAAGAAAAGTCTATTTCTAAACCTGTCATTTCCCATTTAAGCCTTGGTAAGGTTCCTCGCGTATCATCGAATTAAACCACATAATCCACCGCTTGTGCGGGCCCCCGTCAATTCCTTTGAGTTTCATTCTTGCGAACGTACTCCCCAGGTGGCTAACTTATCACTTTCGCTTAGTCTCTGATTCCGAAAA
>NZ_QICI01000060.1 GCF_004119445.1 Chryseobacterium sp. CH21 | reverse complement strand
AAAAAGTAAACAATTTAGGATATAAAACAGCTAAAAGACGCATCGCTATGGAACTTCGGGATATGATTACCGCAATTTTAATAATATTTGCGGGGGGTGATCCTGCAAAAGTCTTCAAAACTTAAAACATAAAAATGGTCGGAAATTTCTTCCGACCATGACTAGGAAATTTCCCCGCTTTTTATTTTCTTTAAGTTGATCTTTTATAAAAGCCAAAGATTACTTGGTTCAAACCTAACAGGTTTTGAAAACCTGTTAGGTTTATTGTTTGTAAAAGTAATTTGCAATTAAAGAGTTTCCTCCTTTCTGATGGTTATTCTAAAGGTACTACCCTTACCTACCTCAGTCTGAGAAATTTTAATATCTCCGTTATGGTATTCATGAATTACCCTTCTTGCTAACGACAATCCTAGTCCCCATCCTCTCTTTTTGGTAGAATATCCCGGGTTAAAAGCACTTCTAGCCTGCTGTTTGGTCATTCCGCTTCCGTTGTCTTTTACTTCGATGAGAATATTTTTGTTTCTTTCAAAAACAGACATGGTAATAGCCCCTTCACCTTTCATCGCATCTACAGCATTTTTCACCAGATTTTCAATTACCCAGCTCATCAGAATTTTATTATGAGGAACTAAAACGGTATAATTAGGAAGATTCAAAGTAAAATTGATTTTTCTCGAAATTCTGGTTTTTAAATAATCATAATTCTCCTGAATGGTTTCATTGAGATTTCTGTCATTCAGCTCAGGAATGGAACCTATTTTAGAGAATCTTTCAGAAATTGTTCTCAATCTTTCAATATCTTTTTCTATCTCATGAACGCCTTCTGATTCAGGATTATCAAGCTTCATGATTTCCATCCAGCCAATCATTGAAGATAAAGGAGTTCCAATCTGGTGAGCCGTTTCTTTAGCCAGACCTGCCCAAAGATACCCTTCGTCCGTCTTTTTGATTGTTCTGAAAAACCAGAAAGAGAAACCAAAATACAGCAAAATAAATAACCCTAAAATGTAAGGCGAATACCGAAGATTGTTCAACATACGTGAGTTGTCGTAGTACACAAACTGATTATTTCCATCCGGCACTTTGATCTCAATAGGATCATAATTTTTCTCCATATTTCGGATCAGATCCTGAAGTTTTTCGGGATCCTTAATGGTACTTTCAGGGATATTTCTGTAATACCCGAGATCAAGAATCGGATTTTTAAATTTATCTGTTACTATGAACGGGATAGTATTGTTGATATTGAGGATATCCGGCAAAAGATCCAGAACATCCGTATCAGGGGTTTTCACTTCCTGCTGTATTCTTATCGCTTTGGAAAGAAGGCTGATCCTTTTAATCTCCTCTTTTCTGAGAAAATTAATAAGGGATGTTGAAGCCACTACAATGGCAATCACCAAAGTAGTCATCACCACAAAAATGATCCAGTTGTTCAGCCTTGATAGTATGGATTTTCTCAAAGTTATTTTATTTTAAAACGTTCAGAATTTTCTGCAGCTCTGTATTTCCACTTCCCTGATAGTTGTTGATAATAATCGAAAATACATATTTTTCCCATCTTTTGCAGTGTGGTATCCGGCAAAAGATTTGGTATCTCTCATTGTTCCGCTTTTCATCTTCATTCCATTATCCTGAACCGGGAAACCGTCATAATAAGCATCAAACCACGATTGTTTCTTTGCATATAACAGTGCTTGTACTTCTGCCTTCGCCGCTACATAATTCTGTGGTGAAAGCCCGCTTCCGTCAGCAAAATTGATCATATTAGGATTGATTCCTTTTGATTTCCAGAATTCTTTCAGGTAGGAAACCCCACTTTTGAAACTAGGATTTCCTTTTTTCTCTTTTCCTAAGGTTTTAATTAAGGTCTCCCCGTACAAATTGACACTTTTTTTCAGAAACCAGTATACAATTTTATCCAGAGTGGGTGACTGATAAGTGAGAAGAATATTATTTTTAGGTGCTTCCAACGCTTGCTTTCCTTCTAGTTCAAGCTGCGAATTTGTTACTGCTTTTCCTGAAAGTTCAATTCCTGATTCTTTCAGCCACTGCTTTACCTCTGCCGCCAGCTGTAGTGGTGGATTAGGAGTAGATCCTGAAACCGTTACTGTTTTTCCTGCCGGAAGCATTCCGTTAATCAGCGCTACATCAGAATGAGGAGCCGTGAAAATAAGGCTTTGGTCAGAACTCCCCCCTGTTTTCAGTTCATTCAGCCATTTTACGCCTTCCAATGGATAAGAAAAGTTTTTAAAATCGGTTCCGTTGATATTGATGTCAAATTGATTTTCTTTCCAGTTAATTCCCCAAACTCCGGCACCGTAGTAATTTCCAAGGTCATCCCACGGCCATCCTCCAGGAATTGTTTGATGATCAAAATAAGAATCATCAATGACCAGATCACCTGATATCTTTGTTATTCCTGAATTTTTAATAGCATCAAGAAGTTTCTTTTTAAAATTTTCAGGCTTATAGGCATCATATCTCCAGCTTCCCAAGGTAGGATCACCATTGGAACTGATGAAAAGATTTCCGTTCAGTGTACCTCCGGATATCTTCCCGGAATAACTTGAAGTGGTTGTAAAAGTATAATTCTTTCCTAAAGTTTCCAGTGCAGCCCCCGCAGTAAAAATCTTCTGTGTAGAAGCTGTAGAAAGTCCCTTATTCCCTTGATATTCGTATATAAAGTTGCCGTTTTCATCTGAAACATAAAATGATAAACTGGAAGAAACCGCTCCTGAAGAATCCATAAGATCCTTGGTTGCTTTATCTAGTTTTTGAGCCATATTCTGCGCAGCTACCACCTGTACAGAAAGCGTGAGAACAGCAAGTGTTTTTTTCATTGCATTGTTGTTTGAAACTAAATTCATAGATTTCAAATACTGCCGGACAATATCTGAATCTTTTCATTTATTTAAATTCTAATCAAATATAGTTAAAATAAAAGCTTTTCATACTCCCTGAGATCATCGGGACTGAAAAGAATCTGATGATCAGGAACCTTTTCAAATGATCGGTCAGCAATAAAATATTTTTCATAATCATCTTCATCCAAAAAATATCCATCTGGCACTCTTTGATGTAATTTGATTTTTCTCCGTAATCTTCAATAAGGTAGGCTGAATTATTCCAGGGTTCCTGATGACAACGTAAGCAGTTTCTCTGATACACTGCTTTATGACCACAGATCTCACAGTCATTCAGGCTTTGAAATACCATAGAAATATCCTTTTGTCTGTCTTTTGGAAACAATGATAATGGAATTGTTTTTAAAAGCAGATAATAGTTAGGCTCCTGCCATGAAAAATACCTCTTCTCTTCCCAATCATTCTGTCCCGTGTAAAGAGATAACGTCTGAAGATCATATTCTACTTCAGCTTTCACTACATTTTTAATATTCAGAACTGTCTTGTTATTAAGTTTGACGTTCTGTTCATCATCAATTTCGATAACGGGCTGCTGTTCTAGAAAATGGTTCAGGCATAATGTTGTCTGCCATGAGCCTATGGTTCTCATTTTGCCTTCACTACCACAAATTTCACAAGTCTTCACAGATAATTGTGAATATTTGTCTTTGATATTTTTGAGCCTGATATTGAGTGTTTCATCTTCAGAATACGTGTAGCATCTCAATTCACCAAACTTTTCTTTCCCAAAAACCTGGTGTTCCAGATTCCAGCCTGCAATGGCAAATTCAAACAGTAATTTCCGGATAAGATCATTCCATCCGGTACTGTTCACTGAAAAATTGCTCAGATTACGTTCGACAAAAAGATTTATTTCTTCTCTGTTCATTAAAGCTTGCTTCCTGCTTCTATTTCGTAAGGCTCTTTCCCTTTTTCAAAAATCCTGGTCAGTTCACTTCCTTCAACGGTAATAACGTCATTAGTTCTTCTGATCCAGTTTCCTTCTCTAAGACCTACTACTTTGATATCATTTTGGGTAAGAAACTCCTGAATACGTGTTTCTCTGGTTTCACCGTTATGTTTCAAGTCCGGATTAGGATCAAGGTAATGTGGATTAATATTAAAAGGAACCAATCCCATACAATCGAAACTTGGTGGATATACAATCGGCATATCATTGGTCGTTTTCATATTCTGACCTCCGATATTGCTCCCTGCACTGCATCCAAGATAGGCTTTTCCACCTGATACATTTTCCTTTAGAACAGGCATTAATCCTTCTTCATGTAATGTTTTAACCAATAAAAAAGTATTTCCACCTCCGGTAAAGAAACCTTTTGCCTGTTGAATGGCTTCTTTTTTATCTTCAAATTCATGAAGTCCTTTTACTTTTATATTGATTGTTTCAAAGAAAGAGCGTGCTTTTGCAGTATAGTCTTCATGAGAAATCCCGCCTGGTCTTGCGAAAGGCACAAACACAATTTCGTCAATTCCTTTATATAATTGAATTAATTCTTCTCTTAAGTATTCCAGATATTCTCCACCAAAAAGGGTGGATGTTGAGGCTAATATGATATTCATACCACTAAATTATGTGTATTAATTAAAAAAGTGAATCACAAAGATAGCCTCAAAGATGAACGAATCAAAAATTAATCTAAAAAAATAGTGTTTCCCGTTAATATTTTCTAAAAAACCTTAAAGCCTCTAAAATTTGCGGTTTTATGGAATTATTCTTGAATTTTAGATTATGAATTTAAAATATAAGATTATGAAAATGAGTACAATTAATAGTAGAAACCTATTTTTAGGATTAATACTAGCAGGAAGTGTAAGTCTTGTAAATGCACAAACAACTCAGCCGGAAACATCAACTTCCACGAGTCAAACAACAAATCCAACGATTGAAGGTCTTAAAAAACAGATCGAGACCAATCCGAAAGATGTAGAATCACTGGCAAAATTGGCAAATGCCTATCAGGAAGCATCAGACTGGACTAATTCCATTGCGACATGGAAGAAAATTTCAGTTTTATTACCAGATTGGGCTCCGTCTTATTATAGTCAGGCCTATGCTTATCAATCTGCAAAAGATGATGCCAACGCAAAAATTGCTTATGAAAAGTATATTGCAACAGTAAAACCTGAAGAAGTAGAGCAAAATAAGAAGAATCTGGCATATGCTTATTTCTATCTTGCCTTTTCGGAACAGCAAAGTGATCCTAATAAAGCAAAAGAACATATCGCCAAGTCTATACAGTATGATCCTACCAACCAGGATGCTGTAAAGCTTAGTAAAACATTAAATTCTTAGTAAATAAAAAAGACCGGAAAAATTTCTAGTCATGGTCGGAAGAAATTTCCGACCATTTTTTATGTTTTAAGTTTTGAAGACTTTTGCAGGATCACCCCCCGCAAATATTATTAAAATTGCGGTAATCATATCCCGAAGTTCCATAGCGATGCGTCTTTTAGCTGTTTTATATCCTAAATTGTTTACTTTTTTGTAAATCAAGAGCAGCATAGAAGCAATCATTGTCATGTAGAGCATTACTTCAATTCCGTTT
>NZ_QICI01000010.1 GCF_004119445.1 Chryseobacterium sp. CH21 | reverse complement strand
AAAAAGTAAACAATTTAGGATATAAAACAGCTAAAAGACGCATCGCTATGGAACTTCGGGATATGATTACCGCAATTTTAATAATATTTGCGGGGGGTGATCCTGCAAAAGTCTTCAAAACTTAAAACATAAAAATGGTCGGAAATTTCTTCCGACCATGACTAGGGTTTTCCCGGCTTTTTAAATTTCTTAAAAACTGAAATTGATCTTAAAAGTTTAAATTACTTTGCAGAAGTTGAATGATGATTTTTATTATCACTAAATTGTTCCTGTAAATCCTAGATAAGTTTTGTAATTAATTTGCGAAATGTGTATTTTCGCAGAAGTTTATGAAAAAAATACTCTTCATATCAGCCATAAGCCTGTTGAGCTGCAACAGAAATACACAGACGGCACATCCTCCTGTAGGGGGTGTTTTAAGCCAGAAAGATCTGGATGTTTCTAAAAACAGGATGAAAAATTTGAATGTCATAGAAAGAGGGCAGATTCAGGATTGGATCAGTGGTCAGTCTGTGAAGTATTTTCCTACGCAGCTTAATTACTGGGTAACGGTGGAAGGTTATGATCAGAGAGAAAGAAGAAAAGATGAATCTTTGATTTCTTATTCTTATGATCTGTACGATTTTGACCAGACTAAAATCTATGACCAGCCTTTTGAGAGAAGAGATGCCAAATTCGGGCACTTTGATGAACTGAGAGCAGTGGAGAACGCTTTGCGTTTTATACATGATGGAGAGGAAGTAACGCTTTTGGTGCCGTCTTCTTTAGCGTACGGAACATACGGAGACGAAAAGAAAATAGACAACGATATTCCATTAATCATAAAATTAAAAGCCCTATAATACATGAAATTGTTTAACAAGAATATAATTCTGGCAGCGGCAAGTATTTCGCTGATGAGTTGTACCCCAATTTATAAAAAAATGAACGTAGACAAAGAAACTTACGAAGGTCTTAATGACGGACTTTATGCCAATCTTCAAACTACAAAAGGTAACTTAATTGTAAAGTTTGAGGACAAGAAAGCACCAGTAACTGTAGCCAACTTTATCGGTCTTGCAGAAGGGAAAATCGACAACAAAGCTAAGGCTAAGGGAGTTCCTTACTATGACGGAACTATTTTCCACAGAGTAATCAAAGATTTCATGATCCAGGGAGGTGATCCTAAAGGAACTGGAGCAGGTGATCCGGGATATAAATTCGAGGATGAAAGAAATGACCTTAAACACACTGGAAAAGGTGTTCTTTCAATGGCAAACTCAGGACCTAACACTAACGGTTCTCAGTTCTTCATTACTGAAGTAGCTACTCCTTGGTTAGACGGAAGACACACGATCTTCGGAAAAGTGGTAAAAGGTAATGATGTCATTGATGCTATTGCTAACGTTGAAAAAGGAGCTCAGGATAAGCCTAAAACTGATATCGTTTTAGAAAAAGTTTCTGTTTTCAGCAAAGGTGACGAATACAAGCACTACGATGCAGCTAAAACTTTCAACGAAGGAAAAGCTAAAATCACAGAAAACAATAAAGCTTTTATCGCTAAAGAAGAAGCTGAAAAGAAGAAAAAAGAAGAAGAATTCAAAGCTAACCAGGAGAAATTAGTTGAAAACCTAAAAGCTGGTATGCAAAAAACAGAATCAGGTCTTTACTATAAAATCACAAAAACAGCTGAAGGTAAAGCTCCAAAAGCAGGTGACAACGTATCTGTACACTATGCAGGTAAATTGGTAGACGGAACTGAATTCGATTCTTCATTCAAGAGAAACGAGCCTATCGAAATTCCAATCGGAATGGGAAGAGTAATCAAAGGATGGGATGAAGGTATCCTATTATTGAAAGAAGGTGAAACTGCTACATTATTGATCCCGCCAGCAATGGCTTACGGAGAAAGAGGAGCAGGAGGAGTGATCCCGCCAAACTCTTGGTTAGTTTTCGATGTTGAGCTTGTAAAAGTAAAATAATTGAATCTTTTTAAGATATGAAGCCGTCCGTTGGACGGCTTTTTATTTGGCCCAAATATATTCTGTAACGATCTGCGTAAATGTTGCGACCCATTTTAAGAGCCGGAAAGGGTAATGATTTTCTGGTAAAAAGTAATCTTAAATTTGTAACACCATTTAATAATGAAAACCAAATCACTTCTGTTTCTTTTTGTTCTGCTGTCGTGTATAACTTTTTCGCAGGCTAAAGCAAATCCTGACGATCCAGCGATAAAAAAATCACTTACTTATTTTGTAAACAGTATTAAATCTAAACAGATCGATCAGGCAGTAAGCTGTATCTATCCAAAATTCTTCACCATTATTTCAAAAGAGCAGATGACACAGATTTTGAATATGACCTACAATAATCCGTTCATGAAAATTGAAATGCAGGATTTAAAGTTTGGAAACATTGAAAACCCCGAACTCATTACTGGTGAATATTTTTCTATTACCCATTATTTTTTGAAGCTGAAATGCAATGTCAGTTCATTAAACGATGATATGAAAAAGAAAATGAACAGTGCACTAACAGCCAAATATGGAGCGAATAATGTAAAATATTTAGCCAACGAAGGTTCATATCTCATCAATGCCAATATGAAAACCTGTGCTGTTTCAAAAGACAAAAAAGCTTGGAAATTTGTTATTCTTGAAAAGGAATATAAAAAAGAACTTGTGAAAGTCTTACCGAAGAAAATTCTGGATAAATTTTAAAGGATTAAGAAGCAGCAAGCATCGATTTTTTGTTTCCCGTAAATACCGTAGAAATACGGATTTCGGGAAGGATTTATTACTTCTATCTTTATCCTGCACTTATATAAGAAACAAAATAGAAAATATGTTTGATCTGAATTACGACCTGATAAAGAAAGAAATAGAATCGGAAGTATGCGAAGAGCATGGTCTGCATCCTGAATTGGTAAAAACTGATGAAGGGTTCGGAATAAAAGCCTGCTGTGAACCTTTCAGAGAAGAACTCGTTGAAAAGTCCGGAAAAATGATTGAAGAAGAAACGAAAAAGATCCTTGATGAAATGATGAAGGATCTGTTTAAAGAATAAATTATTACGATGTGACGATAGCACTTGTTGTTGTCGCGAGGGCTGCTCCGGATGGGGTGGCTTTTTTATATATAGCTCCAAAGTAAAATTTTAAAATAAAAAACCGCTCCAAACAGGGCGGTTTTTTCAGTAAAAGTAAATTGAAAGTTATGTTTTCTGTTATCTCTTCTTCATACTTTTCCCGGCAAGGGAACTGATGAATACAAAGCCAAAGCCTAAATAGGCGGCAAATGCCGTAAGGTATATAATTAAGCTATTGAAGCTTGGTTCTGAAGCGTATACCAATACAGAAAACGCAGCAAAGCTCAGAACCAATAACAGGCTCCAGATATTCAATTTTGCAGCATCTTCATTTCTCTTAAAAATCATTTCAAAAAAGGATCTCATCATTACTTACATTTTAAGGGTTATACAATTGATTAAAAAATAAAGGCGTACTCATCACGGTAAAAAGAATAAGTTCCTTTACTGGGCCAAGGTTCACGATGACTTTGCCATTTATCTATATCGTTATTCCGGGCTAAAAGTCCGGGAAATTTTTGTTTTTTTTGAATCAATTAAGATTCCTGGTTATTGATGATACCAGTTAGATACGGGGTGCAAAATTGCTGTGAAAAACCAACGGGGGAGTTAGTTAATCACGAACCCGTATCTTGTACGGCATCGTAGAAAAAAAAGGATTCATATACTAGATATGAACTTGAATCGGTGGAAAAACTGAAAATCCACAGAAAACCTTTTTTCTCATCCTTAGTGTTTTTTTATTTTTTCTCGATTTTTTAAATGCCAATATCATGCCAAAGTTTTGTATTTACGATTAACACTTTGTTTTATAAGGTTGATAAGACTTTTGTTGAAGCGTGTTTTCATCTATTATTTCCTTAAACAAAGAAAAATTTTCTATTTTTAAGCTTAAATAATTTGAAGCAAAGAAAATATTACGGCAAGATGATGTTTTATGCAATTTGAAATATTTGTAGAATAATGTAATGATGACTCAAAACGATTTAAAAGATCATATAAAGATCAATATTACTAGCCTTTTACAATTAGTAAAAACTAATTGTTGGAATACTATTTCTCCTGATTTATTTTTTATTCTGTCTGATTTTAATGAATTTGAAGGAACGAACTCCCTGGAACGAAGCTCGTCCCGAAATAGGATCAATAATTCAAAAATGATGCTTACATTAGATTCTGCAGTAGAAAACTTGTATAAAGAGCTTGATGATCTTTATGATGTGAATCTGTATATGTTCAGGGCTAACAAAACAGAGACTATAGTTGAGATACAATACTATCGGAAATCAAATTTTGAGACTGATTATTTTGCTGCAATAAAGGATAATCAACCCATGTTTCATTCAAAAATTGAAATACCTGTGTATGCATGGGATGGAGGGAAGTTTGATGTCAATTGGGAATCCGGAGGTGGATTACATCACGCATGGAAAATTTTTTTGTGGAGAAATTTTTTGTACAAACGTAAAATTAGAGATAAGAAACTTAAGTAATATAATATTGGAAAGAGCTATAAACCATTTTATTGCAATTGTGTTATTCGTGAAATTATTAGTGTCATTCGTGTTTAATTATAAAACCACAAATGTCACAAATATCTTTGCACAAATTTCACCAATAGAATCATTTAAAACTTATCCATCAAAAAATATCCTCAATTACCTGCGAAAATCTGCGGTTAAAAAAAACTTTATAGATTTTGGCTAAAGCCGATGGAAGCTATTCCATAAGACAAAACAGGCTTAAGCCTGTTCCAATTGAATTGTGCAATTCGTGAAATGATTAGTGCAATTTGTGTTTAATTTCAAGAACCACTAATAACACAAATATATTTACACTAATTTCACCAATATAAAAATGCACAATCATCCGTGTCAATCTGTGAGATCAGTGGGATTCTTATAGGTTTGGGATAAAGCCCGTTTCTATTGATTGAAGAGTTAGATATTATTAAAAAGAAAACCGCCTTTAAAAAGACGGTTTCGTATTTTACCAGTTTTTATCAATCATATAAATAATCTGTGTCAAAGCTGTAGCGCCTAATAAAAGCTCTCTTCGATTCACCTTTTCAAAAGTATCTTCTTCGGTATGATGAATATCGAAATAACGTTGAGAATCCGGCATCAATTCAGCAGCGGGGATTCCCATGTCGTGGAGTGGATAAAGATCTGTTCCTGAAAATCTTTCTTCAAAGTTGTAAACTCCGTAGGGAAGGAATAAGTTTGACCAGCCTTTGATCTGATTTCTTTTTGCATCATCCATATCTAAAGCAATACCTCTTGGAGCAAAACCTCCTGCGTCTGTTTCTATGGCAAAAAGATGTTTTTCGTTTTTCTCTTTTACGGTTTTACCATATTGAATTCCGCCTTTTACCCCATTTTCTTCATTGGCGAAGCAGACTACTCTGATGGTATGGTTATTTGGAATTCCCAATTTTTTAAAGGTTCTTAATACTTCAATGCTTTGTACAATTCCGGCTCCGTCATCATGAGCACCTTCGCCTACGTCCCAGGAATCAAGATGTCCGCCGACAACAATCACACTCTGATCTTTTTTACCTGTGATTTCCCCGATCACAGAGTGGGAGAGTTTTTCACCCTTCATTCCACAATTGGAATTAAGTTTTGCGGTAATTTTCTGATTCTTTAATAATGTTTCCAGTTCATCTGCTGTAGTGCTTCCGATGGCTACAGCGGGTATTTTGGAAACTTTGTCTTCATAGCGCATCGCTCCGGTGTGAGGAACATCGTCAAAAGCAGAAGATAATGACCTAACGATGGCAAATTTCCCTCCTTTTTTTGCTGTTAATGAAGCAGCTGTAGTTCTGTATTTTGCTGCATCACCATAGGCTTTAAAGGTTTCTATGAATGACTGGCTGAAAGCATAGTTGAAGAATACAATTTTATCTTTCACTTTTTCAGCAGGAAGTTTATCATATTCTTCCATAGATTTTACCATGATGATTTCTCCAGAAACATCTTTTCCTCCGGTGCCTTCAGAATTTCCAAGAGAAAGCATTTTAAGGTTTTTCCATTTTCCGTTGGAAGTCTGAATATTTAAAGATTCTTTTCCTCTTTCCCATACTGGGATCATCACTTCCTGAAGCCATACTTTGTCAGCGCCGGCATCACGAAGTTTTTGTTCGGCCCATTTTACGGACTTTTCATAAGCTTCAGAACCGCTTAAACGGTGGCCTATGTTTTTTGTAAGCTCTCTAAGCTCTGTATATCCTTTTCCGTTGTTCAGAATTTCTGTAGAGATCTTTCTGAACTGGATGGAATCTTCTTTAGACTGACCAAAAGCGATCATTCCAAAAAGCAATAATGAAGTTCCTAATATCTTTTTCATTGTTTTACCAATTTTTATCAATCATATAAATAAGTTGGGTCATCACCGCAGAACCGAGTAACAGTTCTCTTCTGTTGACTTTTTCAAAAGTGTCTTCTTCTGTATGGTGAATATCGAAATAGCGTTGCGGATCAGGTACCAACTCTGCCGTTGGAACTCCCATTTCATGAAGCGGGGCAATATCCGATCCGGAATATTTACCTTCAAAGTTGTAAACACCATATGGTAAAAACAGATTTCCCCAGCTTTTGATCTGGTTTCTTTGAGGTTCATTCATTTCAAGGGAAATTCCTCGTGGTGAAAAACCTCCTGCATCAGATTCTATAGCAAAAAGATGCTTCTCGTTGTTTTCTTTGGCAACTTTACCATATTCTTTCCCGCCTTTTGTTCCGTTTTCTTCATTGGCAAAGCAAACTGCACGGATGGTATGGTTATTTTGTATGCCTAATTTTTTAAAAGTTCTTAAAACCTCGATACTTTGTACAATTCCGGCACCGTCATCATGAGCGCCTTCGCCTACATCCCAGGAATCAAGATGTCCACCGACAACAATAACACTCTGATCTTTTTTACCTGTGATTTCTCCTATAACAGAGTGAGATCGTTTTTCTCCTTTCATTCCACAGTTGGAATTCAGTTTGGCTATGACTTTTTGACTTTTCAACAAGGTTTCAAGCTCATCAGCCGAGGTATTTCCAATTGTTATAGCCGGTATTTTAGAGATATTTTCATCATAACGCATATTTCCTGTGTGTGGAACATCATCAAAAGCAGAAGAAAGGGATCTGATGATGGTAAATTTACCTCCTTTTTTAGCCGTTAATGAAGCGGTAGTTCGTCTATAGGCACTTGCGTCACGATAAGAGATAAACGTCTGTACATTTTCCTGTTTAAATGTGTAGTTGAAGAAAACAATTTTATCTTTTACCTTTTCAGCGGGAAGCTGATCATATTCTTCAAGTGATTTTACCATGATGATTTCTCCGGAGACATCTTTTCCTCCGGTTCCTTCAGAGTTTCCAAGGGAGAGCATCTTGATGCTTTTCCATTTTCCGTTTGAGGTCTGAATGTGTAAAGATTCTTTTCCTCTTACCCATACCGGAATCATCACTTCCTGAAGCCATACTTTATCAGCTCCGGCATCATGAAGTTTTTGAGCTGCCCATTGCACAGATTTTTCATAGGCTTCAGAACCACTTAAGCGATTACCAATTGTTTTGGTGAGTTCTCTCAGTTCATTGTATCCTTTACCATTATTCAGAATTTCTGTAGAAATTTTTTTAAATTGGATGGAATCTTCTTTAGTTTGGCTAAAAACAGTTATTCCAAGAAGTAATAATGTTGTTCCTAATATTTTTTTCATTGTTACCAGTTTTTATCAACCATAAAAATCATCTGTGTTATGGCTACAGCTCCCAAAAGAAGCTCTCTTTTATTCACTTTATCAAAAGTATCCTGTTCGGAATGATGATAATCGAAATATCTTTGTGTATCTACCACAAGCTCTGCCAAAGGAATGTCCAGTTTTTTTAAAGGAGAAATATCCTGAATGGCTTCTGTCTGATCGAAATCATAAACTCCATAAGGCAGAAAATATTCTTTCCACGGATAAACCAGTCTTCTTCTTTGAGGTGACATGTCCAAAGAGAATCCTCGCGGAGAATAGCCTCCGGCATCGGTTCCCAGGGCGAATACATGTTTTTCGTCTTTCTTTTTTACATAAGCGGCATACATCTCACGGCCTTGTCCGCCGTTTTCACTGTTGGCGTACAGAACAACACGGATGGTATGGTTATTTTCATATCCAAGCGCCTTCAATGTTCTTAAAACTTCGATACACTGTACAACACCTGTTCCGTCATCTACCGCTCCTTCACCAACATCCCAGGAATCAAGCTGGGCACCCAGAACGATTACTTTAGAATCTTTTTTCCCCCAATTTCAGCAATGATATTGGGATTTGTCGTGTCGCCTTTTGATTCGGCGTTCATGTTGATTTTAGCAGTAACTTTTTGTTTTTTTATTAATTTCTCCAGCTCCTCTGCGGATCTTACCCCAATTGATAAAGCCGGAATTTTAACTTTATCGTCTGGTTCGTAATAAATCATTTTGGCATGAGGAGTATCGTCACTAGCTGTGGTAAGTGATCTTATAATTAATGCTTTTGCCCCTGTTTTAGCAATAACAGAAGCGGAAATTAATTTTGATTTTGCAGTCTGTAAATAAGAATCGCTGGTATTGATAATTTTCGGATCCATAGGAACATTTACGAAAACTATTTTATCTCTTAATTGTCCTACAGACATAGCATTAAGCTCTGAAGTAGAATTAATTAAAACAATTTCTCCTGTAAGATCTTTTCCGTCTGTACCTTCAGAGTTTCCAAAAGAAAGCATTCTGATGTTTTTCCATTCTCCATTTCCTGCTTTTATCTGCAAAGATTCTTTTCCTCTGATCCAGACTGGCGCTTTGGCTTCCTGTCTCCAGATCATATTAATACCAATTTCTTTGAATTTTTTTTCAGCCCATTCTACAGCTTTTGCATATCCGGGAGTTGCACTGAAACGTGGGCCTATGCCTTTGGAGAGTTCTCCGAGATTATCATAAGCAGTACCGTTGGTCATAATTTCATCTGAGATTTTTCTGAACTCATCATGATAATTAAATTTGGCAACAGTCCCTTTTTTTGCTGGATTTTTTTGTGGCTTTTTCTGAGAAAATAAAAATCCACTCAAAAAGAGTGGAAGTATAATGAATATTTTTTTCATTTTTTATTTACTTATCTTTTCCGTTGATAAAAGTAGGGAAAAATTAGTAATTTATTAAGGTTTCATGTCGTACATTAACAGGGCTGTAATCAATTTTGGCTCAATGAATGTACATTTTGGAGGCATGCTTAATTTTAAGTCTGAAATTTTAATCATATCATTAAAACTTACAGGATAAATACCAAAACCTACTTTACCTTCACCGCTGTCTACTTTTTCTTTTAAAAGATTGATTCCGTTAATGTTGGAAGTCCCTTTTACATAAGAAATAAGTTCAGAGCTATCCGGGTCTTCAATTTTCAGGATATTTTTGAAAATATACTTGTCCAGAAGGTGGTGATCCAGGTTGTCCAGAGACATTTCTTTGGAACGAAGATCGTGTTTCACATGAAGAGAGTAGAACTTCCCATCCATATACATTGAAATATGGAATTTCTGAGAAGGGTAGTATGATGTTTCTCCTTTTTCGTGAATAAGGAAATATTTCTCAAGTTCCTTCAGGAAGTCTTCAGGAGAAATGCCATTCAGATCATGTAAGATTCTGTTATAATCGTGAATCTTAATCGACTGATTGGAAACAATAAAGCTGTATACAAAGTTGTAAAGCTCTGTACCATTATGCTTTTTGTTCTTTTCTTTATGATATTTGGCATTTATTGCTGTGGAACCAATTCTGTGGTGTCCGTCTGCAATGTAGAATGAATCAATCTGATCTATTACTTCTTTAAACTGCTGCAGCTTCAGACGGTTGTCTATTCTCCAGATTTTGTGTCTGATCCCGATAGAGTCTACATGGTTGAAAATAGGAACATTTTTTTCCTCATGATTCATCAGTAGTTCAATTTTTGAATTGGCAGGATAGGTAAGGAGTACAGGTTCTGCCTGCAGATTTACTTTTTCAAGGTAATGAGCAAGTTTTTCCTTTTTCTGAGGAATGGTACTTTCATGTCTTTTGATTTTTCCATTCCAGAAATCTTCAATACTTGCCAATCCGAGAAGCCCCCTGAACACCTGTTTGTTGGGATAGATCTGCTCATAAAGATAATAGGCAGAATTGTCCTGGACCAATTTCTTTTCGTCCAGAAGTTCTTCAAATGTGGAACGTATCTTTCGTAGGTTCCGGTCAATATCTTTAGATTTACTTACAACATAGGGTTTAATCATATTGATGTAAGTATTTTCAACTTGAGCTTTCTCTGCAATCTCTTCCTGGGTGAAATTATCCAGTGGATGGGTAGGGAAAGTACTCTCCAAGTCTCTATGAGGTCTTATTCCACGGAAAGGTTTAAAAACAGGCATATTTATCTTATAGTTTCTTTTTGTAGCTTAATAATTTGTTCTGCAAGTTCGATACCGATTTTTTCTTGCGCATCCACCGTATTACCTCCTACGTGAGGGGAAAGTGATAATGCGGGGTTCATCAGTAAAGGCAGTTCCGGGCTTGGCTCGTTTTCAAAAACATCCAATGCCGCTCCGGCTACTTTTCCTGACTCGATAAAATCGATTAGGGTCACTTCATTGATGACACCTCCTCTTGCAGTATTTACAATATAGACCCCGTCTTTCATTTTTTCAAACTGAGGCGTATCTATAATATATTCATTCGTCTTCGGCGTGTTGATACTGATGAAATCTGCATCTTTAAGGAATGCATCCATGTCATTGGTGGAAGTGATTTCAAAGTTCACAGACTGTCCATCGAAGAAATTCAAGGTAAGAACTTCTGTTTTAGGGCTTCTTGTCAGAACGGTTACTTTCATTCCTAAAGCAATTCCTATTTTGATGACTTCCTGGCCAATGCTTCCAAAGCCGATTACGCCTAATGTTTTCCCTGAAAGTTCATACGCATTGCTGAAAGACTTTTTCATGGCGTTGAAGTGAGTTTCTCCTTCCAGAGGCATCAGTCTGTTAGATTCGTGAAGGAATCTTGCCAGTGAAATAAAGTGTCCGAAAACCAATTCTGCTACTGATTTTGAAGATGCTGTAGGCGTATTGATGACTTTAATGCCTTTACTTTTAGCATATTCTACATCAATATTGTCCATCCCGATACCGCCTCTTCCAATGATTTTAAGGCCGGGACATGCATCAATCAGATTCTGTCTCACTTTCGTTGCACTTCTTACCAGAAGAACGTCCACATTATTATCGTTGATAAAATTAATAACGTGATCCTGAGCCACTCTATTGTCCAGAATTTCAATTCCGGCTTCTTTTAAAGTGTTTTCTCCTGCTTTTGAGATTCCGTCGTTTGCTAAAACTTTCATGAGTTATTTTATTGATGTTAGATTGAAGATGTCAGAAGTTAGATTTTGAGTTCTGTTATCTGACATCTTTTGTCTGATATCCTTTTATTTTTCGGTCGCCTAATATAAGCTATTTTATTGACTTCATTACATCCACCAAAACCTGTACGCTTTCAATTGGTAAGGCATTGTATAAACTTGCTCTGTATCCGCCTAAGCTTCTGTGTCCGTTGAGTCCGCTGATTCCCGCAGCTTTCCATGCGTTGTCAAATTCTTCTTTCTTACTTTCGTCTGTAATTTTGAAAGAAACATTCATCAGTGAACGGTCTTCTTTTACGCAGAAAGTTTCGAATAACGGATTGCTGTCGATTTCATCATATAAAAGCTTGGCCTTCGCTTCATTTCTTTGTTCTGCAGCAGCAATTCCTCCGTTTCTTTCAAGATATTGAAGGGTAAGTAAAGAAGCATATACAGGAAATACCGGTGGAGTATTGTACATAGATTCTTTAGCAATGTGCTGAGAATAATCAAGGATAGAAAACATGTTTTCTCTTCCTGTTTTCCCAAGAATTTCTTTTTTAATCACCACTAAAGTAACCCCTGCAGGGCCCATATTTTTCTGAGCACCAGCATAGATCAGATCAAATTTAGAGAAATCCAGCTGTCTTGAGAAAATATCAGAACTCATATCACATACCATCAGCGTATCCACTTCTGGGAAAGATTTCATCTGAGTTCCATAGATCGTGTTGTTGGAAGTACAGTGGAAATAGTCATATTCTGCACCTACCGTATAATCTTTAGGAATAAAAGAATAGTTTTCTTCTTTTGAAGAACCTACCACATCTACTGATCCTACTTTTTTTGCTTCTTTGATGGCTCCGGCCGCCCAAGTTCCTGTATCCAGGTAAGCTGCTTTTCCACCTACTTTCATCAGGTTGTAAGGAACCATGGCAAACTGCAGGCTGGCACCTCCACCTAAGTAAAGTACTTCATAATCATCACCAAGATTCATCAATCTTTTTACAATCGCACGCGCTTCGTCCATTACCGCAACGAAATCCTTACTTCTGTGAGAAATTTCAAGAAGAGACAATCCGATACCGTTAAAATCAAGGATAGCCTGTGCTGATTTTTCAAATACCTCTTGTGGTAAAATACATGGTCCTGCGCTGAAGTTGTGCTTTTTGTTCATATTTTTATTTTTTGGTGCTTCAGGATTTGAAATTCCTTCAGCTTTATTTTTGGTTAAATGTGATTTTTGATCAAAAAATTCCGCCTCACAGATCATGAGACGGAATCTTTTTTATTCGCCGTGTAAGAATGCTTTTTTGTCAAGAAGAGCTTCTTCAGATTCTACGTGATCCTCGTCAGGAACACAGCAGTCTACAGGGCATACCGCCGCACACTGAGGTTCTTCGTGGAATCCTTTACATTCTGTACATTTATCTGTTACAATGAAGTATACATCATCACTTACAGGTTCCTGTGGTGAATTGGCATCTACAGTAAGTCCCGACGGCATTGTAATGGTACCTTGAAGAGCCGTACCGTCAGAAGCTTTCCAATCCACAGCTCCTTCATATATTGCATTATTTGGACATTCCGGTTCGCAAGCCCCGCAATTAATGCATTCATCAGTTATTTTAATAGCCATCGCTAATTTTTTTTAAATTTGCACAAAATTACAAAATATTCCCCAATTTTAAAGTAATTATGAATACCGAAAATCAAGTTTTAGGACTTATTAAATTAAGTGATTATATAAAAGCGTTTTTAGCGAAGAAATCAGAAGATCACAATGAAGATGATGTTGATATTGAATTATTATTAAAAAGATCTGAAATAGAAAATCCGTGGTTTACCATTGATAATCAGAAATTTGCTTTACAGCAATGGTCAGATCTTTTGACTGAGGAAAATATCAAAAACTGGCTTAACAATTATTCAATTTCTAAAATTTCAAAGAGAGTTGGACTTATTTTAGCCGGAAATATCCCTTTAGTGGGCTTTCATGATGTAATGTCCGTTGTTTTGGGCAATCATATTCCTGTGATTAAACTGTCTTCAAAAGATAAGTATATGATCCCGTTCTTATTAAAGAAATGGAAAGAATTTTCTAATGAGAATGTAGCTTTTGAATTTGTAGAAAAATTAGAAAATTTTGATGCCGTTATTGCTACTGGAAGTAATAATACAGCAAGATATCTGGAATATTATTTTAAAAATCATTTAAGCATTATCCGCAAAAACAGAACTTCTGTTGCCGTGCTGAAAGGCGATGAAACACAAGAAGAACTGGAGCTGCTGGCAAATGATATTTTCCAGTATTTTGGATTAGGATGCCGAAATGTGACGAGAATTTTTATTCCTCAGGATTTTGTAATTGACAGATTGTTTGAAAGTTTCTTAGGTTTCCAGGATATCATCAATCATAACAAATATGCTAACAATTATGATTATAACAGAGCAGTTTATCTTTTGAATCAGGATAAATTCTGGGATAATAATTTTGTGATGCTGAAAGAAGATGATAAGCTCTTCAGTCCACTTTCGGTAATCAATTTCAGCAGATATGAATCTTTGGATGAGGTGAAATCTTTCATTGCTGAAAACGAAGAAAATATCCAGTGTGTAGTGGCAAAAGAAGAGATCGGCTTGAATGCAATTTCTTTTGGAGAAGCACAAAATCCGGGACTTGATACCTATGCAGATAATGTGGATACGATGAAATTTTTGGAACTGGTCTGATTTTCGTATCTTCCATCACTTATTTCACCAGATAAAAATGAATACTATGAAAAAATTATTGCTGGGACTTGCTCTTGTAGGGGTGCAGATAGTGTTTGCGCAGAAGATTGCAGGTGTGAAGGTTGAGAATGGCCAGAAGAAAGAGCAGCCGGCTGCTATAAGTAAGGAAAAAGTTAACTTATATAATGATAACTTCCTTAAGTTTGTGGATGCTTTACAGGCTTCTGACCGTACAACTATTGATGGATTGCTTTCTGAGAAAGTAAAGGAAATCGTTACAGATGCTGTTTTGAAAAAGGTCAAAGACGGTATTGATCCCAATAAAAAACTTGAAATTTTAAAAACAGGATATTACAAGACGATGGATGGTACGAATCATCCAAGTATTAAATATAAATATGCAGGAGAATCATCTTCCAAAGAGGCTATTACCGCTGTATTTGAGGATGACGGAAAAATTCTGGGAGTATTGCCTGCGAAGTAAATGAATTTTATTTTCGATTAACTAAAAAAATATTAACTATGATGACAGATGTTTTAGTCGCTCATTCTTCAGACGTTGAGAAGGCGAGTTTTTACAAGAAGACGTATTTGCATGTTGCTTTATCTATTCTTGCATTTATTGGAGTTGAAACAATATTATTGAAAACTGTTCCAGCAGAACTTATTGCAATGATGTTTAGCCAAAGATATATCTGGCTGCTGATTATCGGGGTTTTCTGGCTGGCTTCTGTTTTAGCTTCCAAGTGGTCTCTTTCACAAAGTAAATCTACCCAATATTTAGGATTAGGATTTTACATTCTGTTGGAAGCGATTATCTTTTTACCGCTGCTTTTTATTGCAACCAATATGACGGGTGGTACCAATGTGATCTTCCAGGCTGCTACTTTAACGATTGCTATGTTTGCGGGTATTTCTGCAGTGGCATTTACTTCTAAAAGAGATTTTTCTTTCTTAAGAAATATCATTGTAATCGGTGGATTTATTTCTATCGGACTGATTGTAGGAGGGATGATCTTTGGTTTTAACCTTGGACTGTGGTTCTCCGTTGGAATGGTGATTTTAGCTTCAGCTACAATTCTATATCAGACAAGTAAATTAAAAGACTCATATGGAACGAACCAATATGTAGGAGCGGCTTTGCAGCTTTTTGCTTCCATTATGCTTTTATTCTGGTATATTCTAAGTATTTTAATGAACAGAAGAAGCTAATTGATAAGTTTTCTTAGCTTTAAAAATAGAGTCCCGGTGATTTTTCATCGGGATTTTTTTATTATTTAAACATAAAGTTTAAACACAAAGTTCGCAAATGTTTTCACGAATAACACGAATTCAATAGGAATGGGGTATTATCCTGTTTATTTTTTCCACGGATTTCTGCAGATGATTGCGTTTATTTATTCCTTCACGAATAGATTAATTCAATAGGAATGGGCTTTAGCCCATTTGCTTTAAATAAGCCATCATCAATAGGCTTTAGCCGAAACTTATAAATATCCCACAGATTCCACAGATTGACACGGATGATTGTGTATCTTTATTTGTGTTATTAGTAAAAACATTTGTGTTATTTGTGAAAAATATTTGTGCTATTCGTGTTTAAACTATAAACCCAAAAAATCCTGATGATATTCTCACCGGGATTTTAATTGGTTATTCTTTATAATTTTTCATGCAACTTCCAGCCTCATGTGACGGGTTAAAGTCCTTTGAAGTACATTTTAGTTGAAATAAAAGATTCTTAAAGAATAGAAAAAAGTATAGTAATGAGGAAAACCTCAGGTATTGTATATTTTGTGTTTTTATAGTCTTATGATTAAAAATAATCGTAAGATGTTATTTGTCGATGGATCCTAAAACCTTCTGAGCAAAAGAGTTTAAAGCATCTTTTTCACTCATTCCGTTTTGTACGTTGCTGTGCACTTCTAAAGCACCACAAATATTGGTAATCAATTCTCCTGCAACATTTAAATCTTCTTCGCTAGTTCCTCTGAATTCGCAGAAACTTTCCAGTACTTCTAATGTTTTTTCAAGATTTTCAGGGGTCTGATTCTGATAAAACTGTCTGATTACGGGTAATTTCATTATGCTAATTCGTTAAAAAGGTTAATTAAACTTTCTGCCTGGTTAGACTGAACCTGGTTCACTAATTCTCCGTTTTTAAAGATGGCAAAAGTAGGTAAGTTATCCACTTTTGCTAATTTTCTGCTTTCAGGAAGCTTTTCAGCATCTACGTATAAAAATGGAATAGAGTCATTTTCAGAGGCTAATTTTTTGAATTTCGGCTTCATGATTCTGCAGTTTCCGCACCATGTTGCGCCATACTGAACAACTACTTTTTCGTTGTCGTTAACTATATTTTGTAATGTATCTTCGGTTAATTCTGTATACATGATTGTAATTTGAAAATTTGTTAATTTGAAAATGTGCGAATGTTTTTGTAAAGAAGAAAATGAGATAATTTTTGATAATTCTCCAATTATCTCATTTTCAAATTAACACATTATATTAGTTCTTCGCTAAGTATTCTGCTGTAGAAGTTCTGTCAGCTTTCATAGCGTCTTTTCCTTCTTCCCAGTTTGCAGGGCATACTTCACCGTGCTTTTGTACGTGTGTGTAAGCGTCAATTAATCTTAAGAATTCTTTTACGTTTCTTCCTAAAGGCATATCGTTTACCGCTTCGTGGAAGATTTTTCCAGTTTCGTCGATAAGGTAAGTTGCTCTGTAAGTTACGTTAGAACCTGTGAAAACTTCATTTCCATCTTCATCATATTCGAAATCCTGATCAACAATTCCCAATGTGTTAGCCAATTGTCTGTGCGTATCAGCTAAAAGTGGGTACGTTACTCCTTCAATTCCTCCGTTATCTTTTGGTGTGTTCAGCCAAGCGAAGTGTACCTCGTTAGTATCACAAGATGCACCGATTACTTTAGTGTTTCTTTTTTCGAATTCACCTAAAGCCTCCTGAAAAGCGTGAAGCTCAGTAGGACATACGAAAGTGAAATCTTTAGGGTACCAGAATAAAAGAACTTTTTGCTGGTTGTTTACTGCTTCATCAAGGATGTTGATTCTTAGATCGTCACCCATTTCAGACATTGCGTCAATTGTTAAATTTGGGAATTTTTTTCCTACTAAAGACATAATTTTTCTTTTTTTATATTTAAATTTCTTATGCAAATATATGAAAGATTCATCTATCAAACAAACTAAAATCGATAAATAAAATCTATAATTGTTTTTGGTGGGTTGTTAAATAAAAAAGCCCTGATATCAGGGCTTTTTGTTTATTTTAATAACCAAATATTTCAGTTAAATTAAGTTTTTTTACTTCGCCTAATTTCTTCATATCTGTTTCGTTTACTTTGTCTTGAGAAGCAACGAGACAGTAGGTGTAGTTCTTGTTCTTCATTTCCTTATCGTGGAAAGAGTTGATGTCTGTGAAAGAAAGTTTTGGTGCCTGTTCATAGACATTCTTTCTCATGTCAAAGTTGTTTCCAAGTCTTTGAGATTTAAGATAAGAGAAAATGATTCCGTCCTGAGTAATTCTTTCAGAAGCAATTGATTTTTTCAATCCGCTTTTTGCTGTTTCGAATAACTGCTCAGATTTTGGAAGGGTAGTCAAAAGCTCATTCATTGCCATTGTAGACTCATTGAATTTGTCTGCTTGTGTTCCTACATAAGCCATAACCATATCCTTGTCTGTTTTCTTGCTTGGAAGTGCAAAATAAGAGTAAGTAGAATAAGCCAGTGCTTTTGATTCTCTGATCGTTTGGAAAACAATAGAACCCATTCCGCCTCCGAAATAATTATTGAATAAGCTTACCGTTGGCGTAGTGGATGGATTGTATTGGTCAGAATTTCTTACCCAGAAAACTTCTGCCTGTACCATGTCATAATGAGCAAATAATACTTTATTCTTATCTGTTGGGATTTGTGCAAAAGTTTTAGACTTAGGAAGATCCTTAAGGGTCGCAGGAAGCTTGTGAACAGGTTTTAAAGATGCTACTACTTCGTTTCCTGATTTTGGCCCGTAATACAGTACTTTATGCTTGAAATTAAACAAATCGTGAAGAACATTAATCAGATCTTCTGCTTTTAATGCGTCAAGTTCAGCATCGCTCAGTACATTGTTGAAAGGATTCTGTGCACCATATTGAGCATAGCTTCTCAATCCGGCCATAATGGTTCCTTTGTTTTGCTTGGCATTGGCTCTGGCTTTCTTCAGTCTTGTTTTGTAAGCATCAAGAGCTGTCTGGTCTGCCTGACAGTTTTTAATGAGATCTTCAAATAAAGCAATTGTTTTATCGAAGTTTTCATTTAAACCTTCAAGAGATACATAGGTTTCTTCATTTCCGGCTCCTACATTAAAGCTTGAAGCCAGTTTGTAGAATTCTTTACTGATAACCTCCGAAGACTTGTCTTTCGTACCTAAATACTGAAGATATTCTGCAGCCAATGGAAGAATTTTGTTATTCCATTTTCCTGAATCAAAGTGATAATACATTCTGAATAATGCATTGTCTGTATTTTTAACAGAAAGTACGTCTACGTCAGCTAATTTGTTTTTAGCAATGTCTTTGTCATAATTCAACCATACCGGAGCGATTGGGTTTTCTGGCATCTCATCAATCTTCTTAAGGAAAGGAGACTGATCTTCTCTGTTAACAGAAACCGGAGTGATAGTAGGTTTGTCAACTTTTACAATGCTCTTGTCTTCACCCTTTCTTTTGTAAACAGCAACGTAGTTGTTATTCTGAAGATATTTGGATGCGAAATCCATGATGTCTTTTTTCGTCAGTTTTGAAATTTCATCTACATATTCCAACGATGCTTTGTGGTCAATGTCTGAAGTAAATTCATCCATCAGGATACTTGCTCTTGACGAATATTTTTCATCTTTCTGAATAATCCCTTTCTTTTCGTTATTTACGATAGATTGGATAAGATCATCAGAAAAATCTCCTTTTCTTAATTTATCAATTTCCTGTAGAAGAAGATTCTTTACTTCATCCAGAGATTGTCCTTCAGTAGGCTTGCCTTGTAAAAGTAAAACAGAATAATCTTTTAAAGCATAAGATCCGGCATAAGCACCCAGTAATTTTTGTTTTTTTACCAAATCAAGATCGATCAATCCGGCTTGTCCGTTGGTCAACATATTTCCAACAAGGTTCAGCATTCTTGCATCTTTGGTAGAAGCTCCCGGAAATCTGAAACCAAGCATTACGTTTTCTGGATTGGGCCCTACAACCTCTTTTACAACCGGAGTTGTGATCGCTTTTTCCTGTCCTACTTTATATTCAGGAATTGCTTTAGGTTTCATGTAAGAGAAAGCCTTGTCAATCTTTGTAATCACTTCATCCGGATTAAAATCTCCGGACATAATGATCCCCATGTTGTTAGGGACATAATAATTGTTGTAGTATTCTCTGATAGCATGCAGAGAAGGGTTTTTCAGGTGTTCAATGGTTCCAATGGTTGTTTGCTTTCCATAATTGTTGTTAGGGAAAAGGTTCGCAAACATCGTATCGAAAACCTTATCTCCGTCATCATCAAGAGATCTGTTTTTTTCTTCATATACAGCTTCAAGTTCCGTATGGAAAAGTCTTAAAACCGGTTCTCTGAATCTTTCAGCCTGTACAGCAAGAAATTTGTCAAGAACATTGGCAGGTACGTCTTCTGTGTATACTGTCTGTTCAAAGGAAGTAAAGGCGTTAGTTCCGTCCGCTCCCATACCAGCCATCATTTTATCGTACTCATTTGCAATAGCGTATTTAGCTGCCTCTCCTGAAACCTTGTCAATCTCTTTGTAGATCTCTTTTCTCTTGGCTTCATCCTTGGTCTGGTTGTACTTTTCGTAAAGAGCATCAATCTGGTCTAAAAGTGGCTTTTCTTTAGCCCAGTCTTTAGATCCAAACTGATTGGTTCCTTTGAAAAGCATGTGTTCCAGATAGTGAGCAAGACCTGTATGGTCTGCAGGGTCAGTTTTACTTCCTGCTTTTGTTGCAATATACGTTTGTATTCTCGGGTCCTTATTTGTTGGACTCAAAATAACCGTTAATCCGTTTTTCAAAGTATAATACCTTGCGGAAGTAGGGTCGTTGGTAACGTATTTGTACTTGTAGCCATTAGAATTAGCTTCTTTCCATTGGAAATCCTGGCCAAAAGCATGTCCTGCAAAACTTGCAGCGGCAATACTTGTAGCGATGGTTAGTTTTTTTAACAGATTCATTGCTGTTGTGTTTTATTGTTGATGGTTAGTTGATTAATTGAATGGTTCCAATAAGTTTTTAATTCTTTTCATCGCTTCTCTCAAATCTTCCTCAGAAGCAGCGTAAGAGAATCTGATACATTCCGGACTTCCGAAAGAGAATCCGCCTACACATCCTACATGAGCATTTTCCAGAAGGAACATCGCAAAGTCATCAGAGTTTTTAATTTCTGTACCGTTCAGCGTTTTTCCGATATAGTGCGAGATATCAGGGAAGAAATAAAATGCCGCCTTAGGAAGCAGTACTTTGAACCCTGGGATTTCTTTAATGAGTTCATACACAAGATCTCTTCTTTTTTTGAAAGCATCAATCATGTATCTGTATTCGGAAGGATCTGTTTTCAGTGCAACAATAGAAGCTCTCTGAGCTACTGTATTAGCTCCGCTGGTCATTTGACCCTGTATTTTTTCACAAGCTTTTGCCAGCCATTCCGGACATGCAGAATATCCGATTCTCCATCCTGTCATCGCAAATGCTTTTGACATTCCGTTGATTACAGCTGTCTGTTCATATACTTCCGGAAACTGAGCAATAGAAGTAGTATTAGTCTCGTAATTGATATATTCATAAATTTCATCGGAAATGACTGTCACCTGTGGGTATTTGGCAATCACTTTTGCAATGGATTTTAGTTCATCATAAGTATAATATCCTCCTGAAGGGTTACATGGTGAGCTGAAAAGTACAGCTTTGGTTTTCTCAGTAATAGCTTCTTCAAGCTGTTCTGCAGTTACTTTGAAATCAGTAAGATAAGAGGTAGGAAGCATTACAGAAGTTCCGCCCATCATTTTTACCATTTCATCATAGCTTACCCAATAAGGGGCAGGAAGGAGAACTTCATCACCATCATTGATAATGGCTGCCAAAACATTGATAATAGACTGTTTAGCCCCATTTGAAACACAAATCTGAGTCGGTTTATATTCCAGGTTATTATCTCTTTTTAATTTATACGCAATAGCTTCACGAAGTTCCAGAAATCCGGGAACAGGAGAGTAGTGGCTGTAATTTTCATTGATGGCATCGAAAGCGGCCTGTTTGATATTGTCCGGAACATCGAAATCCGGCTCGCCAAGAGTTAAGCTGATCACATCTATTCCATTGGCTTTCATTTCTCTTGCTTTATTTGACATTACGAATGTCTGGGAGTATCCTAATCTTTTTACTCTATCTGAAAGTCTATCCATTGTATTTTTTGAATTTTAACAAATATATAATAAAAACGCCTTGCAGGGATAAGAAAAGTGGTTTTGCGTAGAAGATTTTTGTCAGGTTTTGGACAAAAATTGATATTGAAAAGTGATACCGTTTCATTAAATAATTGAGCGTAATTGAGCAAATAACGATTGGAACACAGAATCAGAGGGGATAAAAAATGATTGATGAAACGAAGGGTTTTGTATCTTTAAACAATCTAAGACCTATCGTATGAAATATTCCGTTTTTTTATTGTTGATCTCCTGTACTGTTTTCTCTCAGAGATATTCAAAAGATAATGAAGTGAAGAAATATGTGTCACAGGTAAATGAAGATTCGCTAAAATCGTATATCGGAAAATGGTAAGTTTTGGAACCAGGCATACTTTAAGCTCCACAGATGATCCTAAACAGGGTATTGGCGCAGCAAGAAGCTGGGTGATAAAAAAATTCAATAATTATGCGAAAAATTCCGGAGGCAGAATGGAAGTGTATCTTCAGCAGGAAGATGCTCAGCCTGATGGAAAACGAATCGATAAAGTCGTAAATCTTGGAAATGCAGTCGCTTTTCTGAAAGGAACAGACCCAAATGATAAAAGAATCTTCCTGATCGGAGGACATCTTGACTCAAGAGTGACGGATGTGATGAACAGAACTTCCGCAGCACCCGGAGCCAATGATGATGGAAGTGGAGTAAGTGCTGTTATAGAATCTGCCAGAATACTGAGCAGATCTTCATTTCCTGCATCTATCATTTTTGTGGCTTTTTCCGGAGAAGAACAGTCGTTGTTGGGGTCTAAACAGCTTGCGGAAAAGATCAAAAGAGAGAATTTACAACTGGAAGCGGTTCTGAACAATGATATGATCGGTAATCCCAAAGCAGGAGAAACTGGAGAAATTAATACCCGTGTACTTCGCGTATTCAGTGAAGGTCTGCCTTACAAAGACCTCGATAAAAAAGCAATGACGATTAGGAACCTGGGTTTTGAAAATGATAGTGAATCCAGACAGCTGGCCCGTTATATCAAAGAAATTACAGAACAATATGTGAAAGGACTGGAGGTCAAACTGATCTACAGGAATGACAGGTTTTTGCGTGGAGGAGATCACACCAGCTTTGTGAATAACGGATTTCCTTCCGTAAGACTGACAGAATATTATGAAAACTACGATCATCAGCATCAGGATATAAGAATAGAAAACAATAAGCAATACGGTGATCTTCCCGAATTTATAGATTTTAAATATCTGAAAAAGAATATTGCAGCCAATATTGCCGTACTGGCCAGCCTTGCAAAATCTACTTCAAAACCTGAGAAAGTAGAGATGGATGTAAAAGAACTGACCAATTCAACAACTTTACATTGGGAAAAACCAAAATCCGGAACTCCGGCAGGCTATTATGTGCTGGCAAGAGAAACGGACAGTCCGGTATGGCAGAAAAAAATATTCACAACAGGGCTTTCCATAAAGGTTCCGCTTTCGAAAGACAATTATATTTTTGCGGTACAGTCCGTTAATCAGTCAGGAAACCTTAGTGTACCTGTAATTCCGGGAATTGCGAAATAATGGGTTGGACGAAAAAGCTGAGTTTACAGCCGGATCAGGAAAAGTAGATTTGAATACAAGAGAAATAAAACTTATTTTTGCGGTTTATAATAATTCACATGTCTGCATCGTTACTATTAAAATATTTCCCGGATCTTACTGAAAAACAGAAAGAACAGTTTTCTAAACTGGAAAATCTGTACAATGAATGGAATGAAAAGATCAACGTAATTTCCAGAAAAGATATGGAATCGCTGTATGAAAAGCACATTCTGCACTCTTTGGGAATAGCAAAAGTGATGGAATTTGCACCGGGAACCAAAGTTTTGGATATCGGCACCGGAGGTGGTTTTCCGGGAATTCCTCTGGCAATCCTGTTTCCGGATACGGAATTTACTCTGATTGATTCTATCGGAAAGAAAATCAGTGTAGTACAGGCTGTAGCTGATGGAGTAGGCTTAACCAATGTAACGGCCATCCACGGAAGGGCAGAAAAGCTGAAAGAGAAATTCCACTTTGTAGTCAGCAGAGCAGTAACCCAGATGCCGGAATTTTTAAGATGGCTGAAAGGAAAATTTGAAAAAGAACAGTTTAACGCTAAACATAACGGAATTTTATATTTAAAAGGAGGTGATCTTGCAGAAGAACTAGCCGGACTTAAATGTGAAATTTTCAATCTTAAACACTATTTTGATGAAGAATTTTTTGATACTAAAAAAGTAGTTTATGTATCAAAAGGTAATTTTAATTCCTAATTTTATGTAAATAAGGAATAATTTTTGCTAATATTTGTTAATAATCAGAAAAGTAAAGGTTATGAAAAAACTTTTAAATATTGGGTTTTCAGTATTCGTGTTAAGCGTGCTTCTGGTTTCGTGTAATGATGACGATTACCATACCATTGAGTCTATTGATAAAATCAAAATAGACAGCGTAAAAATCGTCAATGATACCATGGATGTTTTTGCCATCCAGAGCATAAAGACTTATTCTACCTATCCGTCTCACTGCGAAGGTTTTTACGGATATGATTATATTTACAACAATAATCTTGAAAGAACCGTTACTTCCTACAAATATATCACAAACGGACCTTGTACACAGAGTAGTTATGTGGGGGCAAACCAGATTAACTTCAGCCCGCAAAGAAAAGGAACTTATACTTTTAAATTCTGGAATGGAGGGAATAACTGGATTACCAAAACAATTGTAGTGGAATAATGAGATTGACGTTTGTATTGTGTTTATTGGCAGCCCAGGCTGTGGCCGGACAGAAAATTATTTGGGAAGAAGGCAAAAAGCTGACGTGGGATAATTTTAAGAGCCCTGTTAGCAAGAAAAAGAATCCTGATGTAGCAGCATATACCCATTGTGGCTGGGAATTTTATTCTAAGAAATCTTCAGATCCAAATGCTCCTGTTACAATTACGATTAAAACCCTGTTTCACGAAGAAAAATCCTGGAAAGATGTCAAAAGAATGGACGGCTATATCCTGCTGCATGAGCAAAAACATTTTGATATTGCAGAATTATTTGTGAGAAAATTCAGGAAGGTCGTTGCTGAAAAAATCAAAACATCAGGAGATTATAACAAATATTTCCAAACTATTTATGATGGAATCTCCGCAGATTATAAAAACTTCCAGATGGCTTATGACAGAGATACCCGCCATGGAATAGATAAAGAAAAACAGGCAGAATATAATAATACCATTTCTGAAGAACTAGACAACCTAAAAAGCTACCAAGCCCATTGAAATTCCTCAATAAGATCATCCACGAACTGCTAGCCCAAAACACGGATCTTTCTGCGTTTAATATTATTCTGCCCGGAAAACGTCCCATTGTGTTTATCAGACAGATCTTAGAAGAAAATAATTATTCTGGGTTTCTACCCAACTTTTTTACCGTAGAAGAACTTATCAATACCATTGCCGATCAGCAGCCTATTCAGGGAATTCCGCTGTGGCTTTTTTCATTTGATGTATATAGAAGTCTGAATCTTATTCCAAGAGATGATTTTTCGGACTTTCTGAAGTGGTTTCCTACGTTACAGAAGGATTGGGATGATATTCTCAAGTTCTCAGACAGTGATCAGGCTGTTCTTCAATATATGTTTGATGAGGAAAGGATCAAAGAATGGGCTCAGGACCTTGGTGAGGATGATGATGTCCCAAGAAAGAAGTTTCTTAATTTCTGGCAGAATATGAATGTTTATCTCCCCGTTTTAAAGGAGAGACTGCAGGAAAAGAATTGGGCAACCTCCGGAATGATCCATGAGGCTGCTAAAGCCAAGATTGTAGATTTCGCTAAAAACACCAAACAAGAGTTCGTTTTTTGTGGATTTAATGCCTTTACTCCGGTAGAAGAAAAGCTCGTAAGAAGTCTTTTGCAATGGAATAAAGCTCAATGTTTCTTTCAGGCGGACCGTTATTATTTTGATGATGAAAGACAGGAGGCCGGGAAATTTCTGAGAAATCATAAAACATGGAAAGAGTTTGATGATAACAGAGCTTTCCAGTGGATAGAAGACGATTTTAATCAACCTAAAAAAATTAAGGTATACGAAGTCTCCGGAAATGTCACCCAGACCAAAGTGTTACCTGAGATCTTTAAAGAGATCAATAATAAAACCTATTCCAACACTGCAGTAGTGTTGCTGGACGAAAATCTTCTTCCTGCAAGTCTTGATGTAATGCATGGAGTTGATAATCTGAATATTACAATGGGATTCCCATTGAAAAACTTATCTTTCTCCAATGCAGTCAAACGTCTTTTCTATCTGCAGAAACAATTGGAAAAAAACAAATCTTCTTACTATTACAGGGATGTTTTCCCGATCCTGGAAGAACTTCCGAAATCTGCAGAAGACGAACAGATTATCAATGATTTTAAAGCTAAAGTAGAAGAGCGGAATATTGTTTATATTTCTAATAAGCTTTTACAAGAACTGCTGAGTGGTTTGTCTTACTTTGGGCTTCTTCAGAAAGCAGCCAGCACCAGTCTCTATCTGGATATGTTGATTGAATTCTGCCAGCAGGTAAAATGGCTGGAAATAGACGATATTCAGTATGAGAATGTCTCTCACTTTGAAAATGCATTCAGAATCATCAAAAACCAGCTGACTCCCTACAATATTGAGATCAAAATGGAAACGCTGGAAATTCTGATCAATCAGCATATCAACTCTGAGAGTATTGACTTTCAGGGAGAGCCGTTGAGAGGATTACAGATCATGGGATTACTGGAAACACGTCTCCTGAATTTTGAAAATGTTATTCTGCTTTCTGTCAATGAAGGAAAGCTTCCTCTTGGAAATTCTCAGAATACCTACATTCCCTTTGATATCCGAAGATTCTTTGATCTGCATACCTTTCTGGAGAATGACAGTATTTATGCCTATCATTTCTACAGGCTGATTCAGGATGCAAAGAATGTCCATTTGCTGTACAATGCATTGAGTTCGGGAGTGAATACCGGAGAAAAGAGCAGGTTCATTACCCAGATCGAAATGGAGAGTTCCCATGAGATAGAACATCTGATTATTGAAAATTCTTCCGAGCCTATTGTGACCAAACCGATCGAAATTACCAAGACGCAGATTGTACAGGAGCGTCTTCAGAAATGGAAGGGAAAAGTATCAGCTTCCCATCTTACAAGCTATCTCTATAACCCGATTGATTTTTATCTTTCCAAGATTTTGAATACTTCGGAAACAGATGAAATTGAAGAAGAACTTTCTATAAAAAATTATGGAAATTTAGTGCATTATTCACTTCAAGAAGTGTATGAGGTTTTGAAGGGTAAGGTTTTAAAAGAAAGTGATTTAAAGAATTCAGTTAAAGCGATAGATCACTATATAAATATTGCCATTGAGAAGCTGAAACACCAGCCTGAATTTTATGAGAAAGGGATGAATTATATCCATAAAGCTATTGCTAAAAAAGTAATTGAAAATGTCCTGAATCATGATCTGGAACTTATAAGGCAGGGTAACAAACTGGAGATTGTAGATATCGAAAGAAAGTTTGAAAATATAGATTTTCCTCTTGATGGAAATGATAAAATTTCATTCTTAGGATATATTGACAGAATTGATAAACTGAACGGAACCCTGAGAATCATTGATTATAAAACAGCTAAGATCAAAAATCTTACTGTAAAAATCGATCAGGATAATGTAGACGAATATTTTCATAACAGTGACAGAAAACAGGCACTTCAGCTTTGTATCTATCATTACGTGGTACAACATCTTCCGGAATTCTGGGGATTCCCGATCGAAACAGGAATATGGAGTTTTGCCGATGCTAAAAAAGGAATGGTTTCTCTACAATTTGACAAAGGAAATATTGATGATGCCATGAAATCTGTCAAAAGTCTTATTCTTGAAATCCTGAACCCGGACATTAATTTTGTGGAAACCATAAAAACGTATTAAACAGATTTAACGTTGATGATACGAGTCTTTTTATCTGAAAATCAGTAGGTTGTTTATTTTTAATAATAAGTGCAAATTCAATTGTTTATTTCACGAAAAGAGCCATTTATGCAGTTTACTTTTTTGTGTATCTTTACTCCTTCATAAACTTTTAAAGTTGTAATAAGATACACAAAGAATCACTAATGAAAAAAATCCTGATATTTTTAGCGATCGCTATTTCTCTTACTGTCAAGTCTCAGCAAAAAAATGATTCCCTGAATATTGCCCTTCAGAATGTAACCAAAGATACTAAGTTTGGTCTTGCTCTCAGTGGTGGTGGCGCAAAAGGATTTGCTCACATTGGGATTCTGAAAATGATTGACTCATTGGGAATCAAAGTAGATTATATTACAGGAACCAGTATGGGAGGTATTCTGGGCGGTTTATATGCTATGGGATATAATGCTGACCAATTGAAGCATACGGTCTATAAAATGGATTGGGGTAGGATTCTAAGTAATAAAATACCTTATAATAAAGTCAATATCAGCGAGAAAGACGAATATGATAAGTATATCCTTGAATTTCCGGTAGTGAAAGGAATTCCAACACTTCCAAGTTCTTATATTGAGGGTCAATACATGGGAGAAGTACTTAATACGCTTACTTTCAATGCGAAGCATATCAACGATTTCAGTAAACTAAGAATTCCTGTTCAGCTTACTTCATCCGATATTGAAAACGGAGGTCTCGTGATGCAGAAAGAAGGATCCTTACCATTGGCTATTCGTTCTACATTGGCAATTCCTGCAGCTTTTGCTCCTGTTTATATTGACGGAAAACTTTTGGTAGATGGCGGATTGGATCGTAATTATCCTGCCAATGAAGTTCGAGTGATGGGTGCTGATTTTGTGATTGGAGGCTATACCGGATTCAGGCTTTTTACCAAAAAAGAAATTGAAAATCCGATGAAGATGATCTATCAGACTCATGCCATCCGTTCCGTAGAAGATTTTAAGCATCAAAAAGAACTCTCTAATATTCTCGTAGACTTTGTAGATCCTTTGGGAGAGATTACCACGAAGGATTTTGCCAAATTCAGAAGGATTATCAAAATAGGAGAGACGGAGGCCAGAAAGCACCTTCCTGAGTTTGTAGCTCTGGCAGAAGCTCAGCGAAAAGCTGGAATCCAATATGAGCATACGATGATTGAAGAGGTGAAACTGCCTACCACAAAATTCACTTTTAATGAAGAAGACGGAACACCTATTACAGATGCAGCAGAAATTGAAGTACTTAAAAAACAAATGGGTCTTACAGAAGGGAAGTATTACGATGCAAAAACAGTTAATGAAGCCATAGACCGTGTATTCGGAATGCGCCAGTACGTTAAGGTGTATTATACCTATACCAAGGTGGATGATGGTCTTGTGATGAATATTTTTGTGAAAAGAGCGAAAAAAGGAGCATTTAAACTCGCCCTGCATTATGATACAGAGCAGTCAGTAGGAATTATTGTGAACTATACCTACAGAAATATTCTCCTGAACAGATCAAGGTTTCTGGCAACAGTAGATATTTCCGAACGTTTCAAAGCTAAACTTGCCTATCAGCAGTTTCTGGATAGTGGTGAGCGTTTGTGGCTGGATCTGGAAGCAAAAATGGTTAATCTTAAAAGTAATGATTTAAATTTTAGGCTGTATGATGTAAACGAAGATGGCAGCGACCGCTTTCCTAACCATATGTACCGCAATATCACCGGAAAAATTGCCCTGAATTATAATATCAGCCCCAATGCATATTTTTCTGTGGGAACGGAATTCAGTACAGAAAGAATGTATAGTTTATTGGATAAAGTAGATCAGGCAAAAGTGGATAATTACAGTAAAAAACTCTATAACCACAGTAATTTCAACACATTTCTGAAGTTTGAACAGAACAATCTTAACAAAAGATATTTTACAACAAAAGGGAATCATCTTCAGGTGAGCACAAGATTTTATTATGGTGATCGATATCAGCTTTATGATCTGGAAACGGTGCAGCCTCTTTTATATCTGATTCTTAATCCAAAAGACTCTTATTATTATGAGCCTAAAAACCTGATTTCTTTTACTTTGAATGAAAACTTTTATCATCCTATTACAAGAAGACTGACGGTAAAGGCCAACGTATTTTTGGGAGCAAGCTTTGGATCAAAGAGAGATGAGCAGGTCCCGTATCTGTTTTTAAATCAGAAATATAACCTGGGAGGAAGCGAATATAATTATGATCTGCTAAGTCCTGAATTCAATGGTCTTCGTCAGAAAGAACTTCCTATGACTTCAGTAGCAAAGGCTGCAGTGTCATTTCAGTACAGAATTATGAAAAAACTTTATCTTACTCCTTCGTTCAGCTATGGAAAAGTGAGTGAAGAGCTTTCACCTTTTAATAACAGCTTTGATATGTTTGGGTATGGAGTAAACCTTGGATATGAATCTCTGATTGGACCTATCAATCTGAATGTTTCCAGAAACAGCCAGCTTGATTTTTCAAGGATCTATTTCAGCGTTGGCTTCAAGTTTTAAAGAATAATTTTTCTCAGTTTTTAAGATATTAAAAAATCCTTTTATCTAAAGTTTTTATTTAGATAAAAGGATTTACTGTTTATGAAATCAATTATTTAATAAGATTAAAATCTATTTTCTTGGGATTTCCGGTCTTGGCATTTTGTAATAGCTTCCGGACATACTTTTTAAAAATGAAACAATGGCATCCATTTCCTGCTCATTCAGGTGTAAAGGTTTTATCAGATGATCTGTGACAGGAAAATTAGGATCGGCTTTTTTTTCTTCAGGAGTAGGGTTTATCATCTGCATACCGCTGTTGTATAAACTGACAACACCATGCATATCGTCCATGAGTCCGTTATGCATCCATGGGGCAGTATAGTCAAGATCTCTCAGCGAAGGGGTTTTAAATTTCCCTGTATCATCAGAATTTTTAGTGATATGATACAATCCAAGATCTTCATATTCCCGTTTGTAATAAGTAAGTCCTATGTTATGGAAAGATTCATCAGTAAGATATTTTCCGTAGTGACAGTTCATGCATCTTGCTTTGGTACGGAATAGATGCATCCCATAGATTTCCTTGTCGCTCATGGCTTTATAATCACCTTTTATGAACTTATCCAGCCTGCTCGGCTGGCTTCTGATTGTTCTTTGAAAAGTAGCCAGCGCTTTTGCGATTTTATCAAACGTGATTTTATCAGTTTGGTAAACTTCTTTAAAAAGCTTTCTGTATTCTTTTAATTTTGATAGCTTTCCGGCCAGTTTTTCCGGTTTCATATTCATTTCGTTATGGGCAGAAATAGGTCCCACAAGCTGTTCTTCCAACGTCTTTGCTCTTCCGTCCCAGAAATAGGACTGGCGGTCTCCAATATTAAAAAGAGACTGGGTATTTCTTTTTCCCTGCAAATGATCTGTTCCCAATGCTACTTCCTGACCGTCTCCCCAGCCCAGTTCAGGGTTATGGCAGCTGCTGCAGGATATCTGGCTGGATTGTGACAGTTTAGGATCAAAAAACAGCTTTTTCCCAAGCATTACTTCAGGCTGTTCCTGAGTGTCATAGTAGTTAGAATCCCATTCTATTGCCTCAAATTCTTTCCAGTTGACACCTGCATCCACTGTAGGTTTTGGCCAGTATTGTACAGGCTTTTTATAGTGTTCCACTGTTTCTCCATAATCCACTCTGTATTGTTGAAGAGTATGCTGCATAAAGAAAAGAGAGATCCCTCCAAGCACGGCAACTAATTTTATATCTGAAAATTTTATCATCATGTGTTTAAAATATACTTCCTATACTGACTGCAAATAAAGTATTGCTGCCATTTTTAAAATTGCTGTACATCATTTTACCTCCTACAAAAGCATTTTTCACAACGGGGAAGCTGAAATGAAAATGAATATCAAGTTTTGCCTGCCAGAAATCCGAAGACTGAAAAGCATAATTTTCCTGAAGCATAGCATTGATGGACAGTTTTCCGGAATTGTTGAAAAGCGCATCTTTTTGATAGACATTGGTAGCTGAAAATCCTGCTACAACAGACAGTGTCTGTAGATTTTCGAAAGTTTTAATCCATTGATAATCCGTACCATACATAATCTTGCTTAATTCTATTTTTGATAGAGGACTGTTGTATTTTTCTTTTTCCTGATTCCATCCAAAGAAGGGGATAAAAGACGATTTTGCCTTTTCATTACCCAATTGTATGAGCCCTTTGAAAATGATACTATTGATCTTATGGTTGTATTTTTCCACACTTCCGATCTGAATATAATTTCTTGAATTTTCATTCAGAAAAAGGTTTTCAGTTCCTTTTCTTTCTGTACTGTTACCTTCGGCAGAAATTCCCCAGACTGTTTTTCCGGAATCAAAGAATTTTCCGGCGGAAAAGCTAACCTGCTGTTCATCAATTTTTGAAGCATTGAGATCTGCATATTCTGTCAATAGCTTATCAAGATTAAACTTTTTAAGACTTATATTCAGATACCAGTTTCTATTGTCAGCTTCAAAGATCTGTAAACCTCCTCCGTAAGACCAGCCCTCATAATATGCCTGGCGGAGTTTTCCGGAAAGGAGTTCGTTATAATTTCCCAGTCCGCTCATATTATAAATCATAGGATATTCCTGGTTGCTTACAAAGCTCAGATTATGTTTTTGAGTATACTTTTCAGCATTCACATAAGCTCCAATTTTGAACTTTTGGAACATCAGTTTGTTGGCTCCCATTGCCAGAGAAAAATGAGCTGCTGTATTTTTCGGGCGTGGATCTGCATCTCTGTAACTCAATGTTGCCTGATAACTTCCTGTAATCCCTAAAGTGTAAGTATCTATTTTTCTGGAATATCCTCCTGAAAAGCTATAGTCTTCAAATTTCATATCACCACCCACACTGTCCGCTGCTACATAAGGATAAATGAGATCATAATCTGAATTTTCATTCCATACCATCTGCTTATTTTTCCCCTGTGTATATGAGGCATTGCCCCAGACTGATGTTTGATCATCGAGCTTTTGTAAGCTGTAAACCTCTGCACCCCATAGGTTTTTCCCTTTTCCTTTTTGCTGCAGTTGATTGGGGGTGTTGCTTTTTTCAGTAAACACATTGAAGTTTGTGATGCTGTATTTCCTTGCTCCGGCATAACTGGCGGGATTGAGGGTAATACTGTTTTTAATAAGCCTTTCAAAGCTATATTCTTCGCGCACTTTCTCTTTGATAGTGTCATTGATCTGAGCATGCATTGTTATTCCCGAAAAAGAGGTGAGCAGGATCGATATGGAAAGAAAATATTTCATTTTAATTGAATAAAGATGGCTTTACACCATGTTCAAAGTCTGTTGTGGAGTTGTTGGTATCTTTAAGGATATTTTTGCCATCCATTGTTTTTCCGGTTACTTTTCTGCGGACAGCTTTTCCGAAACGGTTTTTATCTCCGTCAAAAGCAGCTACGGAAGTCCATCCCATATCCAAAGAAGGAGAAGTTACCAGCCATTGGAATGAATCCTGTACACTTAAATTCACAGCATCTGTAATCCATTCATTGGGGATTTTGACAGCTGTTCCGTCCATAGGATATACATCACCGTTAATGGTAAGGTTATACGTGTAAGTATAAGCGTTTTGGGCAACCAAGGCTTCACTCGTCATTCCCTGTGGCAAACGTGCCAGAGCATAAGCATAATATCCTTGTGTATGAATTACCATTTTTCAAAAACATTCACCATTTTCGGAACGGCAGGATTGTCGATATCATCAGAATCTTCTTTGAAAATCTGGAAATTCGCATTAGAAAGATTGATGGATGAAGGATTAAAATCTTTATGATTAATAGCATCTTCCGCAATAATAATAGATTCTCCGGCTTTTACAGGATACATTGTGCCGTTTCCTGGAATTCTGATAATAGCACCTGCAGATAGAGCAGTTCCCATAATATTTGGGCTGTAATCCTGCTTTTCATTCGTCATAAAACTGGATTGTATCAGCAGCATACCATCTGCATACAAAGTCTTGTCCGTATTATTGGTGATTTTAAAATACTGATCACCGAAATACATTGCTCCCTGCGGTGTTTTTGTTCCGGTAAAGAAGACTTCTTCTAGGATCAGATCACTGCTGTTCCCTGATTTCAAAGAAAGATCCAACGTTTTGTTGTTTCATTACCATTGATAACGATTCCGTTTTGTACACCGGCAACTTTAGCTTCTACCGATCCGAAATTATCACCATACATAATACTTCCTTCCGCCGTAACGTTATACGTTCCTGAAGGAAGTACAACCTGTAAAACGTTAGTATTTTTAAGCTCCTGAGTAATGGTAAATCCTGAATTTAACTCTTTGAAACTGATGGTAATATTTTTATATTCTTTAACCTGAATATTATCAGGAACTACTTTAAGTTCAAGTTTTAATGAGGTTTTTGCTTCCGGAGCATCGTTTGAATCTGAAGAACAGGCTGTAATGGCAAGAGCTGCACACAATACGAACAGTGTTCTTAATACATGTTTTAACATAATTTATTGAATTGAAATTGTTTATAAATTGAAATTGATTTCCATTCCGAAGTAGGGATCATAAGCACCTTTTCTGTTGATGGTAAATCCGTTATTGTTGTAAGGGGTATAATAGCTGAATAACCGGTTGGCAAACATGGATACTATTACCGTTTTATTTCTGAAACTTTTGGTTACTTTGAGATTGAGGTTCATCTCCATAGGTCTTCTGGTAGTAGTGTATAAATCCTCGTTTTGAGTAATGATCAGACTTTCCAGGATCGTTCCTTTTACAGCATCCGGGTTGTAAGGAAGAACAGTGCCATTCTGATCTACATAATGACTGGGAATTCCGCTCATAGGAAGGATTTTTCTCATGGAATACCATGAAAACTGGAATGATGAAGAAAAAACAAGATCCAGGCGGGGAATATAAGTATCCAGCATCAGATTGGTATTCAAAACTTCATTCACAGAATTGGGCTCCATCCCTTCATATAGTCCAAGATAAGGATAAGGTCTTCCGTTGATTAGTAAATCTCTTCCTCTGTATACTGGAAGACTATTGCCATATTTTGTACGGAACCAGGCCCCGTTTAGAGTTAATCTTGTGTTAATCACTGGAATTCTATTGGAAGAATATTGAAATTCAATACCTTCTTTGTCCACTTTGCTTCCATTTCGCTGAGTGGTGTAAAGAAAGTTTTCATTCACATTCTGATAGGGAAGTGTGTTCACATCCGGTGGAGAAGTGATGGCATCATGATTCAGTCCTGAAGTATCGTATTTTTTGTACTGATATAAGGCATATTCATTCATTGAACGGAAAGCATTGTGCATATTTTCTTTAAATACAGTTACAGACAGTTGGTGTGCGCCAAGACTGAAATCAACTCTTGCTTCAAATTTTTCATTCACAGCGGGTTCTATATCCGGATTTTGTGGATTGTAAATCAGTGTTTTATAATTGATTCTTCTGTAATTTGGATTATTATGGAAATAATTCAGCTGCTGGATATCTTTGTAAATAAATTCCGGATACAGAAGATTAAGGTCAGGGAAAAGACTTTGTTTTCCATATCCTAATGTCAAAGCTATGGTTGCTTTTTTGTTCATCCAGTCAAAAGAGGGAAGCTCCCATTGGAAGTTTGCTCTTGGATCTGCATATAATTTTCCATTCATTTTAAAATGAGAAGGAAGATTCATCATCGTGTTTCCTCTGAATCCTAATGCCAGTGTAAGTTGATGTTTGCCTGCTTGTAATGAGTTGACAGACTCCAGGAACAATGCGGAAGTCATATAAGCAGGAACATCACGGTAAGCACGCGGTCTGAATGTAGCCTTAGGATCAATAGGTCTGTAGATATCAAATAATTGTCCTTTGCCCCAGTTTTTACTCATTTGCCAGTCAAATCCGGCATTGAACTCATGCGTCACCGATTTGTAATTAATCTGGAAATTATTGATCATTTTAACAAACAGATCCAGAGGTTTTCCATCCACTGTATAATTTGAAATGTAACGAGGTTCAGGATAGTAACCGTCATATTCTCCTGCAATTGTTGATAGAGGAAAAGCCGTTGCATTTTCCAGCTGAATAAATTTAGTCTGCTTTATTTTGTCAAATCTTTGGTTAAGAGTTGCCTGAATTTCAGTTGAACGGTAGAATGAAGGTTCATTTTTAGTATAAGTGAATAGATTGGAAAGACTCAAAAAATGAGTATTCACTTCATAAGAATTGAGCTCGGACAAATCTATATCCGGATCAGATTTTGAACCGTCCAAAGAACCTGTATAACTGAGATTACTTTGCCATTTTGCCGTTCCGTGATCATATTTTTTTCTTTAATGATACCAAGATGGGCGGTAATTCTTTCATAACTTTCTAAACGGTCTCTCGGATCGGTCTTTGCATTCAGATAATCCAGGCCTGTATTGATTTTCAGATCTTTTTCTTTATTTTCAAAACCTTTGCTCACTGCAAAAAGCTTACTGTAGCCATCTGCCTTAAATCTTGCCTTCCATCTTGTATATCCGGATTTGTTGGTGATTTTTACAATACCTGAAGTAAGATTTCCATAGATGACGGAAGGAATTCCGCGGAGAACTTCCACACTTTCAATCTGATCTGTAGAAATAGTTCGCATGTCTACACCACTGGTTATATTAAGTCTGCGTTTCAGTCCGTTATTGGTTTTGTCTAAAAAATCATAAGAATACTGGAGGTTAGCATTGGAGTTCAAAGGTGCACCATCTACCAAAAACGTTGTTCCCATAGAGGATGTATTGTAATCTGAGCCGGGTCTTCCGGTTTCACGAAGGCTGATTTTGTTAACCTGATTAAGAACCGGATCATTTGATCTTCCACCGGGAAGAAGTTCCAGAAGATCAGAAAAACTTGACGGCTGCAAATGTTGCATGGCTCTCTTGTTAATGATGGAAGAGGAAGTAAGTCCTTTTCCTTCTTTGGCAGTAATCACTACTTCTTCAATCGTATTGAGCTTTTCCTGAAATGGTAAAGTGATGGTTTCTGTTTTTGTCACAAATATTTTATCGGAATACCCCGGAATTCCATTTTTCCATGCTTCTATTTTATATTTTCCGGGAATAATAGAAATGGTTGCGACTCCTTTTTCATCGGTAGTTATTGAATAGGAATTTTCTTCATTCGAAATTTTAATTTCAGAACCTTTCAACGAAGATTGATCCTTACTTTTTAGTTCAAAAGTGATTATAAATTTTTGATTTTGTGACTTGACTGCTGTAATTGTAATGATAAAAATAAAAAAACTGAGAAATCGAAGCCTCAAAGGGAATCGGGAGTCATTATGGACCATCTGGCATTATTCTTTCGGCAAAAGTAGCGTCCTCAATGTAAGTTTGCTAATTTTATTTAGAATAATTCAAAATAAATGACAAGAATCATTTATGTTATTTTAATATGATTTTTGCTAAAAGTTTAAAATGAGTATCGTAAAATGATAATTAATAATGGATTATGTAATTTTAAGTATTTTGAAATGAGATTTATCTCCAATTATTTTTAGTGGAGTTATTGTAATTGCTCATCCATAAAAAAGCACTTCATTGCTGAAGTGCCAAAATTAACTTGAAATGAGATATGAAGAGTGATTGTTTTTACAGTTTTATTTTTTTGTTGATGGTTTTTCCATTAGAAAGTGTGACCTGTACAAGATATACTCCTGATTCTAAGTTTCTGGATTCAAACATTGGTTTATTAACTTCCTGTTGAACGATCAGAGCACCAGAAATGCTGTAAATACTAATGTTTTTAATATCATTGACGGATTTAGCTACAATTTGTTGTCTCTGAGTGTAAATATCAGTGTTACTTTCTGACGATATTGTTCCGCCAACCGCTTTACTGAACTGAAGATTATAATAAGGCGTAACTACCTCAAAGGTATAGTTTTTATTTTCCAGCTCCTGAATATTGATTCCTCCGGCTTCACGATATTGTTTTTGAGAAATGCTTTTGATGAGAGTTTTATTTTCATCAAAAATATTCACGGCAGTAAGTTCTTCCTGATCTACTTTTAATTGGAGAACTGATGCATTTGCAGATTGTACGATTTCGTTTTCAGCAACTTCCTGAGGGGTATTTTTGATGTATGGAATTGTTTTGTTTTCATTGTTTTCTGTTACTTTCAATAAATAAACTCCATCTTTTAAAGTCGATAAATTGCGGTCATTGGCTGCTCTGCTTTGTATTTTTTCTTTATTGAAATCAGTAACTTCAACCAGCTGCATATTTCCTAAATCCGGTTTTATCTGTGAAGATAAAAGGGTAGGCTTGTCAGAAGTTTTCTCTGCAGACTGCTTACCGAAAATTGATCCGGCAATAGCCCATTCGTTAAGAAGTCCACCGCTTCTCAACGTATTGAACTTTGCATTAGAAGCTAAAGTGAAAGGTAGAATTCCTCCCACATGTCCTAATGGGCCCCAGTAAAAAGAATCCAGTTTGTATTTATTAAGATCCCACCATGGGTAATATCCACGTTGAACATCAATCGTTTTAGACGTATTCTCAGGCGGAATGGCCAAATCTACAGTAGAATGCCCCAATGTCATTGGAGTTTTATTGTACCAGTCATAAACATCCTTAGGTTTCATGCATAGTCTGAGCTTGTTATTGGGATTATTGGTAACATCATTCACGAAGCTGGTTGTAAAGAGTTTTCTCCAAATAACAGGTCCCCATAACAGTCCGCCATTATCCTGAACAACATGATAATTGTATTTATCGAGATATTCCGCAGAAATAACTTCTGAAATGTTGTTAGTATAGGTTTTATATCCTGTATTGTTGCAGGTATGAAGAACATTCGCCAGAAATGAAGTGAACGGATAAATATCTTTTTCAAGAACTCCTTTATTTAAGGTGACTCCAGAAAAATCATAAGGTCCGTCTCCCATATAGGCATATTTGAATTTTATATTATTAGGATTCGAAATGCTTAACCTTTTTAACGTAGACATGGCTGCATGAGCGCCCTGAGAGTATCCTGCTAAGAAATATTCGTCATAACGTTTAATGTTCAACTGTGCCAATACTTTGTTAGCAGCAGTAATGAAATCAATGGTTGCACCTGCTTCTGTGGCATAATCTACATAAGGATGAACTCCTTCTCCCGTTCCCATCCCTACATAGTCGGGAGCCATCAAAATATAACCGTTAAGTACATAGGATAGTTCCACAACAAATCCTGCAGTTAAAGCTCCTTTAAAATTAGACGGAACATTATTTCTGCTGTCTGTTGTTCCATGATCTGACACCACGGTTGAAAGCTTGAAGGGTACATTAGGATACATAAGCAATCCGGTAGCTTTTACAAGAACATTATTTTCATTTTTGGTGTAATAAGTAATCTTGTATCCTTTCAGGCCAATATTAAAGCTGTTCAGATAGCTGGCAAATTCTGGTGCATTCTGATCGCCAAGATTACTAGCAATGAAATTGATAACTCCCTGTGGGGTAAGATCCAGTTTCTGTTCGGCGCTTATAACATCACCAGCTTGTTGTGCAAAATAAAATGGGGCCGTAAGGCCCAGTAAAAAAGTCGTAATTTTTTTCATATTGATGATTTTTTTGTGTTCATTAAGGTAATAACTTTAATAAATTGACAAAAATATTATAGCATCAATAATTATTCATTGAATATCAATTCTCTGGAAAGTGAGTAAAATAAAAGAGTCTGACCATTGGCCAGACTCTTTCTTTATAGGTTTGTCTTTCTTTAGAAAGCGTTAATTCCTGTAATATCTAAACCAGTGATTAACAAATGAACGTCATGAGTTCCTTCGTAAGTAATTACAGATTCAAGGTTCGCAGCGTGTCTCATCATTGGGAACTCACCCATGATTCCCATACCACCAAGGATCTGTCTTGATTCTCTGGCAATTTCAATAGCCATATTTACGTTGTTACGTTTTGCCATTGAAATTTGAGCCGGAGTTGCTTTGTGGGCATTTTTAAGGTTTCCTAACTGAAGACATAATAACTGAGCTTTTGTGATCTCTGTTAAGAATTCAGCTAATTTTTTCTGCTGTAGCTGATAAGAAGCGATTGGCTTTCCAAACTGTTTTCTTTCCTTAGAATACTGAACAGCAGTACAGTGGCAGTCAATAGCTGCACCAATTACTCCCCATGAAATTCCGTATCTTGCAGAGTTCAGACAAGATAGAGGTCCTTTTAGTCCTGTTACTCCCGGAAGAAGGTTTTCTTTCGGAACTTTTACATCATTAAATACCAGTTCTCCGGTTTTAGAAGCTCTTAAGCTCCATTTATTGTGAGTTTCAGGAGTGGTGAAACCTTCCATTCCTCTTTCAACGATTAATCCCTGTACTTTTCCTTCCTCATTTTTTGCCCATACCACAGCGATATCGCATAAAGGAGAATTGGTGATCCACATTTTAGCTCCATTTAAAAGATAATGATCTCCCATATCTTTAAAATAAGTTTCCATAGAACCTGGGTCTGAACCATGGTTAGGCTCTGTTAATCCAAAAGATCCGATCATTTCTCCGGCAGCAAGCTTAGGAAGATATTTCTTTTTCTGTTCCTCAGAACCGAATTCGTTAATAGGGAACATCACCAAAGAGCTCTGTACCGAAGCAGCAGAACGTACTGCAGAATCTCCTCTTTCCAATTCCTGCATAATCAGACCATAAGAAATCTGGTCTAATCCTGAACCGCCATACTCAACCGGGATGTAAGGTCCCAAAGCTCCGATTTTCCCCAATTCTCTCATCAGATTAGGAATATCTGTATGATTTTGAGCGGCCTGATCTATCTGCGGCATTACAAAACTTTCAACCCAGTCTCTTACAGATTGGCGGATTAGTTTGTGTTCTTCGGTAAGTAAAGCATCAATTCCATAATAATCAGGGATGCTTGTAAGAGGATAATATGACATGATTTTTTGATTTGGTTAAAAGTAACATTTTTCGTGGTGTCTGAAAAGTTTTTTTAGAAACTTATTTTGATGTTGGTTTTCAGAGATATAATGCTACTTTATGAGTGATTTGGGTTAAATTTATATTTTTATGACTCCTCATCATTTGAGATGGGATACTGATTGGTAGAATTATGAACTTCAGTTTTAAATTTATACAGATACGGCGCTTTATTAGCAGAACCGTCATACAGCTTTTCCATTCTGTCAAGGATATTTAAACTTAAAATTTTTCGCTGAAAATTATTTCTTCTGAATTTTTGTCCCAAAATAGTCTCATAAAGAGCCTGAAGGTCTTTCATGGTAAATTTTTCCGGAAGCAGGTTACTTGCCGCTACTTCTGTGTTGATGTTCATTCTCAGGTATTCCAGACCGGTTTCTATGATTCTGTCATGATCGAAAGCCATCTTGGGCAAATTATTCACTTCAAACCATTCACAGCTTTCATTGAAAGCATCAGGAAAAGTATCCGTTAATGAAAAATCAATAAGGCTGCAATAACCTACCGTCACAAAACGCTGGAAAATCCAGTGGTCTGCAGGAACGGTTATTCCTTTATTTTGAAGAAGAATCTGATGAACATTATTTTCTGTACGGTCTATTCTTCCAAACGTGTGAAACTGCTTCAAAAATAAACCTTTAAGATGAGTCCTTTCATACAAAACCCTTTCAGCAGCTTCTCTAAGATCTTCGTCATTGAAAACAAAACCACCTGGAAGCGACCACAGGTCCAAATCATGATATTTTAAAAGCAGAACTTTCAGAATGTTATTATGAAAGCCGAATATGGTGCAGTCAACAGAAATATGCGCTACGAAATCTTTAGTATCGATAAGTTCCCGAAGCGTTTCTTTACTTTTTGTGTCTTTGATTTTCATGGTAGTAAAAATAAAACTATTTTCTATTTGTGACAGTAAAATATATTAAACTAATCACAAAAAGCAGAATTACAGAGGATAAGATGTATAATGGATAGTAATTTAATAACTGTTTTTCAAATAAAACTGCCATAATAATTGAACTGACAGAGCTGCCCAGAGAAGAAAAAATCACAATTAGGGATGTGAACAGGTTAATTTTATCTTTATCCACCTGCGCAATCATTCTTGAGTTGATAACAGGGTAGAGAGGGGAAAGGAACAATCCAATAACCGGAAATAAAAAAAGAAGCATTCTGGAATCTTCCGATTCAAAATATTGTATGCTAACGATAGTGACTAGTAATGTGATGATCAGAATCATGCATGTAATGTAGTATTTTGGCAGTGCAAATCTTTTGATAATATTGGCAGTAGCTGTTCTTCCGGCATAAGAAAAAAGAGATAAGAAAGAAGTGGCCTGAAGAGCAAAAAAAGAATTGACTTTCAGATGGTTTTTGTAAAAAGAAGGAAGCCATGAATTGAATCCCTGCTCTACAAAGACAATAAAGAAGACTACTCCTAAAAATAAAGCCACTGCCGGAGTGGTAAATCCTGATAGTTCCGAGAGAATACTTTTGTCTTCCATAGGCTTAGATTCTACTATTTCTACCCTGGAAAGCAGATAAATAGTAAATACAGATAATAAAGCAATCAGTAAGAAGCCAAATTTCCAGAATTCTGAATATTGACTGGAAATAACCCACCCAAAGCCGGTATTCACCACAAAAATTCCGATCATAAAAGAAGCTTCCACATTATTCATGGTTTTGGCCAGAGATTTTTCGTCTGAAATATTATTCCTGATGATTCCAAAAACACAGATCTTACCGATGGCAAAACAGGCTCCTATGATAGCAAACCACAATTTATAAAACCAGAAAACTTCTACAAATGGAAGAAGACAGCAGCAGAATCCAACGATGGATAAAGCTAAAATCAATGCTTTTTTAGGTCCGGTTTTGTTAATAAAGCTCACCGCAAAAAGCGAAATAAAAGCAATAGGTAAATCTTTAAAAGACTCCAGCAGCCCCAGCTCTCCATAAGTGATTTTCTCCTGAGACAACTGCAGAATCACAAGTCCCATACAGTTTAAAACCATTGAAAAAATAAGAAAGGTAAGTTTTAAGGGAAGAGAAATTTTTGAAGGCTTGACGATCATTTTGGGAGATATCTTTATTAATTTTTTATGATATTTTATGAAATATTGATGCGAAGATAGGGCTTCTAACCCTGAAAAATAAAAGAAAAATTAAAATATTTATGAATAGAATGTTAATTAATTAAAAAAATATATTTTTATTGTCTCAATTTGAGAATTAAACAATAACTGTATATGAATGTAAGAATATCAAGAAGCGTAGGAGTGGTTGCCGTCCTCTATTTTACGGCCAACTTCAGTGCCCAGACCACCAAGGCAAAGGACACACTTGCTAAAGAAAACAAAATAGACGAAGTTGTAGTCATTGGTTACGGTACTCAGAAAAAGAGTAATGTAACAGGAGCTATAGCAAGTATTAAAGCCAGTGATATTGAAAATATTCCATCTGGTAAACCGGAGCAGGTATTACAGGGAAGGGCAGCCGGGGTTTCCGTCGTAACCAATTCAGGACAGCCCGGAGCTGCTGCTACTGTGCGCGTAAGAGGGATTACCAGTTTTGGAGCAGGAAGTAACAGTCCTTTATGGGTAGTAGATGGAATTGTAGTGGATAATATTGGCTGGCTGAATCAGTCTGATATAGAAAGTATTGAAGTTTTAAAAGATGGAGCTTCATCAGCAATCTATGGAGTTTCTGCTGCAAAAGGGGTAATTCTGGTAACCACTAAAAAAGGGAAAAAAGGAAAACTTACTCTTTCTTACAATGGATTTTATGGTTTTTCAAATGCTTCAAAAAAGCTGGATCTTCTAGATGCCACACAATACGCAAAAATTATCAATGAAGGTTTCGTTAATGATGGAGGAACTCCTAGGTTTACCAATCCGGAATCATTTGGAAAAGGAACAGACTGGCAGGATGCTATTTTTGGGACTGGAGAAAAATCTTCTCACGAAGTAAGCATTACCGGAGGTAACGAAAAATCAACATACTACACCTCTTTCGGATATTTTGATCAGAGTGGTATTGTATTGAGTGATATTTCTTACTACAAAAGAATTAATGCCAGATTTAACTCAACACATAAGGTTACGGATTACCTGACGTTAGGTCAAACCTTTGCTTATACCCACGTGAAGTCTCAGGGAGTAAGTGCAAATGAAGAATTTGGAGGACCGCTAGCTTCAGCAGTTAACCTGGATCCTACCACTCCGGTTGTCGTAACAGATTGGTCAATGGTAGATCCGAGTGGTTATACAAACCCTTACATTATTCGTGATCCGAATGGTAACCCTTATGGAATTTCAAGATATGTAAATCAGGAAATGACCAATCCACAGGCTTTCCGTCATATACAGCAAGGGAATTATAGCTGGTCAGATGATTTTGTCGGGAATGTTTTTGCCGAACTTAAGTTTCTTGATCATTTTACATTTAAGTCCAGTTTGAATGGTAAGAAATCCTATTGGGGAAGCCGTTCTTTTACTCCGAAATATTATTTAAGTCCAAATTATAACAATACCAGCTTTAACAGTCTGAATAAGGTGGACGAAAATAAATTCGAATGGAGTATGGAAAATACCTTGACCTACCAGAATAAGTTCGGAAATCATAATATCAACATTATGATTGGGCAGGGTGTTTACCGATACAACATTGCTGGCGGTGCTAGCCTTACCTATAGTAACCTGCCTATTGATAACTGGCAGGATGCTTCTTTCAACTTTAATATTCCGCAGGATAATATTACTGCCACAGGATGGGATGGGATTCAAACCCGTAAAGCATCTTATTTTGGTAGAATTATTTACGATTATGCAGACAAATATTTGTTCACAGGAACAATTCGTAGAGATGGATCTTCAAAGTTTGCTACCAATCAGCATTGGGGAACTTTCCCATCTATGTCATTAGGATGGAATGTTCATAAAGAAAACTTCTGGCCTGAAAATAAAGTCATCAATAACTTAAAACTTAGAGGAGGTTACGGTGTTTTAGGAAATGATGAGATGGATAATTTCAGATTTGCAAGTTTCATGGTTTCAGGAAGTAACTATACCAATTCTGGAAATAATATCATCATTGGATATGCGCCAAGTACATTGGAAAATCCAAATCTGAAATGGGAACAGACCAGCCAGCTGAATATTGCTGCAGATTTAAAATTATTCAACAACTTTACCCTTACAGCAGACTGGTACAAAAAGAAAACAACAGATATTCTTAGACAAATCAATATTCCTGGTTATGTAGGAGTTCCGAATTTACCTTGGTCAAACGTTGGAGACATGCAGAATTCCGGTCTGGAGCTTGAATTAGGATATAAAAAGAACTGGGAAGATTTCGGAATTTCAGTGAATGGTAACTTCGCTACCATAAAGAATGAAGTTTTGAGATTGGAAGATGATATTAAATACTTCAACCTGGCTTCTTTCCAAACAATGGGAGCAGTATCTAGAGTAGCAGTAGGACAGCCTTACGGATCTTTCTATGGGCAAACTTATAGTGGCGTTTTCCAAAATCAGGCACAAATTGATAACTATGTAAACGCGAATGGAGTAAAATTACTACCTGATGCAAAACCGGGAGACTTTATCTGGCAGGACAACAATGGAGATGGTAAAATTGATGATGAAGATAAAGTAAACCTGGGAAGTTCCATCCCGAAATATACTTTCGGACTTACGGTGAATCTTAATTACAAGAATTTTGATTTAATGATGTTTGCTCAAGGGCAGGCTGGTAACAAAATTTTCCAAGGTTTAAGAAGATTAGATATGCTTGATGCTAACTATCAGACAAGAGTCTTAGACAGATGGACAGGTGAAGGTTCTACCAATGATAATCCTAGAGTTACACGTAATGACCCTAATCATAACTATTCATGGATGTCTAATTATTATCTTCAAAAAGGGGATTATGTACGTTTGAAAATCGTTCAGCTAGGCTATACAATTCCTCAGGATGTTACCAAACGTTTCGGAATGAGCAAAGTAAGGTTGTATATCACTGGAGAAAACCTTGTTACTTTTACAAAATATACAGGATATGATCCTGAAATTGCAGGAAGAAACAATTCTGAGCAGGATATTATTGGTGTAGACAGAGCTTACTACCCACAGGCGAGAACATTCCTGATAGGGGCTAATATTCAATTTTAATGACTAACAAAATGAAAAATAAGAATTTTATATATAAAGGACTTGCCGTAGCTTTTCTGACAGGTCTGAGTTTTACCAATATGGGCTGTAGTGATTCCTATCTGGATGATGTACAGAATTCAGGATCTTTTAATACTGATTTGTATTTTCAGAATGAACAGCAGTCTTTCAGTGCACTGGTTTCAGTATATGATCTTTTAAGAAAATATTCCGGAGGTTTCGAAAATACGGTTACCTTTTTTAATGCAGGATCTGATGATTTTTATTCCGGAGGAGGAAACTCTAATGATGGAGCAGGAATTCAGGGACTGAATAACTATATGATCAACCCGAATACAATGCCAGCCAGTTACTGGAGAGACTATTATCAGGGAATTGCACGTGCTAACCTTTTAATAGAAAGAGTTCCCGGAGCTAATATGAGTGATGATATTAAGAAAAGATATATCGCAGAAGCAAAAGTTCTTCGGTCCTTATATTATTTCGAACTGCTAAGAATGTTTGGAAATATTCCTTTGATCCTAAAATCCGTAAAATTTGATGATGATTATTGGAATATTCCACAGGCTAATCCAAGTGATGTATATACTCAGATAGAAGGTGATATCAATGCTGCCATTCCGGATCTGATGATGGTATCAAGCGGTAATGATAAAGGAAGAATCACACAGGGAACTGCAAGAGCTATTTTAGGTAAAATTTATCTTTATGATAAAAAAATGCCTCAGGCAGCTGCACAGTTTGCTGAAGTAAATGGTACTCCTGGAGGAACCAGTCAATATGGATATAAACTGGTAGCCAATTATGCAGACTTATTTAAAGTAGGTCCTGAATTATCAGATCCTTATAAATTTTCAACAGAATCTATCCTTGAAGTAATGCATACCAATAAAGGAAACTCTGATTGGGGATTCTGGGGGCAAGGCAAAGATGAAGGAAACTCTATTAATGTGATGGTAGGACCTCGTTCTTATTCACTAAAAAGCATCCCGAATAATGATGCACCGGATATTTATTCCGGGTGGGCATTTAATACCGTAACAGAGAATTTTGTTACTTTCATGCAGGGAGATCCAAGGCTTAATGTAACCGTTTTCAATGCAAAAAAATTGGTAACAGATGGTAAAATTACTTACAGCCCGGCATTTGCTGATACAGGATATTTCTTAAATAAATACTTACCTACGAATGCTTTAAAAAGCTCACTTCCAGGGCCCGCAGAACTTAATTTCCGTCAAAATTATATCGCAATAAGATTAGCAGATACTTATCTGATGGAAGCTGAAGCGTTAGGAGGAGCTGGAGCAAGAGCCCAGGCTTTATTAGATGCAGTAAGAGCAAGAGTTGGATTAGCATCGGTTCCGGTTTCTTTGCAGGCCATTAAAGATGAGAGAAGAAGAGAACTAGCAGGAGAAGGACACAGATGGTTTGATCTTGTAAGATGGGGGGATGCTCCTTCCAAGCTTGCCTTCAAAGGATTTAAAGCCAACAAAAATGAAATTCTGCCAATCCCGTTCAATGAATTGCCGAATACCGTTTTAAAACAAAATCCTGGATACTAAACATGAAGTTTTACAACTTATATAGTTTCTTTAGAGGTGCCGCACTACTTAGTGGTGTGGCCCTTTTTCCTTTATCATGTATATCAGTAATGTCCAATAAAGGAAATGAAGTGCAGTACTGGCTTACAAAAGGTGATGAAAGTGTAAAATTACAGCAGCAGACTCCGGTTAAATTTGTAAATAATACCAACAGCTTTCAGAATATTGAAATTGATGATGCTCAAAAGTTTCAATATGTTGATGGCTTTGGATATACATTAACAGGTGGAAGTGTTGAGGTAATTAACAGACTTTCCCCTTTAAAAAGAAAAGCACTGCTTGCTGAACTTTTCGGAAATGATAAAAATTCAATCTCCATAAGCTATTTGAGATTGAGCATAGGTGCTTCTGATCTTGATGGTGAAGTGTTCTCCTACGATGACCTGCCGGAAGGACAAACCGATACTTCACTTTCAAAATTCAGTCTGGCAAAGGACAAAGCGTTGATTTCCATGCTTAAAGAGATCTTAGCGATCAACCCCAAGATTAAAATCATTGCTGCTCCGTGGTCTGCCCCGGTTTGGATGAAAGACAACGGAAAATCAAAAGGAGGAAGCTTAAAGCCGGAATTCTACGGAACGTACGCGCAATATTTTGTAAAATACATTCAGGGAATGAAAAAAGAAGGAATTACCATTGATGCTGTAACTCCTCAGAATGAGCCTTTACATCCGGGAAATAACCCAAGTTTGTATATGCCGTCTGAACAACAGGGCAATTTTATCAAAAATCATCTTGGTCCTGTTTTTAAAACCAATGGAATTTCTACCAAAATTGTTGTTTATGACCACAATTGCAATAAGCCTGAATATGCTATTGATATTCTAAAAGATTCTGAAGCCAATCAATACATAGACGGATCCGCTTTTCATTTGTATGAGGGAGATATTTCCGCATTAAGTACCGTACATGATGCTTTTCCTGATAAAAACTTATACTTTACTGAACAGTGGACAGGTTCCAAAGGAACTTTTACAGAAGACCTGAACTGGCATACGAAAAACGTAATCATCGGTTCTATGAGAAACTGGAGCAAAATTGCTTTGGAATGGAACCTTGCCAACGATCCGAAATTTGCACCGCATACAGATGGTGGATGTACAGAATGTAAAGGAGCTATTACCGTTTCCGACAGCGAGAATTTTACCAGAAATGTCTCCTATTATATTATTGCACACGCTTCAAAATTTATTCCGGCAGGATCTCAGCGTATCGCTTCATCACAAACGGATAAACTTGCTACTGCTGCTTTTAAGACTCAATTTGGGAAAATAGTGTTAATTGTTCAGAACGATAATAAAGAAGATGAAAATTTTAATATTAAATTTGCCGGGAAAACCGCTGCTGTAAGAATTTCAGGACGTTTTACAGCAACTTATATTTTTTAATTGGATTTTATGAAAAGAGTTTATTTTTTACTTGCATTTTCTGCATTTGGACTGAATGCTTACGGACAAAAAACAATTGATCAGAAAGTAGCAGAACTGCTGTCTAAAATGACTTTGGAAGAGAAAGTAGGACAAATGGTTCAGTACAGTGGGTTTGAATATGCCACAGGGCCACAGCATTCCAATTCTGCTGCTGTCTTGGATGAAATTAAAAAAGGAAAAGTAGGCTCTATGCTGAATGTGGCAGGATCTGAAGAAACCCGAGCTTTTCAGAAACTGGCCATGCAGTCAAGACTGAAAATCCCTTTGCTGTTCGGGCAGGATGTTATCCATGGATATCGTACCACATTTCCTGTGAATTTGGGGCAGGCAGCAAGCTGGGATATGGGAATGATTGAAAAATCAGAAAGAATTGCAGCTACGGAAGCTGCTGCCTATGGTATTCACTGGACATTTGCTCCAATGGTGGATATTGCCAGAGACCCAAGATGGGGAAGAGTAATGGAAGGTTCCGGTGAAGATACTTATTTGGGAACAAAAATAGGTTTGGCAAGAATTAAAGGATTTCAGGGCAGAGGTTTAGGAAGTCTTGATGCGGTGATGGCATGTGCAAAACACTTTGCAGCATATGGAGCGGCCGTAGGAGGAAGAGATTACAATTCGGTTGATATGAGTCTCAGACAGCTGAATGAAACTTATCTTCCGCCATTCAAAGCTGCTGCAGAAGCAGGAGTGGCTACTTTTATGAATTCTTTCAACGATATTAACGGCGTTCCGGCTACAGCTAATAAATATATTCAGAGAACCCTTTTAAAAGGAAAATGGAAGTATAAAGGCTTTGTAGTTTCAGACTGGGGAAGTATTGGAGAAATGGTTCCTCACGGTTATGCCAAAGACGCTAATGAAGCTGCAGAAAGAGCCATACAAGGAGGAAGCGATATGGATATGGAAAGCCGTGTTTATATGGCAGAACTTCCAAAACTGGTTAAAGAAGGAAAAGTAGATCCAAAACTGATAGATGATGCAACAGGAAGAATTTTAACCAAGAAATTTGAAATGGGACTTTTCGATGATCCTTACAGGTTCAGTAATGAGAAAAGACAAAAAGAACAGACCGATAATCAGGAAAACAGAAAATTCGGAAGAGAATTCGGCTCAAAGAGTATCGTTCTTCTTAAAAATCAGGGAAATATTCTTCCACTTTCAAAAACGGTAAAAACAGTCGCTCTGATTGGTCCTTTCGGGAAAGAAACGGTGGCTAATCATGGTTTCTGGTCTATTGCTTTCAAAGATGATAATCAGAGAATCGTTTCACAATTTGACGGAATTAAAAATCAACTGGATAAAAACTCCACTTTATTATATGCCAAAGGCTGTAACGTTGATGATCAGGACAAAAGTCAGTTTGCAGAAGCCATAGAAACTGCGAAAAAAGCTGATGTTGTCATCATGACTTTGGGAGAAGGTCATGCGATGAGCGGAGAAGCAAAAAGTAGAAGTAATATCGGATTTACTGGTGTTCAGGAAGATTTATTGAAAGAAATTGCCAAGACTGGAAAACCAATCATTCTGATGATCAACGCCGGAAGACCTTTAATTTTCAATTGGGCTTCAGACAATATTCCTGCAATTGTGTACACATGGTGGTTGGGAACAGAAGCCGGAAATTCCATTGCAGATGTTGTATTCGGTTCGGTAAATCCTGGCGGAAAACTTCCAATGAGCTTTCCAAGAACAGAAGGTCAGATTCCAGTGTATTACAATCATTATAATACCGGAAGACCTGCAAAAAATAATACAGACAGAAACTATGTTTCCGCTTATATAGATTTGGATAATGATCCGAAATACCCATTTGGATACGGCTTAAGCTATACAGATTTTAAATATTCCGATATGGCTTTAAGTTCCACAAAGCTTACAGGAAATCAAATATTGAACATCAGCGTTACTGTTACCAATACCGGGAAATACGATGGAGAAGAAGTTGTACAGCTTTATATCCGAGATCTTTTCGGAAAAGTGGTGAGACCTGTAAAAGAGCTGAAAGGTTTCCAGAAAATATTCATCAAAAAAGGAGAAAGTAAAAAGATCGATTTTAAACTTACTCCGGAAGATCTGAAATTCTTTGATGACGAATTAAATTTTGATTGGGAAGGGGGAGAATTCGATATTATGATCGGAACCAATTCTCAAAATGTTCAGACCAAAAGAATTAACTGGACGAAATAGATTGAAGAAAATTCAATAGGAGCGGGCTCAAATCCAGAGCATAGTCGAAGGAAGCCCACTCATCATATAAAAATATAAAAAGAACGGCTTTAGCCAAAACTTAATACACATGAAAATCAAATTCAGAAATATAATAAGGACATGTGCAGCAGGAGCTTTCCTCCTTACTGCCCTCAATTGTGCTTCACATAAGTCGGATATTGGTAGAACATTGATTTGGAGTGATGAGTTTAATGGCAAAGGACTTCCGGATTCATTAAAATGGAATTATGATACCGGAGGAGATGGTTTTGGAAATGAAGAAGCTCAGTTTTATACCAAAAACAGGCTTGAAAATGCCAGAATGGAAAATGGAAATCTCATCATTGAAGCCAGAAAAGAAAATTGGGATAAGAATAAATACACTTCTGCAAGACTTTTAACCAAAGGAAAATTCTCTTTTCAGTATGGATCAATAGAAGTAAGAGCAAAGCTTCCCAAAGGTCGCGGAACATGGCCTGCCATCTGGATGATGAGCGAAAATATGAAGAAATGGCCGGATGACGGTGAGCTGGATATCATGGAACATGTGGGGTTTAATCAGGGATATATCCATGCTTCTGTTCATACCAAAAAATACAATCATATTCAGGGAACACAGAAGACCGACACTTTGTTTGTAAAGGATGCCAGCGAAAAATTCCATGTCTATAAAGCAGACTGGACACCAGAAAAAATAGATGTTTATATAGATAACCAAAAGTTCTTCACCTATGAGAATAAAGAAAAAACCAATGAAGCATGGCCTTTTGATCAGCCTTACTTTATTATTTTAAATCTTGCTGTAGGGGGATTTTGGGGTGGAAAAGAAGGTATTGATGATACCGTCTTTCCACAGAAGTATTACATAGATTACGTAAGAGTCTATCAGAAAAAATAATGAAAATGGGGACGATAGGTCCAAAAACAAAAAAATCATGAGAAAACTAATTGTAAGTTGTTTTGTAGTAGGCGTTGTCATAAATGTCAATGCTCAGAATTATTGGAAAAAAAATGCAGGAAAAACAGCTAAAGTAGTCCTTACCAACTCGAAAGTGAATGAGAAGATGGTGGATAAAGGAGCCGTTACATTTGCACAGTTCGGGCAGCCTAAAGAAACGGATGCCTGCATTTTTGTGGCTCCAAATTTTAAATATCAGAAACTGATAGGAATAGGAGGTGCTATCACAGATGCATCAGCAGAGACTTTTTATAAAATGCCAAAGAACAAGCAGAAAGAAATTCTTGACGCTTATTTTGGGAAAAACGGATTGGGATATACTGTGGTTCGTACTAATATGAACTCCTGTGACTTTTCGAGTGATTCTTATACGTATGTACAGGATAATGATACGTCTTTAAAGACCTTCAATGTTGCTCATGATGAGAAATATAAAATTCCTATGATTAAAGAAGCTCAGAAAGCGATTGGAAATAATTTTACCTTTTATTTCTCCCCGTGGAGTCCACCAGCCTGGATGAAATCAAACCAAAGCTTATATAAAGGCGGAAGATTGGAAAATCAGTATTACCAGACATGGGCAGATTATTATATCAAATTCATCAAAGAATACGAAAAAAGGGGTATCAATATCTGGGGATTAACCGTTCAGAATGAGCCAATGGCTACCCAAAGCTGGGAATCATGCATTTACACAGCCGAAGAAGAAGGAGAATTCCTGAAAAAGAATCTTGGCCCAACCCTTTGGAAAAACGGATATAAAGATAAAAAAGTAATGATCTGGGATCACAACAGAGATCTTATCTATCAGAGAGCCACGACCACTTTAAGCGATCCTGAAACAGCAAAATATGCCAGCGGTATCGGATATCACTGGTATGAAACATGGAATAACAAAACCCAGCTTTTTGACAATTTAGCAGAAACTCACAGAGCTTTTCCGGATAAATTTCTTGCATTCACCGAAGGATGTAAAGAACAGTTCAATATGGATAAGATTTATGATGTAAGCCTGGGAGAGCTATACAGCAAAAACATGCTGAACGACTTCAACAAAGGAAATGCTTTATGGACTGACTGGAATATTTTATTGGATGAAACCGGAGGGCCTAATCACAAAGGAAATTTCTGCTTTGCCCCAATTATTGCAGACACCAAAACCGGAGAAGTATTCTACACTTATGAATACTATTATATAGGACATGTTTCAAAATATATCAAACCAAATGCACAGAGAATTGGAAGTTCTTCCAACAGAGCAGCTCTGACTTCTTCTGCATTTATGAATGAAAACGGGCAATTGGTAACCGTTATTATGAACGATTCTGATAATGATATTGAAACCAATCTGTGGATTGAAGGGATGGCAGCTAAGCTGAACGCTCCGGCACACTCTATACAGACCGTAATTTTATAATATCATATTAATATTATTTTTGACAGAATCGGCGGCCTCGAAGAGGCCGCCGATTCGCATTTAAAATATCTTTAGAAGTAGGTAAAAACTATTGTACCGAAAACTTTCCGGAAATCGTTCCGTTGCTGTTTTGAGCATTATAGAAATAAATTCCGGTTCTCATTCCCGAAGTCGAGATGATTGTTGTACCAGCTTTCGCCTGTTGGGATTTTAATGTTAATCCTTCAGCGTTAGTGATCGTCAATTTATAAGTATTTCCATTTTCTGGAAGACTGATGGTAAGATTTTCACCCTGTTTTACAGGATTGGGATAAGCCGTAGAAGTTATTTCCTGTTTCGCTGACATCGTGGATGCTGTTATCTGCTCAAGTACCCATTGATGATTTACTCCGGCCGTTCCGTTTATATCCTGATCCCAGATGTTGATATAGGTACCTGAGGTTTGCGAATTAGCGGGATTATCCATGGCTTTCATATTGGATAATGCGGTTCCTATGACAAGCGTATTTGAGGTATAAGGTCTTAATACCCATTGCTGATTATTACCACCATGTTTTGAATACTGTATCAATGTAGTACCATTGTTTGTATTGGATCCCGGGACATCAATGGCTAAACCTGAAGCACGGTTGATGATGATATAATTATTTCCGGTTTTTTCCAGTTTCCATTGTTGGGCAAGGTTGCTGTTAAAAGGATATTGAACCATTTTGGTATTGGATGCAGTACTGTAATTGGCAGGGCTGATGTATTGGCTGCTTCCCACACATTTTATGCGGTAATAAGCATTTGGGTCAATAGTAGGTGCCGTTACAATATTGTTGATCGTTAAATTATTATATCCGAAATTAGAAGTTTGCTTAAAAATATCCTCCAAAACAACACTCACATAATATTTTCCCGGTTGAGAATTCGCAGGAAGCGGTACCTGAGCACTTCTCTGATCTGGGCGAATACCCGTAACCACTGCCACAGGAGTATAAGAATTTGCCCAACTGGCTTCCGTATACAATGAAACTTTGTAAGAAAGCTGCGGGCTCGTGGTTTCTGAGTTAGCCCAATTTACATTCACTGAATTATTAGAAGTATTATAAGACGGAGTAACGGTTGTTACAGTAACAGGAGTAGTGGTTGTAGGTTTTGTACCATCCTGAATAATTCCGTTAAATGTTACTGAACCGCCAGCAGGTGCCGGAGCCGTTCCACATGAAGTTACCTTAATGGCGGTATTGTTGAAAGCTGTTTCCGCTCCCCATGATCCGGTTCCCGCCGAAGCGGTATATTGTGAAGGTTTAGACCAGTTTCCTTGCGCATTCATACTCCAGAAGTTTCTAAAGTATCCACAGCGGGTAGCCTTACTTGCTGCTGAATTCCAGTTTTCTACAAAGCCTCCCAACTTGGTTCCTGTGAATTTGGCATCATTTTCCGGAGTGACAATCGTGACATAATGTTTCCATTTTCCGGAACCATAATCAAACATAAAGAATCCGATTCTGGTTTTTCCATCACCTGTAGACCATCTTCTTACAACTGTGGCATACCAGATTCCTGGTGTCCATGGCATAGGATTATCCGTGTGAAGACCTGTTCCTTCTCCTCCGAAACCATCTACAAAAGTATTGGGAGCAGTATACTCTGTAGTACACTGCGGTACATTGGTATCCTGAAGATCCCACATGGAAAAAATGTTGTTGTAGATTTCATTCTGTTTGTACTGGATTCCCGCATATCCACCCCGGGGACCCAAAGAAAAATTCAGGGTAGAGTAGTAGGTATTAACCTTTTTACAAGTATTATCTGCCATTACTTCAGAATACCAGAGTTCACCGGCGTTCGTCATATCAAAACCTTCAAGATACGGTCCCCAGCTTGGGCAGGTTTGAGCATGGGTAGTATTGAAGAACGAGGACGCAGCAATAAGTAGCATTACAGCGCAAGACTTTAATTTTTTTCCATAAATAAGTTATTTGGTAGTACTAATTTATGGATATTTTGAATATTTAATAAAAATTATAAATTAATATTGCTGATATTTTAGAGTAAATAATTGAATTACAGTCAATGGTTGAATAATATTTATTTATGGTATTGATTATATAAAAAAGCAATGCATCTTGAATGCATTGCTTGTATTGAATAGGATTGCTCCTTTATTGTATTTAAAAATAAGTTTTCTGCTAATTATTCAGCATCATATTTACTGATTACTCTCTGAGTAACTCCTGAGCTGCTGAAACCTCCATCATGGAAAAGATTCTGCATCGTTACTTTTTTAGTAAGATCAGAGAATAGCGTTACACAGTAGTCTGCACATTCAAGAGCAGTCGCATTTCCTAGTGGAGACATATCTTCTGCATATCCGAGGAATCCTCCGAAACCTTTCACACCGCTGCCTGCAGTCGTCATGGTAGGAGACTGAGAAACCGTATTTACACGTACTTTTCTTTCTCCCCAATAGTTTCCGAAAGTTCTTGCGATACTTTCCAGATAAGCTTTGTTGTCAGACATATCATTATAATCCGGGAATGTTCTCTGAGCCGCAATATAAGTAAGTGCCAAAATACTTCCCCACTCATTCATACAGTCTTTTTCCCAAGCCACACGCATTACTTTGTGGAAAGAAACAGCGGAAATATCCCAGCCTTTTTCCAACCAGTCGTAGTTCATTTCTGTATAATGTTTTCCTTTTCTTACGTTGATAGACATCCCGATAGAGTGAAGGATAAAGTCGATTTTTCCAAATTTTGCAACAGCGGCATCAAAAAGTTTTTCAAGATCTTCTACAGAAGTAGCATCAGCACCTATTACTTCAGAACCTGTTTTTTCTGCTAAACCATTAAGTTCTCCCATTCTCAAAGCAATAGGAGCATTAGATAAAATGAATTCAGCACCTTCCTCATGGCATCTTTCAGCAACTTTCCATGCGATAGATTGTTCATTAAGGGCTCCAAAAATAATTCCCTTTTTGCCTTTAAGTAAACCGTATGACATAATTTTTTAATGTTTATTATACTACAAATGTAACAATAATTGTGGTTATGACATAATAAAAAATGGAGCCTTATTAATTTTAAGACTCCATTTTATTGAAAATATTTATATGACTGAAATACTAATTGGTTTTCTTATTCCATTCTGCCTTTACATCCTCTGCTGCATCTTTGGTTTTTTCCCATGCCTCATCTGCTTTATCTTTGATATCCTCCCATGCATCGGATACATTAGCTTTTACCCTGTCTAGCCAGTCTTCCTGGCTGGCCTCCTGATCATTATTCCTTTTCTCATTGATATAATCTTTGGCCTTGTCTGCCAATTCATTGATTTTCCATTTGGCTTTGTCCGTTGCATTCTGTAAAGAATTTTCTACATTGTTTACTGCATTTTCCGCTTTGTTATACTCTGAATTGTTCATAATACTATAAATTTTAGTTTGGTAGTTGTAATTAAACAATAACTATTCCTAAAATCAGGATAGGTTGTTAAACTTTTCATAATATTTTGTTGTCTTTTTCCAAATCGGTAGTATCTTTAATATATAAAATTTGATAATTATGGAAAAAATTCGCTGTGGATGGTGTGAAAAAGATGATCTCTACAGAACGTACCATGATGAAGAATGGGGCAGACCTGTGTATGATGATAAAACGATATTTGAATTCCTTATTCTTGAAAGTTTTCAAGCCGGACTGAGCTGGTATACTATTTTGTCTAAGAGAGACAATTTCAGAAAAGCTTTTGATCATTTCGATTATAAAAAAGTGGCGGCCTATTCTGATAAAAAGATCGAAGAATTGATGAACAATTCTGGGATTATCCGAAACAGACTCAAGATCCTGGCATCCATTACCAATGCACAGCAATTTATGGAGGTCCAAAGGGAATTTGGAAGCTTTTCCCAATACATATGGAACTTTATAGGTGGCAAACCGATTGATAACAGTCCGGAATCATTGTCTGCTGTTCCTGCTACTACAGAAATTTCAGATCTTATTTCCAAAGAACTTAAAAAAAGAGGCTTCAAATTCGTAGGTTCTACGGTAATTTATGCCCATATGCAGGCAACCGGAATGGTAAATGACCATTTAAAAGACTGTTTTACCAGAAAATAATAGTTGTTTTTTATTCAAAATTTGGTGAAGTTTATTGATAATTATACAATTTAAAAAGTTAAGCAGAAAATTAGAGATATCTGCAAAGTCCAATGAATGCTCTATTTAATAAATGCTTGATATTTAAACATTTTTCATTGTTTTGTGATTAAGTTTTATTTTACTCACCATAATGTGTTTTTAATTATTGTTTTTTCAATAATATTAATGTTTTATTAATAAATTATTGAAAATTTGTATATTTGCACCTCCTAAAATTACAGGAATGCAAAAAAACTATAAACTACACTACACTCTTCTTTTATTATTCTTTACTTGTTTTGTGAATGCCCAGGTTGGGATAGGAACTCCAAACCCTGCACCTTCAGCAATGCTTCATATCAATGCCAGCAATAAAGGGGTACTCCTTCCAAGTGTTGCATTAGCATCAACAACGGATAATACAACAGTACCTTCACCAGCGGATGGACTTATCGTATGGAATAATGGAAATTCAACTTTGAAAGACATTGGATTTTATTATTGGTTTGAATCGAAATGGAATAAAATTTTAGCAAATGGAGGTGATCCCACAAAAATAGATAATGGAACAAACTGGAATCTTACAGGTACGAATGTTGGAAATTATGGAGGAGCCAATACAACCCTTGCTTTAGGAACAAAAACATATGATGATCTCATCTTTAAAGTAAATGCATTAACAGCCGGAAGATTGGGCGTTGATAATTCAGTAAGCTTTGGAACAAGCTCCAATGCAGGGCAGAACGGTGTCGCCATTGGAAGTGCTAACTCAGCATTTATGGGAATAGCCATCGGAAGCGCCACAACGGTATCCGGAAATGAAGCCTTAGCTCTGGGAAATAAAACTACCGCAGGCGGATTCAGATCAACAGCAATAGGATTTCATGCACAGGCCAGCAGTAATGAATCAGTAGCAGTGGGAAATAATTCTTCCGCAGATGGTTTTCAATCCATCGCATTAGGATACAATGCGAAAACAAATACCAACAGCGAAACTGCTTTAGGATATAATGCGGTAACCAATAGTCAAAACTCAACAGCTTTAGGCTCTGGCGCCAATGCATTGGGGCAATATTCAACAGCGGTAGGATATGGAGCAACTACTTCACAGGCCAATGCCGTTGTTCTGGGTGATAATAATGCTAATGTAGGAATAGGTACTAATGCTCCGAATGTCTCTGCAAAACTAGATGTAAGCGGACAGTTTAAGTTGGGCGAAAAGGGCAGTGTACAGAAAAATCAAATCAGTTTTGAAACATGGCCGGGAATATCGATCAACAATTTACCTCCGGGAAAATCAACAACCATTGATATTCCGGTTCCGAATGGTTATCAGCCTGGTTCTGTAAGAGCGGTCGTTGTGGTTTCTCCAGCAGGAGATTTTGTAGGGAATTCTTCATTTTCTATCTCGAATCCAAGGCTTACTTCTACATCAAGCATTACAGTTAATCTTACAAATATTTCAGAAAGTGCGAATAGTTTGTACTCCGGACATTTTTATGTGATGATCAATGAATTTTAAATGATAGATTTTTTATTATAGTTGATATGGTGTGAAGGACTTCCGGACTGGGAGTCCTTTTTTATTTTCAGATCATAGATCAGGATTTTAATTGAATTTCTATTAAATACAATAGTGTACAGAGGTAAATATATTATTTTTGTAAGATTAAAAAACGGAAAATCTTCTCTGAAATATGAAGAAAATAGGAATTATAGGCTATGGTTGGTTAGGGGAGAGAATAGCATCTTCATTCTCCGGAAAATACATTATAACAGTAACCACAACCACGGAAAGCAAAGCAGATCAGCTCAATAATAAAGGTATTAATGCTGTAATAGCTTCTTTTCCTGACTATCAGCTGACAGAGCCTTATTCACCATGGTCTGAGATTAAAGATCTTGATGTTTTACTTATTACCATTCCGGTTTCAGAAAAGAGCTGTTGTGTAAGTTCTTTATACAATAGAATCCAGAATTTATCAGCTTTTATAGGAGACTTTAAAGGACAGATGTTTCTGATGAGCTCTACAGGGGGCTATCCCGATCTTCATCAGGAATTTACAGAAGAAGATCTTCCTTTGGAAAAAGTATCGGGTGAAAGAATCCTTAGAAATAAATATCCACAGCTTAATATTTTAAGACTTGGCGGTTTGATGGGTAATAACAGACTTTTGAAAAATTACAATGTGGGCAACCTTGATCATGCAGTCAATCATATTCATTATGCTGATATCAGTGCTATTATCTCAGAGATGATTGAAAGAGGAACGGAATCAAAATTATATAATGTAACTGCTCCGATACATCCGGCAAAAAGCCAGGTTATTAATGCGCAGAAAAATATAACGGATGATGAAGAGTTTGAAGTGAAAGGGAAGAAGGTGATGTCTTCAAAGTTGGTGTCTGAGCTGGATTATGTGTTTCAGTATCCGGATCCGAGAACGTTTCATTTGTAATTATTTTTAGTGCTTAATAAGATGGTTATTTACATAATTTCTTATGATAACTTTTGTCATTCCGCAGGAATCTCTATGTAGATTTTAAAAAATCAGTATTTAGATTCCTCCGGAATGACAAGCTGGATGGATAAAAAATAAAAACCTCCGGAATAATTTCCGGAGGTCTTTTTATGTATATAAATAAAATAATTACTTAATAATTCTTTCCAATACCCATTCAATAAGGTTTTTCTCAGAAGCATGATGATCTGCAGAGAACTCTCCACGTCTTCTGTTGGCAATAACATTATTTACGGTAATCGCTTTGTGTCCTAATAATTTTGAAAGAGCATAGATGGCAGAGGTTTCCATTTCGAAATTGGTGATTCCAAGATCATTCAAGGTTTCTAAGAATTTGTCATCTACTGCTTTCAAACGAAGCTGTCTTCCCTGTGGAGCATAAAATCCAGGGAATGTAGCTGTATTTCCATGGTATTTGGCATCTTTATAATAATCTCCCATTTCTTCTGCCCAGTCTGAGAAATAAAGCATTGGCTTGATTTTTTCGTAAGGGAATTTTTCTAAGAAGGTTTTAGAAAATTCATTTTCGAAGTTGTAATCCTGATAGAAGTGCATTAATCCGTCTAAACCTACTACATTCTGAGTAACCAGCATATTATCTACCTGTACATCCGGGTTTACACTTCCGCAAGTTCCCATACGGAATAATTCAAGAGCTTTGTGCTCAGTCTTGAATTCTTTGTTTTGAAGATCAATGTTTACCAAAGCATCTAATTCGTTCATTACGATATCGATGTTTTCAGTTCCGATACCCGTAGACATTACAGTGATTCTTTCTCCGCGAAGCGTTCCTGTATGCGTATAGAATTCTCTTTTATTTTTTTTGATTTCTACGGTATCAAAATATTTTGAAACTTTAGCTACTCTGTCTGGATCACCTACAAGGATGATTTTATCAGCAATATCTTCAGGGAGAAGATTCAGGTGGTATACACTTCCGTCTTCATTCAGAACAAGTTCTGAAGCAGCAAGTTTGTTTAGCATAATATGTATATTTTTTGTTTTTTTAATTAATCATAATAGCTTCTTTATAAGGAGATGCCATAACCTCGTAGATGTCATTGTATTCTTCTACAATCCTCTTCTGACCATTCATTACTTCATATACCGTAACCACCGTTTTTTCAATGTTTTTAGGATCTTTCCTCTGTGAAGTGATTTCGTAGAAGTGATCCTCTTTTTTAAGAATAGAAATCAGTTCTTCCTTTGTTGAATTGTTGGAGGTCATCATTCCCGGGAATTCTACAACAATATCCTTCAGATCTGTATAGTTTTTATAGGGTTTGGTTACACCGTTGGAATATACATACACATTCGGGATATTTTTATCTTTTTCCAGGCGGACCAAGTAATAATCAGAACCTCTTTTCTCCGCATATACAGCCATTTCCTGCTGCTTTCCGGATGATTTCTCCGGTTGCTTCTTTTTCTGTGAAAATGCCGTCATAGAAAGGAAACTTGCTGCAACAGCAAACCATAGTTTTGTTTTCATAATACTATTTTAGTTTTTTTGATGTGTTGAATCTAATTAAAAAATCCTCTCCCAATAATCTCCCGCCATTATTTTTCCGGTATTTCGAAGAACCGTTTTCTTTAGAATAATGAATTTGATTTCGGGGCTTAAAATTAGTGAAAAATATTATATCAGAAATATAAACATTATTTAATCTGCTATTAAAACTGAGATAACATCAGATGAATACTTTTGCCGCTAAAAATTCATGAGATCTTATCCACTGCTTGTAATCGTCCTTCTGATAGGATTTGCAGTAATGTCTTTTAATCCTGTTTATAAAGGAAAAGAAAGCGAAAATACATTTGTCAATAAAGGACTATCCGACTTTAAAATCAAGCTTGAACAGCTGAAATCAGATGTTGATAAGTTCTCAGAAGACCGTATTTCCCTGGCAGAATTACAAAAATCTCTGAGCAGTACAAGAAATTCATTCAAAGAAATAGAATTTTATGTTGCTTACCATTACCCTGAATTTACCAAAACCCATCTTAATGCGGCACCTCTGTTTCATATAGAAGCTGCAGGTACCTCTTCATATACACTTCCTCCCGAAGGATTGCAGGTGCTGGATGAGCTTATATTCTCAGATGAAGCAGAAAATGAGAAAGAAAAAATTAAGACCATTACTACCTTTTTATACAACAGTTATTCTGGGTTTTATTTAAGTGCTTTAAAAAATGGACTAAGTAAGGGAAACAACAAAACATTGCCTTTACGTATAGAACTAATCAGGATCTATTCACTTGGAGTGTCAGGTTTTGATACCCCAGGCTCTCTGAATATTTCAGAAGAAACAGGCCATGCACTTACGGGAATACAGAAATACATCAATGATGATCCTTATTTTAAAAACTATAATATTCAGAAAGCTGATCAGATTTTAAGAGATGCAATCGGCTACCTTTCAAAAAATACAGATTTTGAAACCTTTGACAGGATTGAGTTTTATAAAAAATATGTACAGCCTTTATATGAAGAGTTTGGGAAATGGGACGGCAGACCTGATGATCTTAAAGAATTTTCAGGATGGAATGTAGGGAATAAAAACTTTTTCAGCAGCGATTTCCTGGATCCATATTTTTATACCTTATTGAAATCCTCAGAAGATAACCCGGAACTTCGTAACCTTGGAAAATCTATTTTCTACGATCAGAACTTAAGTGGTAACGGAAAAATGAGCTGTGCAACCTGCCACCTTCAGGAAAATGCTTTTACAGATCTGAAAGCAAAATCACAAAGCAACGTGGAAGGGAAAACTGTTTTAAGAAATTCTCCCTCTTTATATAATGCTGTTTTTGCCAAGAGATTCTTCTATGATCTTCGTGCATTCTATCTTGAGCAGCAGGCAGAGCACGTTATTTATAATGAACAGGAATTCAACACCAGTTATGAAAGTATCATTCAGAAATTAAAAACAAAACCTGAATATAAAAAGGCTTTTCGAAATGCCTTCAAGGATGGGAAAATCAGCAAAGAAAATTTTTCAAAAGCATTAAGTTCTTATGTGGCTTCACTATACTCATTTGACAGCGATTTTGACCGTTTTATGAGGAATGAAAAGAATGTTTCCGATGATGTTAAAAAAGGATTCAATCTGTTTATGGGAAAAGCCAATTGTGCAACCTGTCATTTTGCTCCTCACTTTTCAGGATTGGTACCGCCATTTTTTAATGAAAATGAATCTGAAGTCTTAGGAATACCAACGAGACCGATCAATCAGCTTCCTGTAGAGCTTGACCAGGATTTGGGAAGAGGAAACAGCCCGGTAAAAAAGGAAAAATCATGGATTTATGATTACTCTTTCAAAACGGTTACTGTTAGAAATATCGCCCTTACGAAACCTTATTTCCATAACGGAGCTTTCAATACATTAGAAGAAGTACTTGATTTTTATAATGAAGGAGGAGGAGAAGGATTAGGACTGAAAATGAAAAATCAAACCTTAGCACCGGATAAATTAAACCTTACCGAAACGGAAATCAAACAGATTATAGCCTTTCTGAATGCTCTTACGGATGTGAGTAAAGCGAAGTAGGCGGGTTGCGGGGAGTGGGGTTTGAGTGTGGGAGAGTTTTAGGGTTTTAGAGTGAGAGAATAAAGATTCGGGTTGCGAGAGTTTCGAGTTGCTGGGTTTTAGTGTTTGAGAGTGAGAGGTTAGAGATTCGGGTTTAAGTTATATGAGGAATAGTTTTTGGAAGGGATGAATAACCTTTATTCCATATATCTAATGCGAAACAATTTTTTATCTCCTAACTTCCGTGCGAAACTCCTATTCCGAACCCCGCATCCCGCATTCTCGTATCTTGAATCCTTCAATCACATAATTATCTCCCATATTTCACCTCGCACCCTGCAACTTCAACACACCAACTCTAAAACCCTCCCACACTCAAACCCTACAGCCCCACACCTCGTATCACTTAACAAAAAATTAACCCCATTAACATTAGGTTTTAGATAAGTTAATATTGGGTGATTTAGATTTAAAATCCTATTAACAGAGAAAAAGCTGTAATAAAATAGTTTTGCAAGGTCTAATAAATCAAATAAAAATGAAGAAAAAACTACTAACAGTGGGAGCTTTGGCTATCTTGGCAAGTTCTGGGATTCATGCGCAGACATTTATATTCAATAAAAATGCGTCATGGAGCTACAAAGATAACAATCAGGCTCAGCCGACAGGATGGAATGCTCAGACCTATGACATTTCAACATGGGCAGCTGGAAATGGTCCGTTAGGATATGGAGATCCTGTAACCACAACAATCAATTCAGGGCTTACTACAGCTTATTTTGCTAAAGATTTTACAGTAGATCTTTCCACACTTTCTGATAATATGGAGCTTGGTGTAATGAGAGATGACGGTATCATTGTGTACCTTAACGGAGAAGAAGTAGTAAGAGACAATATGCCTGCGGGAGCTGTGACGTTCAATACTTTTTCAACCGCCACTATTGATGGGGCGGCAGAGAATGTTTATAATATTTTCTCAATTCCAAAATCAAAATTTGTAAACGGTGTCAATAGAATTTCTGTTGAATTGCATAACAGAAGTACTACCAGTTCAGATTTAAGAATTGATGCTTACCTTAAAACAACCACCAATACAACTACACCTGTAACTTGTAACGGAACTCATATCAGCTGTTTTACTTCAATTGTTCCTACAGCACAGACCAATAAGTTAATTATTCCTGCTGAACACAAATACCAGCTTATCCTAAAAGAAGGAGACAGCTATACTGAAGGGGGAGGATTTGTTGGAGGTCAGAACGACTTTACAGGTTATGTTGCAAAAGCAGGTAGCAGCACCAATGGATATCTTTCTGTAAACCATGAAACAAACCCCGGAGGAGTTACTATGGCAGAAATTAACTATAATGCTGCTTCAAAGCTTTGGCAGCTGACAAAATCAAGAGCAGTAAGTTTCTCGGATCCTAGTCTGGTACAAACTATCAGAAACTGTTCAGGAGGAGTTACCCCTTGGGGAACTATAGTAACAGCAGAAGAATCGGTTACCTCTAACGATGTGAATGCTGACGGATACAAAGATTATGGTTGGTTGGTAGAGATTGATCCTGCAACAGCACAGGTGATTTCTAAAAATACCGACGGCTCCAAAGGTAAGCTATGGCAGATGGGAATCATGAACCATGAAAATGTAGTCGTTAATAATGCAGGAACTACAGCTTATTATGGAGAGGATGGCGGAACGCACATGGTGTACAAATATGTATTGGATACTCCAAATGATCTTTCTTCAGGAAACCTTTATGTTCTGAAATTAGATCAGGGGCTAACTGCTGCTGGAGATCCGGTAGGAACTACGGCAACATGGGTTCAGGTTCCGAATAAAACCAAAGCAGACCAGAACAATACTAATAACAATGCTTTATCAGTAGGAGGTACAAAATTTAATGGAGTGGAAGATGTTGACATCAGCCCGTTGGATGGGAAAATCTATTTTACAGCTAAAGGATTAGACAGAGTATACCGTCTGCAGGACAACGGAACTACAGCTTCTCAGGTGGAAACATTTGTAGGTGGAGGTTCTTCCGTATATTCTTTCAACACGGCTCAGGGAATGAAATCTGAAGCTTGGGGAGACGGAAATGACAACCTTACTTTCGATGAACTTGGAAACCTTTGGGTGCTTCAGGATGGAGGTAAAAATTATATCTGGGTAATTGCTCCTGACCATACACAGGCCAATCCTAAAGTAAGATTATTTGCTTCTATGCCGTCTGGTTCAGAACCTACAGGATTGACATTTACCCCTGATCATAAATTTGGTTTCTTCTCTATCCAACATCCGGATTCAACAATTTCTACAGATGTTGATGCAACAGGAAATACTATCGATTATAAAGGGAAATCAGCAACGATCGTCATTGCACTTAAAAATAACTTAGGAATTGAAGGAACTTTAGGAACTATCGAAAACAAAACTGCAGAAAATACAGTAACAGTAGCTCCAAACCCAACTTCCGGAATCGTAAAAATCAATTCACCAAAAGGATTGAAAGATATTTCTGTAACAGCTTACAGCATGGATGGGAAAATCGTTTACACGAAGAAATTTAACGGTATCAACAAAGCATTGGACCTTGATTTTACACAACAGTTAGAAGGATCACGAGTTTTAGTTTTAAATATTGAAGCTGAAGGAGGTTTCCAGAAAACAGTTAAACTTTTAAAGAAATAAATTATTTATAATTCTTGTCTGTCAGTGGCTTTGGCTGCTGGCAGACCTTTTATCTTTATGAAAAAGCTTTTCCTATTTATTTCCATATTATCACTTTCTCAGATCAAGGCTCAGATTGATCCGGTGAAATATCCCACTTTTACTAATATTGAAGATGCTTTAAACAGTAAAAAGACTGTGTACAGTATGAGTTTCAGAGAGAAAGGATTATTTAATATTCCTCCTCAGATTGTAAAACTGGATTCATTGTTCTTTTTGAATATTATGGCAAATAAGCTGGAGAAAATGGATCAGGAACTGTTTGCTCTGAAAGAACTGGAAATATTAAATGTCAACGAAAACAGTATTAAATATATTCCGGATGAGGTAAGTAAGCTTAAAAAACTGACTACTTTTTCAATGAATCTGAATAGCCTGACAAGGATTAACCCTAATCTTGCAAAGCTTCAAAACTTAAAAGTAGTCCATTTTGATGCCAACAACCTGAATATTTTTCCTGAAGCCCTCATGGAAATTCCGGCATTGGAAGAAATTAATCTTCAGGGAAACCAGATCAGCTTTATTGCAGACAAGCTGGATCAAATCAAAAACCTGAAATTTCTGAACCTTTCAGATAATCAGATCAATGACCTTGGAAACTTGTCTTTTCCTGAAAATTTAAAATATCTGGAATTACAGCAGAATGCCATTAATAAACTTCCCGAAAACCTTTTCAAATCAAAAAATCTTGAATTTTTAAATGTAAGCGGAAATAATATTACAGAAATATCGCCCAAAGTAAAAGGACTGAAAAATATCGTCAGTATGAATCTGGCCAATAATAATTTGAAAGACCTTCCTGTAGAAATCAAACAGCTTAAAAATCTGAAAACATTGATTCTTACAGGAAATCCTATAGAAAAATCTACCATTGAAAACTTAAAAACCTTACTTCCGGAGACCCAGATCTATTTCTAGATCTATCCGCCAACACGTTTGGTTTTATATCCCATTTCTTTAAGGATATTCATGATTTTATCACGGTTATCTCCTTGAATGATAATCGTTCCATCCTTCTCAGAACCGCCTATACCCAGGGTGGTTTTTATTTTCTTTGAGATTTTTTTCAGGTCATCTTCACTGCCTTCCCAGCCTTCAACAATCGTTACAGGCTTACCATTTCTCCCTTTTTTCTCAAATTTGCATACCAAAGGCTCTTTCTGCTTGAATGCTTCTTCAGGCATCTCAAAATCCTGCTCGTCATGATCAGGAAAAAGATTCTTCAATTGATCTCGTAAATCCATACCGCAAAATTAAAAAGATTTATGGATTAATGAACGGAAATAATCAACGAAATTTCAATTTTTCAAACCGTGTCAAGGTTTTAAACCCTGACACAGGCAAATTTCAAAAGTAATTAATGGATCATCAGCAATCCATAAAATTCGAGGCTACAAATTCTTCTATTCCTAGGAAATTAGGTAAATTTGTCTAACAAAAGTTTTACAAAATGTCAAAAAAAGCAATACTGGCCATTCTTGACGGATGGGGATTGGGAACAAACCCGGACGTTTCCGCAATAGATAAAGCAAATACACCATTCATAGACAGCTGCTATCAAAAATTTCCACATACTACGCTTGAAGCAAGTGGATTAGCGGTAGGTTTACCAGCCGGACAAATGGGGAATTCTGAAGTAGGACACATGAATCTGGGAGCCGGGAGAGTAGTATACCAAAACCTGGTAAAACTAAACATGGCCGTTGAAAATGGAACATTGGGACAGGAAAAAGTGATTCAGGATGCTTTTGAATACGCCAAAAAAGAAAATAAAAAAGTACACTTTATTGGATTGGTTTCCAATGGAGGAGTACATTCCCATATTAATCATTTAAAAGGATTACTGACCGCTGCAAAAGAATTCGGATTGAATGAGAACGTTTTTGTTCACGCATTTACCGATGGTAGAGATTGTGATCCGCACTCCGGATTAGGATTTATTGATGAGCTTCAGAAGCATATGGAAGCTACTACAGGAAAATTGGCAACAGTAGTAGGTAGATACTATGCCATGGACAGAGATAAAAGGTGGGAACGCGTAAAACTGGCTTATGATGCCCTTGTAGAAGGAGTAGGAGAGCCATCAACAGACGCTTTGGCTTCTATTAAAGCCTCTTATGATAACAATGTTACCGATGAATTTCTGAAACCAATCATTTTAATGAATACTACCGCTACAGGAAATGTGGTGCCGGTGGCTAAAATCATTGATAATGACGTGGTGATCTGCTTCAACTTCCGTACAGACAGAGGTAGAGAGATTACAGAAGTTCTTTCTCAGAAAGATTTCCCGGAATATGATATGAAAAAGTTGAACCTTTATTATATCACATTAACGAACTATGATAAAACATTCCAGAATGTACAGGTCGTTTTTGATGAAAATGTATTAACAGAAACCATGGGTGAAATTCTTGAAAAAAATGGAAAAACCCAGATTAGAATTGCAGAAACAGAAAAATATCCGCACGTTACTTTCTTCTTCTCAGGAGGAAGAGAGGAGGAATTTAATGGTGAAAGAAGGCTATTATGCCCAAGCCCGAAAGACGTTCCTACCTACGATCTGAAGCCGGAAATGTCAGCCTATGATATTACAAACGCCATCGTACCGGAACTGGAAAACGGAACTGCTGATTTTGTGTGTTTAAATTTTGCCAATACAGACATGGTAGGGCACACAGGAGTTTTTGAAGCTGCTGTAAAAGCCGCTGAGGTAGTAGATATGTGTATCGAAAAAGTAGCTACAGCCGCTTATGAAAACGGATATGCTGTCTTTATTCTTGCTGACCACGGAAATTCTGATGTAATGATGAATCCGGACGGCACACCTAATACTCAGCACTCAACGAATCTTGTTCCATTTATTGTAATGGATAAAGATCATACATGGAATTTAAAACCAGGAAAACTGGGCGATGTAGCCCCTACAATCCTTAAAGTAATGGGGGTTGAAATACCAGATGCAATGACTGGAGACGTTTTGGTTAATTAAAATTCAATAATATTGTCTTAAAAATGCCGTTATACCTTTATAGCGGCATTTTTTTTATGACTTATGTCAGATAATATATGACTTGCATACTTTATTATGCGCCAAATAATAAATAAATCTTATCTTTGTAAATTAAAACTGAATAGTAAAATGTATCAAAAGCTTGTAAGGAAAGAAGTAATGGGATTATTGGAAAAGGAAGTAGGTTCTTTTCTTGATAAATTTTTAACGCCAATTGAAAAATCTGGCAGCCTTCCGATTATTTACCAGATCCTTCAAGTGATGAATTCAAACATGACTTAGAAGAAATTCAGACTTTTGCCCGTGAAATGCCTTACGATCTTTTTGTAACCCTGATCGGTGACTGTATCACAGAAGAAGCACTTCCTTCTTATGAATCTTGGTTAATGGGTGTTGATGGTATCAATCAGGAAGAAAAAGTAGGCTGGGCCAACTGGGTAAGAGCATGGACTGCTGAAGAAAACAGACACGGAGATTTACTAAACAAATATCTTTATCTGTGTGGAAGAGTAAACATGAGAGAAGTGGAAATCACTACTCAGTACCTTATCAATGACGGATTCGATTTGGGTACAAGTATGGATCCGTACAGAAACTTTATTTATACAAGCTTTCAGGAAACAGCGACCAATATTTCTCACAGAAGAGTAGGTACACTGGCAAAACAATCAGGAAACGGGAAATTGGCTAAAATGTGTGGTGTAATTGCTGCAGACGAAGCAAGACACGCTAAAGCATACAAACATTTCGTAGCAAAAATTCTTGAAGTAGACGCTTCGGAAATGATTCTTGCATTTGAAGATATGATGCGTAAGAAAATTGTAATGCCTGCTCACCTAATGAGACAGTCCGGACAAAAAGCCGGAGAGCTTTGGGGACATTTCTCAGATGCTGCACAAAGATGTATGGTGTACACAGGTCAGGACTATATCAATATTATGAAAGACCTTTTAGATGAATGGAAAATTGAGCACGTAAAGGGACTTACAGAAAAAGCAGAAAAAGCTCAGGAATACCTGATGAAGCTTCCTGCAAGGCTTCAGAAGATCACAGACAGAGTTTCTACTCCGGATCTTCAGTTCCAGTTTAGCTGGGTAAAAAAATAATGAGATCTATATTTATTATTTAAAATATAAAAGTATTGAGTGCCTTTCTTTTGGGCACTCTTTTTATTTCTTATCTTTGCAAGGCTAAAAAAAGAACAAAATGTTAAATAATAAAAAGATTGCTGTTGACTTTGACGGAACTATTGTTGATGACGCTTATCCGGCAATTGGGAAACCAAAAACTTTTGCTTTCGAAACATTAAAAAGACTTCAGGCAGAAGGTTTCAGACTTATTCTCTGGACCTACAGACACGGAAGAGCTTTAGATGAAGCGGTAGAATTCTGCCAGAAAAATGGAGTAGAGTTTTATGCAGTGAACTCAAGCTTTGAAGGAGAAGTTTTTGATCCTGAAACCCAATCCAGAAAATTAGATGCAGATTGGTTTATTGATGACAGAAACTTAGGAGGATTCCCGGGATGGGGTGAGATCTACAACATTATTCAGGAGAGAATAGAATTCCGTGTAGAAGGAAAAGAAGTTCTTGCCTATTCAAAACTTAAAAAAGAAAAGAAAAAAGGACTTTTCTGGTAAAAGAGAAATTAGAAGCTAGATATTAGAAATTAGTTTTAATAGCAAATCAAAGCTTCTGCTTTTATCAGAAAAAGTTTATAGATTGTTACAATATAGAAATACACATAATGCTGTAATCTAGCTTCTAACATCTAATATCTAACATCTATATACAATGATTCAATTAAAAACGATAGACGAATTACGTCTGATGAAGGAGAGTGCCCGACTGGTTTCTAAAACATTGGGAATGTTGGCTAAAGAAATCAAACCAGGGATTACGACCTTATACTTAGATAAACTGGCACATGATTTTATCAAAGATCATGGTGCTGAACCTGCATTTTTAGGATACGGAGGATTTCCAAACTCTCTTTGTATCTCGCCGAATGAGCAGGTAGTTCATGGTTTCCCAAACAATGATGTAGTGAAAGAAGGAGATGTTCTTTCTGTAGACTGCGGAGTTATTCTGAACGGTTTTGTAGGAGATCATGCCTATACATTTGAAATCGGGGAAGTGAAGCCTGAGGTTAAAAAATTGCTGCAGGTTACCAAGGAATCTTTATACAAAGGAATTGAGCAGGTTGTCAGAGGAAAAAGAATAGGAGATATCTCCCATGCTATCCAGACACATTGTGAAAAAGAAGGATATGGAGTGGTAAGAGAACTTGTAGGGCACGGATTGGGAAGAAAAATGCACGAAGATCCACAAGTTCCAAACTACGGAAGACAAGGAAGCGGAAAAGTAATTAAAGATGGTTTAGCAATTGCTATTGAACCAATGGTTAACATGGGAACTGAAAAAGTGAAGTTCCATAACGACGGCTGGACAGTAACGACTTTAGATAATATGCCATCTGCTCACTTCGAACATGATGTAGCCGTGATCAATGGTAAGCCGGTATTGCTTTCAACATTTGATTATGTATATGAAGCTTTAGGGATTGTAAGTGATGAAGAAAAGCAGTTCCAACTGGATTTTTAATGAAAAAGGTAACGAAGCTTTTACTGAATAAAATTCCACGTCCTATGCTTATTAAAATGAGCATCTGGGCAAGACCGCTTATTTATCAGTTTTTCAAAGGAGACCAGTTCTATGATCCTATTGATGGAAGATCTTACAGGAAATTCCTTCCTTACGGATATGGAAAACAAAGAGAAAATGCATTGTCTCCGGGAACTTTAAGTTTGGAAAGACACCGTCAGATGTGGCTGTATCTTCAAAACGAAACTGATTTTTTTATCAAAAATTATAAAGTCCTGCACATTGCTCCTGAACAGGAATTTCTAAGGAAATTCAAGAGAATGAGCAACCTGAATTATATTTCGGCAGACCTTTATTCTCCTATTGTAGATGTGAAGGCTGATATTCTGGATCTACCTTTGAAAATGACAGCTTTGACATTGTCTTTTGTAACCACGTTCTGGAACATATCGAAGATGATGCAAAAGCAATGAGCGAATTGTACAGGGTAATGAAACCCGGTGGATGGGGAATCCTTCAGGTTCCGATGAAAAATTCATTAGAGAAAACTTATGAAGATTTTACTATTAAAGATCCAAAAGAACGTCAGAAACATTTCGGACAGTACGATCATGTTCGCTGGTATGGAATGGATTATTTTGACCGCCTAAAAAAAGCAGGCTTCGAAATAGAAAAGAACTTCTATTCACAGAAATTCTCTGAAGAAGAAATAAAAAAATACGGATTAAGACATAACGAAATCTTACCTGTAGTTTACAAAAAATAAGATAAACCCCGTTTCAACTATTGAAACGGGGTTTTATATGAATGAAATGCTTTTTTTACTCTTTGATAAAAGAATAAGACTTATAATTCTCCACCATTACAACATACTGTCCCTTTGATAAGCTGTTCGTATCAATGGATATTTTACTGCTGTTAGTGGTTGTTTCAAATATCAGTTTCCCTGACAGATCGTATATCTTAAGCGGAAGATTTTTCTCAATATTTTCAATGTTTAAAACCTCTTTTACGGGGTTAGGATATGTTTTAAACGTTTTCGTTGCTGCAGCAACTTCCTTAGTACTCAATTGGTCAGTATTGTTATAGTAGATCTTATTTCCTGAAGGGTCTGTCATTATTAAAGTCTTTACGTTGCCGTTGGTTATAATTTGGTAGCTGTATATTGATGCGTAAGCTCCTAAACCATAAATATCACAGTTTTTCTGATCATAAGCACGTACAGGGGCTGCATTACCTCCGTTATAAAACAAAAGAGTGCATGAACTCGATGTTTTGATAAGATTGTTGCTTCCCGGCATAACCCCGAAACCCATCATAGAAGTATTGTAATATTTGGAATTAATAACATAACTTGTCCCTCCAGCTGAATTGAAGGTAGTAGGGGGAACTCCGTTATCAATTAATGGAGTATTCGTGGTCTGTCCGCTGCTTGTTGCCATTTTGGAAATATACCAGGTATTGGAAAGTAATTCGGAGGTTTGCTGGGCAGTCAGTAAACCGCCTACTAAAAGGAATAGAATTTTTTTCATAAGTTAAAAGTTTGTGGTAAAGATATAAAAGAATTTCTTTTTCCTGATTCAATTTAATCATGATAAAAAATGATTAAAAAAACCGCCTTCACTAAGAAGACGGTTTCCATTTTTAAATATAGATAGAAGTTTATGCACTCTCTAGTGTGATGAAGATACAGCTTTTAATCCTACAACAGAACCAATAAGCGTTACAATGAAGAAAACTCTCCAAAAGCTTACAGGATCCTTAAAGAAAATAATTCCCATTAAAGCAGTTCCCACAGCCCCGATTCCTGTCCATACCGCATAAGCAGTACCGATAGGCAGCGTTTGAGTCGCTTTGATCAGCAAAAGCATACTGATTGTCATTGTTATCAAAAAGCCGGTATACCACAGGTACATCTCCGTTCCTGATGTTTCTTTTGCCTTTCCCAGACATGAGGCGAAGGCCACTTCAAATAATCCCGCGATAACTAATATTAACCAATTCATTTTTAAATTTTTACTCCTGCAAATTTCTGGATTTGAATGGAGAAAAAATTTTACAATTGTTAAAAATGAAATTGAGAATATTTTTAGAGGAGGGAAGATGGGAGCTGGAGGCTGGAAGTTATTTTCTCATATGATAACTACTTAGCATTCTCATTTAATTAATAAAATTGAGCGAGATTTCTTAATCGGCTATCATAGCATCTATCTTCCATCCTCAAAATCGAGATTATTTTATCTCCGCCCGAATTCTACTCAAACTCACCTGCGTAATCCCAAGATAAGAAGCGATATAACCAAGCTGAACCCTTTTCAATAAGTCAGGCTGATAAGCCATAATATCTTTATAACGTTCCAGTGAAGTTTTGAATTGTCGTGAAATAATCAGTTCTTCAGACTTTATCATCTCTGCTTCTGCCAGTTTTCTTCCCCAGTTGGCAATATGAATGTCTTCATTGAAGAGTTTTCGAAGATTCTCTGTTTCCATCCTATACAGATCGCAGTCTTCCAGTAATTCGATGCTTTCATAGCCGGGTTTATCTTCTACATAGCTTTTCATAGAAAGAATGCATTGCCCCTCACTCCCGAACCAAAAAGTGATATCATTGTCAGCCGTTGAAGAGTACGCTCGCGCAATTCCTTTTCGGATAAAATACAGATAAGGAATCACTTTATCAGCTTCCATCAGACAAAAGCCTTTAGGATGCGAAACCTCTGTGATGTGCTCTTTTAAACTGTTTTTCGATGCTTCAGGAAGAAGGTAAACCTTGTCAAGAATCTGGTCTATATTCATAAAGATGAATTCTAATAGTCAAAAATATCAGTTTTAACTAATGCAATACAAAATTATGGGGTAATTTTTATAAGAAATATTGCAGTGCATATAATCAAAACTCTTCCGAATTCAATTTATTTATTGTCAATATTACAACGGAAAGAGCAAGATTCCCCTCCATTGGAGGGGTGTCGAAAATTCAGAGAATTTTTGACGGGGTGGTTTGAGCTTTTACAATCCTGTATTTCACAATATAACTCTCTTTTTTCTTTAAAAATTAAGATTAACCGTAAAGACCAATTTTGTTTTACTAACTTTGCAGTTCGTAATATTATTTTTATGCACAAAGCAGGATTTGTAAATATAGTTGGAAAGCCCAATGCGGGAAAATCTACCTTACTTAACCAATTAATGGGAGAGAAGTTGGCGATTGTAACGCAGAAAGCTCAGACAACCCGTCACAGAATTTTTGGAATTTATAATGAAGATGATCTTCAGATCGTATTTTCCGATACTCCCGGAGTATTGGATCCCAAATACGGATTACAGGAGAAAATGATGGATTTTGTAAAGGACTCTCTACAGGATGCCGATGTTTTCCTGTTTATTGTAGATGTTACTGATAAAGCAGAACCTTCAGAATTTTTAATTGATAAACTGAATAAAATCCCGGTACCCGTACTTCTTCTGTTAAATAAAGTAGACCAGACGGATCAGGCAGGTCTTGAAAAACTGGTTGAAGACTGGCATGCCAGAATTCCTAAAGCTGAAATTTTACCTATTTCTGCATTGAACGCCTTTAATACAGAAGTTATTTTACCTAAAATAAAATCATTACTTCCCGAGAATCCTCCTTATTACGATAAAGATCAGTATACGGATAAGCCTGAAAGATTTTTTGTAAACGAGGCAATTCGTGAGAAAATTCTTCTGAATTATGATAAAGAAATTCCATATTCTGTAGAAGTAGTAACGGAACAGTTCAAGGAGAAAGAAGGAATTATCTTCATAGATTCTATTATTTATGTAGAAAGAGATACTCAGAAAGGAATTATTATCGGGCACAAAGGGGAGGCTATCAAAAAAGTGGGAACAGAAGCAAGAATGGACCTTGAGAAATTCTTCACCAAAAAAATTCACTTAAATCTATTTGTAAAAGTGAAAAAAGATTGGAGAAAGAACGACAGAGATCTTAAAAATTTCGGTTACCGTTAAACTAAAACCGCCGGAATCCCGTTGTATTAAAAGATTTTCATTACCTTAGTATAAATTTTTAGTACATGAACTATAATAATTCAAATTCAAGCTCAATACCTAAAGATATTGTTTTATTAGTGGTGAGAGTGTTTGTAGGTTTTGCGATGCTTTCTCATGGCTTTCCAAAACTTCAGATGCTATTGGCAGGCGGTAAAATCGAGTTTTTCGATTTTATGGGACTGGGCCCTCAGATATCACTGATCCTTACGGTTTTTGCTGAATTTGCATGTTCAATACTCCTTATATTAGGGCTTTTTACAAGAGTTTCTTTAGGGTTTTTGATCTTTACGATGGCCATTGCTGGGTTTGTGGTGCATGGTGCAGATCCTTTTGAAAAAAGAGAAATGGCTCTCGTTTACCTTTCCGTTTATCTTTTATTGATGGTAATCGGAGCAGGAAAGATCTCAGTAGATCATATGATTGAGAGAAGAAAAAGAGCCTCAGAATGGTAATTTTAGAATAAGAACAATACAAAATAAAACAAGGCGCTTCAGAAATTGAAGCGCCTTGTCTGTTCTTAATAATTGCAGTTAGGTAAGCAATCCCAGATCAGTTTTCCGTTTTCATCTCTTCTTCTGCAAGCCATGAATCCTGGATCACATAATGGGGCACTTCCGCCGTTGATTGTTTTTAAATGTACTTTTGATAATTTTTTTAAATTTTTCATATTATTTTAATTTGTAAGATAAATGTAATAAAAAAATAAATACAACACTAAAAAGTGTCTTATTTATTTGATTTTATAAATCTTTCAAAATTCACTACATTCGTAGAAAATGAATTTATATGAAGATAAAACTGACCATCTGCCTTCTGGCATTTCTCAATTTTTATGATGCACAGGAGAATATCACTTACCAGAAACCCTCTGCAGAGATTTTAAAACTGGCAGACTATCAAAGACCGCCAAGCGTTCTGATGAACAGCAAAAAAGATTGGGTGGTTTTTACGTATCGTCCAACATATAAAACACTGGAAGATCTTAGTCAGCAGGAAATGAAACTTGGAGGACTAAGAATTAATCCGGTTACCAATATTTCAAGCAGTACTACCTACTCGAATAATCTGAAGATCAGAAAGATCAATGATAAAAATGAGATTCAGGTAAAAAATCTGCCTTCCAATCCGAAAATTACCTATGTTTCATTTTCTCCGGATGAAAAAAGCTGGCATTTACCAATACAACAGCTAAAGGAGTAGAGCTTTGGGTAGTGGATATGGAAACCGCTGCTGCCAAAAAAATTACTGCAGATAATCTGAATGCCAATTTAGGAATGCCTTATGTATGGTATAATGACTCTCAAAGCTTCCTGATCAGAGCAATTCCGCAAAACAGACCTGCTCTTATTGATGCAAGCAAAGACCTTCCGACAGGCCCGATTGTTTCAACAGCAGACGGTAAAGTTTCTCAAAACAGAACATATCAGGATCTTTTGAAAAATCCTCAAGATGAGAAAAACTTTGAAACGCTTACTGCTTCGGAAATCTACAGTGTAGATCTTACAGGAAATCTTAAGAAACTGAAAGATCAGGATATGTATGCCGGCCTAAGTTTTTCCCCAGACGGTAATTATCTGATGGCTACAACCATCAAAAAACCATTTTCTTATATCGTTCCGTTGAACAGGTTCCCATCAACAACAGTGGTGTATGATATGAAAGGAAATGCTGTAAAAACAGTAAATGATGTTCCTTTGAATGAAATTATGCCGAAAGGTTTCTCATCCGTAAGAACAGGAAAAAGAGATATGGCCTGGAGAAGTGATGCTCCTGCAACGATTACCTATGCTGAAGCTTTGGATGGAGGAGATCAGTCTAAAGCAGCAGATTACAGAGACGAGGTTTTTACATGGGAAGCTCCATTTACAGCAGCTCCGAAATCTTTCTTCAAAACAAAACAGAGATATGATGATGTGGTTTGGACTAATGATCATTATGCTATTGTTTCTGAAGGCTGGTATGATACAAGAAATACAAAATCTTACCTTATAGATACCAATAACGGAGAATCTAAAGTTTTTGATGACAGAAATTATCAGGATGTTTACAGTGATCCTGGAAATTTCAACACCACGAAAAACCAGTACGGAAGATATGTAATCGATATGAAAGGTGGTAAAGCCTATCTTATCGGAGACGGGTTTACCAAAGACGGGCAGCATCCTTTTATTGATGAAATGGATGTGAAATCGTTGAAAAAGAAAAGACTTTACACTTCTAATGTAAAGAACGGTAAAGAAGAAATAATTGATATTCTTAACGCTTCAAAGGGGGAAATTCTTACGACTCAACAGTCACCAAGCCTTTATCCTAATTACTTCAAAAAGAATATCAAATCTAACAAAGCAGAAGCGGTAACCAACTTTGCAAACCCTTTTGAAAGCATCAAAGACGTTTACAAAGAAGTAATTACTTACAAGAGAAATGATGGAGTTACCTTAACTGGAACCCTTTATCTTCCTGCCAATTATGACAGAAAAGCAAAAAAAGAGAAGCTTCCATTGTTGATCTGGGCTTATCCTACAGAATATAAAGATAAAAATACTGCAGGACAGAACACCCAAAACCCGAATGATTTTACATTCCCATACTACGGATCTTTTGTATACTGGACAACGAAAGGGTATGCTGTCCTTGATGATGCCGCTTTCCCTATTATCGGTGAAGGAAAAACAGAGCCTAATGATACATTTATTCCTCAATTGGTAGCCAATGCTGCTGCAGCAATTGATGCTGTAGATCATCTTGGGTATATCGATAGAAAGAAAGTCGCTGTAGGAGGACATTCTTATGGTGCATTTATGACCGCAAACCTTCTTACACATTCTGATCTTTTTGCATGTGGAATTGCAAGAAGTGGAGCGTATAACAGAACTTTGACACCATTTGGGTTCCAGAGCGAGCAGAGAAACTATTGGGATATTCCGGATATTTATAACAAGATGTCTCCATTCATGAATGCAGATAAAATGAAAACTCCGCTTCTTCTGATTCATGGTGATGCAGATAACAACCCTGGAACATTTACTTTGCAGACGGAAAGATATTTCCAGGCATTGAAAAATCTGGGTGCTCCGGTGAAAATGGTTCTTCTTCCAAAAGAAGCCCACGGATATCAGGCCAAAGAAAATATCTTCCACCTTTTATGGGAACAGGATCAGTTCCTTGAAAAGTGCCTGAAGAAATAAATGATAAAAGAGACTGTTTACTATAAACAGTCTCTTTTTTTGATTAAAAAATATAATAAGGAAGTTGTATTAAAACTTAAAGCGAAGCTCATCTTAATCATCTTATCCTCTTCATAAAACTTAATGGTTAAAAAAATTAAAGATGCTTCAAAATCTTATCAACGCTCTTAAGCTCCATAAAATTAGGATGTTCCAGATTAACATCATGCTGTTCATGGCTCCATGTCACATGATAAGGAATATGAGCAGCAGAACCTCCAATTTCCAGTACCGGTAAAATATCCGATTTGATAGAATTTCCGAGCATCAGAAAGTTTTCGGGCTGACAGTCCAGATGTTTCAACAGTTTTTTATAATCATTATCTTTTTTATCACTCATGATTTCAATATGATGGAAATAATCCTGTAATCCCGAATTTTTCAGTTTACGCTCCTGATCCAGAAGATCTCCTTTTGTAGCCACAACCAGCCTGTATTTTCCCTTTAAACTTTCAAGAGTTTCTGTAACGCCATCCAAAAGTTCAATAGGCTTCTGGAGAAGTTCCTGGCCTAGTTGAATCGCTTTGTTGACCAATTCTAATGATGCTGTGTTATTGGAAACTCTACCGATGGTTTCAATCATACAAAGCATGAATCCTTTCACTCCGTAACCATACAAATGAAGATTCTGCATTTCTGTTTTAAACAATTCCTGTGATACCGAATGTTGCGGAAGATAATCTTCAAGCAGTCTGCAGAATTCTTTCTCTGCTTCCTGAAAGTAAGGTTCGTTGACCCAAAGCGTATCATCCGCGTCAAAAGCAATGGTTGTAATATGATTATTCATTTTTGTTTTGTAATTTTCTGACTTCAAAATTCAATATAAAATTTCAATAAGCAAAGGACATTTGTCCCAGGTGAATATGTTAAGGACGAATCAGACATTTTTGAACTATCTTGACGAGCTGTATGGAAAGCAGAACGGTAGTAATGATATTACAGTAAAATCTTTTTCAGCAGGAGATAAAATATTGATACAGGATCATCAGCCCACCCATGTCATGCTGATTAAAAAAGGAATTGTCAAGTGTTATTTTGTTGAAGAGAACGGAAAAGAATATATCGTAGAATTTCTGGGGAGCGGGGAAGTAATAGGAGAAGTGGAATTGATCAAGAATATAAACTGTCTGTGCAGTATTGAAGCGCTCACGGAAGTTACGGTGTATGCAATAAAGATTCCTGCTTTTAAAGCTTTGATTAAAAATGATCTTACCCTGAACAATCTTCTTTTAGAATCTTTTGCGGAACGTATTATCAATACTTCCAGCAGAGCATCCTATCAACAGTTATATACGGTAGAGCATACCTTAAAACAGCTGCTGCAAATGCAGTCGAAGCAGAATATTCAGATTTCCAAAGAAGATATGGCAGCTTATCTGGGAATTGCGGTGAGAAGCTTGAACAGAATTTTAAAAAATTTGAAATGATTTTGTTGTAAACGTAAAGGCGCAAAGTTTTTTCAAGCTATTTTTTTAATTTTTAAGTTGTAAAACATTTCGACTTCGCCCATTATGAGATTTTCAGCAAATAATTATCATCACTCAACAAAATAATCAGCATTCAATTTTATCGGAGATAAAATCCTTGCGCCTTAAAAACATAAAAAACTTAAATTCCATTGCGTCTTTGCGATTTTCAAAAAAATAAAATATTAAAACTGATATAAATGTTGATGCTATTTCAAGGGGTTGTTCTATTTTAATATTAAAATTTAGATAAAGTATTTGAAATTCATAGGGGTGATTTTAAAATTTAGTATTTTTGCATGAGAATAAGTTGAATTACAATATTCATGGAAACATTAAAGTTCAGAAATGCTGAGTTGGCAGATTTAAATAAAATCGTAGCCATCTACAACTCAACAATTGCCTCAAGAATGGTAACTGCAGACATGGAAGAAGTCTCTGTAGAAAGCAAACTAAAATGGTTTGAAGAACATAATCCCAAAACAAGACCTCTTTGGGTGGTTGAAGATCATCAGAAGCAGGCTGTGGGCTGGGTAAGCTTCAGTTCATTCCATGAAAGGGCTGCATACAGTGGTACTGTAGAAGTAAGTATTTATCTGGATGAAACGAGCAGAGGAAAAGGATATGGAAAAACCATTCTTCAGTATTGTATTGATAATGCCGGAAAATTTGGAGTAAAAAACCTGGTAGCCCTTATTTTCCTTCATAATGAACCAAGTTTAAAGCTGTTCAGACATTTTGGGTTTGAAGATTGGGGAAGCCTTCCTAATGTAGCCATTCTGGATGGGGTGGAAAGAAGTCTGAAAATCTTAGGAAAAAGGATAGAGTAATTATAATTGTGAAGAAAGAGAAAAGATAAACGTGTAAAACGAATTTATAAGCATTTAATCTATAAAAAAATAATTATATACAATTATCTGCGTTCATCCGTGAAATCTGCGATTAAGCTGCAAAACGAAAGAATATAAAAAATAGCTGTCTCAAATTTGAAACAGCTATTTGTTTTTATGAATTCTGCTTAATTCTTTTTGCAGACATATTTAAGAATCGTTTCACCAGAAAAACGGCAGAAACCGTTAATCCCAGTCCGAGTGCGATCCACATTCCGAATGCTCCCATTTCTAATGTGACACAGAAGAAATAGCCCAAAGGAATAGTAATGACCCAGTAAGCGATAAAAGTATAAATGGACGGGATTTTTACATCCTGTAGTCCTCTCAGCATTCCTAAAGCCGTTACCTGAATTCCATCAGAAAGCTGGAATAACGCAGCAATAATCATCAGTTTTGCAGCCAGTGTAATAACTTCCACTTCTTCTTTTTTCGTGAAGAATGTAGGTAGGATGTTTCTGCCTAAAATAAATACCAATCCGCAGATGCACATAAAAATAAAGGCGATCTTTAGATTGTTTATACCTACTTTTCTCAACTCAATAAAATTTTGTTCTCCAAGTTTTCTTCCGATCATTACAGTAGAAGCAACACTAAACCCAACACAAAGGTTGAAGGTGAAAGAAGCCATACTTAAAGCGATCTGGTGAGAAGCAATATCATGAGCAGAGATCAATCCGCAGATAAATGCAGCTCCGGCGAAAGCTGTTACTTCAAAAAACATCTGTAAAGCGGTAGGTAACCCCAATTTTACCATTTTATCAAACATTTTTTTTGAGAAAACCTGAATTTTTAAAGAAAAATCCTTGATATAACGTCTTGTTCTTTTTTCTTTAAGCAAAACAAAATAAAGGAAAACCACCATGAAAACTCTGGAAATCAAGGTTGCTAAAGCAGATCCTTTTACACCCATTGGAGGAATTCCCCAAAGTCCTTTGATAAAGACATAGTTTAAAACAATATTGATAACGTTGGCAATAATAGTAGCTTTGGTAACTCCGATTGTATAGGAAAGTCCTTCAGATACTTCACGAAGTGTCTGAAACGCCATAAACGGAATCATACTGACCACCATTATACTTAGGAAGCTTACCGTATCCGGAATAATCTTGGCAGGCTGTCCGGAGTGATAGAGTAGTGGCATTCCCATCAGTAATATGACCATCAGGATAATCCCAACAGACATATTGATAATAAAACCATGACTGAATACCGAATTGATTGTAGCATGGTCCTCTCTGGAATGCGCTTCCGAAACCAAAGGCGGAATGGCAAATGAAAAGCCCAAAGCTAATACAAATATGGAGAAAAACACAGCATTTCCCAATGATACAGATGCCAATGCATCAGCACCCAATAGTTTTCCGACAATAATATTATCGAATAAGTTTACCGAAACCTGCCCTACCTGGGTTAGCATCACAGGCAGAGCCAAAGTCAGGCATTCTTTTGTATAGTTTTTGTTTAAAAAGTTCATAATATTTTAAGATTCATATAGTTTATAATTGAATAGGGCAAAAAAAAATTTGCAGCGGTAACACTGCAAATTTTTATAATATGGTAAATAATAGCTTATTATTTCCTTACAAAACTTGCAACGTCACCTTCAGAAACAGTGTTTCCACCAAGAATGATTAACCTCTCAACAACGTTTCTTAATTCTCTGATATTTCCAGTCCATGAAAGCGCTTTTAAAGCATCAATAGCTTTATCGTCAAACTTTTTCGCAGCTGTACCATGCTCATCAGCAATCATACCAGAAAAATGTTCAACAAGCAATTTGATGTCTCCTTTTCTTTCATCCAATGGCGGAACATAGATTTCAATTACAGAAAGTCTGTGGTAAAGGTCTTCTCTGAATTTCCCTTCTTCAATTTCTTTCTGCATATTTTTATTCGTAGCCGCAATTACTCTTACGTCTACTTTAATTTCTTTATCACTTCCCACAGGAGAAACTTTGCTTTCCTGAAGAGCTCTCAATACTTTAGCCTGAGCAATAAGACTCATATCTCCAATCTCATCAAGGAAGATTGTACCTCCGTTAGCCTGCTCAAATTTCCCTTGTTTATCTTTAATAGCACCTGTAAAAGATCCTTTTACGTGTCCGAAAAGTTCAGATTCAATAAGTTCAGATGGAATGGCAGCACAGTTTACTTCAATCATTGGACCTCTTGCACGGTCACTTTGGTTGTGAATAGCATGAGCTACCAGTTCTTTTCCGGCACCGTTAGGCCCTGTAATAAGAACTCTGGCATCAGAAGCTGCTACTTTTTCTATCATATCCTGGATCTTCTGCAAAGCAGGAGAATCACCAATCATCTGATATTTTTTGCTTACTTTTCTCTTTAAAGTTTTGTTTTCAGTCTGAAGATTTTTGTTTTCTTTCTTCAATGTCTCTTTTGCCAAAGCGTTTTTAACACTTGTGATCAATCTGTTGATATCAATAGGCTTAGAGATAAAATCATATGCACCTTCTTTCAGGCAGGAAACAGCAGAATCAATGTCTGCGTGGCCTGAAATCATAATAAAAGTAGTTTCTGGTTTTAGTGCAAGACTTTGCTTCAAAAGTTCGGTTCCTGAAACCTTAGGCATCTTAATATCAGAAATCACCAATGCGAAATCTTCTTTTTCTACCTGTTTGTAACCTTCAAGGCCGTCTTCGGCGATAACAAATTCATAATCGGTGAGTTCATCCGAAAGAATACTGTGAAGTACTCCCGAGATTGCTTTTTCGTCTTCTACGATAAGGATTTTTTGCATAGTTGCAAATTTAAATTTTTTGTTTCAATTATTAGCAAAAACCATACCTAAATATTCTATTTTGAATAGTCTCTTCTGCCGAAAATGGCAGATCCAACCCTCACAGAATTAGCCCCGCACTCAATGGCTATAGGAAAATCATCGCTCATCCCCATTGATAAGGTAATTATTGTTTTTAATTGATTTAATTCATCAAAAAGCCCCTTTAGGATTAAAAACTCATTTCTAACCTGTTGCTCATCATCCGTAAATGTTGCCATCCCCATTAATCCGGTGATTTCTACATGAGGAAATTTACCCTCAATATATTTCTGAAACAGATCCTGGGCTTCCGAAATTTCAAGACCGAATTTAGTCTCTTCAGCAGCAATTTTTACCTGAAGAAGAACTTTAATCGTTCTGTTATTTTTTCCTGCTTCTTTGCTTATTTCTGTTAATAATTTTTCAGAATCCACACTTTGTATTGTATCGATGAAAGGAGCAATATATTTTACTTTATTGGTTTGCAGGTGACCGATAAGGTGCCAGTGGATATCCTGAGGAAGAAGAGGTGCTTTTTCCATCAGTTCCTGTACCTTATTTTCGCCAAAAACTTTTTGTCCGAGATCATACACTTCCTGAACTGCGGAAGCCGGATGTGTTTTGGAAACAGCAACCAGCTGAACATGGGATGGCAGCTGGTCTTTTATAGCGTTATAATTTTCTTTAATACTCATAGATGCAAATTTCCGAAAATTCTCTGACAGTTACTAGCCGTCAATACATTTTAGATTGTGCTTTTTACAATAAATTAATTCAGTACTTCATTTATCTTAGGATACTGAGAAATCTTTCTGAACACAAACTTATTGCTCTTCTGTAGTTTTTCAATAAAAAGATCCAGTTCGTTGATAGAATCCGCATCTCTCAGATATTGATCATGAGTCAGGAAAACAAGGTGTCTTGATGTTTTTTCAAGATCATTAAAGAAAATACTGTCCACTTTCTTGATCATCGCTTCATGGCTTCCTTTTAAAGTCATTTTTTGGGAAGGTCTCCATTCAAGGTCCCAACCGATTACTTTGTAGCCAGCCTTTTTAAGACCGTCTGCAGCAGCAGTTGAGCTTTTGATATCCGTTACATTAATATTATTGAGTCTCCAGATATTTCTTCCCGGAGTTCTGGCAATTTTATCAGAAAGCTTCAGGCTGTCTTTGGCGATATCAAAATCGTGGACTACGCCTTCAGCATTTCTATAAAAATCTGTGTATTTATTATGGGCATGGGTGAAACTGTGATTAGCAAGTTCCACAAGAGGGTTCTGCTTCAAAAGAAGAAGATCGTCTTTTTGTCTCTTGCTTCCATAAGCATGTTTACCTACCAGAAAGGCGGTTGCACAAACGTTTCTTTTGTCCAGAATTTTTAAAAGGTTTTCGGTTCCTTGGTTGGGACCGTCATCGAAGGTAAGGTAGATCACTCTTTTATCCGGGTCTACGTTTTCATCGTCCATTTTTGGGACTATTTCTGCGGAAGGATGTTGTTGTGAACTGACGACGGGGTCATTCACTTCATTCTTGAAATTACAGCTGTTTAATAAAGCCGAAGATGCACTCACCAATGCAAACATCCCGAGAAAAGTCTTATTTTTTGACTTTCCCGCAAAAATTTTTCTCATAAAGATAATGGATTTTAAATTGTTAAAAATCGTTAAAAATAACATGTGAAAATTAACAAATTACATGCCATGCTGTGCAGTGTTTTTTCTTTTTAAGGTTATTTTAAGAACTTTATTTTAGGGGTTTTTTCCATTAACAATTGAATTGTAAATTTATGATTTAGTTTTATTTTTATTTTAACATTTATAAATAGTAAAACGATAGTCTTTTTCTATATTTGTTAAAGTTTCGATATTCTTCATATTATGGAGAATTATTTTATTTTAACAACATCAGCTGATTTTATGTTAAAAGACATTTTAAATACAGTGAATTTTTAATGGCAGCTGCTCCCCAGGTATTATTGAAGAATATATAAGTCGTTTTCCCGCTGTTTTTAATTTTTTCTGCAAGTTCATCCAAAAAATCCTTGCTATACTCAGATTTGTAAAGAATGGGCTTGCCATGAAGTCTGTAATAAAGAATATTCGGATGGTTGATAATTATCTCTTCAGGAAGATCAGCGGGAAAGCTTACACCTGAAAAGATCATATTAAGATCTTTTAAAAGGTCAAAGATTTCTTTTTGCCACCATGAGTTGTGACGGAATTCGATGACATTCAGAAAATTGCGATCTATAGTATTAACAATACGCTCTGTATTTTCCGGAGTATTGTTAAAAGAAGGAGGAAACTGATAGAGAAAACCGGAAAGCTTATCCTTCAAGTTATTTTGAATATGGCTGCAAAAAACTGAAATTTCTTCTTTGGAATTTTCAAGTCTGTTTTGATGGGTAATGGATTTTGGGATTTTAATAAAAAACCTGAATGATTCAGGAGTTTCATCATACCATTTTAATAATGTCTTTGATGTCGGTTTCCTGTAAAAAGTAGAATTAATTTCTACAGCGTTGAATGTTTTTGAATATAAAGAAAGAAAATCTTTACTCTTAGCATCTTCGGGATATAAAGACCCTTTCCAGTCGTTATTATAAAATCCTGAACATCCTATGTAAAGATTTTCTTTTTTCATGATAGTTATTTTATATCCAGATCTACGGAATTTAATCTCAATGAATTCAGAATCACAGAAAGAGAGCTAAAGCTCATAGCTGCTGCTGCAATCATAGGAGATAACAGAATTCCAAAGAATGGATACAATAATCCTGCCGCTACCGGAACACCTAAAACATTATAAATGAATGCGAAGAACAGGTTTTCTTTAATGTTTTTAAGAAGTTTTTCACTTAAAAGTTTTGCTTTTGCAACACCTAGAATATCTCCTTTTAATAAAGTGATCTCTGCGCTTTCAATGGCGACATCGGTTCCTGTTCCCATGGCAATTCCCACATCAGACTGGGCAAGAGCAGGAGAGTCATTGATGCCGTCTCCGGTCATTGCTACGATTTTACCCTGTTGTTGGAGTTTTTTTACTTCATTCAGTTTATCTTCAGGAAGACAGTTGGCTTTGAAATGTTTGATACCTAATTCATCAGCGACAGCTTTTGCGGTATGTTCATTGTCTCCCGTCATCATGATGACATCAATTCCTTCGCTCATGAGCTGCTTCACTGCTTTTTTAGAACTTTCCTTGATTTTATCTGTAAAGCTTATAAATCCAAGCACTTGCTGATCCTGTGCGATGTAAGAAATGGTGTGCGCCTTTGATTGTACTTCTACCGCTTTTTGTTTCAGGTTTTCCGGAATGGAAATCTGATGTGAGGTCAGAAGATTTTCATTTCCCAGGTATGCTGTCTTACCGTTGATATTTCCTTTCACACCTTTACCTGAAATGTTTTCAAACTGATCTACTTTTTCAGCCGTTATATTCGCTTCCTTTGCTCTTTTTATAACGGCATTGGAAAGCGGATGTTCAGAGTTTTGATTCAAAGAAAAAGCCAGTTTTAAAATCTGATTCTGATCTCCATTTACTGTTTCAATATATTCAACAGAAGGTTTTCCTTCCGTTAAAGTTCCTGTTTTATCAGTGATCAGAACATTTACTTTATTCATTTGCTCAAGAGCTTCAGCGTTTTTGATCAGGATACCGTTTTTAGCTCCTTTTCCTATTCCTACCATTAAAGACATAGGAGTGGCAAGACCAAGCGCACATGGGCAAGCTACAATTAAAACTGCTACAGCATTCACGAAAGCAAATAAACTTCTTTTTCCTTCCGGCCCGAAAAACTGCCACAGAATAAAAGTAAGTACTGCGATAAGAATAACCACGGGAACAAAAACTTTTGAAACTTTATCTGTAAGCTTCTGGATAGGGGCTTTGCTGCGGCTGGCTTCATTCACCATCTTGATAATCTGTGAAAGCAGGGTTTCATCACCTACTTTTTCAGCTTTCATGATGAATACCTGGTTGCCGTTTATGGTTCCGGAAGATACCTTATCGTCAATATTTTTTTCTACAGGAACGGGTTCTCCCGTGATCATACTTTCATCAACGATAGAATTACCTTCAATGATTTTTCCGTCTACCGGAATTTTTTCGCCGGGTTTTACTTTCAATAAATCACCTATTTTCACCTGAGAAAGCAGAACTTTCTTTTCTTCACCGTTTACCATAAGATTGGCTTCATCCGGAGAAAGATTCATGAGCTCTTTGATGGCGTTCCCTGTTTTTTTATGAGCTGCAGCTTCCATCAGCTGGCCTAAAATAACAAGGGTTAAAATCACACAGACCGCTTCAAAATACAACGGAATTTCATGATTATGACCCCGAATTTCATGGGGAATAATGTCTGGGAAAATTAAAGCCACAATACTGAAAATAAATGCTGCTGCTACACCCAAGGCAATAAGGCTGAACATGTTGAGATTCCATGTTTTGAAGGAAACCCAACCTCTTTTTAACAGAAACCAGCCTGAATAAAATAGAACCGGAAGTGTTAAAGCAAGTTCAATAAACCCCTGAACCTGATGTGAGAAAGGGAAATTGATAAACATTCCACCCATTGAAAGAATAAAAACCGGAATCGTAAATGCTAATGAAGTAATGAATTTTCTTTTTAATAGGTTGTAGGTTTCATCCTCTTCATCATCATTATTGTCTGGCATTCTTACGAGATCCATTCCACAAATCGGGCAGTCTCCAGGTTCATCACGAATGATTTCCGGGTGCATCGGACAGGTGTATTTTGCGGTTTTCTTTTCCGGATATTTTACAAGATCCATCCCACAGACAGGGCATCCTACATTAGAATCGTAGGTTTTGTCACCTTCACAATACATGGGGCAATAATATCTGCCTGCCATTTCATCAGTTACTTTAGGAGCTTCATGATTGTGGCTATGATGGTCATGATCATGATGATGGTGAGAGTGAGAATGGGAATTATGTTGGTGTGAAGCTGCTTTTTGTGCAAGTTCCTCAGTGATCGGTTCCAAATCCATATGGCAGACCGGACATTCCCCTTTTTGATCGTACACTTTATCACCCTCACAAAACATAGGACAATAGTGTTTTCCGATACTATCTTTAAAGTTTTCAGGAAGATTGGTTGATGAATAGACAGGTTTATGATTGGGGTCTTTGGCAAGTTTCTCTTCAATAGGAACCAGGTACATTTTGCAGACAGGGCATCTTTCTCCCTGTTTGAAATATACTTTATCTCCTTCACATTCCATTGGACAATAGTATACCGAAGATGGAGATACACGATCCTGAGGTTTTACAAAAGCTGTCTCAGGAGCATTGGGATCTTCTAGTCTGTATGTTCCTATTTCTGCCAAAGCATCATTTAAAACTGAAAGCTTTACTCCATGATCAGAAGAAATGGTTGCGGTATTGTTTTCCAGATTTACATCGGCTTTAACACCATCAACACTGTTCAGTTGGTTGGATATTTTTTCTGGCAGCCGGAACACGTCATTCCGAGTATTTTATACTGTTGTTCCATGATTTTAAATTTATAGTACAAATTTCCAAAATGGAAAACTAAGGTTGTTATAAATTTAAGGATAATAGTTATAAAATTAGGCTAGTGTGAGTTTTAGGGTTGGAGAGTGGGAGAGTGTTAGAGTGGGAGAGTTGTAGGGTTTGAGCGTTTGTAAGTGAAATAGGAATATTCAACTCTTTTACTCTCAAACCCTCAAACTTATAGATTATCGAGCGATTTTCGGTTGTGCTCTTTAAGCTTTTTGAATTCAGTAGGAGTGAACCCGGTTACATTTCGGAATTGGGAAGAGAGATGCTGTACACTTTTATAGCCAAGCTTTCCTGCAATTTCAGTAAGGTTGAATTCGTTATAGAGAAGAAGTTCTTTTACTTTTTCAATTTTCTGAAGAATGAAGAATTGCTCTAATGTAATGTTTTCGTTTTGTGAAAATGTTTTTGAAAGCGAGCTGTAATCCTTATGAATTTTCGAACTTAAAAATTCTGATAGTAAAAAATCTTCTGAAATATCGAGATCGCTTATTTTTAGGATGATCAGGTTTTTGATTTTTTCTACAATCTGATGGGCAGAATCCATGATCCTTTCAAAGCCTGTATTTAGCAGTTCTTTTTCTATGATCTGCATTTTCTCTGGAGAAATTTCAGTTTCAGTTTCTATTTCACCCAATGAGACTGTACTTATTTCTACATCTGCATTGCGGAAGATATTCTCTACCGCAGCAATACATCTGTTGCAGACCATGTTCTTTATAAAGATTTTCATAGGCCGTTGCTTAACCTGTCTTTTACGAATTCAATCTGGGTTTTGCCGTGAGGAGCGGGATTACCATCTGCATCAAGGTTTACCATGACAATTTTTTCTACCGTAATAATAGTTTGATGGGTCATTTTGTTTCTCACATCACATCTTAACGTAATAGAGGAGGATCCGAAATGAGAAGCCTCAATTCCTATTTCTATAATATCTCCCTGTTTGGCGGAACTGACAAAATTAATTTCAGAGATAAATTTGGTGACCACTTTTGTATTTTCCAGCTGAATAATGGCATAGAGTGCTGCTTCCTCATCTATCCATTGAAGGAGTCTTCCTCCGAAAAGTGAGTGGTTAGGATTTAAGTCTTCGGGTTTTACCCATTTTCTGGTATGGTAGTTCATATTTTTTAATAATTTGCAGTACAAATTTAGTGTTAAAAGCTGATGTTTTCAAAAGAATCATATTTATTGATCTGAAAAGAATCATTCATTTTCTCAATCATTTTCTTTTAGAACGCATTGCTTTGGTTTTCGTAATGGAACTGTCATTTATTAACATCTGATATTCTTCGCTCTCCATAGGAAATAAAGCAACTTTTCCTTCTGAATTATGATGAATTCCGAATCCGTATTTCTTAGCTAAGGGAGAGCAGCGAAGGCAAGGTTGTCCTTTGGAAAAGAATTTTTCTCTTTCTTCCTGCTTTTCATTTTCTGAAATATCATTTTTAATAGCATAACACTCAAAAACAATATCGTCTGAAGAATACGTGTAAGGACTTTTTATAAGTTTCTCATATTGAAGATTAGCCAGTGTTTTTTCTTTTTTTTCAGGAGGAATCTGTGCCTGAGCAACAGGAGAGTCCTCGGCGATTTCAATGAGTGTGTTGGTATAATTTGTGGTGTGCAGTTTCATACTTTGAATGGAATTTAATATTTAGTAAAGAATAGGAGCGTAAGCAAGATCGTAATGATAACATTTTCAATCTTATTGGCTTGATTGTGAATGGTTAGACTTGGGTTTTGTTGTTAATTTTTAACTAATTTTATGATAAAATATTTTAGTATTTAATTTGCTGATAATCAGTGTGTTTTGTTGTTTTTGTTTCCCATTTGGGTATTTGGATTCAACATAATGTGAGAAATATTTAAAAAAAGCTTTGATTTGAAATTTTTAATTGTATCTTGCATACGTTTATATTTGGAATCAATATTTGTTCATTAATTTATGTTGTTTTTCTTTTATATACCAAATTTTTATTAATTTTTTAATTTATTTTAAAATGAACATTTTTGTTTCAAACATCAATTACGCAACTAAAGAGTATGAGTTGCACGATCTATTCGCAGAATTTGGTGACGTATCATCAGCTAAAATCGTTACAGACAGAGAAACTGGTCGTTCCAGAGGTTTCGGTTTTGTAGAGATGGGTGATGAAGAAGGAAAGCAAGCTATTGAAGCTCTTAACCAAAAAGAATTTAACGGAAAAACTTTAAACGTATCTGAAGCTAAGCCTAGAGAAGAAAAGCCAAGAAGAAGCTTTGACAACAACAGAGGTGGTGGTTACGGAAACAACCGTGGAAACGGTGGTGGATACGGTGGTGGAAACAACCGTGGAGGTAACGGCGGAGGAAACCGTTGGTAAAAATATGAAGCGGCTTTTAAGCCGCTTTTTTTATGGAATTTATTTTAGGAAAATCATTTTTTCTAAATAATGGAAATCCTTTTAATACAGGATTTTCACAATAGATAAAAATAAAACAGGCTATCCATCGGATAGCCTGTTTTTATTAATTATTTTAATCTGATCAGAATATAAACGTTTTCGTAATAAATACTGGCAGTATCTTGTTCAGAATATTTTTCTCGTGTAATTTCACTGAAAATAAGTTTAACATGATATTTGCCTAAATCAGATTCCATAGTGATTTCAGGAATTTTTACATTTCCGGTTTTGTTTTTATTTTCCTCAAACAGTTTAATGATCTGTGGTCCGAAATCTACTTCTTCTGTAGAGTTTAAGCTTAATTTTAATGATGAATTATCAGTCAGTTCATCTGTAAGTTCAAACTGATCTTCATTCAATTTTTGCGGATCTCTGCTGTAACGGTGGAAAGAAATTAAATATTGATAATTTCCAAGTTCTACCACCTGCTTTTCCGGAACGAGAACAAGTCTGTTCATTTCGTATGCTCTGTTTTTTATGGTCAGATTCACATCCGAGAACTTGTTCTGGATATCATATCTTACACTATAAAACTCTCCAGTGGCAATATGATTGGTCAATTCAGCCTTGTCTTTTTCATTTAACAGAGTTGATAGAAACTCTCCCTGTTTTCTTTCGGCCAGAAACTCAAATTTATCAGCAATTTCATTACGGATAGTGTCTGTAATTTTTTTGTTGAAATTAATTGTACCTGCACTGATAAGCTGATTATCATTAAAATCTTGACTAATTGCCTTTGCTGACTTCTCTTAGCTACACTAAATGCATTTAAATAAGGAAAAATCAAAGCAAAAGTTCCAAATAAAAATAAGCTGATCGGAATAAACTTTATGGTAGCCTTTTTACTGAAAATAAAATAAATGACAATGCTCAAAAGCCATAACGCAAGCAGAAGAACGAAATATCGTGGTTCTGTATAGCCGTATTCTAAAATTCTGGTGAAAATAGCTGTGAAAAGCAAAATGATCAAAGGAGCAATGGTATAATAGAATGCCTTTGAAAATACCTTAACCCAGGATTTTGCATTTTCTTCTTTTAACGGATGTACGAGAAGTAATGCCAGAATACCAACAACACTGTAAGCCAAAACAAGGTAAGAAACCCAGCCTCTAGGAAGCTCCCAATTGATTACTATTTTAACAGAATAAAAATAAAGAATGGTTACATAGATAAGCAGTAATGGAATTAAAATAAACTGAGTGAAAAATTTTAAAACAACAGGATAGGTGCCATCTTTTTCAAGGTTATTTAATCCCTTATCATTAAATAAAAGGAAAATAAAGCTGCTTCCCAAAATAGCAAGAACAAAAAATGTATCTCTGTAAATTCTGTCGTGGAAGTTAAAATCAAAAAGTTTATCAATAGCTAAGATGGCTAATTCAACACCGCCTGTCAAGACTCCTGTAAATACTGCCGTGAGGAAGATATTGACAAAGAGATTTTTGTTATACTGCCAGAAGCTAAGTTCTCTGTTTTTCTCCAGAAATGGGACAAAAGAAACTAATAAGTGAGAGAGAAGGGCTGTGACTGCAATAATATAAGCGTAGACTTCTGTAAAGCCATTCTTTTTATCCGGTAAAATAAAATAAAAACCTGTAAGAAAAATAATTCCGGATAGCTGTAATAATAATTCTTTCCCAATTCTTTGGGATAGCATTTTCAATGCAAACATCAATGAAATTCCGAGACAGGCACAGATGGTAAATTTGATATAAGAGGTGATTTCACTGCGTTCTGTTTCAGCAATGCATATTGCTCCTATAGAAGCTAATAAAGCCATTGTCAAAATCATAGGATATCGGAAAATGACTTCGTTGGCCCGGCCTAGAGTTTCCTGAAATTTTGTTTTCATGATTTGGTGTTTTTAGATTTTGGTTAATCTTTTTTCTTTTTCTTCTTTTTGTCCTTATCCTTGTCCTTGTCTTTCTCTTTTCCTTTGGTTTTCTTTTCCTTTTTCGGACTTAGGATTTCTTCAGCAATTTCAAATTTAGGTTCTTCAATTTTTGCTGGTTTTATTTCGATTTTAACATCAAAATGGCCTTTCATATCTTCCTGGGAGATTAATTTTTCACTTAATAAAAGCTCCAGAATTTCCTTCCCGGAATTATTGAAAAACTGATGTGAAAGCTCTTTCAGTAGAAATTTTTTATACTCTTCCAAAGGAACAAGCACAGTATATTTGAAGATTCTTCCTTCTTTTACGGTAGATAGATAGCCTTTTTCAACTAATATTTTCAAATAAGTGGAAACCGTATTCTGGTGGGGTTTCGGTTCCGGATGCTGTTCCATAACGTCCTTCAGATAGAAAGATTCCATTTTCCAAAACAGCTTCATAAAGTTTTCTTCTGCGGCAGTAAGATGATTTATTTTCATAGAGTATTCTAATGTTGAAATTGAATATTGCAATAAAGATAGAGAAAAGATACCAGAAAAGCTATTCCAGCTCCCATAAATACTTCTTTTACGGTGTGTCTTTTTAAAATAACACGGGTGATTCCCACTAAAATAGCAATCCCCAGCCATGCCAGACCCATTTTCCAGTTCAGGGTAAAAAATAATGCTGCTACAAATACATTGAATGCAGTATGCATAGAACTTTTGATGAAAAGATTGCTGATCTGAAGGGCAAAAAGAAGAACGAGAATAAACAGCATAACCAGATCAATATATCCGTTTTTGATATAATTAAAAACAAGATAAGCGATCACGCAGACTGCAATAAATATATATAATGTCTTTCTTTGAACCCTGTTGGATACATCCATATTAGTATACCTTCCTGTTTTTACATTCCATACCAGCCATACGACAACAGGAATGATGATCATTAATAAGATAGGAAGGAAATACAGCATGGAATCTTTAAGAGAGTATTCTCTGATGCTCATGTAGACAAAAAAATAATCAGAGAGACCAGTGGATTAAAAAAATCAGAGATGACTTTTGAAATTTTGTGTAGTAATGAAGACTGCTTTTCTTCCATAATCAAGTTTAAAAATCAAATATACCATTATAACCTCAAAAAACAAGCAGCGGCAGAGCTGTGGAATGAGTTTTAAAACAGATTAAATCATTGTTTCTAAATAGGTTTGTATAGAATGTGGACTGTTTTAATTTAATGTTAAATTCTTTAATACCATCATGATGAAATGGTAAAAACTCTAGCTTTTTCTGTGGAAAATAAGCCAATAAAACACCCAAAAGATATGTTAACAATAATTAAAGCGAGAAGAAGTAATGAGGAAAGGGGAATCAATTTTTGATATTTCAGTCCTATTTATTATTTCATAAAAGCCACATAAATAGGCTGATTCTATAAATATTGTTTTAGGAAAGCAGAAGAGAAAATGCAGTTGGGTGGGGAGTTGAAGGGGTCGAAAATTAAGAATAATCCACTCAGCCCGCAAATAGATTTTACAGAAAAAACGAAAAGTTATCTATGTATAGAATAAAAACAAAGTTTTTTCATAATTTTGCTCAACTATTTCATCATAAAAAAGCAAGAGCTAACACATGAAAGAATTTTCTAAAGAGGTATACCTGCAGTGGTATGAAGATATGACAATGTGGAGAAGGTTTGAAGACAAATGCCGTTCTCTTTACCTAAAACAAAAGATCAGAGGTTTTTTACATTTGTATAACGGTCAGGAAGCTATTCCTGCAGGATTTACTCATGCAATGGATCTTACAAAGGATAGTATGATTACTGCTTACAGATGCCACATCCATCCAATGGCGATGGGAGTAGATCCTAAGAGAATCATGGCTGAACTTTGTGGTAAAGCTACAGGTACATCCGGAGGTATGGGTGGATCTATGCACATTTTCAGTAAAGAACACCGTTTTTACGGAGGACACGGTATCGTTGGAGGACAAATTCCTTTGGGAGCTGGTATTGCTTTTGCCGATAAATATTTCGACAGAAAAGCAGTGAACATCTGTTTCTTTGGAGACGGGGCTGCTAGACAGGGTTCTTTACACGAGACCTTCAACATGGCAATGAACTGGAAACTTCCTGTAGTATTTGTTGTAGAAAACAACCAATATGCAATGGGAACTTCTGTAAAAAGAACTGCCAACCACGAAGATATCTATAAATTAGGATTAGGATACGAAATGCCTTGTCTTGCTGTAGATGCAATGGATCCTGAAAAAGTAGCTGAAGCTGCTTATGAGGCTATTGAAAGAGCAAGAAGAGGAGACGGACCTACATTCATTGAAGCAAGAACTTACCGTTACAGAGGACACTCTATGTCTGATGCTGAGCCATACAGATCTAAAGAAGAAGTGGCTATTCATAAAAACGATGACCCAATCGAGCTTGTAAAACACAGAATTTTAGAAAACGGATGGGCTACAGAAGCTGAACTGGAAACAATGGACAACAAGTCAAGAGACTTCGTTGAAGAGTGTATCGAATTTATGGAAAACTCTCCATATCCGGATGCTGAAAAAGTTTACGAGTATGTATATGCTCAGGAAGATTATCCATTCCTAGACAAATTAGAAAACTAAAAGATAATGAGTTAATTTGACAATTTGAGAATTTGAAAACGTGATAGAATATGTCCTTTTTTAATTTTCAGATTTTCAGATTGCTAAATTTTCAAATTAAAATAAATTATGGCAGAAGTAATTACGATGCCCCGCCTGTCCGACACTATGACGGAAGGTAAGGTGGCAAAATGGCATAAAAAAGTAGGAGATAAAGTAAAAGAAGGAGATATTTTAGCTGAAATTGAAACTGATAAAGCAGTTCAGGATTTCGAATCTGAAATAGAGGGTACCCTTTTATACGTAGGTGTAGAAGAAGGAGGTGCTGCTGCTGTAGACTCTGTTTTAGCTATTATCGGAAATGAAGGAGAAGATATTTCAGGATTAACAGGTGGAGCTGCTGCTCCTGCTGCAACTGAAGAAAAAAATCAGAAGAACAGCCTAAAGCAGAAACCGCTGCGCCTGCTGCTGCAGAAGTTCCGGCAGGAGTAGAAGTTATTACAATGCCAAGACTTTCTGATACAATGACAGAAGGTAAAGTAGCTAAATGGCACAAAAATGTAGGAGATACAGTAAAAGAAGGTGATCTTCTTGCTGAGATAGAAACCGATAAAGCGGTACAAGATTTCGAATCTGAATTCAATGGAGTACTATTGAAACAAGGTGTAGAAGAAGGTGGTGCTGCTCCGGTAGATTCAGTATTGGCAATTATTGGCCCTGCAGGAACGGACGTTTCAGCTGTAGGAGCTCCAAAAGCTGCTACTCAGTCTATTGAAAAACCAGCTGAACAAAAAGCAGAAGCTAAGACAGAAGAAAAAGCTGCTCCGGCTGCCAGCTCTTCATCTTCTGACAGAGTAGCAATCTCTCCACTGGCTAAGAAAATGGCTCAGGATAAAGGGGTTGATATCAACAGTGTTCAAGGTTCTGGTGAAAACGGAAGAATCGTTAAAAAAGATATTGAAAACTATCAGCCAGCTGCGAAACAAGCTGCTTCAGCTCCTGCAGCAAGCGCTGCTCCTGTTGCCGTAAATTTCGTACAGGGAGAAGATACAGAGACTCAAAACTCTCAGGTAAGAAATATTATTGCAAAACGTCTTTCTGAAAGTAAATTCTCTGCACCTCACTACTATCTGATGGTAGAGATCAATATGGATAAAGCGATTGAAGCCAGAAAAGAAATCAATTCTCTTCCAGATACTAAAATCTCTTTCAACGATATGATCATTAAGGCAACTGCAATTGCTTTAAGAAAACACCCTCAGGTAAATTCAAGCTGGGCAGGAGATAAGATCATTCACAGAGGAAATATCAACATCGGTGTAGCAGTAGCTATTCCTGACGGATTGGTAGTTCCGGTATTGAAAAATACAGATCAGATGACGTACACTCAGATTTCTGCATCCGTAAAAGATATGGCTTCAAGAGCTAAGAGTAAAGGTCTTAAAGCTAATGAAATGGAAGGATCTACATTCTCTATTTCTAACTTAGGAATGTTTGGAATCGAGACGTTTACAAGTATCATCAACCAGCCAAACTCTGCAATCCTTTCAGTAGGAGCAATTATTGAGAAGCCAATCGTAAAAGATGGTCAGATTGTAGTTGGAAACACCATGAAACTTTCATTGGCTTGTGACCACAGAGTGGTAGATGGAGCTACAGGAGCTCAGTTCCTACAAACATTAAGAACTTATTTAGAAAGTCCATTAACATTGTTACTGTAATTTTCTGAATTGAAAATATTGAAACCTCCCAAATTGGGAGGTTTTTTGTTTTTTGGCAAGTTGAAAATGTAGTTAGCAATCTCAAACCTATAAGGTTTTTGAAACCTTATAGGTTTAGAAAAAAAGAAAATATTACTTTTTGCATTTATTTTTACACAAAAATAAGATGGAAATAATTAAAAAAATTAAAAGAAAAGACGAATATAAATGGTTTAGGAAAACCTAATATAAATAAAAGTAAAATAAAATATAACCCGCTTCAAAAAGCGGTTTTTTATTTGAAGGCAATTCACTATTTTTGAATCATGATTAAAGCAAGAAATATCCATAAATCTTATGGTAATTTAGAAGTACTGAAAGGAGTTGATATTCACATCAAAATGGGTGAGGTGGTTTCTATTGTAGGAGAATCTGGAGCAGGGAAGTCTACATTGCTGCAGATTTTAGGTACTTTGGATCATCCGACTCATTCAAACAAATATGACACTGAAATTGAAATAGCAGGAGAATCATTTATTAACATGAATGATAAGCAGCTTTCAAAGTTCAGAAATCAAAATATCGGTTTTGTATTTCAGTTTCATCAGCTTCTTCCGGAGTTTACAGCACTGGAAAACGTACTACTTCCGACAAAAATTGCCGGAGCCAATGAAAGAGAGGCTATTGAAAAGCATATGCTTTATTTGAAGATTTAAAGATAGAGCAAAGGCTGAATCATAAACCCAATCAGCTTTCAGGTGGAGAAGCACAAAGGGTAGCAGTAGCAAGAGCTTTAATCAATTCACCAAAAATTATTTTTGCCGATGAACCTACGGGAAACCTGGATTCCAAGAATGCAGATGATCTTCACAGGTTATTTTTTGATCTGAGAGACAAGTACAACCAGACATTTGTCATTGTAACCCACAACCCGAATCTTGCAGAAATTACAGACCGCAAACTTGTCATGAAAGACGGAATGATTATAGAATAGACATATATCACACCAGATGATGAAACACTTTATTTTTGTTTTTTAATTTTAATTTCCTGTTCAAAAGCTGAATCTCAGCAGTTGAATTCATTAGGTGTGCCCCGTTCAAAAATTTCGGAAATTAAAAATTATATTAAAGGAAAAGAGTACAATCAGGAACTGGCTGTTTTTATCAATTTTAGGATACCTTCCGGAAAATACCGTTATTTCGTTTATAACCTGCAAAAAAATACCATCGTACAGCAGGCTGTAGTATCCCATGGTTCTGGATCTGTAGTTCCAAAGTCGGATGTTTTGAAATTCAGCAATGTTGAAGGTTCCTATCAGTCATCTTTTGGAAAATATGCCATTGGAGAAAGCTATGTAGGAAAATTTGGAAAGGCATACCGTTTAAAAGGTCTTGATTCTACCAATAGCAATGCTATGCAAAGAGCAATCGTTTTGCACTCGTATGGATGTATTCCGGATATTGAATCTCAAGCTCCCGCATGCCTGAGTTTAGGATGTCCGATGCTTTCGGTAAATGCTCTTAAAGAAACCGCAAAATATATTGATCAGTCCACGAAACCTGTGATCTTATATGCTTTCTATTAATTGATACTATTCATCTATAATTTATTTTTCAATGGCCATAAAACTCCTTGCCGAAGATGACAGACCCAGAGAAAAGTTTTTGCAGAAAGGCAAAAGCTCACTTTCTGATTCTGAACTGCTGGCAATTATTATGGGCAGTGGAAATAGAGAAGAAGATGCTCTGGAACTGGCCCGGAAGATTTTAGCTTCCGTTAATAACAGCTGGCACCAGCTGAGCCTGCTTTCTGCTAAAGATCTGATGAAATTTAAGGGTATTGGAGAGTCAAAAGCCATTTCGATTATTTCAGCTTTAGAAATCGGAAGACGAAGAGCTGTACAGGAAATTCCTGAAAAACAATTATCGGGAACAGTCATGATGCTTATGTGGTTCTTAGAAACCCGCTTTCTGATTTGAGAACAGAAGAGTTCTGGGCAATTTTCCTGAATAATAACAATAAAGTGATTCATGTTTCACAACTGACACAGGGGGGAATAAGCCAATCGATTGTAGATGTAAGAGTTCTGTACAAAACTGCACTGGATCATTTTGCGACTGGTATTATCATTGCCCATAATCATCCTTCCGGAAGTTTAAAACCAAGCCGGGAAGATATTCATATTACACAAAAAGTAAAAGAAGCAGGAAATACATTAAGTATTCAGCTTTTGGACCATATTATTGTCACGCAGAATTCCTATTATAGCTTCTCGGACTCAGGATTATTATGATTAGAAGATTGAAATACCATGAAATTGATTTTGTAAAATATACTCACTGTTTAGAAAACTCCGAACAAAGAAAGTATTCTGCTACAAAATATTTTTTAGATACTACTTCAACAATGCCGTGGGAAATTCTTGTTTATAAAGATTATGAAGCAGTGATGCCTGTTCCCTTTGTAAGAAAATATGGGATGAAAATTGTTCATAATCCCAAACTCTGCCAGCAGCTTGGCGTTTTTTCTGCTAAAGATAATCTCGATCTTAATGAAGCTTTTTTAGAATATCTCGAAAAAAATTATATGATAAGGGCATATCCGTTTAATGATGTAAACCAGCTTCGTACAAAGATCAGAATCAAGAAAAACTTTCTATTATACCCTGATAATTATGAAAAAGTATATGCCAGGTATTCTCCAAAAAGGAAAAGAAAGCTTAGACTGGATCAGGAAATTGTAAAAGAATCAGAAATCAGGACTATTTCTTATGATAAAGCAAAAGCATTTATCGAAGCCAATACAATAGGGCTTAGCAAAGACAATGATCTTGGGGAGTTCATGAGGATTTTTGAAACTTTTCATCAATCAAATTATCTTAAGTTTACCGCTTTTTATTACCAAAACAAGATGATCAATGTCATTGCTACTTACACAGATTGTAATATGGTAGCACTTTTAGGAAATTTCAATGATAAAGATTACGTCAAATTATCAGGAGCATCTGTATTGATTGATCACATTATTAAGGAAAATATAGAAACTCATATTTTTGATTTTGAAGGGGGAGAGTTACCCAATATTGAAGAGTTTTTCAGAGGTTTCCGCCCGGAACTGAAGCCTTATGGGATCATTGAAAATTCAAAAAAGAATCTTTTTAAAAAATTAGGGAACCTTATTATCAGAGGGAAATCCTTTTTATGATGAAAAGCATTGTTTAGATTGGTTCTAATTAAGTATTATTCCGTAACTTTATAAAATCCTTAGTAAAACAGTTATGTTACAACAGATCCGTCAGTACAAACTATCATATATGCTTTATAACTTGTTTAAAAAGAATAAGTTAAAACATAATATTCCACTATATAAAAAGTACGGAATTAATAAGAGCTATTTTTCAAGTATTTCGAGTAAAGATTTCGCCCATCTTCCTGCCAGCCAAAGAACAGTAGATTATTCAAAACTTACGGAAACCCCTTTTTTTAAGAAGCTAACGGAAGAAAATAAAGAAAGTGCTCTTCAGTATGATGACCGCGGCTATATGATTCTGAGAAATTTTCTGACACCGGAAACAGTAGATCAAATCAATACGGAAATTGATAATCTGATGAAAGACGGTACATTGAAGTTTATCTACGGAGGAAAACTGATGTTCGCTATCCATCATTCGGAAATCATTAGAAATATTGGAAGTGATAAAGAGTTACTTGACTTTCTATCTGTTTTATTGGACGGAAAATCCAAACTCTTTCAAAGTATCAATTTTATTAATGGAAGTCAGCAAAAAACGCATTCAGACAGTATTCACATGACGACTTATCCTTGGGGGGACTGCTGGGAGTCTGGATAGCTTTAGAAGATGTAGATGAAACAAATGGTGCGTTACATTATATTCCAAAAAGCCATAAACTACCTTATTTTCTGAATTCTGATTATGATAATGAAGGCTCAGCCTTGAAAATTGGTAAGAAAAGCTACAGAGCTTATGAAACATTCCTTGAGGATAAAGTAAAAGAATTGGGCTTGAAAAAAGAAGTCTTTAAAGCAAAAAAAGGAGACTTATTGATCTGGCACGCCAATATTCTTCATGGCGGAGAACCCCATACAGATAAAAATAGAACAAGAAAGAGCCTTGTATATCACTTTTTTGATGAAAATAGTGTTTGCTATCATGAAGTGACTCAAAGACCGGCACTTTTTGAACTTTGATAGACATTTATCCTTTAGGATAAAAGCTCTTTACTTTATAAGAATACAGGTTTAAAAAGATAGTTTTTTTACATTTGTATTCTTATAATAGTCATGTATGAAAAAAAAGGGAAATATTCTTGTTTTTATTTTTTCAATCTATGTATGCATCATGTCATACTACCTGTATACCCACCAGTATTACAACACTGATATGGAAGCTTATATGGGACTGATTTATAAAACAGAATTTCCTGATATGAAAATTGAAGAAATTCATCAGAAAGTATATGATGAGCTCAAGGAAAAGAATCCTGACTTTGCAGGATTAGGCCCTGTAGATCCAATGGTGGAAGAAGTAGCGAAGGGCGAAAGTACTTATTACAAAGTATTATCAGAAAATCCTAAAGCTTACGAAGAAGAATTGCAGCTTTTTGCAGTAAAACCTTTTTACAACTTCATCAATTGGTCATTTTTTAAATTAGGTTTCAGTGCTTCTGCCTCTACATTTCTAATTTCAATTATTTCTTATGCACTCATTATTATTCTGATTTTCAGTTTTTTGATAAAGATTTTAAGAAATTATAACTTAGCTTTTATCATAACGGTTTTAATTTCCCTGTTTAAACCTCTTTTAGAGTCTAGCAGACATGCTTCTCCTGATTCTTTATCATGCCTGTTGCTGCTTTTAAGCTTTTATGCATTTATCATCAGAAAAAATTTGTTTTTGACAGGGATTTTTGCTATGTTATGTATTCTGACAAGACCAGAGTATTTCATTCTGTACTCCTTCCTGTATGCTCTTATTTACTTTTACAAAAATAAGCTTCAGGTGAAAACCTATCCATTATTGATATCCTATGTCTATCTGTTTCTTTCTTTCCTTCTAATACAGATTTTTAATCAGATTCCGTGGTCTGTGCTTTTTATGAATCAGTTTACAAAAGTTCAGATATACCCTATATCAAATCCCGATGTGTTTTCTTTCTCAGATTATATTCATTTTATTAAAAGTAAAATGATGCTGGAGTTCAACGCTTCATATTTTCCGATCTTATTGATTTTTATTGTCATTATTCTGGCCAATCATTTTTCCCTTCATAGTAAAAAAAGTCAGGCTCAGGTCTTGTTTTTTGTGCTTATTTATGGAACAGTTGTCTTAAGATTTCTGATTTTTCCGTCTCTGGTAAACAGAATGATGCTGGGCTTTTATCTCGTAATTATATTGGGATTAATTTATATACAAAGTTCTAGAGTGGATATATGTAAAAACTCTTTAGAAGACGGAAAATAATTAGTAATTTTGCAGTCTAAAATTATGACGAGTCTCTCAGGATATCTACCGTATGCATTTGCATTGATTATTGCAATTCCTTTTCTGGTTTTGCTCAGACAATTTGTACACTCGTACATTACTCTTAAAAACCAGGAAATCAAACTACTTACCGTGAAATCGAATTCAGAGAATAAGGCACATTCCTACGAAAGGATGACCCTTTTTCTGGACAGACTGAAGCCGTCAAACCTTATCCAGAGATTTGACAGAGATCTTGCCGTTCATGAGTTTATTTTCCTTACAGAAAAGACCATTAACGAAGAATTTGAATATAACTCTTCACAACAGTTATACATCACAAAAAATTCATGGAAGAATATTGTAGACTCGAAAAATGCAATTATAGAACTGCTTCACAAAACCTATGATGGATTGAAAGGAGAAGTTCAGTTGGATGAATTCAAAACGATTTTCATCATGAACTATATGGAAGGCAACGATTATATTGTCGAAACAATAGAAGACCTAAGAAAAGAAATTTTAATAATAACTTAAAAAATAACAGATAAATAATGATTCCAAATTTTAAAGCACATCCATGGCACGGAATTTCTGCAGGAGAAGATGCGCCAAATGTTGTAAACGTATTTGTGGAAATTGTTCCTTCAGATACTATTAAATATGAAGTAGATAAAGAAACAGGATATTTAAAGGTAGACAGACCGCAGAAATTCTCTAACATTATCCCTGCTTTATACGGTTTTGTTCCAAGAACATACTGTGATAAAGAAGTGATGAGACTTGCTGTAGAATCTGGAGCTAGTGATGTTACAATGGGAGATCATGACCCTCTTGATATTTGTGTTTTAAGTTCTCACAACATCCATGCTGGAGGTCTATTGATGGAAGCTATTCCAATCGGAGGTTTCAAAATGATCGACGGAGGTGAAGCTGATGATAAAATTGTTGCAGTAATGATCAATGACCACGCTTTCGGACATTTCAGAGATATTGCTGAATTACCAGAAGCAGAAGTAAAAAGATTAATGCACTACTTCCTTACTTACAAAAACTTACCGGATGAGCCTGCAAAATGCAGAATTCAGGAAGTATATGGAGCAGAGCATGCAAGAAAAGTGATCAAAGCTTCTCAAACAGACTACGCAGATAAATTCGGAGGATAATATTCTCTTAATTCAATAGAACAAAAGGGGTAGACAGATTTCTGTTTACCCTTTTTATTAGATATCATTGCGAACAGAATGTGAAGCAATCTCATTTCTGAAAATATTATGATTCATTTATTAAATCTCAATGGTTTAAATTATTCAAAAACTTTCTATCCTGATAATTTCTCCGAAGCCCTTATTCAGTACCGTTTTTTATAGATTTAGATGCATGTTATTTCATTGCGGTATTTTTATTTTTTTGATGATAAACGTCATACTGTTAAATTTTTTAACGCTTTGATGGTAATTATTTATTATATTTAATTTTCTATTACCAAAAAAATATTAAACTATGGATCTATTTATGTTAGTGCCAATTTTTGGTGTCGTGGCTTTGCTTTACACATTTCTTCAGAGCAACTGGGTTAATAAACAGAATGCCGGAAATGAAAAAATGAAAACAATCAGCGGTCATATTGCAGACGGTGCAATGGCTTTTCTAAAGGCTGAATACAAAATCTTAACGTACTTTGTTGTTGTTGTCGCCATTTTACTGGCAGTGATGGGATCTACAAATGCTAACTCGCATTGGAGTATCGGAATTGCTTTTGCTGTTGGTGCTATTTTCTCCGCATCAGCAGGGTTCATCGGAATGAAAATCGCTACCAAAGCGAATGTGAGAACCGCAGAAGCAGCAAGAACTTCGCTGTCAAAAGCCCTGAAAGTCTCTTTTACAGGAGGTTCTGTTATGGGAATGGGAGTTGCCGGACTGGCTGTTTTAGGTTTAGGAGCTTTATTTCTTATTATTAAACAGATTTTTGCCCCCGAAGCTACAGTAGACTCTCATGAAATGGAAAAAACCATTGAGATTCTTACAGGATTTTCTCTTGGAGCCGAATCTATTGCGCTTTTTGCAAGAGTAGGAGGTGGTATTTATACAAAAGCTGCAGACGTTGGGGCTGACCTTGTTGGGAAAGTAGAAGCAGGAATTCCTGAAGATGATCCCCGAAACCCTGCAACGATTGCAGATAACGTAGGAGATAATGTAGGAGATGTTGCAGGAATGGGAGCTGACCTTTTCGGATCTTATGTGGCAACAGTTCTGGCAACGATGGTGTTAGGCAGAGAAACAATTTCTGATGATGCATTCGGAGGTTTTGCGCCAATTCTTTTACCGATGCTGATCGCAGGAACCGGAATTATATTTTCCATGATCGGAACTTTATTTGTGAAAATTAATGATAATGAAGGTTCATCCACTTCAAGTGTGCAAAATGCACTCAACCTTGGAAACTGGGGAAGTATTGTGATTACTGCTATTGCTTCTTACTTCCTGGTAACGTATATCCTTCCCGAAAAAATGGTTCTCAGGGGCCATGAATTTACCAAAATGGGAGTCTTCGGAGCTATTATGGTAGGTCTGGTAGTAGGAACTTTAATGAGTATCATTACAGAATATTATACTGCAATGGGGAAAAGACCCGTTTCCAGTATTGTGAGACAGTCTTCCACAGGGCATGCAACCAATATTATCGGCGGACTTTCCGTTGGGATGGAGTCTACTTTACTACCCATTATTGTATTGGCAGGAGGAATCTATGGTTCTTATCTGTGTGCCGGACTTTACGGAGTCGCTATTGCAGCCGCAGGAATGATGGCTACCACTGCGATGCAGCTTGCTATTGATGCCTTTGGACCTATCGCAGATAATGCAGGAGGTATTGCTGAAATGAGTGAACTTCCTAAAGAAGTAAGAGAAAAAACAGATATTTTGGATGCCGTAGGAAATACAACCGCTGCTACCGGAAAAGGATTTGCAATTGCCTCAGCTGCTTTAACGGCGCTTGCTTTATTTGCCGCGTTTGTGGGAATTGCAGGGATTGACGGTATTGATATTTACAGAGCAGATGTTCTCGCTGGATTATTTGTTGGAGGAATGATTCCGTTTATCTTCTCATCATTAGCAATTACAGCAGTAGGGCAGGCAGCGATGGCAATGGTGGAGGAAGTAAGAAGACAGTTCCGTGAAATTCCCGGAATTCTGGAAGGAAAAGCACAGCCGGAATATGAAAAATGTGTAGCCATTTCAACAGATGCATCCATCAGAAAAATGATGTTACCGGGTGCTATTGCAATCATTTCACCACTGTTAATCGGATTTATTTTCGGACCTGAAGTATTGGGAGGATTCCTGGCTGGAGCTACTGTATGTGGTGTTTTGATGGGAATGTTCCAGAATAATGCAGGAGGGGCATGGGATAATGCCAAAAAATCATTTGAAAAAGGGGTTGATATCAATGGACAAACCTATTACAAAGGTTCAGAGCCTCACAAAGCGTCTGTAACAGGAGATACGGTGGGAGATCCATTTAAAGATACGTCAGGACCATCTATGAACATCCTGATCAAATTAATGTCAATTGTTTCTCTGGTTATTGCGCCTACTTTGGCTGTAATACACAAAGATAAAATTGAAGCCAACAGAAAAGCGAAAATTGAGAGTCTTACAGGGATTTCCGGTGCCGCTACAGGTGTAAATGGAGATACGAAAATCATTACTACTGTTCCGGGAGAAATTAAAGGCCATCTTAATGAAAGCGGAGACTTTGTATATGAAACAGGAAATATTCAGAAAATAAAACTGGATGGTGGAAAAACGATTGCCATTGGAGATGGAAGCCAGCTTTATCAGCTTTATAATGTGGTTAAACAAAAAGATAAATCTGCATTAGACCCCAATAAATGGTATACTATTGAGAACCTTTATTTTGAAACAGGTTCAAGTGATCTGAAAGCAGAATCTGTACTCCAGGTGAATACTTTGGCTGAAATTTTAAATGCCTATCCGGATCTGAAAATAAAATTAGGCGGATATACAGATAACAGTGGTAATGAAGATAGTAATATCAAGTTGTCTAATCTGAGAGCGCAAACCGCGAAATTGAAACTTCTTGAGTTAGGTATTTCAGCAGACAGAATTGAAGCAGAAGGATACGGATCACAGCATCCTGTATGTGAAGCGAATGATACTGACGAATGTAAAGCAAAAAACAGAAGAATTGATGTAAGAGTGTTAGCTCTTTAAAATCTAAGTAAAAAAGTAGAAAAGCATCGCCTCGGCGGTGCTTTTTTAGATTATAGAACAGAAAATTCTCACAAACAAAATATCCTCAATCATCTGTGAAAATCTGTGCAATCCGTGGGGAAAAATAAGAAAAAGAATCAAAAATTTTTTTTAAATGCTCCAAAGCCTGAATAATCAAATCATCTTTTTTAGCAAAACTAAACCTGATATAATCGGAATTATTTCTGGAGTTATAAAAAGCAGAAAGAGGAAGACAGGAAACCTTTTTCTCAATCGTAAGCCATTTTGAAAACTCTACATCCGTCATCGTTTTTGAAATATTCCTGAAATTAACAACCTGAAAAACACTTCCTTGAGATTTTTGTTCTACCTGTAAAGGCGTTTCTTTAATCAGCTCATTAAAAATATCTCTTTTCTTCTGCATGAGCTTTTTACTGATGTCCGCATCAAAAACATCAAGATATTTGGCGATAGCATATTGTGCCGGAGCATTGGCGCTGTAAGAAATGTATTGCTGATGACACTGGAATCTTTTAGTTAAAGCTTCAGAAGCAAGCATGTAACTCACTTTCCATCCGGAAGTATGAAACATTTTGCCAAAAGAAAAAATGCAAAAAGTCTTTTCTCTGAGCGCAGGATGGATGAAAGAACTGTAATGTTCAGCTTCATCATAGCAGTAAGTATCATATATTTCTTCAGAAATTAAATAAATATCACGGTTTTTGATCAATTCGTAAAGTTGATTCCAGTCTTCTTTTTTCCATACTTTTCCGGTCGGATTTTGGGGTGAGTTGATAATAACCGCTTTGGTTTTTTCACTGATGCAATCTTTGAACAAATTCCAGTTGATCGTAAAATCTGCTTCAAGATCATAATAAATTGGAACTCCGCCATTCATGACAACGGCAGGTCCGTAAGTATAATAGGAAGGTTGGATAATAATGACTTCATCATTCTGATTAATAACAGATTTAAGGGAAGTATATAAAGCAAAGGTTGCACAGGGAACAATCGTGATTTCCTTATTTGTAGTGAAAATACTGTTAGCTCTTTTGGCATTGAAACGCATAATACTTTCAATCAGGAGAGGATTTCCGGCAAGAGGCTCATAATGATGAGTATCCTTTTCTGCGGCTTCTTTTAAAAATGCCTTCAGGCGTTCATCAATATCAAAGTCAGGAAGTCCCAGAGAAAGATCAAAACTTCCGTGTCTGGTTGCCAGCTCGGACATTTCCGTGAAAAAGGAATAATGAGTAAATCCGTAAATTTTATCCACCTATTTTGTATTTAAATCAAATATAATAAAAATTTAATATCATATTTAATCTCAAATTGATGAATTGTTAGGCTTAAATAAGCTTTTGTCTTCTGTTATTCGATGTATTGATGCTGCTATTCAATAAAATTTGTTATTTTTAAGAAATTTATTCTTTATGAAAAAAATACTTATTCCGTTATTTGCCATGGCTGTAATGACCAGTTGTGGAACGGCAAACCTATCTGACGGGAATACTTCTCATCCTGTATCCACAAAACATAGCAAAGCATTTGACAATGCATACAAAGTGATCAATGCTGAGGATTTAAAGAAAAACCTGTATGTGATTGCTGCAGATGATATGGAAGGGCGTGATACCGGGAGTAAAGGACAGAAAAAGGCGGGTGAGTATATGATTAATTACTATAAAAATCTAGGTATTTCAGGACCTAAAGCATTAGGTTCATATTATCAGAAAGTGCCGTCTGAATTTATGAAAAAAAGAGGCGGAGGTAACCTTCCTGATTCTGAAAATATTTTAGCTTTTATTGAAGGAAGTGAAAAACCTGATGAGATTGTGGTAGTCTCTGCACATTATGATCACGTAGGAACAAAAAATGGAGTAGTATATAACGGAGCAGACGATGATGGAAGCGGAACCGTAGCTGTAATGGAGATTGCTAAAGCATTCCAGCAGGCTAAAAAAGCAGGAAAAGGACCTAAAAGATCTATTCTGTTCCTTCACGTTACGGGAGAAGAACACGGGCTGTTCGGTTCAGAATATTATTCCGAAAACCCTGTTTTCCCACTGGCCAATACCGTTGTTGACCTTAATATTGATATGATCGGACGTGATGATCCAGCGAATAGAGGAAAACAATATGTCTATGTGATTGGTTCCGAAATGTTAAGTTCTCAGCTTAAGGTAATTAACGAAGCTGCCAATAAAAGAACCAATAATCTGGAGCTTAATTATAAGTATGATGATTTGAATGATCCAGAACAATTGTATTACCGTTCAGACCATTATAATTTTGCCAAACATAATATTCCTGTAGCTTTCTTCTTCGACGGTATTCATGAAGACTATCATAAGCCAGGTGATGATCCAGAAAAGATTGATTATCAATTGTTGGAAAAAAGAACCCAGCTTATTTTTACAACGGCATGGGATATTGCCAACAGAGAGGAAAGAATTGTAGTTGACAGAAAATAATTATTAATTTTAGATTACACTGAAATACATTAGTAAGCCCAAAGGCATAAAATATCTTTTATTTACAGCGCTTTGAACATGATCAAATTTTTTCGAAGATAAAATCCTTGCGCTTTAAAAACTTCATCGAAAAATATCTTGTGTCTTTACGTTTGCCAACAAATCCATCAACATGAAAACCATCATCCGTGAGGCAAAACTAAAAGACATTCCACAGATTCAGATTGTAAGGAATGCTGTAAAAGAAAACACACTGTCGGATCCGGGATTAGTTACCAATAAAGACTGTGAAGAGTTTCTGTTTCAAAGAGGAAAAGGCTGGGTATGTGAGATGGAAGATCAGATTGTTGGTTTTTCCATTGCAGACCTGAAAGAGAATAATATCTGGGCACTCTTCGTACATCCTGATTTTGAAAACAAAGGAATTGGTAGAAAACTTCATGATATTATGCTTAATTGGTATTTTGAACAGACTAAAGACTCTGTATGGCTGGGCACCTCACCTGAAACAAGAGCTGAGATCTTCTACAGAGAATCTGGTTGGAAGGAAGCCGGAATCCATGGAAAAGGAGAAATCAAGTTTGAAATGACCTTTGAAAACTGGAAAAATATAAAAACTATGACACCCAAACTGAAATCTATCAGACCTTTTATCGGGGCACAAAACTTTGAAATCAGCAGAAACTTTTACAGAGATCTGGGATTTGAAGAAATTGTTCTGGAACCTAAATTATCATTGTTTATACGAGAAGAGATTGGCTTTTATCTGCAGGATTACTATGCAAAAGACTGGGTTGATAATACCATGATCTTTATGGAAGTTACCAATACCGACGAATTCTGGAAGGAACTTCTGTCTTTAGGGCTTACGGACAAATATGAAAATGTAAGATTGACGCCTGTAAGAACCATGGATTGGGGTAAAGAATGTTTTGTACATGATCCGTCCGGGATTTTGTGGCATTTTGGTGAGTTTTTTTAAGGAAGATAATATGATTTACGCATTTGATACCTACTATTATGAGGGTTATGCTAATACGGTGTGTATTGCATTTGAAGATTGGGCCTCTGAAAAAGAAGTGGAAACCTTTATAGAACAGACCTCTGTAAGTTCAGAATATGAAAGTGGAGCCTTTTACAAAAGAGAATTACCCTGTATCTTAAGTCTGTTGAAGAAAATAACATTAAGACCGGAAGACATTATCATTGTCGATGGATATGTAACCTTGGATAATGATGGGAAAATTGGCTTAGGCGGACACCTTTACAAAGAATTGGAAGAAAAGTATCCTATAGTGGGTATTGCAAAGAATGAATTTACAACACCGGATTCCCAGCGTAGAAATGTAGTGCGTGGAGAAAGTAAAACACCACTTTTTGTGACAGCAAAAGGAATAGATGTAGATGAAGTTCAATTAAAAGTAGAACACATGCATGGTGCTTATAGAATGCCAACACTGCTGAAAAAATTAGATCAGCTAAGCAGGTCATAAAGAATAAAATCTTACTAATAGCAGTAAGATTTTTTTTTATCATTAATATACCGATTGGTATATTTTGATTATCTTTGTTATAGCCTCACTAGAGTAAAAGAGATTTTTTTTAATTAAAGATATACTGATCGGTATATTGTAAAAGTAAATTTATGAAAGAAGTATTTATAGTATCAGCAAAACGAACTCCGCTTGGTGGTTTTATGGGAAGCCTGTCCGGATTTACAGCACCTCAGTTGGGGGCTCTTGCTATTCAGAATGCTTATGAAAGCATCAACCTTGCACCCGAGCATATAGACAGCGTTTATATGGGAAATGTACTGAGTGCAGGACTAGGACAATCGCCTGCAAGACAGTCTGCAATTTTTGCTAAAATTCCTGTTGATAAAGATGCTACCACGATCAATAAAGTCTGTGCATCCGGAATGAAGGCAGCCATGATTGGAGCCCAACAGATTCAGCTTGGGCTGGATCATATCGTCATGACAGGAGGAATGGAAAGTATGAGTAATGTTCCGCACTACGTCAAAATCCGTCAGGGAACAAAGCTGGGGGATACCCACCTTACTGACGGACTGATTAAAGATGGCCTGTGGGATGTATACAATGACTTTCACATGGGAAGTGCCGCCGAATTAGGCGTAAAAAATATGGACTCACCAGACAAGAACTTGATGACTATGCATTGTTATCTTACCATAGAGCCCAGGAAGCAGCCAAAAATGGCAGGTTCGATAAGGAATTAATCCAAATATCGATTGAAGGTAAAAAGGGAACTACAATCGTTGATAAAGACGAAGATATTGATAAGCTGATCCCCGAGAAAATATCCCTTTTGAAACCTGCATTTGAAGCAGACGGAACACTCACCGCTGCCAATTCCAGTAATCTGAATGACGGCGCAGCAGCGATACTTTTAGGATCCTCAGAAGCTATAGGACGCCATAACCTGAAGCCGCTGGCAAGAGTAGTTTCTTATGCAGATGCTGCCCAATCACCAGAGTGGTTTACGACATCACCTTCTGTAGCGATTGAAAAGCTATTGAAACAAACCGGTCTTACTCTGTCTGATATTGATTTTTTTGAAATTAATGAAGCGTATTCTTCTGTGATTTTATCCAATCAGAAAATCCTTGGGTATGATCTGGACAAGGTAAATGTGTATGGAGGTGCGGTTGCATTAGGGCATCCGATTGGTGCTTCAGGTGCCAGAATTATGACCACTTTGGTGAATATTTTACGCCAGGAAAAAGGAAAATATGGGATTGCTGCGATCTGTAATGGAGGAGGAGGAGCTTCCGCAGTTCTTATTGAAAATATAGGATAAAAGGAATAAAATACCTTGGATTTCAATGATTATTTAAAAAAGATCTTTCTTGAAGTTAAATTCGGGAAAGATCTTTTCTATTGGTAACAGATTGATTATCTATTGATAAATCGAAATTTTTAATAAATACTATAAGATTGAAAATGGCTTATTTTTATTAAACTGACAAATATCATCACGTTGTTATTTTTATTCATTCTAAATAAATATAAATTTGTCCTAAGAAATTAAACGAAGAAAATGAAGAAAATAACTACTCTTTCCGGTATTGTACTTGCCTCGCTGATGAATGCGCAGGTGCAGTATTGTACACCAGCCTTTCAGTATGGAGCTGACAGCAATATGATTAGTAATGTGACTTTCGGAAGCATTAATAATACATCACCTGTTCAGTCCTCGAATGCGCAAATTTATGAGAATTTTACTGCAATTACTACAGATTTGCAGTCTGGAAGTTCTTATCCGATCTCTGTGAAAGGCCCTTCAAGTACATTTCCCAGTGATGTAGTAGTTTTTATAGACTTTAACCAGAATGGAAATTTTGATGATGCCGGAGAAAGTTTTTATATCGGAAGACTTGCAGCAGCTAATCCAGCCAATGCTTTTACGATCAACAATACCATAGCAATCCCAGCCAATGCTGCTAATGGAAGCACAAGAATGAGAGTGCTTAAAAATACCAATGTTCAGGCTTATTCAAATCCTGCAGCGGCTAATTCTATCAGTTCAGCTTGCGATACAAGCTTGCGAGCAGGGCAGACAGAAGATTATACCGTTAATATTATAGGAAATACAGCCAATTTTCCGGCTCCTTATTGCGGTACTGAAAACATCACAACTCTTACAGTAAGCGAAATTAGTACAGTAGAATTTGCAGGAACGGTTAAAAATAGTGTACTTGACGGAAATTCCGATGTTCTTGAGAACTTTACGGCAACCGTTTTCAATGTGAACCGTGGAAATACTTATCCGATAACAGTAACTGGAGGTACTCATGGGCAGGCAACCGTGTCAGCTTATGCTTATATTGATTTGAACCATAATAATCAGTTTGATGCTGATGAAAAGTTTAATCTGGGCTATCTGGACAACTCCAATCCGGTTTCTGGCCACCAGTCCGGGGTTACAACAGGGAGTATCACCATTCCGGCAGGAGCAAAGCTGGGAGATACCCGATTCAGACTGGTAAAAGCGTATGAATCCAATTCATCGATGGGAACGTTGGAAAACCTAGCATGTCCTTCAGGTTGGTTTATCGGTCAGGTAGAGGATTATACCCTTACAATTCAGCCAGAAAGCCTTTCAACATCAGAAGTTTCTAAAGATTCTTCTGCCAATGTACAACTCTATCCGAATCCTACATCTGATTCAGTGACGATCAAGATGAAAGAAGGGTTAGAGAAATACGAAATTTACAATATGTCCGGACAAAAGATGCTGGAGGGTAATTCTTTAACCGTTTCTATGGACAGTTTTGTTCCAGGTACTTATCTGATCAAAATCAAGACAAAAAATCAGAAAACAGTCACAGAAAAGATTATTAAAAAATAGACACATCATATCTAAATCATATCCATATCAATTTTTGTTTTTTATCGACAGGTCCTTTACCTGTCGGTTTTTTATTACAGACTCTCTGAACAGTAATAATATTCAGTTTTCGAAAGATGCCAGGCTGAGTACTTCTTCCATTGTTTTTCCATAAAAAGGAAGCGGCAACTATGATTATCACAAGTTGTTTATGATTGAAATTAATGTGGAAATGCTAAATAGTTTTGAATTATATTGATAAAGTAATGTGGTTAATACTGTTTTTGACCTTTGATGTCAATTCTCAAGGCTTTGGTTCTTTAAAATTACTTTTTATAATGGATTTGTTTTTGCTTGAGAATTTATAGAAAACCTTCCAAAATCCTCTGTTTTGTGCTATATTTACGCTTCAAATAAAAGGATAAATATCGTAATGACTGATAATAAATTATCTCTAAGCACTTTAGAAAGCTGGCTTTGGGATTCCGCAAATATATTAAGAGGAAGCATTGACTCTTCAGATTTTAAAAATTACATTTTTGGGTTATTATTCTTAAAACGCTCTAACGATGTATTTGAAGAAGAGGTTGAAAACATCATGACTCGTGATGGTGTTTCTCGTGAGGAAGCAGAAGATGAAACTTACTTTCAAATGCCAATCGAATCTCGTTGGGAAGCCATCAAAAAAGAAACGGAGAATATTGGTATTGCTTTAGATAAAGCTTTTGCAGGGATTGAACGTGAAAATACTTCTTTAGAAGGTGTAATGACTGCCACCAAATTTGGAGATAAAGAAAAGTTATCTGATGAATTATTACAACGTCTTTTAAGGCACTTTAATCAACACTCATTAAGAAACTCTCACCTGGAATCAAATGACTTATTAGGTGATGCGTATGAGTATTTGATTAAAATGTTTGCCGATGATGCAGGTAAAAAAGGAGGAGAATTCTATACACCTCGTGGTGTAGTGCAATTGATTGTACAACTGATAAAACCAGAACCCAAACAAAAAATTTATGATCCCACTTGTGGTTCAGGGGGTATGTTGATTGAATCGGCTCGATATATTGCTGAACAATCCAATGGAAAAGTAGGAAACAATATCAATGTATCATTGTTTGGACAAGAAAAAAACTTAGGTACTTGGGCTATTGGTAAATTGAATATGCTGCTTCATAATTTTATGGATGCTGATATTCGAAAAGGAGATACCTTAATCACGCCACAGCATAAAAACGAAAATAACGAGTTGGATTTATTTGACCGTGTGATTGCGAATCCTCCATTCTCTATGGATGGATGGTGGACACCTGCTGAAAACTCGATCGAAGTAAAATTGGATAAGAACGGTAAAGAGAAAAGAATAACCCCCAATTATACCAAAGAAGTAACCGACCCATACGGACGTTTCCAATTTGGAATACCGCCAAGAGGTTATGCAGATTTAGCTTTTTTACAACATATGATAGCGGTTTTAAAACAAGACGGAAAAGCGGGTGTTGTCTTACCACACGGTACTTTGTTTAGAAGCGGAACCGAAGGAACAATTCGTAAAGCATTACTTGAAGCTGACTTGGTAGAAGGAATTGTAGGGTTGCCAAGCGCATTGTTCTACAACACAGGAATACCTGCCTCAATTTGGATTATTAATAAAAATAAAACCGAAGCCCAAAAAGGGAAAGTAACCATTATTGATGCCAGCAGTGATTACAAAGAAGGAAAAAATCAAAACGAATTATTACCAGAACATATTACTAAAATAGTAAATGCATACGATGGCGCAACTGATGTAGAAAAATACATGCGTATTGTAACTATTTCAGAATTAGCTGAAAATGATTACAACTTGAACATTTCTCGTTTTATTGATACCTCAGAAGCAGAAGTTGAAGTGGATATTAAATCGGTTCACCAAAAGCTTTCTGAATTGGAAAAAAAGGAAGCTCAAATTGATGAGAAATTGGCTGTATTTTTAAAAGAATTGGGAGTATGAGTATAGGATATAAACAATCTCAATTAAACGAAATTCCGAAAGAATGGAATAAAAGTATAATTGGAAACGAAGCAGATATTTGTACTGGTGGAAAAGATACACAGGATAAGGTTGAAGGAGGAGAATATCCTTTTTTGTTCGTTCAAATACAGTTGAAAGAATAAATTCATATTCGTTTGATGGTGAGGCTATTCTAACTTCAGGTGATGGAGTTGGAGTAGGTAAAATATATCATTATCTAAATTGTAAGTTTGATTATCACCAAAGAGTATATAATATTCATAATTTCAGTGATAATATAACTGGTAAATTTTTATATTACTTTTTTTCGAATCATTTTTATGAAAGGGTAATGAGATTAAGTGCTAAGAATTCCGTTGACTCCGTAAGGAAAAATATGATTTCTGATATGGAAATCCCACTTCCACCCCTCCCAGAACAACAAAAAATAGCAGAAATATTAAGCACCGTAGATGAAAAAATTGTGGTCATAGACCAACAAATTACCGAAACCCAAGAACTCAAAAAGGGATTAATGCAACGTTTGCTAACCAAAGGAATCGGGCATACTAAGTTTAAGGATTCTCCTTTGGGGATGATTCCTGAGAGTTGGAAGGTAGCGAATTTTAACAATGTATGTTCAATAAGTTCAAAAAAATTTAAACAAGAAGACGGAAAATGTGTCGATCTAGAACATATTGAGCAAGGTACAGGAAGGCTTATTGGTTATAGTCCGATTGAGGATAAATCAAGTATAAAGAATGAATTTAATGTTGGTGATGTATTATTCTGTAAATTAAGACCATACTTAAGGAAGTATTGGCAATGTGAGTTTTACGGGGGATGTACAAGTGAATTAATGGTGTTACAACCTTTATCAAATTTTGACAGTAAATATTTATTTTATACAATTCAAAGAGATGATTTTATTGAAAACTCAGTTTCAAAATCGTTTGGCACAAAAATGCCAAGAACATCATGGAATATTTTATCAGAATTTGTAATGGGGCTTCCTCCATTAAAAGAACAACAAAAAATAGCTGATATTTTAAGTTCTGTAGATGATAAACTAGAAGTACTATCCGAAAAGAAAACCCACTACCAAGAGTTAAAACAAGGCTTGATGCAACAATTATTAACAGGAAAAATTAGGGTAAAAGTTTAATCGAGAAAAAGTTACCAAGCGAGAGAAAACAAAAAGGTATAAAAAACACTTATTTTTGGTTGAGCAGTATACCTTTTAGATTCCAGCCATAAGGTAATAAACAATACAAATTTAGATAATAAAAGCTTTATGAATAACAAGCCGGAGTATATTTATAGCGAGTTGCCAGCCATAGCATTGTTGCAAGAAATGGGCTACCATTATTTCAATGGGGAGCAGCGTCAGGAACGCAATGATATCACCGAGGTAATTCTTAAAAAAAGATTATTAGACGCTATTAAACGCATTAATCCCTGGATAAACGACAATAACCTTAATAAAGCCTATACGCTCATTACAACGGTTACAGGAACTTCATTAATGGAGATTAACCAGAAGGTCTGGGAACTGATGAGAGGAGGAACTTATACCGTCAAACAAATTATTGATGGCGTAGAAGGATTTCATGCAGTACATTTCATCGATTATGAAAATATAGAAAACAATGACTTTTTGGTGGTGAGTCAAATGAAATTCCACGGAAGGTTTCGACACTCTATTCCTGACTTGGTTATTTACATCAATGGTTTCCCTATTGGTATCATAGAATGTAAATCTCCAAGATCTTCAACTGCTTGGGATTCTGCTTACGGAGATTTAAAATATTACCAGGAAAACTCAGAGAAGCTGTTTCATTTCAACCAGATATGTGCAGGGATTTGGAAAGTTGGTGGGAGATATGGGGCGATCAATTCGCCGCAACAGTTTTATTCTGTTTTTAAGACCAATAAAGAGGATGCTGATATTTTGGCTCTTGCCAAAACAGAACAAGATAAACTGCTCATCGCCCTTTTCAAGAAAGAACGCGTGTTGGAGATTATTCGTCATTTTGTTTTATTTGAATTGGAGAATGGGATTACTATAAAAAAACTACCACGATACCAACAAATAAGAGCTACTAATAAAACTATAGAACGCCTGCAAGCTGGAGAAGGTGGTGTCGTTTGGCACACGCAAGGTTCTGGTAAATCTTTAACGATGGCTTATGTAGCCCGTAAATTACAGGCCCCGGAATATGGTTTTGATAATCCGACGGTGATGATAATGACTGATAGAAAGGATTTGGATAGACAAATTACTACGACATTGCAAAATGTGGGATTCAAGAATGTGAACCAAGCTTCCTCAGTAGTACATTTAGACAAGTTGCTTCGCAATGATTACGGAGGAATAATTACGACCACGATACAAAAATTTCAGGAAACAGATAAAGAAGCAACAGACTCTACCGACCAAACCGAACTAGAAGAGCGCGGTAATTTGATCATAGAAAAACATATAAAAGACAAAACGCTTGTCAAGATTACCAAAGAGCTGCAAAAAGGGAAATGGGTAGAAATTGATCGTGTTGAAATAGAATTAGAAGAGCTTTCAAGAAAAGAAAATCTTTATATTTTAGTAGATGAAGCACACCGTAGTCATTATGGTTTTTTGGCTTCTTTCATGAGAACGGTATTGCCCAATGCTAAGTTTATAGCCTTTACAGGAACTCCAATCTCTAAAGAAGATAAATCGACTTTAGGAGAATTTTATGGAGGAGAATATATTGATGTTTATACCATTACAGAATCTGTTGCTGACGAAGCTACTGTTAAGTTATTATATGATGAAGGGATCTGCAAGTTAGATATTAAAAAAGAAGCTATTGATGAAGAATTTGAGGCGAAATTTGGTGATGCATCTGAAGAAAAAAAGGATAAACTAAAACGAGAAGCTCTTAAAAAATACCAATTATCAGCAGAACGGATTGATGATATTTCCAGACATTTAATTGACCATTTCAGGGATAAAATTTTTCCAGATGGTCATAAAGCCATGTTGGTATGTAGCGGAAGAGAATCAGCCATTAAATACCAGCAAACCTTACACAGACTCAAAGAAGAAGGCTATCATAGTTTTGAGTCCAAAGTAGTAGTAAGTATAAGTTCACCAAAAACGGATGCCATTGCTAAAGATTACTATGAAACCTTAGAATGGAATAGAAATAATCCTGCTCATAAAAAACCAATATACGTTGTACCGCCCGAAAACATCAAAGATGCTACGGACGATTTTAAACTGCCTTTTGGAAACGAAGAAGAAACCGAAAAATCAGGTAAGAAAAAATTTGACAATACAGCGATTATGATCGTTTCAGATATGTTGCTAACAGGTTGGGATGCTCCTATTGCCTCTTGTTTGTATTTGGATAAACCTTTGAAGGAACACAACCTTCTTCAAGCCATTGCCAGAGTAAACCGTTCCAGAAAGGGTAAAAATGCGGGTTTTATTGTAGATTATAACGGAATCACGGCATATTTAATTCAAGCGTTAGAAATCTTTTCTGGTGACATAAGACCTGATGATATTTTAAAGAATATCAATGAAGAATTTCCAAAGTTAGAAATGAATCATACCAAATTAGTTGATTTCTTTAAACCATTGAAAATTGATAGAAACTACGAAAGAGAGGCCTATATTGATTTAGCACTAAGTTATATTGAACCCATCAACATACGAGACGATTTCAAATCTCTACTGAAAGACTTTAACAAATCAATCAATATCGTCTTGCCAAATACCAAGGCTTTGAAGTATCAACGTGACTTTAAGTTATTTAATGAAATTAAAATAAGAGCTAAAAATGCATTTCCTGATGATGATGAATTGAAAATCAGTAAGGACGAAAGTAAAATGCTCCAAATGATGATTGATGAACATCTAAAATCAAACGGAGTTCATAGTTTATTATCTGAACCAATTTCTATTATTGACAAAAATAAATTTAAAGAGGAAATCATGAACGCATCACCTGCAACCAAAGAACTAAAGATGCGAAATAACTTGAAACACGTCATTAAAGTTGGATTAGATAAGAATCCTGATTTTTACAAACCATTGGCTCAAAGGCTAGATGAATTGTTGAAGCAAAAAGAAGCCCAGCGAATTGATGAAGCTCAATTACTTCTAGCTTACACTACAATTCAAGATGAAATTATCAACGAGCAAAAAGAAGGTGAGCAAAAAGGTTTTGTGACAGAACGGGAACGAGCTGTTTATAACTCGATGAAAACGCTTTTTGATAGTACTGCCGACGATGCAACCAAAACATTGTTTGATCTTATCAACGGCGAGCTGAGTATTGTATCATGGGAGAGTAAAGGTCAGGTTCAAAAAGATATTGAAAATAAGATAATACGATTTTTGAGCACTAAGTTGGAGCGGTCAGAAGCTAAGGCTAAAGCAAAAGAAATGGTAGATGTTTTAAAGAAGAATAAAGATGTATAGTGTGCAATATGGCAATAAAACCATTGAGTATTCAATCATGGAAAAAGATGGTCTTAAATCGCATTATATTAGCGTAGAAAAAGACGTTGGTGTTATTCTCAAAGGTAAAGCTATTTCAATTGAGCAAGCTGATAAATTAATACTAAGAAAAGCCAAATGGATTTTAGATAAATTAGAGTTGGTAAGCTCCATTAATGAAGGTGAAATTATCACTGGTTCCAGAATTCAATATCTGGGAAGAAAGTATTATGTTGAGCTCATTATTGAAAATGAAAGTGATAAAATTAAAATTGATTTTACGGAATCTAAATTCAAGATTAGATTACCGAATCACTTGAATACTCAAGAAAATTTACGTCAAGCTGTTGAAAACTATTACAGATTAAAAGCACAGGAAAAAATAGAACCTATTTTAAGAAAGAAATCCAAAACGATAGGGTTACAATACAAAAATGTCAAGTTTATGAAGCTTGAAAAACGATGGGGAAGTTGCACACCGTCGAATACCATAATAATAAATTTTCATGCAGTTAAACTACCATTTTCACTAATAGAATATTTGGTAGTTCATGAGCTTGTTCATACCAAAGTGAAAAGCCATTCAAAAGAATTTTGGGCTGAATTATCTAAACATATTTTCAATTGGAAAGAGCTGGATGCTAAAATGTATGAGACGAAGTTGTAGAATGTAATATTCGGAAATAGTGACCATATCTTTTATGAACCAGATCCTAGCAAATCCATCAGATCCTGCTTAGACAATCCCTGAAGTTTTTTTCCGTCAGTAGTAAGAAGATTCTGAGCCAGTTCTTTTTTCTTTTTCTGAAGCGTAAGTATCTTTTCTTCCACGGTGTTGGAGCAGATCATTCGTACAGCAATGACATTTTTGGTCTGTCCTATACGATAACTACGGTCGATAGCCTGGTTTTCAGCAGCAGGATTCCACCAAGGATCCACAAGGTAGATATAATCTGCCTGGGTAAGATTGAGACCAACGCCTCCCGCTTTTAAGCTAATCAGAAATACACGGATATCCTCATTGTTCTGAAAATGAGCTACTTTTTCACCTCTGTCCTTAGTTTGTCCCGTTAAATACTCAAACTGAATATTGTGACGTTCCAGTTCAGCCTTTATCAGATCCAGCATTCCGACAAATTGTGAGAAAACAAGAATTTTATGATCCTTTGACTTCCCAAGGATTTGCTCCATCAAAATTTCGATTTTAACAGCATTTTCACCAGAATATCCCTCTTTCATCAGAACAGGGGAATTACATATCTGTCTGAGCCTTGTAAGACCTGTAAGGACATGCATGCTGTTTTTGTTCAGATCATCGTCATCATTGGCTGCAATAAATTCACGGAGTTCTTTTTCATAAGCATCGTAAATCTTGCGCTGTTCCGTATTCATTTCACAGTAAATAACTGTTTCCGTTTTTTCCGGAAGCTCTTTGGCAACCTGTTTCTTCGTTCTTCTGAGAATAAATGGCTTTATTTTTTGCTGAAGCTCCATTGCCCGCTTGCTGTACTCAAATTTATCAATAGGAATCGCATAGATATCCTTAAAATACTGTTTGCTGCCCAATAATCCCGGGCAAGCGAAAGAAAGCTGGCTGTAAAGATCGAAAGTACTGTTTTCTACAGGAGTACCAGTCAGAACAATCCTGTTTCTCGATTGAAGAAGACGTGCGGCTTTATATCTTTCAGAATTGGGATTTTTAATCACCTGAGATTCATCCAGAAATACATAATTAAAATTAAAGTTTTTCAAAAATTGAATGTCCGAAAGAAGCATCCCGTAGGTTATGAGGATCACTTCATAATCAGGCATATGAGCCGTTGTTTTTGGTCTGTCTGTGCCATAATGGAGCAGAACTTTTATAGAAGGCGCAAACCGGGTTATCTCTTCCTGCCAGTTGAAAAGCAGGGAAGTAGGTACTACAATCAGGTTGGTCGTATGCCCTAGCTTTTCCTTTTGTGAAAGAATAAATGCAATAATCTGGATGGTTTTTCCCAATCCCATATCATCGGCAAGACATCCTCCAAAGTTGAAACTGTCGAGAAAATTAAGCCAGTTCAGCCCGTCATGCTGATAATCTCTCAGTTCAGCATGCAATTCAGCAGGAATAGCCACTTCCGGAATATCCTTTACTTTTGAAAAGTTTGTTGAATAAGAGGTAAGTTCTTCCTGAATCTCTTGGCTTAGTACTTCTTTTTCAAACAGTGAAGTCACCTCCGTAAAATTGATTTTCGGAATCTTTAAGAGTTCCTCATCAATTTCTCCCGCATGGAAATAAGCCGATATTTTTTCTATCCATTCTTCAGGGAGAATTCCCATGCTTCCGTCATCAAGCTGAACAAATTTACTTTTATTCCTGATGGCACGATGAAGTTGTTTCAACGAAGCTTCTTTGGGGCCAAATCCTATTTTTAATTTAGCATTAAACCAATCCAGTCCGCTGGTGATCTGAATATTGATTTTAGCCCGGTGAGGATTTAATTTATTGTTTTTTAACTCATTAAAGCCGAGTATGATGATCCCTTCATTTCTCCAGGTCTCAAATGCCTCAAGAAACCAGTTGTTATCCAGGAACTTATCTCTGTGAAGATAAAAATATTGATAACCGTCCATCTGTTCTTCAAAATCAGGATGCTGCTGCATTACCAAAGAAGTAAAGCGGGCTTCAGCCGATTCATTTCTTTCTATTTTAAAAGGATTTCCATTTTGATCGGTATCAAAAATCTGCTTTCTGGAATACACCGGAACTTCTACCTCTCCGTATTTCATGACGGGGGTAATTCCTATATAATTTTCCTGCTGACGGAGATAAATGACTTTTTCAGTCTTATAGTTTTTATATTCAAGCTGTACTTTCGTTGCGGGTTGTATATAGCTGTAATTGATGTGAATACTATCTTCTAAATTAGATAAAATATTCTGCATGAATGCTTCATATTTTGAAGAATGAATGAGCAAAATTTCATTATTAGCTTTGAAAAAACGTATGATTTTGAGTATGTCCGGATTGTCTATAAAGCTGAAAATGTTTCGGTTATAGACAAAATACTCATTTCTGAGAACAATATTTTTAAAAGGAACAGAAATGTCATTAAAGAGCAATTCTCCGGTTATTTCAAAAAATGGATCTTTCTTAAATACAGATAATTGAAGCTCTGCATCTAAAGTGTTTAATTCAATGCGAGAAAGTGACTTTGCAGAAACAGATTCTGCGATTTCCCGGTCATGATAATAGACTTCCAGTTCAAGAGGATTCTGTACAATGAGCTTTAAAGCTTCCAGTTCTGAAGGATTGTAGTCTTCATTGTAATTATTCTGAAAAGAGGTAATAGCAGTGTAAAATTTGATGTCTGCCGGTTTCTCTGCTTTCCATATCAGCTGCATGGCATCTACAGGAGTAACTGGATTTTTTATTTTTCCTGTCTGCGTTATTTCAGCCTCCATCAGAGAGAAGGTCATATGATTGTAATAACGGTGTTTCCCAATGACCAATATTTGCTTTTTACCCGATTCCAGTACAGCCAGCTCATCCAGTTTAGAAGGAAGCTGAGGAAGAAGATCTTTTGTCAGCATCATATCATATACAGGAAGCATTTCTTTGATCTTGGGCAATATTTCAATTTTGCCATCAGCGTATTCCAGCTGAAAATATTGATCCAGATCAGTTTCATTTTCAAGACCATATGGTTTGGCTTTTGGCGTAAGCGTCTTTTTACGGAGCGTTTCATCAAAAAACAAGCGGTAATTTTTATCCTCAATAATGCAGTGAATAATTTCTGCCTGATGAGAACAAAGCTGGTCTTTAAGAGAGTCACAGGTACACGAGCAAAGAAGCGAACTGCCTACTTTACTGATGGTAACCATTGGGAAATCTTGCAGTGAAGATTGTTTTGTAAATATTCCTGTATTGATTTCAATAGCAGCAGGGTAGATCTCGCGAAAATCCCGGATTTCGATAAATGTACTGTCTGAGGTATGTTTCAGCAGGTCATATACGGAAAGTGTACTGATATTAATGTTGTCAAGAATATATTCTGCCATAAAAATAGATGGAGACAAACTTACAAAAAACAAATGTATTGAAGAATCCGTTTTGGCTACAGCTTACCCCATTTTGGCAACTTCTGCGCTTGCTCTAATGCTGAACTTTGTCCTACAATTTTAAATCAAAAAAAATGAAAACAATTTTTATAACAGGTGCTTCTACAGGATTAGGAAAAGCAACTGCCCAATTATTTCAAAACAAAGGATGGAAAGTAATTGCTACGATGAGAAACCCGGAAGCAGCCGCCGATCTTGCTGTGCTGGAGAATGTAACCGTACTTCCGCTGGATGTTACCAATCCGGAACAGATACAATCCACTGTGAAACTGGCTTTGGAGCTTGGAAACATTGATGTGGTGTACAATAATGCAGGATATGGCTTAATAGGGCCTTTGGAAGCTCTTTCTGACGATCAAATCGTAAAACAGCTGAACACGAATTTATTAGGAGTTATACGCGTTACACAGGCATTTATTCCTTACTTCAGAGAGCAGAAAAAAGGAATGTTCATTTCTACAACGTCTATTGGAGGACTGGTTGCTTTCCCGTTAGGTTCTACTTATCACGCTACCAAATGGGCACTTGAAGGCTGGAGCGAAAGTCTGGCTTTTGAACTTAATACATTGGGAATTGATATTAAAACCGTATCTCCCGGAGGGATTAAGACGGATTTTGTAAGCCGTTCCCTGGATTCAGCATCCAGCCCTGCTTATGAAGATATGACCAATTCTCTGTTTTCTAAAATGGAAGGAATGATGGAAGCGGCTTCCACACCGGAGCAGATTGCAAAAGTAGTGTATGAGGCTGCTACAGATGGCAAAAAACAGTTGAGATATGTAGCCGGAGAAGATGCTAAAGCAATCTATGCACAGCGCGTTGAATTAGGGGATGAAGCTTTCAGAGAGCAGTTTGGAAAACAGTTTGTTTAGTCAGGTTTTTGAAAGACAGGATAAAGTAAATCACACTTATGCTGTCTTTTCCGTCAAATAATTTATAAATTTATATCATGGAAAAGAAAGATACCATCCCTTTGAAAATTTCATCCATATCTGAACTGCACCATATGCTGCAGCTCCCTAAACCACTTCATCCTTTGGTAAGCCTTGTGGATAATACAAAAATGAGTATCAAAAAGGATATGCTTAGGAGAAGCTTTATCCTGAATTTTTACAAAATCTCTTACAAGTATTCTACCGTTGGAAAAATGGGCTATGGGCAGGGATATTATGATTTCAATGAAGGGGGAATGATGTTCACTGCTCCCGGACAGGTTCTTTCTACCGATGAGAATGCAGAATACTGTGGATATACTTTATTGGTGCATCCGGATTTTATCAGAAGTTATGATCTGGCAAAGAAAATCAAGAACTTCGGTTTCTTTTCTTATGATACCAATGAAGCACTGCATTTGTCTGATCAGGAAAAAACGACGATAACAGGTTTGTTGGATAATATTGGAAATGAATTAAATACAGCTATTGATGAAGTAAGCCAGGATGTTATTGTTTCTTATATTGATGTTCTTCTCAATTACAGCAACCGTTTTTACAAAAGACAGTTTATCACAAGAAAAGCGGTCAATAATGATTTACTGACTAAAATGGATGTTGTGCTGGAAAATTATTTTAATCAGCAGGAAACACTGAATAAAGGGCTTCCTACGGTAGAATTTCTGGCTTCCACACTCAATCTGTCACCTCATTATCTGAGTGATATGCTTCGTAATCTCACAGGATTGAATGCCCAGCAGCATATTCATGAAAAACTGATTGAAAAGGCGAAGGAATATCTTACTACCACAGGCTTTTCTGTATCTGAAGTAGCCTATGCACTGGGATTTGAACACCCACAGTCTTTCAATAAGCTGTTCAAAAAGAAGACAGATAAAACCCCTCTGAGTTACAGACAATCTTTCAATTAGATATTATTACCCGGTTCATACACCGGGTATTTTTTTACATAAAATAATCATTCATCGTAATATAAAAAATACCGGATTTCAGGTAGATAAAAATACATTCTTTTCAGGATTGATCGCTTTTGGAACTAAAAATACATTTGTTGTACCATACACGACACCAAATTTTAAAACTAAACCATATGAAAAAGCTAAATTCTGTTTTATTTCTAGTTATAGGAATGGCAGCCTATGCTCAGCCTTCTGTAACGAGATCTGCTGTGGACAGGGTAAATATACCCCATACCTTCAGAGCAGGAGATGTAGACCCTAGTGTGACTGCAGGCCCTTCCGGAGCGAATATTACATGGAATTTTTCTGCTTATGCAGCTCCCAATGTCAATACAAACACCACAAAAGCCTGCCCGGGAGAAGCCAACTGCTTTAGGTTTCCGGGAGCCAACAGAATCACCACACCAACGCTTTCCGATGTCTATGATTTTACTTCTATATCAGATACACAGGATGTAATGTTGGGAACCTATGCTAATCCGGGAGATATGTTGATCTCTTATTCTGATCCTTTGATTAATTTTAATTTTCCTGTTACTTATCTGCAACAGTTTACCGATAACTATCAGTTCAATGTAACTTCGGGAGGAGTAGCTAATATGACCGAAACAGGTCAGGTAGAGTATACAGTGGATGGCTATGGAACCATTACGACTCCTACAGGAACTTATCCGAATGTTCTGAGGATTAAAAGAATGAGAACCGCTACACAAACGCCGGGACCTTTCAATTATACCAATGAATCTTATATGTGGGTAAGCCAGAGTGCAGGAATCGTATTTAATTTTGCAGTTAATACATTTACCATCAATGGAAATACAAGCGTTGTAAAAAGCGTTTCTTATCCTGAAACGGCCTCTTTATCTACTATTGATCCTGAAATCGGAAAGAAAGAAATAGCAGTCTATCCTAATCCTTCTGCTGATGTTATTACTCTTGATACTAAGGAAGATATCATCAATATAACGGTAACTTCTCTGGATGGAAGAACTGTTGTAAAGGAAGGGAATTCTAAAACTATTACTATTTCAGGGCTTTCCAAAGGAGTATATATTCTTAGGGGAGAACTGAAAAAAGGAGGATTTGTTTCAAAGAAAATTATAAAAAAATAACCTGAATTCAGTTTTAAACCTTAATAGAGTGACAGTATAATATCTTTTCTAAACTGGAATTGATTTTATACTGTTTTTTATTGATGTTGCTTTTCTTTTATCAGAGTTTCAATTTTAAGTCGGGCTGTATTCCATTCATCATCCAAAATACTGTAGGAATTAATTCAACGGTTTCTCCGGTTAAAATTGTTAGATAGGAAATCCATTTTTCTTTCATGGCTGATTTTTATAGACCGAAATTAATGAAAAATAAAATCGATATTCAAAAAATAAAATGATTTTCAACTATGATGAGAACTGAATTTCTGTTATTGGTTAAAATGGAACATAAAAATGACAAAAACGGACTAGATTTTAATGGGTTTGCCTCTCTAACTTTGCAAAAGGAATTTTTATCCCCCTGTTATAATGAACGAGAAAGAATCTTTTAATGCAAAAATGCCGAGAGCCTGTTTTTTACTTTTCTTTGCCCACGGGCTTGTTTTTTCTTCATGGGCGAGCCGGATTCCTATCATTAAAACCGCTCTTTCCATTAATGAAGCACAATTAGGAACACTATTGCTGCTCATGCCGATAGGACAGCTTTCTACAATGGTTTTGGCTGGAAAACTGATCAGTATCTACGGAAGCAGCGGGATTATTAAAAGATGCTTTTTGCTGTATCCTTTTTTTCTGTTATTAATTGGTTTGTCACCTTCTTACTGGACGCTTGGGGTTGTTTTATTTTTCTTTGGAGTTTCAGGGAATATGTGCAATATTGCGATCAATACTCAGGCGATAGAAATAGAATCAATCACGAAAAGAACCCTTCTTTCTTCATATCATGGAGCCTGGTGTTTTGCCGGACTTACAGGAGCTGTTGTAGGTTTGTTAATGATCAATCTCCATGTAGGCACTTTTTATCATTTTGGTGTTATTTTTATTCTTGTAGGAATACTTTGGTTTTACAGTACAAAAAATCTGACCAATATTATCCATAAAGCAGAGCCTCAGACCCGGTCTATATTCAAGGCTGTGAATCCTACATTGTTTGGTTTGGGAATTATAGGATTTCTGAGTATGGCGATTGAAGGCGCAATGTTCGACTGGAGCGGGGTATATTTTCAGACCATAGTTAAAGCACCAGAAAATCTTGTGATACTGGGATATACAAGTTTTATTTTAATGATGACTTTAGGTCGTTTTATCGGAAATAAAATTATTGAGAAATACGGAAAAAAGATCGTTTTGCAATGCTGTGGGATATTGATGAGCGGAGGACTTTTCCTAAGTGTTTTCTTCCCGGAACTGTGGATCTGTATCATTGCTTTTATGATTATTGGTCTTGGAAGTTCCCTTAGTGTACCATCCGTTTACAGTACAGTAGGAAAAGTGAGTACAGTCGCTCCGAGCATTGCTTTATCATTTGTCTCCAGCATATCGTTTTTAGGGTTTCTGATGGGGCCGCCTCTTATCGGATATATTGCGGAGAGCTTTGATCTAAGATATTCCTACGGCCTTTTTGCCTGCTTTGGGATTTTACTGGCGATTATGACCGGACAGATGAAAGTATTCAGGAAATCGTAATGAATCTTTTCTGTTATAAAAAAATACATCCCTGATTTCAGGGCTGTCACTCTATAAAATTTATATCCAGTTTTCTATAAGATGAAGCCAGAGTGCTTTTTCTTTATCAAATAGAAAGATAGCTGATGATTTCCTTTTGGTGGTGATTTCTCCTGTAACATGAGTTTCAATATAAATGGCCAATCCATGGTGTTCAGAATGAGTTACTTCTATATTTTCGAGCTGAATATTTCGCTCCGGAAATCTTATGAACTCCAGTTCAGTGATGAAAGCCACCTTTCTAAACTTTTCAAAAAGTATAGAGGAGTTACTCCCGGTGAATATAAGAAAAGCTTTAAGTAAGTGTCTTTTGATCCGGAATTTCTCCATTATGTGTAAAATTTATTTCAAAATATATAAAGTTAACTATATAGTTGACTTTATATTTTATATATTTACAGCAAATATATTTCAGATGGATTTCGACTTTATTAAAGAATTAGGGTATAAAGCTTTGGATAGCAGACTGAAAAGAATCAGTGACAGGATGTCTCATGATGTTCGCAAATTTTATAAAGAATTCGGAATTGATGTTGAGCCGAACTGGTATCTGGTTTTTATGCTGCTGCAAAAGAAGGGTGAAATTTCAATTACTGATATTGCTGAACCGTTGGGATATTCTCATCCGTCTGTTGTGGTTATTGTCAAAAAAATGAATGAAAGCGGTTATCTTATCATTAAAAAAGATAGTTTGGATAAGCGGAAACAGATCATTTCATTATCACCCAAAGCCATTGAAATGCTTCCTCAATTGGAGCAGATCTGGGACAGTTGTGAAAAAGCCATTCTGAAGGTATTATCAGAAGATCTCTCGATATTCACTTATCTGGATCATATTGATCAGGAATTAAAAAATGAATCTTTTCACCATAGATTTAAACAGGAATATTTAAAATCAATCAAATCATGAAAACATTAATTCTCATCACAGCATTTCTTTTCTCCAATATAATGATTTCAGCAACGGAAACGAAAATCATGATCAGAGCCAAAGCAAGGGATGCCAAATTTATCGGAACTTCATTGGGCGGAGCTCATATTATCATCAGAAATAAGCTTAATCAAAGAATTCTGGCAGAAGGAAATACCACCGGAAGCACCGGAAACACAGATTTGATCATGAAAACGCCTAAAATCAGAGGAAACTCCATTACAGATGAACAGACAGGAGGTTTTATAGCTGCAGTAGATATTGATGAACCTACATTTGTGAATATAGAAGTGGTTTCTCCTCTGAACAGCAAACAGGCACAGGCTGTGGTAAGCACAGAGCTATGGCTGATTCCCGGGAAACATATTCTGGGAGAAGGAATTATTCTTGAAATTCCCGGATATATTATTGATATTCTGAAACCCAGAACCCATCAGTATATTGCTTTGAACAGTATTAAAGATAAACCTTTCCTGTTTCAGGCTAATATTGTGATGATGTGCGGATGTGTTATTGATAAAGGAGGTGTATGGAATTCCGATGAGATTGAAGTGAAAGGAATTCTGAAAAAAGACGGAAAACTGGTGAAGAATATAGATATGTCGCTGGTTTCAACCAATCTGTTTGAAGGAAGCCATATGATTGGTTCTCCGGGAAATTATGAACTTGTCTTATATGCGTATCATGAGAAAACGGGAAATACAGGAGTTGATAAGGTAAATTATGTAGTTTTTGAATAAGAATGAATGGTTTTCGGGCACATCCATAAAAGAAAAAGAGATTTCAAAACGATCTCCATTATCTAGTAATACCCAATATTCCCAAGCTATTGCATTATCTTTCATTGATAGAGTAACGGCAATATAAAAAGTTATCTTATTTTTATCAGATCGGGAAAATGATGATGACTGATGGTAAGAATAAACTGATGATCCTGAACATTTCATTGAAAAAATTAAATAGGAGATCAAAAAAATATGAAAAAATACTTTTTATTAGGTTTGATATTTTATTTTTCGGCTCATGCTGAGAAGAAAACAGAACCTGTCATATCTATTCAAAATAATTATATAACGATTCAGGAAAATGAATATTTTGAGGATGAATCCCGTTATGGAGCTTATATCTCAGGTAATAACTGCTCTTTTGAAGTTTTAATTAATGATATTCCTGTTATAAAACACAGGAGTACCTCGGAAAGTCGTTTGGCCGATTCTTATTTTCCGCTGAATGAATGGATTACCAAAAAAGGAAATCAAAAAGTCACCGTTAAAATGACTCCCGGATTTAATCAGGATAATAATACTTCAGATTCTGAGCTTTCTCCCAGTTCAGAAGTACAAATTAAGCTTGTAAAGTTATTGAAAAATCAGTCTGGGAACCTTGAAGAAAATGAAGTGAAAAAATATTCAACTTCTAAGAAAAAACGAGGAAACCCCAATATATTTGAAGATACATTTACTTTCTTTGCTGAAGCACCCTATGATATAAAAACTCTTGAAAATGCTGAAGTTTTAATGACAGATGATAAAGATAAATTACAGGTTCTTGAACAGGAAGTCGTAGCCAAGTATAATAAGGTAAAAGATATTTACATGAAAGGTTCATGGAATACCCTGGCTGCTATTTATTATAACAGAGAAAAAAGGGTGGCGGAACAATTGTATTTACTACCAAATGAAATAAAACAGAGATGGAACGAATATATATTCAGAACAAATACTGATATTACATTTTTTGATCTAAAACCTATTGAAGATTATAAAATGACCTTTTATGCAGATGGTAAAATAGTATGTCTCCAGAAGATCAATACTGAAAAATCAGCCCTTTGGGGTGACTTTAAAAGAAAAGGAAAGGATAATATAATGACAACCTATATTACCCTTTATCTCTATCGTTCCAAAGGAACTAAAGACCTGGAAGTGTATTAAAGTCTTATAAAGAATCGGTGATGGCTAATTCTGTGATGGTGCTTAGCCATTCCTTTCTATCTTTTTCTGTTAATTCGTACAACGGACCTATAAAATGGTTCTCAATGTGTGACACTCCACAGTATTCTAAAATACCTTTCTTAAGCTGAATAAGCCCACTGGATTGATACTCTTCTTCATATACATCAGAGGATAGGTCTCCGGCTGTGGTAATAATTCTTGCTGATTTCGCATTCAATAGCCCCTCGCTGCTGCCTTTTTATTACTTTTAAAAGCAATTCCCGGAAGAAATGCCCTGTCAAAGAACCCTTTCATGATGGCAGGCATACCCAGCCACCAGACAGGATGTATCCATATCTGATGTTCACTCCACTGAATATCTTCCAGAGCTTTTATAAGATCAGGTTCAAGTTCTGTTCTTTGTTGGTAACCAAATTGAAGATTAGGATTAAAGTCCAATTTCCCAATAGGAATATATTTTACCTCAGCCCCGGAAGCTACAGCTGAATTGATATAATATTCTGCAATGGCAGTGTTAAAGCTTTCCTGAGCCGGATGTCCGTTAATTACGACAATTTTTTTCATGATTTAGGGGTTAAAATTGTTTTAAATAATTTGACCTGTTGTTGGTAAAAAGTTTCTGCTAACAGACAGGGAAAGAAATCAAAAGCATGTACAGCTCCTTCAATTTCCAGTAAAGTAGTTGAAACGCCTGCATTTTTTAGCTTTTCAGCATACTTCTTTCCTTCATCTTTCAGCGGATCCCACTCACATACAATGATAGTAGCATTCGGAAGATGGGTAAAATCTTTTTCCCGTAACGGAACAGAATACTGAAGTGGTTGAGTTATTCGGTGTTGTAAATAGTGCCTCCACATCCATTCAGCTGCTTTTCTAGTTTGTATGGGAGCGTGGGCTAATTCATGCATAGATGAGGTTTCCAATATATGATCCGTTGGAGGATATAGTAAATATTGATGTTGAATATTTACTTCCTCTTTATCTCTTGCATAATGAGTTACTGAAGCTGCAATTGTGGCTCCTGCGCTGCTTCCGCAAATTATTATATTGTTTTTGTTTCCATGGATTTGACCGGCAGATTCAGATAACCATAGTAACGTATCATAGCCGTCTTTCATTGCAGCCGGAAAGGGGTGTTCAGGGGCTAACCGATAATCTACAGAAACGATGACAGCATCAATATCCAATGCCAATCGGAAAAAGATAAAATCATATTGTTCCGGAGTTCCGTATATAAAAGCACCACCGTGGAAATAGAGGAGTACAGGTAAGTTTTGCTTCCCTTTTGGTCTGTAAACCCTCAGTCTTATGCTTCTTTGAGATTCAGAAGAAGGAATGTGGATGTCTTTCACAGAAAGCGATATAGGAATTGGTATTGATTCTTCCGTAGTCATTATATTCAGTTCTTTTTCTCTGATCTTTGCAGGATCATTGGCTAATAAATAGTCATAATCAATTTCGTTAAATGGACTGTTTATAATGGCTTTTAAAAGCTCACAATCTATTTTTTCTTGCATTGTATATAAATTTGTATAGCAAAAGTAGACTGATAAAATAGGCAAAAACAGGTACATTTTAAGCTTATTTAGGTATCTTTGTAGTATGGCAAGAGAAAATATATACCAGTCCCTTGAGGTTTTTTATGAAAAGATAGAACAATGCCCGTTAAAAGACAGGCAATTCAACTTTTTCGAACTTGTATATGTGATTTCCGGGATTGGGCACCATATCGTTAATGAGAATAGAATTGCCTATTCTGCAGGTGATCTGTTTTTAATTACTCCCAATGACTGTCACGGATTTGATCTGAATGGAATCTGTGAGTTTATGGTGATCCGTTTTGAAGAAAATTATATCAAAGAATATCAGTGGAAAAGCATAGATCATATTGAATGCCTTTTGTATTATGCTTCTCATTTATCAGGTTCAGTATTGGTAAATAATGAGGATAAGAAAATGATGAATCTGCTAATTCAGAATTTACGGCAGACGGCCGAGCATGAGTCAGTGTATAATGAAGACCTTACCCGCCATCTGGTGAATGCTGTTATTGTTATTGCAGCAAGGAATATAGCAGTTATTAAGCCGGAGAATATCTCTTCCAATGCAGATGTCCGTATTCTTCAGATTCTGGATTATATTCAGGAGAACATCCGACAGCCTAAACTTCTGAAAGTAGAAACCATTGCCAATGAGTTTGGTTTATCGCCAACCTATCTTGGAAGTTATTTCCGTAAACAATGTAATGAGTCTATCCAGCAATATATTTCTTCCTACAAAATCCGGCTGATAGAGCATAGATTGCGTTTCAGCGACAAAAGAGTTCATGAAATTGCGGATGAGTTTGGTTTTGCCGATGAAAGCCACATTAATAAATTTTTTAAGAGACATAAAGGAAAAAGCCTTAAAGTCTATAGATTGGAATCGGCTTAGCTAAAGAGTATTAAATACTTCCATAATGGCTTCAATGAGTCCTTTATCTACCTTAGATTCTGATGAGATATCCTGTATAAGTGCCCGCATATTGCCAGAATCATCCCGTTCAAAAACAACTTCGTAGCCATTTACGTCAACATAGAATTTATAGCCATGGGTAAATGCCGCCAGTTTTACATTAAAAAGTTCTTCTTTACCTTTATAGGTTACTGGTACTTCAAATTCTTCCATTGCTGTGAGTTTTTATTCATGCTAAAATCGGTACAAAGGTCGGAAAATTTTACTTCATATCATCATACAAAATGTAGTGATAAAGCCAAATAATACAAATTGCTAAGATAATTTATAGGTTAAAATCTGTATATTTATCCGTAGTTATGAAAGGATTTCAAAGCAGGAATGATCAAGGAATTCGAATTAAACCATTATGAAAAATACCATCACCCTTTTCTGGTTCAGACGGGATTTAAGAGTAGAAGACAATGTCGGGCTTTACCAGGCACTCCAGTCAGATGCTCCGGTAATGCCTGTTTTTATATTTGATACCGATATTCTCAATAAGCTTGAAGATAAGCAAGACAGAAGGGTAGATTACATTCAACAGGCTTTGACGGATATGAATATTTCATTAAAAAAATACCATTCAAAGGTCAATACCTACTATGGTAAGCCCATTGAAATATTCAAAAAGCTATCAGCAGAATATACTATTGAAGGCGTTTTCTGCAACAGAGATTATGAACCTCAGGCGATTGAGAGAGACAAGGAAATCTATTATTTTTTCAAGGAAAAGAATATTCCTTTTAAAGCCTATAAAGATCAGGTGATTTTTGATAAAGACCAGATTATAAAAAAAGATGGTTCTCCTTATACCGTTTATACCCCTTTTGCAAAGAAATGGCGGGAATCATTAACTCCTGAACACTATCAAACTGTCGAATTAGACTTTAAAAACCTTTTTCCACAGGAATATTCTGACATCCTTACTTTAAAGGAGATCGGTTTCGAAAAAACGGATTTTGATTTTAAAAAGCCAGTTCTTGAAGCTTCCATTATTGATCACTATGATCAGTTTCGGGATTATCCTGCATTACAGCATACTACACAGCTCGGAATTGCTTTAAGATTCGGAACTATTAGCATCAGAAAATGTGTGGCTTTTGCATTGAAACATAATGCGGTATGGCTTTCAGAGCTTATCTGGCGTGAATTTTTTATGCAAATCTTATATCATTTTCCACAGGTGGTTCATCAATCTTTCAAAAGACAATATGACAATATCCATTGGCGGAATAACGAAGAGGAGTTTAAACACTGGTGTGAAGGAACTACAGGGTATCCAATCGTAGATGCCGGAATGAGAGAACTGAATCAGACAGGCTATATGCACAATCGGGTGCGAATGATCGTAGCGAGTTTCCTATGCAAGCATTTGCTGATCGATTGGCGTTGGGGTGAAGCTTATTTTGCCTTAAAACTCAACGACTACGATTTGTCCGCAAACAATGGAAACTGGCAGTGGGCAGCAGGTTCAGGTTGTGATGCAGCTCCTTATTTCAGAGTTTTTAATCCGACAACACAGATGGAAAAGTTTGATAAAGACTTACTGTATATCAAAAAATGGCTTCCGGAATGGAATACTCCGGCATATCCCTCACCAATAGTAGAACATACGTTTGCCCGAGAAAGAGCTTTATCCGAGTACAAAAAAGCATTGGCATAAATATTAAAATATCAGCAAAATGCCCGATAACAAAAACGTTACCGGGCATCAACCAATTGATATTTAATATGAAAGTAAACTGAATATTAAATCGTTTTGAGATACAGCTCCTGTAATTCCTGCGCTGTAAACGCTTTGGAAGTTAGGTTCTGTACAAGCTCCCCCTGTTTCATAATTCCGATATTAGTGGCTACACTTACCGCATTGAAGATGTCATGAGTAGCCATTAAAACTGTTCTTCCTTCTTTACCCAGCTGGCGTACAATTTCTGTAAATTCTGCTGTAGCAATGGGATCCAATCCACTGGTAGGTTCGTCAAGTAGAAGCACTTTTGCATCTTTAGCCAGTGCAATAGCAATACCCACTTTCTGGCGCATCCCTTTAGAATATCCTCCCAATGCTTTATTATGAGCTATTTCCTGCAATCCTGTACGCTTAAGTAATGCAGCCAATTCATCTTTCTGATAATCAAATCCTGCAATTTTGGAGAAGAAGTCAAGATTCTCTATTCCTGTAAGATTAGGATATAAAAGAACAGTCTCAGGAATGTAAGCAAGGTGTTTTTTATCTTTTGAGGTTCCTCTTTTACTGAAATATCATTAATGAATGCATCTCCGGAAGTCGCTTTAATGAGCCCAAGGAGAATATTGATCGTTGTGCTTTTACCTGCTCCGTTTTGGCCGAGAAGGGCAAATATTTCTCCTTTCTTTACTTCCAGATTCAGAGACTGAAGTGCTGTAAAATCGTTGTATTTTTTATGTAGATTAATAGTTTTTAACATAATTTTCTGTATTTGTATTGTGAAAGCATGATGAATAAAGCAATAAAGATGAGGTACGGTAGAAGTATCTGTCCCCATTGAATAGATGAGGAAAATTTGAATACCTGTATAGTTTGTTGTGCCCAGTTAATGGACTCTGCGTTCTTTCCTGAGAAAATAAGAGGGTAGAAGAACAATCTCTTTTTCTCATGGAATTTCTTAAGTGATAATGCGTACTGCAAATGATTCTGAATATCAGATTTTGCCAGATGGCTTTCTACAAGCTGAGTATGAAGGTTCGGAAGGAAATAGCCTAAATAAGCTGCTGCCTGATTCCGTTTTTGCATTTTTTCTGTGTATTGTTCTGAAGATTTTGCAGATTCAAGATCTCCCATATGCTGCATGGCATAATACCAGGTCCAGGTGAATGCGTCATTTTCTTCCACGGTGAACTTCCTGTACTGAGGATATGCTTTATAAAACTTTTCCATCGTAGGTTGTTTGGGCTCATCCCATTTGTTGTGATAGCCTTCCCTTTGTTCCATCACCGCTTTAAGGGATTCATGTACCGGATAGATTTTTTGTATCAGAATATTACTGCTCATGGGGATAATAAAATTAATCCCCACCCAGACAATCAAAAGGATTAAAGCATTCTGAGCCGATGATTTACGGAAAGAAACAATCCATCTGCACAGGGCAAACCAGAACAGGATATAAAGCCATCCACTGATGAGAAAAGCAATATAGTAGGAGTCTAAAGGTATTTTTATCCAGACTGAAGCAATAATAATTAATATAAAGTATACTATTGTTACTGCCAAAAGCCGTATGAGCATCTTATGATCCAAGAGCTTTTGCAAATTGCCGCTCTGTACCGAAAGCAGTTTCCAGGTTCCTCTTTCTTCTTCCTCAGAAATCAGATTATAGCAAAAGGCCACAATCACCAATGGAAAAAGGAAAACAATAACAAAACTAAAATCAAAATTTCCAACAGCAGCATTGGCTGGATTGTAAAAATCAGAATTATAGCGCTGTTCTTCAAGATTCCGAATGGTTACCCCTTGAATAGACGGATTTAAATCGCGCATTCCAATATTTAAAGCAGCTAATCTAGGAGTTTCGTTGACGAGATTAAATTTAATATAATAAAGCACCAGCCCCAGATCATCCTTATGAAATTTTGTATTTCTTTCTATACTTTCTTTTTGATAGGCTCCACTTTTGGAGATGATATCTTCATTCCTGTCCAGAAATTTTTTCCCGGTATAAATGGCCATAATCCCGGCCATGAATAAAAATAGCAGTGCAATGATGTATGCTTTGTTACGGTAAAATTGAGTATATAAATAACGGTTCATTTAAATTAATTTTAGTTTTCTTCCACTTATTTCGATCGCAATAATGCATACAGCCATCCAAAGAACCAATGCCGCAGCAGGTATTGGCTGTTGTTTGATACTTTCCAATACAGAAATATACCGGTATTTAAAATCCGGGAACTTTTCCCAATTGTGCTTGTCAATTACAGCAGGTGGACCGCCATTTTCCGGTTTAATGTTGCTGATCTGCTCAATTTGCAAATCATTTAAATGCTGAGCCATCTGATAGCGATATTCTTCTGCCTGTTTCTGAAACTGGTTATAAGAGAAGAAATCTGTGCCTGTAGCAATCATAGAGAAGTTTTTAATAGCAATGGCAGGATTGATCAATCCTGAAAAATCTGTCAATCTTTGCTGTTTGTTGTAAATATTCTGCAACTCTTTTTGATGTCTGATATAAATCTGTGAACTTATTTTTTCCCCTTCCTTCATAACAAACCCGCCATAGTTAAAAGGAAGTTCATTGGTTGTTTTCACTTTATATTTGGCCAGCAAAGAATCTTTGATTTTTTTGAAATGCGGATCATCAGGATTATGGCTGTCTCCTGATTTTAAAATATCCTTTTCCAGTGTAGTTTCGAAAGCAATTCGGGAAGGTGCAGGATATAAGTTCTGTGCTGCAAACTGAATTCCTTTAGGCAAAACAATAATAAAAAGAAGCCAGAAACCAATAAGGCTGATCAACGCAGATGAGGTACTTTTACTATTCGCAGAAACCACTACGGTCAACGTGCAGATAAAAAAGTAATAGATCATATAAGCAGGTAACAGCAATGATAAACGCAATACAATATCAGCCGGATTGGTAGTCTCTGACATGGATGCTGCCATAAAAACAATAGGAATTACCGGAATCAGGAAACATAGAGAAAAGAGCCAGAGTCCCAGAATTTTACCCCAGATAATATCCCTTCCTGAGGTTCCCTGCACACTGATGATCTTTAAAGTGGCATTCTCACGTTCCTGCACAATTAATCCAAACCCCAAAAAAAGAATAATTAGCGGAACAATACTTTGCAGAATAAACGCACTGCTAAATGCCCCGAATCTGACCAAAGTACCGGAGCTTCCTGCTTCTGAAAGATTAGCGGTATTCTGCTTATGGGCTTCCAGGAATATAACATTTCCCAGATAGTCATCCAGTCCGTTGTCAAAAATATTCAATGGATGCCCGATTCTGAAAACCAGATATCCATAATGAGCCATACGGTGCGGATGCTTATCTGGTCTGTGTTCCCAGCTTTCCCGGACTTCTTTGCGGTATTCTTTTATTTTCGAAAAAGAGTCCGTATATTTTGTATATCCTATACCAATACTCAGCATACAGAATAAGAGTACAGCGATAGTGGTAAGCAGATTTTGTTTTCCTTTAAACAAATCCTGCCAGGTTTTTCTCACCATCAGTTGTAAGTTTGAAATAGCCATAATTTAAAATTTATAAGTAGCAGTTAGTAAATAATTTCTTGGGGTTCCCGGAAACAGCCTTAAATAGTTCTGAGCCCCAATCCAGTATACTTTGTTGGTGATATTATTCAGATTAAAAGAAAGCTGCACCGTTTTTGCCGGAGTGTAATATAAGGCTGCATCTATTGTCGTATAGGACGGAAGTTCAAAACTTCGGGTAAACCATGGAACTTTAGAACTCTGATAAAGTATTCCGGAACCAATTCCAAAGTCTTTGAGTAATTCTATATTTGAAAAATTGTAACGTGTCCAGATATTAACCGAGTTTTTAGAAGTGTTTTCTTTCCTTTTTCCCACAAGATCGTGGTTGGTATCATCCAGTATTTTAGCATCAATATAGCTGTAACCACCGTAAATATGCCATTGAGGAAGTATATGTCCTGAAAACTCAGCTTCAAATCCACGGCTTCGGTCTGCACCGCGCTGTACAAGCTCATCAGGTTCTGAAGGATTATTGGCATTGATTAAAATATTTCTCTGGTTGATTTCATACACTGCAAGGTTCAGTGAAATTTTACCAAAAAGCTGAGCTTTGATTCCTAATTCTTTGAGATCGGAAGTCAAAGGTTTAAATCTGGCTGCAGACCCTGTAAGACTGGAGGTATTTGGCATTAAGGTTACCGTATTGGATTGAGGCTGATATCCGGTTAAATAAGTTCCGTACAGATTGATGTTATCTGTCACGCTGTAGGTAATACCCAACCTGTAAAGAAGTTTGTTATTTTTAAAAGAAGACTCATTGGATTCTTTGAAGTTGGTGATATCCTGAAACCATTCCTGACGGAGCCCCGATAATATTTTGAATTTTTTCCACGTGAAAAGATGCTGAATATAAGCAGCATGAGTGGTGGTAAGGGCAGAAGGTAAGGGGGTGATCACATTAAGGGTATTAAAATCTGCACCCTGATAACTTGCAGCTCCGGGATTCAGGTCAAATGGCGTTACATTGGGCAGAGGAATAACTGTCCCATTATAATTGGTAGTCTGATAATCTGAAGCTTTTGCCGGATTGTAAGAAGAAGCTATAGTCCCATTCTTGAGCAGAAAACCTCTTGCTGCATTCTGTTGTCCGCCTTTGCGTTTTTCCCAGATCTGATTGTCATAGCCTATCAAAGCCTGATGCTGAACAGAACCTGTTTTGAATTTAAAATTAAAATAAGCATTAATATTGTCGGTTGCCCAGTTCTGTTTTCTCTGCACAAACTGCATCATGGCAAGACTCGAAACTGGTTTGTTATCCATATCAGGGACAAAAGAATTGGTTGTTCTGTGCTCCTGCAGGTTTTCTCTCCAGTATTGCTTCATATAAGAAGCATTAAAACTGATAGATGAGTTAAAATGATGGGCAATCGTTCCCATTAATATGAGTTCTCTGGTTTTAAAAAATCATCAGGAGCTCCCAGATTCAGCGTTCTTGGAGTGCTGTATAAATCTGTTTTCCCGGCCACAGCTCCGAAAATAGGCTGTCCTCTGTCCAGATTTCCATAAAGGTCATTGAAAATCATTTCCACATTCACGGATGTTTTTTCATTCGGAATAAAAGTGATAGAAGGTGAGATCAGAATCCCGCTGTTTTTAACATGATCCCTGAATGACCAGGCATTCTGATACGTTCCGTTAAAACGATATAATAAAGTTTTGCTCTTATTTAAAGGGCCTGTAAGATCTGTGGTGACACGGTAGGTTTCAAAACTACCTCCCGATAAACTGATCTCATGACGAGGATTTGACAATGGTTTTTTGGTGACCATATTGATTGTTCCTCCGGGATCTACGCTGGACATGGTAATACTTGCAGGGCCTTTGAAAACTTCTACACGTTCTATATTGGAAGTCATCGGCTGTAAAAAATAATATTGTCTGGTCCGCATTCCATTGATGATCTGTCCTTCTTCATTTTGACTGATCCCACGGATATTGTATTGGTTATAATAGCTGGAAGGGGAGACTCCGTTTATATTTTTCATCACATCTCCCAGCTGGAAAGCCTGACGGTCGGTGATGAGTTCTTTGGTAATGGTATTAAGCGTTAAAGGCAGATCTTTATTCTTCATGGCAATCTTGGTGGCAGCAAAAGAGTAATCGGAAGTATAATCTTTAGATTTTCTTCCGATGACTTCAACGGTCTGAACCACTGTAGATAATGAATCTTCAGAACTTGACTGAGCATACAGAAATGATGATGCAGTGATGAAACTTATACTGAAAAGTTTCACAGGATTTGGGGAAATACAATGAATTATTCCCGAATAATTAAAATTATTGGTAATCATGAATAGGAATGTACGGGCAGTTAATAAGCCCATTAATAAAAGGATATCCTTACTAGTGTGAAGACACAGGTATCCACGGAATCACAGTACAGACTAAAAAATCTGTAAATGAAATAATAGGGCAGCAAAGATTAAGCTACCGCGAAAAATGAAGCTGGGGGAGCCCTTGAACTGAAGAAGTCAAGGAGACAACGATACGAAATGGCTTTCGGTTGTGGCATTTCGTTGTCATTGGTAATATTAATGGCAAAATCCAAATTCAAAGGTTCGGGAACAAGTATGTTGTTCATATGCATATGAAGTACACACTGGCATTCGTCGTCCTGTGAAAAGGTAGGAATTTTCTCTTCTTTTGATCCTTTTTTATACATCACTTTACTTTTGGTGTGCTTGGCATGATCAAGACATGTTGTTACCCCGCTGACATTCGAAACAAATATCAGAAGTAAAGAAAAAACAAAAAAGACTCTGAGAAATTTTTGCATAATAAATAGAAAAACAAATGTACAATTTAATTTTATAAAAATTGAGTTATGAATAAAAAGTAGTGGATTTTTTTAGTTTTTACCTGAAATCAACAGATTAAAATTTACTTTATGGAGTACGATTGTTCTTATGGATTTAATCTTAAAAATTTAAACTGACTTCTGTGAAATATTAGCAAATTATTTATATTTTTGATCGATTAACTAATTGATTAAATTTATGTTGATATCAAGAACTGCCTTCCAGGGCTTAAATTGTGCAATCGGTTGCATTGCTTCCGGGTTTTTAGCGGCTCAAAGTATCGTCCAGGTTACAAATCCTTTAGATTTTGCCAGAAATGAAGTGGTGGCTGTCCCAAACACTTTGTTGAAATCATTTTTAAGTAAGCATACTGAAAAAGACCTTAGAATAAAAGATGCCAAAGGAAACTGGATTCCCATTCAGTGGATTGATGATGATGGAGATGGAAAAAGTGAAGAATTGCTTTTTCAGGTGAATATTGAAGCAGGAAAAACAAATACTTACACTATTGCAGCAGAAAGAAAAGCTCAGATTAAGGTAAGCAGGGTTTCTACTTATTCCAGGCTCGTTCCGGAAAGAGTAGATGATTATGCATGGGAAAATGATAAAATTGCCTTTAGAGTATATGGCCCGAAAGGCCAGCAGGAAGCTATACAGGGAATAAAAAGCAGCACTCTTTCCAGTGGTGTGGATATATGGCTGAAAAGAACAGATCAGCCTGTTATCAATAAATGGTACAAAGGATATCTTACAGATCCAATGTATTATCATAAAGATACAAGAGGCGAGGGCTATGATCCCTATCACGTTGGAAACAGCCGTGGAACGGGCGGAATCGGAATATGGAAAAATGAAAAACTCCAGACATCACAAAACTTTATAACATCCAGAACCATTGCCGAAGGTCCTTTAAGAACTGTTTTTGAACTTACTTACCAGCCATGGAGTGAATACGGAGTGAAAGAAACAAAAAGGATTTCTTTAGATCTGGGTTCCAACTTCTCAAAATTTGAATCCACTTTTGAAACAGAAAAGCCCGTTCCGAATTTTACTGTCGGAATTACTTTGCATAAAAATGAAGGAAAAACTCAGCTGGATAACAAAAACGGATATTACCTTCACTGGGAGAAAATAGATGATGCATTTGTAGGAGAAGGAATTGTGGTAGATCCACGGATTGTTGAAAAATCATTTGCATTCATCTCTGAGATTCCTGATGAAAGTAATCTATATGTTGTGACCAGGCCTTCAAAAGTCCTTACCTATTATGCCGGATTTGCTTGGCAGAAAAGCGGACAGATTCAAACAAAGGAGGATTGGGAGAATTTGCTTCAGAAACAGTCGGAAATTATTGCAAAACCATTGGTGGTGAAAGTTATTAAGTGAGAGAGTTGTAAGGGGAGTGTTTTAGAGTGAAATGCTCAGTTTAATTTTAAATATTAAAAAATGAATCTAAAAATATACACATTTGCATTAGGGATATTGGCGGTTAACTGTTCTGCCCAAGTGAAAGATACATTGGCGGAAAAAATGTTGATCTATCAGCTTCCGAATGGAGGCTGGGGAAAACAGCTTCAGGATAAATCGGTGGTTAATTATAATCTGTCCATCGACAAAACTCTTTTAAAAAAGATAAAATCAACAGGGGATGATCATGCTACTATTGATAATAATGCAACCTCAAGGGAAATTAATGCATTGATTAAAGCGTATTCAATAACTAAAAACCCGGATTATTTAAAAGCAGCGGAAAAAGGAATCAGTTATCTCATTCTGATGCAGTATGAGAATGGAGGCTTTCCTCAGTATTACCCTAATTCAGGGCTCTACAGAAAGCAGGTGACGTATAATGATAATGCGATGATCAATGCCTTGACAGTTCTTTATAATACTGCGGAAGGAAAGAATAATTTTGATGTAGTTTCTTTATCATTAAAGGAAAAATCGAAAACTGCCGTACAAAAAGGAATTGGATGTATTTTAAAAACTCAGGTTCTGCAGAAAGAGGTTCCTTCCATTTGGGCAGATCAGTATAATGAAATTACGTTGCAGCCGGATAAGGCAAGAGCTTTTGAGCCCATTTCATTAGCCACAGGAGAATCTGTAGGAATCGTAAGATTTTTAATGATGCAAACGGTAACTTCTGAGATTGAAAAATCAATCAAAGCTGCCATAGAATGGTTCAAACAGAATAAAATAGAAGGGTATAGTTATAATGTTACTAAACAGAATGGAAAAGCAGTAAGAGTATTGGCTGAAGATAAAAACTCTGTGATCTGGGCAAGATTTTATGATATTCATACCAATAAACCTTTGTTTGGAGACCGTGATGGAAGTGTAAAATACAATTACAACGAAGTTTCAGAAGAAAGAAGGAATGGATACAGCTGGTTTGGCGATTTTGCAGAAAAGCTTTTAGCAAAAGAATACCCCAAATGGCTGGAGAAAAATAAACTAAATGAATAATTGGTATTCAGTAACAGCGGGTTTTACCCGCTTTTTTTACAATAAAAAAGAGTGTCCCATTTCTGAGACACCCTCTTCCTTTTATGATTGCTGCTATTAAAGCCTTCTTTTAAAACTGATCACAAACATTTCCGCCTAAAGTAGCTCCCGCATTAGCTGTTACATCTGCCTTTACATCTGCCACGTTAAGTTTTGTGATACTGTATGGCGGAGTGAATGCTGTTCCGCTTCCTGCTGTATTTCCGGTAACATTGATAAAACTGCTTCCGGATTGGGTTACCGCTGTAAATCCACTCATTAGGTTGATAGGTTCTTTCACATTTTCAAAAACATTTCTTTCTACCAGAATATTAGCCTGTACTCCTGCAGCAATACATTTATTGCTTACAGAACTGTTGAAATAACTGTTCAGGATATGAATTTTACCGAATCGTACTCTCGGCATACGCTCTCTGCATCCCGGCGCCCACCAGCATCTTACAAAAGTTACATTCAGTTTTCCTGCATCAGCAGTTGCACCGTCGCTGGATCCGATAAGGTTGGAGAATCTGTGGTCATCCGTTCCTCCTGAACCTCCTGGTTTTGGGGCTTTCAGATAATGGAATTTTGTATAGGAAACCGTAATATAATCAGACTTATTTTTGATATCGAAATTTCCGTCAACACCATCTCTGAATTCACAATGATCTATCCATACATTTCGGCAGTCATCCAGAATGGCATTATCCCAACCATCGGTGTCATAAGCTCCCGGACCTTCAAAAATCAGGTTTCGGATAATAATATTGTTACATCTTTTAATATTGATAATTCCTGATCCATCTTTAGTCTGATTGGTAGAAACCAGTTTGGCTCCGGTAGTTCCGTAAATTGTTTTTCCTGTCTGGTCCTGTAGGGATAAGCGGGTAGTGATAGTGATGGTTCCCGTTACTTTGATCACTTTTACAGCGGTATTTTCTATGGCTGCTTTTAACTGTGCATAAGTAGAGACTGTTGTTTCTGCTGCTGTTCCGCCACCGGTAGTTCCTCCGTTTTGAGAAGCCCATCCCGGTGCTACGCAATTGGCCAGAGGGACAATCTTTTGTGATAAAGAGTTTTTAATGTTGAGTTCGCTTTGCGCCAGATCATTGTTGATTTCTTCCTGACCACATCCGGTTAAGGCAAAAGCAGAGCTTAGAGCGGCTGTAAATAAGGCCGCCTTGAACGTTGTTTTCATAGTTTATATTTTGTGATTTGTTCTGGTGTAAAATTATATTATTAATATTAAATTATTTTATATTTTACTATATTAATATTTATATAATTATAATGTTAATTATTTAATTTGATCAATCGGTTGTATTTTATGTTTTGTTTAAAAATAAAATATATTCTGTTAAATGAATCAATAAAAGTGCAGGTTATTTTATTTTTTCGATGCTTTAGCTATGAGAGATCAAAAATAAGCAGTGTTCAATTTTATCGGAGATAAAATCTTTGCGCCTTAAAAACGGATGGTATTTCAAAAAAAACCTAGGCCTTTGCGTTTTTCCAACATTCTTTTAATTAAATAATAAAATCCTCCCGAAAAGGTGTGAATGAATCAATGAGTTTTCCCTCTTCAAGACACTTTACCCCATGAAAAATATTGGGCTGTGCAAAAATCCATCTCCTTCCTGTAAAATTTTTGTTTCATCATCTACGGTAACTTCAAATTTTCCTGAAGCAACATACGTAATCTGAGAATGAAAATGCTGATGCAAAGTTCCTACAGCATCTTTCTCAAACTTTACAATAATCATCATCACCTGAGAATTATATCCCACAAACTGTCTGGAAATACCATTTCCTACATCTTCCCATGCAGAATTTCCATTGAAGAAAGGTTCTTTTTTGAAATCCATTTTTCTATTTTTTACTTAAAATGTTGTATAATATCTATTATCAGGGTTATTTAATATATTTCTCCAGACCTGTTTTGAGATCTTTCAAAGAAGTTGCAGCTATTTTTGCAATAGATTCTGCCCCAAGCTTTGACAAATGGGTATCATCATCTTTTCCTTCCGGATAATAAGGTTCGTCTCCTTTTTTATAATGCAGATGCAGTTTCTTTGAGTTTTCCGGTCCGTAAGAAATTTCAAGCTGTTCTGATAAAAGCTGTAGGTCAATAAAAGGTACTTTAAGATCATTGGCTACCATTCTTACCACCAGAGGATATTCTTTATGAGTATCCACTAAAACACCATTTTCGTTAAAATTTCTTCTTACAATAGATGTCATAAGAATAGGAATAGCACCTTTAGACCTTGCTTCGCTCACATATCTTTCAAGATTGGCTCTGTACTGGGTGTATGGATTGGTAAAACGTGTGGAGTCATTTACTTTCTGATCATTATGCCCAAATTGAATGATCACAAAATCTCCTTTTGTAAGTTGATTCAAAACTTTATTCCATCTGCCTTCCGTTCTGAAACTTTTGGAGCTTCTTCCGTTGGTTGCATGATTCTGAAGGGATATTCCTGTTGTTAAAAGAGAGGAAAGCATCTGTCCCCAGCCATGCTCTGGGTTTTTATCCGGATTTTCTTTATTGGCCATGGTAGAATCACCAATGAGAAATAATGTGGGTTGCTGCGCATAAGTGATGATGGAAAAGAAGATGATGAGAAGGGTAAGTTTTTTATTCATTTTTATTTTGCTTATTATAATTCTTTTGTCTTGAAATCGAAGATTCACATTGTTGAGCAAAAAGGTTGGGGAAGCGCAAAGGCACAAGTTTTTTTCAAAGTTTATGCTATAAGGCGCAAGGATTTTATCTCCGATAAAATTGGTAGCAACATACCTTGCTGAAAATCTCAGATTTTCTTGCGTCTTAAAAGAGTATGATGCTTACAAAACCTTGCGTCTTTGCGATTATCCAACAATTATTTAATTAGGGGTTCCAGCCGTCAAAGATTTTTTCTAAGGTGTAATTTTTAAGTTCTTTTTTGGTTAGTTGATGTGACCAGCTAACCCGTTTTGAAGGATTTCCTCCTTCGCCTTTGCTTCCGGATTCTGCGTAGTAAGCGGTTTTTTCTTTATCAGGAAACATTTTGTCTCCTTTCCACGGATTCCAGCCTTCAGGAAGAATGTGTTTTCCCATTTCTGTATTGATGAAAACCGTTTTGGCATAAGGTCTCCATGGTCTTCCGAGATACACTTTAGTAACCTCATCTTTAGTAATAAGCTTGCAATCAAAAAAAACAAATCCGTACTTTCTATCGATTTCCGTTGCGGCTGCAGTGATGTAAGAATCGGCCAGGCTTTTAATTGTACAGTTTTTAAAAACAGCAGTGGCCTGTCCGAAAATAAAATCGGTAGTTCCTTCTATATAACAGTTTTCAAAATACTGTCTGCTATGGTTGGAAGCGGAATAAAGAGTGTCCTGACAGCCAAGGATATCAGAATTCTTACTCACAAAACGATCTCCTTCTACATGAAGAGAAACCGCCTGGCCTTCGTTGCATGAGCTGTTTTGAATGGTCAGATTGCTGATTTTGATATCATCGCCCATTATCAGAAGAGTATAGGAATTGAACGTCGTCATCTTTTCATTGAAAGAATCTGTTTTTCCTGAGAAATCATTGTTGGTAATTATCGTATTGCTTTTATTTTCCCCTTCCAGCGTGATTTTATGCTTTGAAGAGGGAATAATCACTTTCTCATGATAGATTCCTGTTTTGATTTTGATTAAAGCTTCTGCCGGCCCAAGATCTCTTACAGAATTGATAGCTTTTTGAATGGTGGTAAAATCTCCATTTCCATCCTGAGCCACTGTAAGAGTGATATAAGGTTTGCTTTGCGCCCAAACAGATTGAGCAACTGCCAGCAATAGTATTACAAATAATTTTTTCATAAGATCCGTTTAAAAATTATTTCAAAACTTTATTTAAAAAATCAACAGTATAGTTCAATGTTTCAGTAAACCATGGTTCTGCAGACCAGAATGAATGTGGTGAATCTTTAATTTCATAAAATTCAGTAGGAATATTGTAGGCCTTTAATTTCTTCATCATATCATCTCTTCCGGCATGAAACCTGGGTTGGGAACTATTGATAAAAAGGGTAGGTGGTGTATTCTTATCCACAAATTCCAGCGGTGAAGCTTCTGTCCAGTTTTTTAGATTACTATTCCGGTCTCCATCCAGCCAATAGGAAGCGTAAGTACTTTCCTCGGTTTCAGGGTGAATAAAAGAAACAATTCCATCAATATTGATGATCGCCTTTATATTATTTTTCTTTTTTACACCAACCAGTGTTGCCATCTGAGCTCCGGCAGATTCACCCAAAACGACCATTTTCTTTTTATCTAAAGAATATTTTTTGTGATGGGTCCGTATCCAATGAATGGCAGTTTCTATGTCTTCAATTCCGGCAGGGTATTTTGCGGTATCTGCAAGACGGTAGCCAACAGCGATCACAACAAATCCTTTTGAAGCTAATTCCATAGCCATATATTTCTCATTGTCTTTGTTGCCGGAAATCCATCCGCCACCATGAACCATTGCGATTCCTGCACACTTTTTTGAAGTATCAACAGGGTAGTATACATCGGCTTTTAATGATGTACCGTTGATATTTTTGTATTCAATATCTCTGTCGATTCTGATATTTGGAGGAACCGGACGATCAATAGGGGTAATGAAAGGATGTTTTTTCTTTAATTTTTCAAAAGTTCCTTCATTGGTGTAAGGAGAAGCATTCGGTCTGTTTACCTGCCCGAATGCCATCGTCCCTACGAAGAAAATAGAAATATAAGTATGTCTTTTGTTAAAAATCATTTTGTCAGATTTTTACATTGAAACCATTAAGGATTTTAAACTATTAAGCTAAATGAAGAAAATCCTTCTGACTTTTAAGTAGAATTTGTGGTGCAAAGTCTAACTTAATATTCTTAAAAATTTAACTCATCTTAATGGTTGATATTCTATCAGGTTTATTGTATTATTTTATAAATGTTGGAATACGCAAAGATTTCTATGTTAATACACAAGAGAAATTTGAATTTTTTATTGACACAAATTCTTCTTTTTGTAAAAATGGCTGTTTTCTATTGATGACAGCCATTATTCTGTGTACTAATTTATTTCTTACCGCATTCAGGACACTCATTTTATTTTTTCCTTCACTTACTTTTCTTAGGAAATAAGTTTTTAATTCCTTATCTGATCTTATACTTGCCATTGCTGACATATG
>NZ_QICI01000100.1 GCF_004119445.1 Chryseobacterium sp. CH21 | reverse complement strand
CTTAAAAGTGCTTCGGGAATAAATTCTAAAACATCTTTAAGTGATATTTTGTGATCTTTAAAAACTGACATAAACAATTGATTATCAGCAATAAAGATACAAAAAATGAAATAATAAAACAAATTAAATGGCTGATAATCAATTAATTAAAATAATAATATTGAATATCTAAAAACAAAAAGTCGGAAGAAAAAATCTTCCGACCATGACTAGGCTAAAGCCCGCTCATATTGATTTATCCTAATAATATCTTATTAATCTCTAGGCTCAAAAAGCAATCTCTCACCAAATTTCTCCTCTGCAATTTTTCCATTGTCATACACCAAATGTCCATTAACAAAAGTATGGGTAACTTTAGAGTGGAAATTCATTCCTTCTAATGGACTCCAGCCACATTTGTACAGTAAATTATCTTTGGCAACCGTCCAATCTTCATTAAGATCTACTAAAACCAAATCTGCTTTATATCCTTCTCTTACATACCCTCTTTTTTCAACTTTGAAAAGGATTGCCGGATTATGACACATCTTTTCAACGATTTTCTCAAGAGATATTTTACCGTTTTTATAGTTTTCAAGCATCACCACCAGTGAATGCTGTACCAAAGGTGCTCCTGAAGGGCATTTTGTATACACATTATTCTTTTCTTCTGCAGTATGTGGCGCATGATCCGTGGCAATCACATCAATTCTGTCATCCAGCAAAGCTTCCCAAAGGGCATCTTTATCCTTTTGGGTTTTTACAGCAGGGTTCCATTTAATAAGATTTCCTCTTGTTTCATAATCTTCATTGGTAAAAGTAAGGTGATGAACACATACCTCAGCAGTGATCATTTTATCTTGTAGTGGAATGTCATTTCTGAAAAGTTCCATTTCTTTTGCTGTGGAAAGGTGGAAAACGTGAAGTCTCGCCCCAGTCTTCTTAGCAAGTTCAATGGCTTTGGACGAAGATTTATAACATGCTTCTTCGCTTCTGATCAAGTGATGGAATTTTACAGGAATATCATCTCCGTATTCATCCACATATTTTTGAGTATTGGCTCTGATGGTTGCCTCATCTTCACAGTGAACAGCGATCAGCATTTTAGTATTGCTGAAAATATTTTCCAGCGTTTCCGGATTGTCTACCAGCATGTTTCCTGTAGATGAGCCTAAGAATAATTTAATTCCCGGAACATTTCTTGGATTTGTTTTTAAAACTTCCTCCAGATTATCATTGGTTCCTCCCATCATAAAGCCGTAGTTGGCATACGCTTTTTGGGAAGCAATCTCATATTTATCTGCTAATAACTCCTGGGTAACAGCATTGGGAACGGTATTAGGCTGATCAATAAAACTGGTAATCCCCCCAGCGATAGCAGCTCTTGACTCGCTTTCAATATCTCCTTTATGGGTAAGTCCAGGATCACGGAAGTGCACCTGATCATCAATTACTCCTGGAAGAAGATACTTTCCTGAACCGTCAATAATCTGATCTGCCTCTTCAGAAATACCAGTGGTTATTTTAGATATTAAATCATTTTCTATCAGGATATCGCTTTCAACAACTTTTCCTTCGTTGACGATATTTACATTTTTTATAAGAACTTTCATTTCAATTTATTTCCACACAAAATTAAGATTTTAAGTTTTAATTAGCTCCAAAATCACCAAACGAATACTTAAAGTTTTACATTTGTAAAAAATTTCGACTTTGTACAAAAAACTATTAGGGCAGACAATCATCTATGGAGCGGGGGCAATAGCACCCAGAATTATATTATTTATACTGAATCCACTTTTGATCTATAAGATTCCCAATGAAGGTTTTGCTATTTTCACACAGCTTTACGCATGGATTTCATTTGTGAATATCATTCTTTCTTTTGGTTTTGAAACGGCATATTTCCGATTTTCCGCCGAAGATGGTAATGAGAAAAGAACCTTCAATACTTCATTCTGGTTTCTGTTTTCTACGTCCACAGTTTTTCTTGCTTTATGCTATTTACTCAATCAGCCCATTGCAGATTATTTAGGTTATCATGATAACCCGGAATACATCAGGTGGTTTGCTCTGATTGCCTTTTTCGACAATTTACTGGTAATCCCTTTTGCATGGCTGCGTTTTCATAATAAACCTATCAAATATTCTGCGGTAAGAGTTGTTCAGGCTATATTTCAGGCCGTTTTACAGCCGCTCTATTCTTCTGGATCCCGGAAAGTATATCAAGAAGTATTGGTTTGGATCAGAATGTAGATTATCCGTTCTTCAGTAATCTGGCAGGAAGTGCTCTAGGAGTTTTATTATTATTACCTATTATTTTAAAAGTAAGGTTTCAGTTTGTGACTTCTTTGTTTAAACGTATGATCAAATACTCTTTCCCGCTGATGCTGGCAGGTCTGGCTTTTATGGTGAATGAAAACTTTGATAAATCCATCCAGAGAAACTATATTTCAGACGAACAGGCAGGAGCTTATGGCGGATGCTATAAACTGGCTGTACTGATGACATTATTTGTAACAGCATACAGAATGGGTATTGAACCTTTCTTTTTTAAACAAATGGATAAAGGCGATGCCAAGAAAACCTACGCTAAAGTTGCAGAATACTTTGCATTTTTCGCTTGTGCTGTAGCTTTAGGAATTATTGCCAACATTTCATGGCTGAAAGCTGTCTTTATTCCGAACAAATCTTATTGGATTGCTATAGACATTATCCCGATCATTGTTATTGCCAATCTTTGTTTCGGGATCTATTATAACTTTTCAACCTGGTACAAAGTAACAGACAGAACGGGTGTGGGAACTATCATTTCATGGCTTGGAGCAGGAATCAATATTGGACTTAACCTTTTAGCACTAACCTATTACAAGAGCATGATTGGTTCTGCATGGGCAACATTCGGAGCCTATATTATTATGATGATTGTGTCTTATATGCTGGGACAGAAATATTATCCCATTCCTTACAGAATGAAGAAAATGTCTTTCTTCCTGATCCTTCTGGGAGTCTTCAGCTTCGTTATAGTAAAATATCTAGATTATAACATTATAACAAGTAATTTACTATTTTTGGCCTTCACCGGAATTTTGATTTATTCTGAAAAGGATTTGATCTTATCGAGAATCAGAAAGAATTAAACTTTGGTCTTTATTTTGATAATAAACAAAACCTATCGTCAATTTAAACAAATATTTAAAAGATATAAATCATAACCTAACAACAGTTTTAATTATTATCTTTAACCTTAATATAAAAAACAACTAATAAAAACATCTTTTATATAATTTATGAAAATTATTGTTCCTATGGCTGGACGTGGTTCCAGATTACGTCCTCATACATTAACAGTTCCAAAACCTCTTATTCCTATTGCAGGAAAACCTATCGTACAGAGATTGGTGGAAGATATTGCTAAAGTTGCAGGAGAAAACATTGAAGAAGTAGCTTTTATCATCGGAGATTTTGGTCCTGAGATTGAAAAATCTCTTATTCAGATTGCTGAAAAACTGGGAGCAAAAGGAAGTATTTATTATCAGAATGATCCTCTTGGAACCGCTCACGCTATCAAATGTGCTGAGCAGTCTATGCAGGGAGATGTTGTGATTGCTTTTGCAGATACTCTTTTCCGTGCAGATTTCCAATTAGATAAAAACTCAGATGGTGTCATCTGGGTGAAAAGCGTAGAAGATCCATCTGCTTTTGGAGTGGTAAAATTAGATAACTACGGTTTCATCACAGACTTTGTAGAAAAACCTAAAACTTTTGTTTCAGATCTTGCGATCATTGGGATTTATTACTTCAACAGTGCTGAAAAGCTAATGGAAGAAATCAACTATATCATGGATAATGATATTAAAAATGGTGGCGAATACCAATTGACAACTGCTTTGGAAAACCTTAGAGCTAAAGGAGCCAAGTTTACACTAGGAAAAGTAAATGATTGGATGGACTGCGGTAATAAAAATGCTACAGTAGAAACCAACAGCAAAATCCTTGAATACGAAAAAGAAGAAATGAAGCATTATCCAGCTTCTGCTGTGATTGAAAACTCACTGATCATTCAGCCATGCTTTATTGGTGAGAATGTGAAAATTTCCAATTCAAAAGTAGGTCCTGGAGTTTCATTAGGAAACAATACCACGGTTGTAAATTCAAACATTGAGAACTCTTTGATTCAGGAAAACACCAGAATTAATCATGGAAACCTTTCTAACTCTATGATTGGTAATTCTGCACAATATTTCGGAGTTGCCAGAGAAATTTCCTTAGGAGACTACTCCGTTTTGGATTTTCTTTCTAAATAAGAATAGAAATTATTTAACTTAAACAAGATATCATCAGGCCACACAAAAGATTTTGTGTGGTTTGGCGTTAATATTGCACCGTATTTTTTAATTAAAGATAAATACATGAAAAATTGGATCCCGTTTCTTTTATTACTTCTTGCCTTATCATCCTGTAAGACCCGTACCACAGCTCAAAATGATACGAATCATACACGGGATAGCATTAATACTACAAAAGACAATGGAAATCCAAAAGATGTGAATGAACCTGTGAAAGATAAACTCACATTCTATGAACATGTATTAGTTCCTCCAAAATTTGAGCAAATCAAAATCGACAGCAAAGTACGGGTAGAAACGGGAAGTTATGTACCTACCCTGGATGCTACCATCTATATTGAAAATGATACAAAGGTCTGGATGAATCTCAGGGCTTTGTTCATCAATGCTGCAAGAGGTATTGCCACTCCTGAAGGGATCAAAGGACAGGATAAAATCAATAAGACCTATATAGATTCCGATTTTGATTATCTGAATAATCTACTGAATGTCAACTTCATTGATTATAAATCTTTGGAGAAAATTTTATTAGGAAGAACATTTGTAAAAATCAACGACAGACAATTTAATCTGACCCAAAATGCACAAGGCTTCAAAATGGAATCCAGCATCAACCAGAAAATTGTAACAGATGAAAAGAACAGGGAATATAAAATTGCTCTTCAATATGATACCAATTATGACCTGTTAAGTGTCAACTTAAAAGATATTTTATCTTCAGATGAGCTTGATATTTCTTACAGTGACTGGAATGAATACGAAGGAATCCGCCTTCCAAAAAATGTTAAAATAATTATAAAAGGCTCAAAATCTAGTCAAATTTTAATGGAAAATACGAAATTTGACTTTTCGAGGATGGAAACACCTTATTCTGTACCATCCAGTTATAAGAAAATTGAGATTAAATGATTAAAAAATTTAGCTTTTTAATAGGTGTTTTGATGTTCGGACTGCACCAGGGACAGCAGACCAAAGAACAGCTGCAGAAGCAGAATGCCGAACTTAAAAAACAAATTGCACAAATAAATACCGATTTAGCCAAAACCAGAAGTGAATCCAAACTTTCTGTAGCTTACCTTTCCAGTGTCAACCAAAAATTGGTTTTAAGAGAAAAGGTTTATAATAATACGCAGAAAGAAAAAAGATTCATTGAGGATGACATCTATTTACGTCAGCTGGAAATCAACCGTCAGAATAAAGAACTGGCTGTTTTGAGAAAAAACTATGCTGAGGTTTTGGTGAATGCTTATAAAAATAAAGGAGTACAGAACAAAGTAACTTTTATTCTTTCTGCCAAAAACTTGGGAGAAGCTATCCGTAGAGTACAGTATCTGAAACAATATTCAGATTATCAGGATAAAAAAGCGGCTGAAATTACCGATGCTGCCAATCTGATCAAGAAAACAATCGCACAAAAACAAAACTCTGTAAAAGCAAAAGCAAACCTTCTGGTAAACCAACAGAAGGATCTAGCTACAATTAATGCTGAAAGATCTCAAAAAGAACAACTGGTAGCTGACTTTAAGAAAAATGAATCTAAACTAACCGCTGAACTTAAACAAAAACAAGTTCAGTCTAAAGCGTTGGAAGGACAGATCAGAGCCATCATTGCTGAGGAAATCAGAATTGCCAAAGCAGAGGAAGAAGCCAGAAAAAAGGCGGAAGCAGAAAAAATTCGTTTAGCAAAACTGGCTGCTGAAAGAGAAAAAGCAAGAATTGAAGCAGAAGCCAAAGCAAGAGCAGAAGCCTTAGAAAGAGAAAGAAGACTCGCTGAAGCTGAAGCTAAAAAAGCAGCTGAACTGGCAGCCAGAAGAGCTGAAGAAGAAAGAAAACGTAATGAAGATGCCGCGAAAGCTGAAGCTAACGCAAGAGATGAAGCCAGAAGAGTAGCTGCTAAAAAGGCATCAGACGAAGCCAATGCAAGAGCTAAAGACGCTGCAGATAAATTAGCTGCTGCAAGAGCCGCAGAAGCAGCGCTTGCCAAGAGAAAAGAAGAAGATAAAAAAGCAGCTGAATCAAAAGCTATGACTAGCTACGGAGTTTCCACCGCTACTGGAAACAGCTTTGCAGATAACAGAGGAAGACTGGGGTATCCTGCAGACAGAGCCGGACAAATTACGCACCGTTTCGGAAGACAGCAACATCCGGTTTTCAAAAACATATCTGAAGACAATACCGGTATTAAAATTTCCGTTCCTTCAGGTACACGTGCCAAATCGGTATACCCGGGAACTGTATCTTCGGTAGTAGCCAGCAGTGACGGTACAAAAACCGTTATTATTAAACACGGAGGATATTTTACTATCTATTCCAACTTATCCAATGCGAATGTTTCCAAAGGACAGCAGGTTTCATCCGGAACTCCGATAGGTACAATAGCTCAGGATTTTGACGGCGCTTATACGCTTGATTTCCAAGTATGGAATGGAAGTACACCAGTTGATCCATTAGGTTGGATTTCATATTAAAAAAAGTGTAACTTTGCAAAAATTTTAAGAGATGAATACACTAACTATACTTGCCTTATCTTGGCAACACATCCTTATCGTAGCAATACTTTTAGTATTACTTTTTGGAGGAAAGAAAATTCCGGAATTAATGAGAGGAGTAGGTTCAGGAATAAAAGAATTTAAAGATGCGGTAAAAGAAGAAGATAAGCCAGATGCTGAAAAAAATCTTCTGATAACAATAATAATTCTTCAAGTAACTAAAATTCCTTAGAATTAATGAAATTTACTGAGACTGCATGGAAAGTCTTCAATCAAGCTATTGAAGACTATCACGTGTCTGATGACGTTAACACTCTAATTAATAACCCGTTCGAAAAAAATAGTTTGGAACGGATTTTGTATGCAAAGAACTGGATTGATACCGTTCAATGGCATCTGGAAGATATAATTAGAGATGAAAATATTGATCCGGCTGAAGCTCTTCAACTCAAGAGAACAATAGACGCCTCCAATCAGAAAAGAACTGATCTGGTAGAATATATTGACGGCTGGTTCCTTAATAAGTTTGAAAATATAACTCCTAAACCTGAAGCAAAAATAAATACGGAAACTCCCGCTTGGGCAGTAGACAGGTTATCAATTCTTGCATTAAAGGTTTATCATATGTCGTTAGAGGCTAATAGAGAATCTGCTTCTGAAGAACACAGAAACAACTGCCAGGCTAAACTGGATGTTCTGCTTACTCAGAAAGAGGATCTGTCAACTTCTATAGATCAGTTGCTAGCTGATATTGAAAACGGTAACGTTAAGATGAAGGTATACAAACAAATGAAAATGTATAACGATGAAAGTCTTAACCCAATCCTTTATCAAAAAGGGCAACAGAAATGAAACGACTAATTTTTCTTGGAGTACTTATCATATTAACATCTTCCTGCGCAACGGAAAAACTTAACCTTTCTCCGTTGTCAAATAATTTTTATAGTGATACCAAAGGTTCTGATTCCGATAGAGGCTCAAAGAAGAATTTTAATATCAATATTAAAGAGAATGTAAATGCTTCTGAAATTTCAAACATGATCTCTACCTTTCCCAAGTTTAAAAACAATGGTTTGAATGATGAGGTTACAAGCTTGAAATACAGCCTTCAGAATTATTTATATGCTATTGATGCCAACAACTCTACAGGAAAAAGCAGAGCCCTTAAAAGCTTTGAAAAATCTTACAAAAAAATTCAAAAGCTAAGGCAGAATCTTGACAGAGATGACGATGAAGTTCTCAACAGATATCTGGTTCGTTTAAAAACCAATATTTCTGTTATTGAAGATGCTTTGCCAGGAAGTTAAAACCAATTTGAACAATCAATGATTAAAATTCAGGCGGAAGCCAATGTTCCTACAGAGCACGGTACTTTCCGAATGATAGCTTTCTCCGTAAACGTTAACGACTGGATGCCTCACATGGCCATTGTAGCAGAAAATACAGATTTCTCAAAACCAGTGAATGTTCGTTTCCACTCAGAATGTATTACCGGAGAAGTTTTCCATTCAAAAAAATGTGAATGTGGCCAGCAATTAGATGCTGCAATGAAATATATCCATGAAAACGGTGGAATTATCATCTACCTTCGACAGGAAGGAAGAAACATCGGGATCATCAACAAGCTGAAGGCTTATTCCCTACAGGAAAAAGGTTTGGACACTGTTCAGGCCAATCTTGAACTGGGACTTCCTGCTGATGACAGAAACTTTGGCGTAGCCATTGAAATCCTTAATCTGCTGGATGTAAAAGATATCAACCTTCTGACCAATAATCCTGAAAAGGTAAAATATGTTGTAGACAGCAATATTCACCTTAATTCAAGAGTACCGTTACAGATTCCGGCTAACGAAATAAGTAAAGGATATCTGCAAACCAAAAAAGACTTCTTTGGACATCTACTGGATGACAATGATAACTAATTTTATAAAGTAAATATTAAAAAGCTCCAAAAAATATATATTTTTGGAGCTTTTTTAATTACTGAAATCAACAAAAACATTTTAAT
>NZ_QICI01000066.1 GCF_004119445.1 Chryseobacterium sp. CH21 | reverse complement strand
AAAAATAAAATGAGTGTCCTGAATGCGGTAAGAAATAAATTAGTACACAGAATAATGGCTGTCATCAATAGAAAACAGCCATTTTTACAAAAAGAAGAATTTGTGTCAATAAAAAATTCAAATTTCTCTTGTGTATTAACATAGAAATCTTTGCGAACAAAGAATATTATTAATAAATTAAAAATCCTTGCGGCATCGCGTTAATATTATTGTGTTAATTTTTTTTAACTAAATTTCAACGCTAAGGACGCTAAGATTTTGTATAATAGCGTTTTATTTTTCGATCGCAAGGGCGTTTCACTCAGCAAAGACAATATCTTTTTATCGCTGAACGAAGTGCCTTTGTGAACAAAGAATATTATTAATAAATTAAAAATCCTTGCGGCATCGCGTTAATATTATTGTGTTAATTTTTTTTAACTAAATTTCAACGCCAAGGACGCTAAGATTTTGTATGATAGTGTTTTATTTTTCGATCGCAAGGGCGTTTCACTCAGGAAACATAATCTCTTCTTATCGCTGAACGGAGTGCCTTTGCGAACAAAAATATCGGAAATAATTTTAAAAACATTTGCGTTCATTGCGTTAAAATAATTACTGTATTAATTTTTTAATTTCTTCCAAATCATCAATTTCGTCTACGGTTTTGTCTTTCCGCCATCTTACAATTCTTGGAAATCGCAGGGCTACACCGCTTTTATGACGATTACTGAAACCTATGCCTTCAAAAGCAATTTCAAAGACAAGTTCTGCTTTTACCGTTCTTACAGGACCGAATTTCTCAATGGCATTTTTGGTCACAAACCTGCTTACCTCCATGATTTCTTTATCCGTGAGTCCTGAATAGGCTTTGGCGATGGTCACTAAAGTATCTCCGTTTTTTACAGCAAAAGTATAATCCGTGTAATAGGCACTTCGTCTGCCGCTTCCTTTTTGGGCATAGATAAGGACAGCATCAATGGTGAAAGGATTGATTTTCCACTTCCACCAGTCGCCTTTTTTTCTTCCTGAATGATAAGGTGAGTTTTTTTGCTTTAACATCAATCCTTCGCTGTTTACGTCCCGAGAGTTTTCACGAATCGAATCAAGTTCTTCCCATTTTTCAAAATCAAGACTTTTGGAAATACTGATGCGTTCGGGATTCTCATTCAATAATAATTCTTCAAGTAAGACTCTTCTCGCGGAGATTGGTTTTTCTCTCAGGTCGTTATTTTCCAGTTCCAATAAGTCATAGACGAAGACTTCTATGGGGATTTCCGAGAGCATTTTTTTAGTTAAAGTTTTTCTGTTTAATCTTTTTTGTAATTCGTTAAAATTTAAAACTTTACCATCGTTTACCGCAAGTATTTCTCCATCCAGTACAAAGTTGCCTTTCATGGCTTTTACAGCTTCTGTAATTTCCGGAAATTGTTCTGTCACGAGTTCTTCACCTCTGGACCAGATGAAAACTTCATCGTTTCTCCGGATGATCTGTCCGCGTATTCCGTCCCATTTGTATTCTACCAGCCATTCATCAGGATTTCCCAATTCTTTAGTTTCTTTTTCCAAGGATAGGCAAGGCAGAATGGATAGGGTTTTGAATTGTCAGGATTTACATTTTCGGCATCAATAAGTTCTTTGAATGATACTTTATCCGGCAGCCATTTACCCATTAAACTATGCATCAAAGCGCTCGATTCCTGCCCTGAAAATTTGGTCAGTGCATTGATTAATGTTTTATCAGAAACTCCGATCCGGAAGCTTCCGCCAATTAATTTATTGAAAATCAAACGTTCGGTATAATCCAGTCCATTCCATGACTGCAGGACAAATTCTTTTTTTTCTGCGTCTGTTTTACCTTTTAAACTGACAATATCATTCATCCATTCTGTGAGTGATCGTTCTATTTTTTTCTGTGGAGGGGGAAGAATTAATGATAAAGTTTCTCCGAGGTCTCCCACGGAAGAATAAGATTCCTGAAAAAGCCAGTAAGGAAGTTTGGTGATCTCCAGAGCCCATTCTTTCATGTAATTGGTATTGACATTCCTCTTGGGTCTTTTGCCTGTAAATAAGGCGATAAACCATACTTTATCTTCATCAGGAGCACGTTCCAGATAATTCATGATGGCATCAATTTTAGCATTGGTTTTATTGGTGGTTTCCAATGCGTTAATAAGGTCCGCAAAATGTCTCATGATTCAGGATTTTCTGGGGTTTCTTTTTCGGTTTCTTCTTCATCCTCACCAAACAATGTTTCTACAACATCTGCTTTAATTCCTGTTTCATTCAGATATTTTGAAAAAACTTCTGTTTGTCCGTGAGTAACATGAACCAGCTCTGCTTCTGTTGCTTTTACGGTTTGCAATAATCCTTTCCAGTCTGCGTGATCACTCATCGCAAAACCAGCATCTGCGCTTCGCCATCTTCTGGCACCGCGTACCTGCATCCAGCCGGAACATATGGCTGTGGCCGGGTTTGGAATTTTCTTGATGATATTACTGTCGAGTAAGGCGGGTGGTACAATGACAATTTCATGCTCCATTTCTTTTGGGCGTTCTCTGAAATCTGCAATCGTATACTCAGGAAGATCAATTCCCACTGTTTCAAAAGCTTCATTCAGTTTTCCGATGGAGTAGTGAACGTATATTTTCCCCAGTTCTTCTACTGCTTTCATAATGCGTTGGGCTTTCCCTAAAGAATAACCTATGAATACAGAGGTTTTATCGTTTTCTTTATTTTTCAGAACCCAGTTCTGAAGTTTGTTATTCAGATCCGGAACTTCAAGCCAGTTGTAAATAGGCAGACCAAAAGTACTTTCTGTGACAAATTCATTGCATTTTACCAGCTCAAAAGGAGTGCTCAGTCCATCATCCTGAACTTTATAATCTCCTGAAATGACGGTTACATATCCTTTATATTCGAGTTTTATCTGGGCAGAACCAATGATATGTCCGGCCGGATGAAGGGATAGTTTTACTCCATTGATGGTAATCACTTCTCCATATTCTACACTTTGACATTCGATATCTGGTCCGATTCTCTGATGCAGAATAGGCTTGGTAAAATGATGACAAAGATATTTTTTCATTCCCCAACGGGCATGATCGGCATGACCATGGGTGATAACAGCCATATCTACAGGTCTCCAGGGATCTATGTAGAATTTTCCCTGTGGACAATAAATTCCTTTTGGGGCAAATGTGATTAATTTCAATGGTGTGACTGGTTTAGAAAATAAGCTTCAAAAACTTAACCAATTTACAATAAACAGTTTATTTTTTGATTATTGTGGTATGAAATCTAATAATAGATTGTGGCTAAAGCCGATGATGATATTTCTTTTTATATAAATGGGCTAAAGCGCAATTATATTGATAAAAAATGATAAAGAAAAGACTAAAAGCATAAAAAAGCTGTTTCAAATAGAAACAGCCTGGATAATTTATTTTTCATTCAACACATCGTTTACAAAGTCAATCCATTGATAATCTGGGATCGTTTTATCAATGAAATAGTCCGGTTGAATGCCTTTTTCGTCAATAGCCATATCAGGAATTCTGAAGCTTTTGGATAGTGCGTATCCGAATTTAAATTCGTTACATGGAGAATTTACAAAATACATATTGGAGATATCCAAAACTCCTGCTGTGGTTGTTCCGAAAAGCTTTACTTTTTTACTTTGTTTAGCGGCCAGTAAAAACTCTTCTGCTGTACTTCCGTTTCCTTTATTGATGATAATTCCTACATTCTTTGGGTAGGGTGAGATTTTATCCATTTTATTGATTCCTACTATATTTCCATCATCCTGCAGGCTTACATATTTACCTATGTTTTGGCTGAGTTTATCATAGGCTTTCTTTAGATATTCTCTTTCCTCGGAAGGTATCCCATATTTCTGGTAATTTTCATAAAGGTCTAACATTCTCTGATTATTCAGTTTTGTAGAATAAAACTGGGTTCTGACACTTCTGATAGGATTGGTATACAGGTATGGAATAATTTTAGAAAAACTGCCATCACTACCGCCTCCATTATATCTGATATCAATAATAAGGTTTTCCGTACTTTCAATTTTAGATTTGTTGGCTGTAATGACACTGTCTATATCTTTTTTCAAAGCACCATTGAATGAAGGAATTCTCAAAAGTAATGTCGTTTTGTTGAGCTCTTTCAGGAATGGTTTTTGAGCCGTGATGGCTTGATAATGTGTTTCAATTCCTTCCTCTTTTTCAAATTTTGGAGAAACTCTTTTTAGGGTAAAATCATTGATTTCAAGATAGTTTTTTCCTACTAATCTTATATTGCTTATTTCCTGTCCGGATTTGTTTCTTAAATAGTATGTTCCTTTGGTCTTATCTGCGTTGAAAGTCAATTTTAATTCATTAGGCTTCCAATTTTCGGCTCCGGATTGGATGATAAATCCTTTGTAGACCTCTCCAATTTTTTTAATTCCTATGGTATATGGTTCAACTGCCCAGATTCCTTCTATATCTGAGTCTCTTTTAGATAAAGCTTCTTTTTTGAACTTTTCAATATCTATTTTTACTAATTCTGTTTTGGTATTTTCATTGACTATTGTCGGAGCTTCCTGGGTTTTATTTTCAATTTTTGAGATTGAAAAATGACCGGATCTAAAGAATTTGAGCCAATCATAAATGGTCTGGTAGCATTCTGTGTCAGATTTCGCATTTTTAATTTTTTTTAGAAAATCATCATTATGCGCCTGATAAGCTGAAATTCCCTTTTTATCAATGATATACTGATATCCGGCATCATTTTCCTCAAACGTTTTTTTCACCCACTGATAATTACTTTCACAAGTACAGTTTTGAGCAAAGCCAAAAGAAGAAGAGGTGATAAAAATTAAAAGGAGTGTTTTAATTTTAAGCATATGTTAGTTATTAGTTGTATTGCAAAGGTTACAAATCTAACGATAAATCTATTTTTTTATGACTTAAAATGATATTTATTCGTAGAAATCATTTATTTCAATGATTTTTTGAACTTTTTAGCAATATAAAAATGAACGTTGAACCAATATTGACCTTCTTAGAATCTTTGAACTTTGTACCATCATTAAAAAAAGAATACAATGAGTAAAACAATTTTAATTACAGGCGGTAAGACATTTCAAATGGTACCCAAACAATGGCTGAAAGAGAAAAGATTAAAAGAAAAGTATTATTTAATTAAAAGCAGAGATAAAAAGCTTTCCGATATTTATCTTGATCTGGGTTTTGAGAATTTATCGCACTTTTATTCTTCCTTCAAAAAGAAATTTGGAGTGACGACTACAGAGGTATAACTGTTAACCATTAAAAAAACACAAATTATATCATAAGCATTATCTGCTTTTGTTGGAAAAACGCAAAGACGCAAGAAAGGTTTTACAATGTGACTGTTCTAAAGCGCAAAGATTTTATCTTCGATAAAATTTAATCCTGAATATTTCAAAACATTATTTGATTGCCTGTTGATTAATCACAAAATCTGCGAGAATCTATCAATCATTTGTAATTTTCCTGCCTCTTTGCGTTTTCCTAAATGTTATTAAGGAATTATATTTTCTGCTCTCAGTCTTTCAAAGACATTTATAAAAGAGTCTTCTGTACTTGTGTACGCTGTAAAACCAAGCTTTCTGCTTTTAGACATATCACACATCACTTCCAGAGGTCTTCCAAGATCCAGATCAGTGTGCCATGCTGATGATAGACGGTCAAGATTGCTTTCTTTCAGATTATATTTTTCGGCAATGGCTGTCCAGGTTTCGTGGTCGTTTTCCAGTTCTTTTTCCAGAGGTCTTATTGTCCCACTGAAACCATCTGCTTCTACACCGAACCAATCGGCAAGTCTTCTCCACAGCCATTTCCATCGGAAAACATCTCCATTCGCAATATTGAACGCCTGATTTTCTGCTGATTTTGTAGTAGATGCCCACACCAATTGTTGGGCTAATATTCTGGCATCTGTTACATCCGAAACTCCATTCCATTGGGCTTCTGAGCCTGGCCAAATGAATTTTCTTCCGGTTTCCTTGCAGATGCTGGCATATACGGCCAATGTTGTTGCAATGTTCATGAGATTTCCTATTGTATATCCAATCACAGTATGAGGTCTGTGAATGCTCCATGTAAAACCGTCTCTTTCTGAAGCTTTGTACACTTCATCTTCCTGTGCATAATAAAAGTTCGGAAGCGGAAGTCTTGGATGCTCTTCTCGAACAGGAGTTTCAGGTAAAATGCCTTGTTTAGCATAAGCTTCAAATGGGCCTAAATAATGTTTTAATCCTGTAACCAAAGCCACATGCTGAACAGATTTTTTAGGAGATAAAACGTTTAACAGGTTTCTTACCAACAGACTGTTGACAAGGATATTTTCTTCCTCTGTGTCATTGCGCATCCATGTGGTAAAGTAAATATGAGTAGGAGAGATCCCTTCTAACGTTTCAGCCAGACTCTGCTCATTCATCAGATCTGCTTTAATGGGACGAAGCCCCGGGATATTGGTATTTGGATTTCTGGATAATCCGTATGTTGTATAGCCTTGTGCAATCAGCTCTTCTGCAAGGTTACTCCCTGTAATTCCGGTAGCACCTACTACCAATGCAATATTTTCCATAAGTATTGTAAAATTTCTTGTACAAAAATATGGCGGGCGGCAGGCTTTTACGCTTGATCTGGATCATGCATTTGAGTTGATCTGGATCAAGTGTTATTCAGGAAATTCTTTTTACGGATTCTGCTTACTGTTTCAGGAGCAAGACCAAGATAAGAAGCAATAAGGTTGTGTGGTACTCTTCTAACCATTTCTGGGCTCTTTTGTGCCAACTGAAGGTATTTTTCTTCGGCTGTGTAACTATTGGATACAATAAGTCTGTAATCTTTCGTTACGAGGCTGTTTTGGTATAAAATTCTGAAATAACGATCCATCACAGGGATTTCCAGCATCATTTTTTCATAGTTTTCCAAAGTAATCATTAATACTTCAGTTTCTTCAACAGCATCAATATTCAGTACGGACTTTTCCTGATTGATAAAGCTGTTAAAGTCAGAAATCCACCAGCCTTCAAAGGCAAACATATTGATGTGTTCATTTCCTTTTTCATCCATACAATAAGATTTCAGCAAACCTTTGCTTACAAACGACAGTGATTTGCAGATATCTCCTTCCTGAAGCAGATATTGTTTTTTGCGAAGTTTTTTAAGAGTAAAGAAAGACTGAACATGATTCTTCTGTTCCTCAGTAATATCAACTTTATTTTCGATATGGGAAAGCAGTACTTCAAACATTAAATAAACATTTTATCAAAAATACTACTTTCTGCAGCAAGAGGGATCTTATTTTTCAAAATCTCTTTTTAGAGCTTTATTGCTTTGAGCCAGCGATAGACTAAAAGTAAGGGATCCAACGACAAGTAATTTTTTTTTATGTTTAAAAAGAAATATATGCAGATTTAAATTGTTCAATCATTATAATTAATTAAATGTTTATTTCATTAATACTTTTTTTTAAATAAATGTATTGATAATCATCTTTTGAGTGTTATTTAATAACAAATTTTCCTGAAATTTCACAGTGGTGATAATGATTTTTAATGATTATAGTTCTTTGTATTGTATTTCTTTTTGCTTACTTTATCAAATAATTATAACGAAAGAAAATTTGTTATTCATAATCAATCAATTGTTTCTATGTTATAATTGGTACATATAATTTTTTTTATAATCCTTGGTATATGTTCTGGTGAATCTTTTATAATCCTACTGAAGTATTTTATTCAGAACATGATCTGGGAAATCTCTATCCATACTACTCAATCTCCATATTAAATTGTGAGATTGAGTTTGGATAGTTGAAGGAAAAATCTATGAAATTTTAATAACTGAGCTTTTATTAAAGATGTATACACAAAATTATACCGGAAAAGAGAAATTATATCCAATATATTTCTGCTGTAACTATGTAATTTTACAATAACAATTAATAAGTAGATTACTGGCAATTTAAAATGTCAGTAACTTTTTTATAATATTATAATCATTAAATAAATAAAAAAATGAAAAAATTATTATTACTGCTCGTAGCAGGGGGAGGTTTTTTAAGCGCTCAGAAAATAGAAATTTCAGCAAGCTATGGTGTGCCATCATTATATGGTGTTGCAAATGACATCGGTACATCTATTGTGAATGGTCTTATTTTACCAAATGAAAAAACACCTACAAGTATGGGGGTGGCAGTGATAGGAGTAGCTGTTTATAGCAATAATAATAAATGGCGTTATGGTGTGGATGTAACAAACGAATTTTTTACTAAAATAGAATCAGTTCCTCAAAAAAATATATTTTCTGTACTTCCTAAAGTTGATTATTTTTGGTTTAATAGAGAAAAATTCAGAATGTATTCCGGAGTAGCAGCCGGAGTAACATTTAACAGTCATAAATATAATCTGAAAGATCAAAAGGAAACCAAAAGCACAGATACGATTTTTGGGTTCAATGTTTTACCTATCGGGTTTAGATATGGTGGAGATTTTGGGGTCTTTCTTGAAACAAACTTAGGAATGAAAGGTTTTGTTCAGGGAGGGGTTTCTTATAAGTTTTAACGGCGGTTAATTAAAAGAATTTTATTTTAAATACACCTGTTGTGCATTTATTATTTACAGCCGTGACAAGCAGAAACATATGAGACATGATCAATAAGACTGTTTTGTCCAGTGCAATTAAATACAAACACAAAAAATTCTTACAAGAACCGGTTTCAGATCCGGAATCCAGTTTCTGTTTCTCTGAAATTAAAATTCCAGCAAAAACAATATTTCATATACCCGTTGTGCATTATGAATGCAAAAAAATAAGTTGTTCATTCGATTGAAAACCAGTAAATTGTTTTTGCTACAAAACATTTACAATGAACAACTTAATTGCAAATTACGGAAGAATTTTGGAAGTTTTACGGGAAATTTCAGATGAAACACTTTTATCTTA
>NZ_QICI01000104.1 GCF_004119445.1 Chryseobacterium sp. CH21 | reverse complement strand
AAAGTAAGTGAAGGAAAAAATAAAATGAGTGTCCTGAATGCGGTAAGAAATAAATTAGTACACAGAATAATGGCTGTCATCAATAGAAAACAGCCATTTTTACAAAGAGAAGAATTTGTGTCAATAAAAAATTCAAATTTCTCTTGTGTATTAACATAGAAATCTTTGTGTTTTCCAAAAAAATTAGTGTATAAAAAAACCTCCGAAAATAAATTCCGGAGGTTTTACAATATATTTTAAATAAGATTATTTTTCTTCTAATTCTTCTTTCTTCTCTTCTTCTTTTTCAGGGAAGATGATGGATAAAAGAACAGAGATCACCAATACTCCTCCTACGATTCCCAATGAAACCGGGGACGGAATATGAATCCATGGTGCAATAAGCATTTTAACCCCGATAAAGGATAGGATAATGGCCAATCCGTAGGGAAGTTTGCTGAACATATGAATAAAGTTCGCCAATAGGAAATACAATGATCTTAACCCTAAAATAGCGAAGATATTCGACGTATAAAGGATAAACGGGTCATTTGAAATCGCAAAGATCGCCGGAATAGAATCCACAGCGAAAAGAACGTCTGTAAATTCGATAACTCCTACTACGACTAAAAGAGGAGTTGCCATTTTGATTCCGTTCTGGATGGTGAAGAATTTATCTCCATCATAATTATCGGAAACTTTCCAGAAACTCTTGATCAGTCTTGCTCCTGCTGTATTGCTGTAATCTTCATCGTCATCATCGTCTCCATCACCCCAGGATTTGATCCCAGCATAGACAAGGAATAATCCGAATAAGGTCATGACAACGTTGATTTTTACTGCTTCTCCGAAGATATTCATTTCAGGAAGATACGTCAGATTGATTAATCCTACTCCTGCAAAGATGAATATAGCCCTGAATATCAATGCTCCAATAATTCCCCAGAAAAGAACTTTGTGATGAAGGTATTTCGGAACTTTAAAGAACCCGAAAACAAGTATAAATACAAATAAGTTATCCACAGACAAGGCTTTTTCAATCCAATAGGCAGCCTGATACTGAGTAAATTTCTCTATTGCCAAAGCATGACTTTCAGGACTTCCATCGGTATTAAATACCCAATATACCACCCCTGAAAAAACCATTGAAAGCGAAATCCATACGATAGACCATATGGTAGCTTCTTTGGAAGATACTTCGTGACTTTTTTTATTAAATACCCCTAAGTCCAGGAGCAGCATGATAACGACTGTTACTGCAAATCCCCACACCAGACCTGGGTGCAGTTCTAAAATACTTTGATGTTCCACTTGAGTTATGTTATTATATGATAAAAGCAATAGATGCACAGAGTACAAATATTGCTATTTTATTTATCTTTTGATGTCAATTGATTATAGGTAATTCATCTGTACCGTCTGGATTGTCTGCTCCAGCTTTTTATCTGCTGTAGGATCTCCGATTGCATTGAATTTCCATTCTCCGTTTCTCTTATAGAAAACTCCCATTACCATAGCAACGTGTCCGTTGAAAGATGCATCATTCGCAATATCATATTTTGCAAAACTTCTCTTACATTGGTAGGCGTTCCTTCATAAATACGGATAGAAGCAAAAGGAATGGTTCCGAAATCCTGACCTCTGTAGCTGTTCAGTACCATTGCCACATGCTCTACATTAGGCTCCAGCTGACTGAAATCTACAGTGATTACTTCATTATCCAATCCGTCATCTCCGTTTACATCACCCGTAAGATCATCTCCACTGTGTCTTACAGATCCGTTTCTGGATTTAAGGTTTCCGAAATAGATTACTTCCGTAACATTTTTGTTTGAATCATATAAAATACAGCTTCCGTCTAAGTCTACTGCTTCTTTTTTAGTTCCAAAAAATCCTTTCTTTTCAATTGCTCCCCAGTTGATTCCTACACAAGCTTGGGAAAGTTCAGCTCCATTTTCTTTTTTAAGGTTTATTCTCTGACCTTTTTGTAAGTTGATAGCCATCTTTTTATGTTTAGTTGTTATTTACTATTTTGCAAAAAAGTGAATCTTCTTTGCTTTTCAAATTTCGTTCTAGTTATTATTCAAATTCAAATTAAGCATTGCCCGCAGAATATTGGTTTCTTCATCGAAGTCAAATATTTTGCTCATAATGTCCATATTTTCCAGGTTTTTAATATAATCTTTCAAAACACCTTCTACTTCCGGCGGTAACATACGTTTTCTTTCGTTCATACTGTGTTCCAGTTGCTCATTTTTACTTTTCAACTGATCAATAATAGAACTTTGATTCGATTGATTTTCAGAAGTATCCAGTTTATCCAGTTCTTTGTCAAAAAGATACAATTTCTTTTCGTCTACGCTGAAAATAAAATGATCATCCGACTGAAAGATTTTGAAAAGCTCATAATCATGGGTTCCAACAAGGTAACCGCAGACAAAACGAACTTTAAATCCCTGTATATTAAGTCTTCCCAACAGTTTTCTTTCAATGGAATAATCTTTATACTGATAGGCCGGGAAAGAATCAGATTTCAGCAGCGTTTCATCTGCATCCGTTCTGTAAAATTCCTGGGCATACTTTTTATGAAAGTACAGTACATTCTCCCAATTGGCAGTAAAACTATCTTCTGTAAGATCTTTATACAAAGTTTTCAGATGTTGGAAAAATACACCGCTGTACATTTTCCTGTCGGTCTGAAAGCTATCTACCTGCCTTTCTTCGAAACCTGAAATATATTTACTGTTGATGTTAATTTCATTGATGACCGCCAGCATATCATTTTCCTTCTGTTTCTTAATTTTAGTCAGAAGCTCTATGAGGCTGTCCGTATACTGCAGGTGGAAAAGTTCCAGTTTATTGTAATCTAAAGCCGTATTTTCCTGGAACAGATTGTGTATAATATCTGTTTTGATGTAAATAGATATAATGTCAATATGTTCAAAAAAATTCGCGAGAAGCTTAAGCTTTGTTAATCTTCTTTTGCTTTGCGACAATATGGTTGCTGCATCATCCCCCACCTTAGTATGCTATAAATTAACCTCTGACATTTGCTTTAAGTTCATGCTCCAATGTCTGAAGATCCTGATCCAGTTTTCTTCTGTTATCTGCTCCCTGTTTCTGGATTTGTTTCACTTCATTCAATGTATTGATCAACATTGATGTTGTTTCTTTCAAAGTCTCCACAGATACGATAGTCTGCTCATTAGCTCTCGCAACATTTATTGAGTTCTGCCCAAGACGCTCTGCATTCTTTCTTAAGATCTCTTCTGTAGTAGAAGATACTTTCTGCTGGATTTCAATATTCTGCTGTTGTCTGTACATCGCTACAGCCAATGAAAGCTGGTTTTTCCAGACAGGAAGTGTAGTGGTAAGAATCGTCTGTGCTTTTTCAGCAATAGAAACATTGTTATTCTGTACCAGTCTGATCTGTGGAAGCGACTGCATCATAATCACACGCACCACTTTAAGATCTGCCATTCTTCTGTCTAGTCTTGCGATAAAATCTCTCTTATCAGCAATCTGATAATCCTGAAAATTCTGAGGATTGGTCTCCATTTGAGCAAGCTCTACTGCCGCTCTTTCCATTCTTATGTTTCCTGCAATTACAAGACCTTCAATCTGCTTGATAGAATTTACATTACTTTCAAAAATAGTCTGAAGTACAGCATTATCTTTTGTAGAAGTGATGATTCCAGCGTTTACTTTATAAGAGATCTGCTCGATATTGTTGATGATCTTATCGTATTTTGTAAATAAGTTCTCCACCTGGGTTATTACCTTCTTCATGAATGGCAATTTACTTAGGAAGCTTTTCACTTTATTTCCGTTAAGCTCTTCTACATCTACATAATTAAGTTCTACCAAAAGATCATTGATAAGCCCTCCTACTTCCCCAGAGTTTGATCTTCTTACATTTCCTAAGAAGCTGTCACTCTGATTCGTTAATGTTTTCTGAAGTTCCGCTCCGAAATTCACGATGGAACCTGGGTTGGTTTCATCAATAGAATTGGCAAGAACTTCATATTTTTCACGTTCTTCTGACTGCAGCTGAGTAAGATTTACATTTCCCTCTCTATCCACAAGAACTGCCGGTGCTGCATTTTGAACAGGCTGAGCCGGAGCTGGAGGAACCATTGGAGTAGGTTCAAAGGTTTTAAGAGGTTCTATTGATCCTAGTGGATCTATGGGTTGATTTTCCTGATTGTCCATGATTACTTTTGATAAATTGATACAAATTTGTCAAGGCCGTCTCTCTGTCCTGCCCCTACAGCCTCAAATTTCCATTCTCCGTTTCTGTTGTAGATTCTTCCGAATTCTACAGCGGTTTCGATTGAGAAATCTTCGTCTAATTCATATTTTAAGATCTCTTCATTCGTATCTGTATTGAAAATTCTGATGAAAGAATTTCTTACCTGTCCAAAGTTTTGTTTTCTCGAATCCGCTTCGTGAATCGTTACGACTACCGTAATTTCTTTGATAGCATCATCTATTTTTGTAAGATCAATTTTGATCTGCTCATCGTCACCAGCTCCTTCTCCTGTAAGGTTATCCCCTGTGTGGATTACAGATTTGTCCGGAGACTCAAGGTTGTTATAGAAAATAAAGTGATTATCAGAAACTAATTTTTTATCGTCCCCAAGCAAAAATAAAGAAGCATCAAGGTCGAATCCTGTTCCTGTAGAGGTATTATTGATATCCCATCCTAAACCTACAGTAAATTTAGGTGCGTTAATGTTTTCTCTTTGTCCTTTTTGTAAGTTAATAGCCATAATATAATTCCGTTTGTGTTAAAGTATTGATGTTATTTTCGTATTCTTTTATTAAATGATAATTGTTACTGATCGCCAGCTCCAAAAGCAAGTCCATCTGTTCCTTTTTTACTTTAGACGTAAGATAATCAAAATTACTTGAATCCAGGCCTAAAATATATTTTACAATCCTTGTATTGAACTGAAAACTCTCTTTATTCATCACTTCTGCAACATGATTTACATTTTTCACTGCATAATAGTTGAAAAAGTTTTCAATTTTCGGGTCAAGGTCAAAATTCATCAGTTCTGCATAATACAAGAACATAAAGTCTGCTTCCACACTATATTCATCCAGGATTCTGTTCACTGTATATTCATGACTTCCCGTGATTTTTATATCGTCTATAAAAATACAAAGTTTTCCTCTCAAAAAATCCTTATCAATGTAATAAGTATCATTGGCGATCAGATTTTTACGATCTTCGAAATTAAGATTCCCATAATCTGTGATATAGGTATGATTTCTGTTGATTTTAGATAAAATACTTGACTTCTTTCCATTCTGAAACAGATAAAAATCAAGATGCTTTTTAAAGTAAAAGCATAAAAAGTTGGATGCTGTAGGAATCGCCATATATGGGCTTGGCAATACTACGATCTCTTTATCAGTATCTAAAATTGCTTTATTTTCGGAAATAAATCCGTCGAATAATTCTTTTGCAAATTTTTCAGCATACGACTTATCGCCATACTTGAAAAAGCTGTATTCCGCAGGTGAGAAAGTAAACTCATCTGCTGAATGAATGTGGTGTAAGCTGTATCTTTTATTCATGTTTATTTTTAGTGTTTAAGTAAATGGGCACTGAAACCGAAGTCCTTTGCTCCCTGATAATCTGCTATCGGATTGTCTCCAATATGCAGAATCTGGTGCAGTGGCAACCCGTGATCTTTGATCTTATTCTTCACTTCCTGAAAAATAAGCGGGTTCGGTTTGGAACAGTTGATTTCATCAGAATAAATATGAAAATCTATATACTGATCAAGGTTTTCATGAATCAGAAATTTCCTCATTGTTTTTCCTTTGATAAATCCGGTGTTGCTCAAAATATTAATGGTCTTCCCCTGATTTTTGATATCCTCAAAAAAACCATGAATATTTTCAAAAATTAAAACTGGCCTATACTCCAGAAACAAGGTTTCACTTCGATCATAAAACTCATTCAATTTTTCCCTATTCAAAAGTTTTACATCAACATCCAAAGCCCCTAAAATCATCAAATAAATTTCAAAAGTATCGATATTTCCTCCTGTCACTTCATTGATGGTATTGCAAAGATCATCATAATATTTTACGGTTTTGGCAACCTCTTCTATCGGTTTATCTACGTTGAAAAATGAGGAGAACAGCTCAACTCTTTTTGCTTTAAATTCAGGGTGAGATTTGATTAAGGTGAGCCACAGGTCAAAGGAAAAATGACAGTGGTTTTGAATGTCGATATCTGTTTTCAATAGGTTTTAAGTTAAAAGTTTTTATTTAGCTTCTTGAAAAAGATTTAAAATTTTCATTCATCAAAAAGTGTTTATAAGACTATTCTTCCCAAAGATAAAATTTTTATCAGAAAAGCATTACGTTCATTGTCTGTTTTAAGATATTTTTATGAAAATTGACGAATTTCATAGCTCCACAGAAGATGATTGATGAGCCGTTTAATTTCCGTTCGCAAAAAAATATTTTGAAAAATTCTTTGGAAATCAAAAAAAAATTATAATTTCGCAACCGATTAAAAATCAACAATGTCAACAAAAATGATAAATATTATAACTTTAAACAATCCTGTCAGAGCTGTGTTCTTTGGCAGCACTGAATATTTATCTGAATAGTTCTATAGATCTTTTATACTAAAAAATATATTGAAGACCTTTCTATTCGGATAGGTCTTTTTTGCTGCCCTATTTTCAGACTTTAACAATTCAAGAAAATTCTGCTGTTTGTTAAGATCTCTGAAAATTTTCCTTTGATACAAAATACAGAAAATGTTTTGCCGGCTTTATAAGACCGGAGTGTATTTTGTGCTCATTTTTTTCAGAATCTTTTCTAAGCACAATTCTAAAAATCAACAATTTAAATCAAACAAAATGAAATACAACACACGAAATATAGGGATCATAGCACACGTAGATGCAGGAAAAACAACGTTATCGGAAAGACTTCTTTATTACACGGGACTCATTCATAAAATCGGTAATGTAGATGATGGAAATACTACCATGGATAAAGACATTCAGGAAAGAAACAGAGGAATTACCATTTCATCTGCTGCAGTTTCTACCCAATGGAAAAAAGACGGAAAAGTTTATAATATCAACCTTATTGACACACCAGGACACGTTGATTTTGCAGTAGAAGTGGAACGCTCATTAAGAGTTCTGGACAGTGTTGTCGCTGTTTTCTGTGCTTCATCAGGGGTTCAGCCACAAACTGAAAATGTTTGGTTCCAGGCTGAAAAACACGGAACATCCAAAATCTGTTTCATCAATAAAATGGACAGAATTGGGGCAGATTTCTTTGCGGTTCTCAATGAAATAGAAACCAAACTGAATACTGTTCCTCTGGCTCTTCAGATTCCGATGGGCGCTGAAGTACATTTTGAAGGCGTTATTGATCTTCTCAAAATGAAAGCATTACACTGGACTGATGAAAATGGTGAAACCATTGTGGAAAAAGAAATTTCCGATCATTATATTGCTGAAGCTGATGAATACAGAATGAAGCTAATGGAAACTCTTGCTGAAAATGATGAGAAGTTCTTTGAGATTTTTATAGATAGTGAACAAACAATTACTGTTGAAATGATCTCAGAAGCGGTACAAAGAGTGTGCAGATCAGGATCTGCCGTTCCTGTTTTATGTGGTTCTGCTTTTAAGAATAAGGGAATCCAGCCTCTTCTTGATGCTGTGGTTACCTATCTTCCGGCTCCGGATCAGCTTGCTGACCTTCAGGGAAGAGATCCTCATACAGACGAAATGGTAACATTGGAAAGAAATGAATCTGCTTCTTTTTCAGGACTTGTTTTCAAAGTGATGATTGATAAACATATGGGAAGATTAGCCATGCTTCGTGTCTATTCCGGAAGGATACAATCCGGAGATACGATATTGAACGTAAGGACTGGTGAAAACTTCAGAATTTCGAGGATTTTACAGATGCAGTCGGATAAAACGTTATCACTGGATGAGGCTAAAGCAGGAGATATTGTGGCTTTAACGGGAATAAAGGATGCCAAAACCGGAGATTCTTTATCTTCTATAGGTCAACCGATATTACTGGAAGCCATTACAATCCCGACTCCTGTAATCAGAGTTGCTATCGAGCCGAAAACGAATGGTGATGAGAAATCTTTCGGTTTGGTGCTGGCGAAGATTCAGGAAGAAGATCCTTCTTTAGTGGTTGAAAGAGACCCTCAGACCGGAGAAACGTTATTGAGTGGATTGGGTGAGCTTCATCTTGAGGTTACATTGGAGAAAATCCGTTTGAATCATGGTATTGAAGTCAATCAAGGGAAACCTAAAGTTTCTTATCGTGAGATCTTAACGGAAACCAGAGTTCACAGAGAAAAGCTTTCCAAACAAAACGGAGGAAGTGGTCAGTTTGCTGATATCACTTTTGAAATCGGGCCAGGAAATGATCATGAACAAGGATTGGAGTTCGTCAATATGATCAAAGGAGGTGTTATTCCTACTGAATTTATTCCTTCTGTCGAAAAAGGTTTCAGAGAAGCTATGGAGCATGGGCCGTTGAAAGGATATCCTCTGGAAAACATGAAGGTCATTCTTCTGGATGGTTCTTTCCATGCTCAGGATTCCGCAGCATTTGATTTCGAAATTGTGGCAAGAGAAGGATTCAAAGCAGCCGCAAAAGGATGTAGTCCTAAACTGATGGAACCTATCATGCAGGTAGAAATTCAAAGTATTGATGAATACACGGGCGCTGTTACGGCAGACATCAACAGAAGAAGAGGAATCATTACTTCTATTGATGAAAAGTCAGGAAGAAAGATTTTTGCAGCGGAAGTTCCGTTAGCATCCACTTTCGGATATATTTCTGACCTGAGAACGCTGACCAGCGGAAGAGCTTCCATCAGCATGAAATTATCACACTATGCTTTAGTGCCTGATTTCATCGCCAATACATTAATAACCTAAACAAGCAAGGACTGTAGATTTTTCTTACAGTCCTTGTCTGGTTAGGGGGTATATTGTGAATGGTCAATCGTCAATTCGCTGCGCTTATCAATTTTTTACTACAAAAATTCACTATTCACTTGTGAGGCAAAATTCACTTATTGACAATGGAATTGTGAATCGTCAATCGTCAATTCGCTGCGCTTGTCAATTTCTTCTGCACCACAAAAATTCACTATTCACTTGCGAAGCAAA
>NZ_QICI01000091.1 GCF_004119445.1 Chryseobacterium sp. CH21 | reverse complement strand
AAAGTAAGTGAAGGAAAAAATAAAATGAGTGTCCTGAATGCGGTAAGAAATAAATTAGTACACAGAATAATGGCTGTCATCAATAGAAAACAGCCATTTTTACAAAAAGAAGAATTTGTGTCAATAAAAAATTCAAATTTCTCTTGTGTATTAACATAGAAATCTTTGCACGATGGAACTTCACCAAGACTGCTAATCCATTCAGAATAGAAATTATTCAGTGATTGTTTATCATTAATATTTTCAAGTTCATCTATTTTGTGAAAAAGCTGCTTGTCCCAGTTCAGATTTCCTTTGGCAACATGTGGATGGTAATATTTTAAAAATCCCCATACTCTGCAGAGAGATTCCAGTTTCTGGGTCTCGGTTATAATTTGTGCGGAAAAATGTAAACTTAAAAATAATAAAAGGAAAATAGAGTATTTTCTCATTAAAAATTACCGTGTTTTCTCTCTCAAAGATAGGTTTAAAATACAATAGCAGCAAAGGTTTTTAATGAATAAATCCTGTGTGGAGACAGATTTTCTTTTAACATGAAATTAATCAGTACTCAAATTTAAAATGCCTAACTTTGTTCCTAATATTGACGTTTCAATGCAGAATAAGCTAAAAATCATCAACGATCCTGTTCACGGATTTATCAAAATTCCACACGAAATTTTATTTGATATCATTGAGCATCCTTACTTTCAGAGACTGAGAAGAATAGGGCAGACAGGACTTTTAAACCTGATCTTTCCGGGAGCTACTCATACAAGATTTCATCATGCACTCGGAGCAATGCATCTGATGTTTACTGCTTTGGAAACATTGAAACAGAAAGGCGTGAAAATTTCCGAAGAAGAGGAAAAAGGAGCAATGCTGGCTATTCTGATGCATGATATTGGTCATGGTCCGTTTTCTCATGCATTGGAAAGTATGCTGATGGATGACTGGCATCATGAAAATCTTTCTTTACTATTGATGAATAAGCTGAATGAAGAGTTTAAAGGTCAGCTTTCGATGGCTATTGAAATGTTTCAGGGAAAATACCATAGGAAATTTTTCAATCAACTGATTTCTTCACAGTTGGACGTTGATCGTCTGGATTATCTGAAAAGAGACAGCTTTTTTACAGGCGTATCCGAAGGAAATATTAATACACAGAGAATTATTTCCATGATGAATGTATGTGAAGAAGGGGAATTGGTGATTGATGCAAAAGGAATTTATTCCATCGAAAATTTTCTGACCGCCAGAATGTTTATGTACTGGCAGGTGTATTATCATAAAACTTCAGCTTTGGCCGAATTTCTTTTGGTTAAAATCCTCGAAAGAGCAAAATATCTGATTTCTCAAGGTGCAGAACTTCCTGCAACCGATAATCTGAAGTATTTTTTATACCGTGAAAAGAGTGCTGCAACCGATGAAGATGTAGAAAGATTCACTAAGCTTGATGATAATGATGTGATTCAGGCGATGAAAGAATGGCAAAATTCGGATGACTTTGTATTGTCATATTGGTGTAAATGTGTAATTCAGCGAAATTTACCTAAAACCATTATTTCATCACATCCTTTTACTCAGGAAATAATTGATGAAAAAGTGAAAAACAGCAATGAATTTTTCGGAATTAATAATGGAAAAGAATTGGTTCATGAAATAAAACGAAAGCTTTTACCCTATCATGCGGAGAAACAGCCGATCTATTTATTGCATAAAAACGGTAAAAGAACGAGGCTTCATGAGTCGGAAGACCAGCTTTTATCAGGGTTGATTGTAAATAAAACAACCCGCTATATCCTTATGTTTCCAAGAGATATCTCGGGGCTAGACTCTTAAATAATATTAAAATTTACGATCTGAAACCAAAAAATGTTTGCAAATTCTAGAATTTCTTATCTTTGCAGAATATGGAATTTACAGCTTCGCAAATTGCAAGTTTTATTGACGGAAAAATAATAGGTGACGAGAATGCACTTATTACAGGGGTTTCACCAATTGAAAATGGTGAATCAGGACATCTTTCTTTTATAGCACAAGATAGATTTTCTCATTTTCTGGATACCTCAAACTGCTCTGTTATTATTGTTTCAGAACAACTTCTGGATAAAAATAGTTATAACCCTACCTTAATCGTTGTAAAAGATGCCTATCTTTCTTTTCAGATTCTGATGAATTTATATCAGGAAATGCAGGGAAGAAAAGAAGGTATTGAAAATGGTTCATCCATTCACGATACAGCTGTCATAGGAGAAAAAGCCTATATCGGAGCATTTACGTATGTTTCTGAGAAAGCTAAAATCGGGGAGGGATCACAGATCTATCCACATGTATATATAGGAAAAGGAGTGAAAATTGGTAAAAACTGTAAGATAGACAGCGGTGCCAGAATTTATGATTACTGTATTATCGGGGATAATTGTGTGATTCATTCAAATACGGTAATTGGAGGCGACGGTTTTGGTTTCCAACCAACAGCAGAAGGCTTCAAGAAAATACCACAGCTTGGAAATGTAATTATTGAAGACGATGTAGAAATTGGTTCAAACTGTAGTATCGACAGAGCTACAATAGGTTCTACCATTATAGGAAAAGGAACTAAAATTGATAACCTGATTCAGATTGCCCACAACGTTAAAATTGGTCAGAACAATGTAATTGCAGCCCAAGCCGGAATTGCAGGTTCTACTACTATAGGTGACTGGAACCAGATTGGTGGTCAGGTAGGCGTTGTAGGACATATCAAAATAGGAAATCAAGTGAAAATTCAGGCTCAGAGCGGCGTGAATTCCAGCGTTAATGATAGAGAAACATTGTATGGTTCACCAGCAATAAGCTACAATGACTATTTGAGAAGCTATGTTCATTTCAGGAACTTACCTGGAATCGTAAACAGAATAAATAATCTTGAGAATAACTCAAAAGATAATACTAATGAGTGATATGCAAAAAACACTTCAGCAAGAGGTTACTCTTTCTGGAATTGGTCTTCACACTGGTAAAGAAGTAAAACTTACCATTAAACCTGCCAAAGAAAATACAGGTTTTGTATTTGTAAGAACAGACTTAGAGGGACATCCTCAGGTAGAAGCAGATGTAAACTATGTTGTAGCAACAGAAAGAGGAACTACATTAGAAAAATTAGGGGTAAAAATTACCACTTGCGAACACCTTTTAGCAGCTCTTGTAGGTTGTGATGTTGATAATGCAGTTTTAGAAATGGATGCCTCAGAACCTCCTATTCTGGATGGGTCTTCAAAATACTTTGTGGAAGCTATCGAAAGTGTTGGAGTAGCAGAACAGAGTGTAGCAAGAGAATATCTTGTGGTAAAAGAAGTTCTTACGTACAGTGATCCGGCTACAGGTTCGGAAATCACTATCATTCCTTCAGATACTTACGAAGTAACTACTATGGTAGATTTTGGGACTAAAGTATTAGGTACTCAGAATGCTACTCTTAAAAATATTTCAGAATTTAAAGACGAAATCTCATCAGCTAGAACATTTAGCTTCCTGCATGAATTGGAAATGCTTTTAGATCATGGTTTGATCAAAGGCGGAGATATTTCCAATGCCATTGTATATGTAGATAAAGATCTTACCCCTGAAACTACAGAAAAATTAAAGAAAGCCTTTGGAAAAGATAATGTATCCATCAGACCAAACGGTATTCTAGACAATCTTAATTTAAATTATCCTAACGAAGCGGCAAGACACAAATTACTGGATGTAATCGGTGACCTTGCTTTGGCAGGAGTAAAAATAAAAGGTAAAGTTATTGCCAACAAACCGGGACATTATGTGAATACTCAGTTTGCGAAAAAACTAAACCGCCAGTGGAAATTGCAAAAAAAGAAAAACGTTCCGGATTTTGACCTGACAAAAGAACCAGTATTCGATATCAACGGAATTATGAAGCTGATGCCTCACAGACCTCCGTTTCTGTTAATCGATAAAGTTCTTGAACTTTCAGACTCTCATGTAGTAGGTTTGAAAAATGTAACGATGAACGAACCTTTCTTTGTGGGACATTTTCCTAAAGAACCTGTAATGCCTGGTGTACTTCAGGTAGAAGCATTGGCTCAGACAGGAGGTATTCTTGTATTGGCGAGCGTTCCGGATCCTGAAAATTATTCTACCTATTTCATCAAAATTGATAAGGTGAAATTCAAGAGAAAAGTAATTCCGGGAGATACGCTAATATTCAAAATTGAATTGATAGAGCCTATCAGAAGAGGAATTGTTCATATGCAGGGGTATGGATATGTAGGAGACACTGTAGCAGTAGAAGCAGAGCTTATGGCTCAAGTTGCAAAAAATAAAGTTGATTAAATGATTCATCAATTAGCAGCCGTAGATAAACGTGCGAAAATCAGCAAAAATGTAATCGTAGAACCTTTCACTACAATTGCAGGGGATGTAGAAATTGGAGAAGGATCCTGGATTGGTCCTAATGTAACCATTATGGATGGGGCAAGAATAGGAAAAAACTGTAGGATTTTCCCCGGGACTGTAATCTCTGCAATTCCTCAGGATCTGAAGTTTGATGGTGAAGATACTCAGGTAATTATCGGTGACGAAACGACAATCAGAGAGTGTGTTACGGTAAACAGAGGGACAAAAGCCTTAGGATATACCAAAATAGGTGCTCACTGCCTTATTATGGCCACTTCACACATTGCCCATGACTGCGTTATCGGAGATCACGTTATCATCGTAAACGGTTGTGGTATTGCAGGACATGTGGAAATTGGAGATTATACCGTAATGGGAGGTTTATCAGCTGTTCACCAATTTGGTAAAATTGGAAAACATGTGATGATTTCCGGAGGTACTTTGGTAAGAAAAGATATTCCACCTTACGTAAAAGTTGCGAGAGAGCCAATGTCTTATGCTGGTATCAATTCTGTGGGGTTAAGAAGAAGAGGATTTACCAATGAGAAAATCTTTGAAATTCAGAAAATCTACAGAGCAATCTTCCAAATGAAGATGAACGTTTCTCAGGCTATTTCTCATATTGAAAAAGAAATGCTTCCCACGGCTGAAAGAGATGAAATCTTACAATTTATTCAAAACTCACCAAGAGGAATTGTAAAAGGATACGGAACTGGTAAAGAAAGCAGCTAAAATAAAACAATAAAAACACTTACATACTTATGAAAAATTTATTTTTATCATTATCCTTTTTGTTCTCAGCTATTGTAGCCGGGCAGCAAACTAAACCGTCAAATGCTAAAACAGAAGATTCGTTTTCTAAGAAGCAGACTATAGAGAGAAAACAGACACTGCAAAATGATAGTATTGCCAAAGGCAATGTGAATAACGCTTTGAAAAAAAGCCTGAACAATGATTCATACTTTAAAAAATATGAGAACAATTCAAAGGTTCAGAACAATGTGAATCAGTTGAACAGAAATAACACCATGTTTAACAATACAACTAATGGTTCATACATTTCACCAAATGGCAAAGTTGTGAATCCGATGTGGCAGCAAGGACCAGGCACTATGCAGGTACAAGTACCTCTTTTTAAATCAAAATAAAGAATAATATATATTAATGGCAACAAGTAACGATATCAGAAAAGGTCTTTGCATTGAATATAGCAATGATATTTTTAAAGTAATCGAATTTCTTCACGTAAAACCAGGAAAAGGACCTGCTTTCGTAAGAACAAAATTAAAATCAGTGACTAACGGTAAAGTAATTGATAATACTTTCTCTGCAGGACACAAAATTGATGAAGTAAAAGTAATCACTAGAAAGTTCCAGTATCTTTATGATGATGAGAACGGATTCCATTTCATGAACAATGATGACTTCTCTCAATTATACATCAACAAAGAAATGATTGAAAATTCTCAGTTTATGAAAGCTGGTGAAGAAGTAACCATCATTTTGAAAGAAGCTGATGAAACTCCACTTTCTGCTGAACTTCCACAGTCAGTATATCTGGATGTGATTGAAGCTGATCCGGGTGTAAAAGGAAACACAGCAACCAACGCTCTTAAAAACGCAATCGTTGAAACAGGGGCAAGAGTTATGGTTCCTTTGTTCATCGAACCGGGAGACAGAATTAAAGTAAGTACTGAAGACGGTAGCTACTTAGAAAGAGTAAAAGAATAAATAAAATTTACATAAATTCGGTTTGCAGTAGCACTCCGAATTTTGTTTTATAAGAAAATCTATTGTTATGAGATTCCATTCTCCGCAAAAGCTTAAAACGATTGCAGATTTGATAGGTTCAGCATTTGTTGGCCCTGAAGACTTTGAAGTATTAGGAACTAATGAAATTCACATGGTAAAACCAGGGGATATTGTTTTTGTAAATCATCCTAAATATTATGATAAAGCCTTAAACTCTGCAGCCACTATTATTTTAATTGATAAAGAAGTAGAATGCCCGGAAGGCAAAGCACTTTTAGTTTCTGATGATCCTTTCAGAGACTTTAATAAAATCAATACTCATTTTACCAGAATATATAATTTCACAGAAGAACTTCACGATGTTGAAATAGGAGAAGGTACAAAGATTCACTCTTCAGCGGTGATTGGAAACAATGTGAAAATCGGAAAAAATACCCTTATCTTCCCTAACGTTGTCATTGGTGACCGTACTGAAATTGGAGATAATGTCATTATCCAGTCCAATACCGTTTTAGGAGGTGATGCATTTTATTACAGAAAATTAAACGGAAACTTTGACCGTCTGATTTCAGTAGGAAATGTGATCATTGAAAACAATGTAGAGATCGGAAACGGCTGTACCATTGACAGAGGAGTTACAGACTCTACCATCATTGGAGAAGGCTCCGTTTTGGATAACCAGATTCAGATCGGACATGACACCGTTATCGGAAAAAAATGTCTGATTGCCTCTCAGGTAGGAATTGCAGGATGCTGTATCATCGGAGATGAGGTGACGTTATGGGGACAGGTTGGAATCGCTTCCGGGAACAAAATAGAGTCAGGATCTGTGCTTTTGGGAAAAACCGGCGTCAACAGAGATCTTGAAAAAGGAACTTATATCGGGATGTTTGCAGAAGATTTTAAAACTTATCTGAAAAAAGAAGTAAAACTGAGAAAATTGTGATGAAGAACCTGTTAGCTCTCTTTCTTTTTGTATATTCATTGAGCTTTGCTCAGAAATCACATATTGAATCAAAGGTTACATTTAGCGACAACAGAACAGTAGATGCTAAAATACCTTTTATAATAAATCTTTTTGACAGTAATCAGATTGATGAGATAACGATAAGTGACAGAAAAGTTAAGATTCTGGAAGTTGGAAAAGCTATTAAGTACCAGCCTTCTGAAATTCAGAAAATAGAATTTACAGATCTTAAAGGTAAGCCAAGGATTTTCATTTATTTTCCTTTAGAATCAACCAAAACTTTGGTGGAGCTTGTGTATGACGGTAAAAAAATAAAATGGGTGAAAGCATATACACGCCACGGCTATGACGGATCTACCCTTGTATCAGATGTCTTGTTCAAAGGAGATATAAGACAACCTTTGAGTATTTTGGTCAATAACAGAAAGAAATTAAAACAATTAATGGTTGAAAAACCCGAACTTGAGCCGCTTATTGAAAATATTAATTATAACAGACTTAAGGAACAGGATTTAATTGATCTGTTGAAAAAATATGATGAATAAAATCAGATTTAAAAATTTTTTTAACGACAAATAATCATTATTTTTGTCTGACGTATAAACTGAAAATAAATAAATTAAAACAAAAATAAAATGTCAATTTTAGTAAACAAAGATTCTAAAGTAATTGTACAAGGATTTACAGGGAACGAAGGAACTTTCCACGCTGGTCAGATGATTGAATACGGAACAAACGTAGTAGGTGGTGTTACTCCAGGAAAAGGAGGTAGCGAGCACCTAGGAAAGCCGGTATTTAATACAGTTGCTGACGCTGTTGAAAAAGCAGGAGCAAACGTAAGTATCATTTTCGTACCACCGGCATTCGCAGCAGATGCTATTATGGAAGCTGCTGAAGCAGGAATCAAGGTGATTGTATGTATTACTGAAGGTATTCCTGTAGCTGATATGGTAAAAGTAAAATCTTATATCGCAGACAGAGACTGCAGATTAATCGGACCAAACTGCCCTGGAATCATTACTTCTGAAGAAGCTAAAATTGGTATTATGCCAGGTTTCGTTTTCAAAAAAGGTAAAGTAGGGATCGTTTCAAAATCAGGTACCCTTACTTACGAAGCTGCTGACCAGGTAGTAAGAGCTGGTTACGGTATCTCTACTGCAATCGGTATTGGTGGTGACCCAATCATCGGAACTACTACAAGAGAAGCATTAGAGCTATTTATCAACGACCCGGAAACTGAAGCGGTTGTAATGATCGGTGAAATTGGTGGAGGTCTTGAAGCTGAAGCTGCAAGATGGTATAAAGCAAGCGGATCTACTAAACCAGTTGTAGGATTCATCGCTGGACAAACTGCTCCAAAAGGAAGAACTATGGGGCACGCAGGTGCTATCGTAGGTGGTGCTGAAGACACAGCTCAGGCAAAAATGGAAATCATGAGAGAAAATGGTATCAATGTAGTAGATTCTCCTGCTGATATCGGTGCTACTGTAGCAAAAATCTTAGGATAAAATATAAAACCCAACATATGAAAAAACTTTTATTAGCCTCAGCCCTGACTCTTTCTGCTTTATCTTTTGCACAAGTGCAATGGGGAAGCACAAGATTTGGTGTTACAGGTGGCTTAAACTATTCCAGAGTATCAAATGCCCATAACCCTTCGGGCCCAAGATATACTTTTCAAGCTGGAGCTTTGGCATTGATTCCCGTAGGAAAGGCAAACCAATTCTTTATTCAACCCGAGGTTCAGTACTATGGTGCAGGAGAAACAGGGAAAGATAAAGATGCTAAAGGAGTAAGCGGTTACGATGCTGTATATGCCAATAACTATCTGAGTGTGCCCCTTTATTTCAAAGGATATTTTTCAGAAGCTGAATCAGAATTCTTTGGATTAATAGGACCAAGATTTAACTTTTTGCTAAGTCAAAATGTTAAAAATGCTCCTGTAAGCAGACCTTATTATGATCCGGACGTTACTGATCCTAACCAGCCGGCAGGTGTGGATGGAAAAGCTAACAGTTTCAACTGGGGACTTGGATTAGGTGTAGGATATAGCTATAAGAGACAACTCGAAGTAGCGTTAAAATACGACCTAGGTCTTGGTGATACTTACCCTGGTCTTAAAAAAGAAACAAAAGGGACTGATAAGAAAAAATCAGAGCAGGTAATTGCACTTACTTTAAGCTATATATTCAAATAGAATATTTCAAAATAAAAAATCCCGAAAACTGGACTGCCCCCAAAAAGTTAGACGCTTTTTAGGGGCATTTTTTATGTATAGAAAAGAAAAATTTAGCATTGCTTTCAAATTAGAATGCATTGAACTTC
>NZ_QICI01000057.1 GCF_004119445.1 Chryseobacterium sp. CH21 | reverse complement strand
AAGTTCAATGCATTCTAATTTGAAAGCAATGCTAAATTTTTCTTTTCTATACATAAAAAATGCCCCTAAAAAGCGTCTAACTTTTTGGGGGCAGTCCAAATGTTTCGGGATTTCTTATTGGGTACCATCCGGAATTGTTTTCAGATTTAACTAATGACCGGTATCCGAATCAAAAACAAAAAGAGCCATGAAAAAGAGTATTCTTCTATTGACATTATTTTCTTTTGTTTTCGGGTTCTCTCAAAACATAACTTTTTCAAAAGAAAAACTGGAGCAGCTTAATCAGTTTAATCTTGAAAATAAGAGCCGTGCTTTTATCATCTTTCAGGATGGAAAAATCATTAATGAACAATATTTTGGAACAAAAATTATAGATAAAGAGCCTTTCGATGCCAATTCCAATTGGTATTGGGCTTCTGCAGGGAAATCTCTTACGGCTGTTCTTATCGGAATTGCCCAACAGGAGAAGTTATTAAACATCAACGATCCAGTATCAAAATATTTGGGAAAATGGACAGGAATGGATAAAAATTCTGAAGATAAAATTACCATTAAAACTCTTCTGACCATGACTTCCGGACTTGACTATTCTCAGGATCAAACCTGCAATTATGGAAACTGTTTTGCTATGAAAAATCCGGCAGGAAACTTCTGGTATTATGACACCTCAGCCTATTCTCAGCTGGCAAAAGTAATCGAAAAAGCAAGTCATAAAAGTATTGATCAGTATACTTCTGAAAAGCTTTCAGGTTCCGGTATTTCCGGGAAATGGATTCCTTATGAAAACGGTCTTGTATTTTCCAGTACGGCAAAGAGTTTTTTGCAATTCGGAAAGCTTGTTTTAAATAAAGGAAAATTAAATAATAAAGTCTATTATCAATACGACAGTTATTTTCAGCAAATGACAGATACCTCTCAGGAAGTTAATCCTTCTTATGGCTATTTGTGGTGGCTTAATGGGAAAAGCAGCATAAGAGTTCCGGGATTTGAGCAGTCTTTCAATCAATCATTGGTTCCTGACGCTCCTAAAGATATGTTCTGTGCATTGGGTAAAAACGGGCAAATCCTTGATATTGTTCCCAGTAAAAATCTCATCATTATCAGAATGGGTGAAAACCCGAATAGATACAGCAATATGATAAAATTTCACAGAGAGCTATGGAATCATATTTTACAATAAAAGCGGTCTCAAAGGTTAGAGTATATCTATTTTGAGACCGCTTTCTTATCATTTTCAGATTTATTTTATCAGATCTATTTCAAGAATATTATTTTTTCTTTTTCCGGAAGAGTTTTCCAGTTTTGTTTTCTGTTTTCCTGAACCTGGTATTCGTCAGAACCAAGGGTTGTAAAGAAATTGGTAGAATAATCCGGATACATTTTTTCAATATTATAGCGTATTCTCCCTTTAAACTTAAAACTTCCCAGATTAATATTTAAGCTTTGGGTATCTTTCTCCGTAATGGCCTGCATTGTGGAGTCTGACTGAAAGTAGTCTTTGCTGTAAAATTTGGATCCTTTGGAGGTAATTTCGAGATACATGGTTTCTGTTTCCTGTTTATCTCTGGCAGTAGACTGTGATAAACTTGTACTCGTAGATAAATCTTTGATTCTGGGCATTAGCCATTACAGCCATTATCAGGCTGAATAAGATGATTACTTTTTTCATGGTTAGTTTATTATAGTTTTTAGTTTTCTTTTGTAATATTTTTTACAACCTTACATGGGTTGCCTACAGCCACTACATAATCAGGAATATCTTTCGTTACCACACTTCCTGCTCCAATCACAGAGTTGTTTCCAATGGAAACACCCGGAAGTACCACTACATTTCCTCCCAGCCATACATTATTACCTACTTTGATTGGGTGTGCATATTCTAAGCCTTCATTTCTTTGTTCTGCATCAAGCGGATGGCCTGCTGTATAAAAACTGCAGTTTGGGCCGATAAACACGTTATCACCAAACTCTACTTTGGCACAATCTAAAATAACAAGGTTATGATTAGCATAGAAGTTCTCTCCTACTTTTATATTATATCCGTAATCACACCAGAAATTCGGTTCTATACAGATATTTTCTTGTATATTGCCAATAATCCTTTGAAGAAGTTTGTATCTGTTTTCTGTATCAGAGTTGTTCAATCCGTTATATTCCTGACACAGATCTTTACATTGTATCCGCTCCTGAATCAGTTCTTTGTCATAATTGGCATTGTATAAAAGTCCGGCTGCACATTTTTCCTTTTCTGTCATGTGATATAACGTCGATTATTGTTACTTATTGCTTATTGCTTATTGCTTATTGCTTATTGCTTATTGCTTATTGCTTATTGCTTATTGAAAGATAAGAAATCCGTTTTGATAAACTTAGTTGACATTTATCATTAATCTCTGTATCCAAGATTTGTATTCTCTAAAAAAACAAAACAGGATGACACTCTTGCCATCCCGTTGATATTAGAAAATATATAATTTTACTTGAACAAATCCGGTTCTATTTTATTGTTATTTTTTAATTGATCTTCTTTTGCTCTTTTTTCAATATTCCTGTACACTTCATTCATGTCAATGCTTTTTCCATCCTGATTTTTCATTTGCACTACAGCTCCTGCCGGAAGCGTGCTCATGGTCTGCTTCATATCTTTTGTAGGATCCAGCAGATAATCTTTCCAGGCTTTTTTAAACTGTTTTTTGCTGATCTCTATTTCTTTACCTCCTAGACCTATGGTAGTAAGACCAGGTATCTGAAGATCTTCCTGTGATGCAGCTTCTGTTTTCTTATTTCCGATCAGAGTCATAATATGAGAGCCAGTTTTATCCTCAATCTTAACAATGAGTCCCGGTAGTCCATAAAATTTATATGGTCCATCCTGAAAAGGAATATCTGTAGAAAACCATGCTATCCAACTTCTTCCTCCATAATTGGTAGTTGCTTTCTGGGTATTATACTCTCCGATTTTCTGTTTTTCAGGAAGAATTTTCCATTCAGGTTTTTGATCTTCCGGCATTTTATAGCTAGTATTCCCAATGTTTTCTGAAAATGAAATACTGTAATCCGGATACTTTTTTGTAACGGTTGAGGAAATTGCCCCCGGTTTTATATTTTTTTGATATTAATACTTCCTCCGAATCCTCCTTTCATCTGCTTAGCAATGTCTGCTTTTATTGTTGAATCAGCAACAAATTTTTCATGACTGTAATATTTAGATCCGTTTTTATCAATGTCCAGAAACATAACATCACTTTTCACATCTGCTTTATTAGTAGAATCAGAGATGTATTTATAGTCATAGAAAAATCTGTTGACTTGTGCATGTATGGTCACACTTAAAAACGCCAGTAAAAGCCAATATATTTTTTTCATAATTAATGTATTTATTTAAATAGTATTAAAAAGGCTTTGCTAATTTGAAACTAACAAAGCCTGATGAAACTTTATTTCTTTGTCTCGACTCTTACTTCCCCCTGCTTAAGACTTCCTGTCTTCTGAGTATTGACATTAACTCTCGAGATATTCTTTGCATCTAATGAGTTCACATCATCCTGAGAAACCTCTCTTCCGTCAATATAATATTTATATTTTACGTCATCAGTACCTGATATTGTAAACTTCTTTACCCCATTCATTGCGATGTTTCCGTCGCTATCTTTTTTGATAAAATCTGCATTCATTACAACAACACCAGGTGAACCGCTACTCACTTTAATAAAGGTACCGTCTCTGAAGCTGGCGGATCTTTTTTCGGCTTCTGCTCGGGCTTTTTCAACATCTCTTCGGATTTTATCTCCGTCAATCCTTATTCTTTCGCCCTCTACTCTTATTCTTTCTCCTTCAGCTCTGGCTCTGTCGCCTTCCATTCGGGCTTTGGTGGCTTCGACCATTGCTTTTTTAGCTTCAGCCATTGCCTTACTTATTTCTTCTTTTTCTTTAGCGCTTAAATCTTTATAATTAACAATTTTATTGGTTTTGAAATAAGTTATTTTTGGTTCTCTCGGTTCTTTTGGTGCTTTAGGCGGTACAGGAACTTGCAGTTTTCCTATTCTTTCAGCCTCTCTTTCCGCTTTTTTTGCAGCTCTTTCTATTTTACGGAGATCTTTTTTACTAAGAGGTTCCATATTCTCGAGCTCCTTCATCTGATTTTTCCATTCTGTAGAATTAAAATACTGATCAACTTCAACTTTTGAAGCAATTTCTCCTATTTCTGATGCCAGATTGCTTATTTCTTCTATTTTATCACTGAACAGATCACTTTCAGGATCCAAACCTTTCAGCTCTTTCTCTTTTTCTTTTATCTTCTTTTCAAGACCTGCAATTTTTGTATGGTCTTCAGGCGATACGGTTTTCAGTTCTGCAATTTGTTCCTGACCAGATTTTCCAGGTCTTATCGTATCTTTTTTGATTTCTGAAACTACTTTTTTTATAGAAAGATTTGTTGCTTCAATTTCTCTGTTTTTAGCATTTACCAGATAAGCAAAAGCTATTGAAAATACCACCGGCAATGCAAAAATTCTTCGCGCATATCCGAATTTGGTTTTAGGTTTTTGTAACATTTTAAGTCTTTTTTTAAGGTTTGAACTTAGAAACGGACTGGTAACAGGCAACTGTGTTCCGGAAAAGTGGCTTGCTAAAAGCATCTGCGCAAATGCTTTGGTGTCCGATTGTTTTACGGCTTTTTTATCAGCCAGATATTCGTGGATTAAATTAATTTCTCTTTTAATGAGATGAAAGAAGGGATTGAACCAGAAAACAGAGGTAATAATCTCGATAAAGATCTTATCAAATGAGTGTTTTTGTTCAATATGTACCATTTCATGCTTTAAAATCTGTTTTCCGATATCAGAATGCAGGGTGATTGTATTCTTCCAGAACAGGTTTTTAAAGTAGGAAAATGGAGCTTCGGCGAGGTCTGTACGGTAAAAATTGATACCGTCAAAACTTTCTTTCTGAAATTGGTTTTTAAACTGCTGGATTTTGAAAATCCCATACAACAGCTTCCCTAAAAAATAGATAGAAACCAGTCCCAGAGCTGAAAAAATAATGTTAAAATAAAGGTTACCATTGTCTATGTTTTTTGTGTGTTAAAATTCTGAATCTTGTCAAGAAGCATATACATATCATTATTTACCTCTATCGTAAAATCGTCTACTCTGATGAGTGGCAATAACAGTGATATTACAATTGCTGCCAACAGATAAAATCTGTTATAATGATGGAATGTCTTGTCTTTTAAAGACAACTGGTAGTACAAAAACGTTACACCTGAGCATAAAATAGTTTTTCCAAAGTATAAAAGTAGTGCTTCCATAGGGCTTAGTCTTTCTTTTTGAGTTCATCTAATAGCATCTCAAGATCTTCAACTGTCATTTCATTTTTTTCTACCAGAAATGAAACGGCACTTTTATAAGAACCTTTAAAATAGTTTTTTACAAGGCTCTTCATGGTTTTCCCGGAATATTGTTCTTTTGAAACCAAAGGAAAATACTCATGCTGTCTTCCATATACATGATAATCTACAAATTCTTTATCCTTCAATACTTTTAAAATAGTAGAAACAGTATTGGTATGCGGTTTAGGTTCCGGAAAAAGATCAAGCACATCCTTTAGGAAGCCTTTTTCTAATTTCCATAAATACTGCATTACCTGCTCTTCTGCTTTGGTTAGAGTCTGAATTTTCATATCCTGTTCATTTATTAATTATAGTGTGATACAATCATTTCATTTTATATCACTAACAAATTAGTTATACAAATGTAGAAATAAAATTGAATCAAACAACTATTTTTTAGTGATAAAGTATTCAAAAATATAATTACCTGAAAATCAACAAAATAAAAATAGTTAAAATTTATTAAATTTTTAATAAATGGAATTATTGGGTGTTTATTTTACACTAAAAACGTCAAATTATTCTTGGGCTTTAATCAATCGGAAAAATCCTTGTCAATGTTATGAACCTTGACAAGGATCAAAAACTAAAAAATAATATTGCAAAAGGATTTATTGCCGTAAATTTGATATTCTGATATTTCCGAAGAATGATTTTGGCAAGAGATTAACCACTAAAAGTCAAAATTGTAGGAAGACTCATCAGTAATTCAATATATAAATTAATAGTAAAATCTTTTTCAAATGAAAAAAATACTTTTTATCGGAATGGTGCTTATAGGAATCATAAGCCTTTCATCATTTATTAAATCAGACGATTCTACAGGTCCGAAACCTGCAAAATCAATTTATGACTTTAAGATTGAATCCATAGACGGCGGAAAAATTGATTTCTCGGATTACAAAGGAAAATACATCCTTATCGTAAACACTGCGTCCAAATGTGGATATACGCCTCAATACAAAGGATTGGAACAGCTTTACAAAGATTATGGTGACAAATTGGTTGTCGTAGGCTTCCCATCTGATAATTTTGCAGACCAGGAGTTTCATGACAATGTGGAAATCAAATCTTTTTGCGAAAAGAATTACGGAGTAACCTTTCCTCTTACCACTTCAGTGGATGTAAAAGGGGCAAAAATCACTCCGGTATTTGATTACCTTACCCACAAATCTCAAAATGGTGTAATGGATGCAAAAATAAGCTGGAATTTTAACAAGTTTCTGATCAGCCCGGAAGGAAAATTACTGGAATATTTTGATTCTAAAGTAGTTCCTGAAAGTGATAAAATCACCCATTATTTTAAATAAATAATCCTAAAAAAACACTGCTATTGTTATCATAGCAGTGTTTTTTATTCATATGTCCTCATCCCTTACTATTATTCTTAAAGCATAATTGCCAAAGAATAGAATAAGATTCCACAACGAAAAGCAAATCAGACAGATACATTGAGTTTTATTAACATTTTCAAATTACAAAAATCATGTCAATAAAGACCCTGAAGACGTCATTTTTACAACAATGATTCATATACATTATAAATTTGTTAAAATTTATTAAATAAATATTAAAATGTATTTGTTTTAACCGGGAAATTATATTTATTTTAGTGCTTTAAAAATTTCTCATGAAAAGATATAATTTATTGATTGTACTATTACTGCTCATTTTCAATGTTACTACAGCACAAAAGAAGGGTTCTCCTGCTGCCGATCTTAGCATATTAAAAGATACGAAATCAAAAATAGAAGCTACCGTTCCATTGGTGATTCAGCATCTTCAGACGATTTCTACCAAGGAAGGGGATAACAATATTGTGAATAACGGAAAAATAGCGGTAGGTAAGCAATACGGCATTTTAGAATCTGAATGGTATTTATACAGAAACAATATGAAAAACTGTATCCTTAACAATTCTTCCAAAAAAGCTAAGAAATGTATGGAATACCATAACAACATGTTCAGAGGTACAATGATTAACTACAACAATTATATTACCAACCTTACCAGAAAGAACGGTTATCTGGGTGTTGAAGGAGATACAAAATTCGAATTTAAGCCTGCTGATATTGCTACAAAGCTAGGTGAAGCTTACCTGAATGCCTATGAGGCTGCAGGCAGAATGAAAGCTGATCAGAAAAGAGACTTTTTGGGACAGACTATGTCTGATGACAACAAGCTTACTCCTTACACTCAACTGGCACAATAATATTTAAATCATATTAAAACATAAAAAAGAGAACTGCAATAGCGGTTCTCTTTTTATTTAAAAGCAAAAAATCTCCGCCGGAAAAAGCAGTTTTGTGGTACTAATCATAAAACCCTTGGGGAAAAAGTAGAAAATTAGGCGGAGATTTTTTTGCATACACTCTACAGATCAACTGTCCTACCCATGATCTGTAAGAGCTTTACAAAAATAGAACTATACCCTTCTGCAAGCTGAAAATCCCTGTAGAATTAAACGTCAAGAATTGTAGAACTAATACTACTTTTCAAGAAAAAAGCTGAAAGCATATTACTTTATACTTCCAGCTTCCAACTTAAAAATCCTTTATTACTTTTATTTCCACCAATGGTAGTAATTATGAAGTCCATCATATTCAAAACCACAACGCGGATACAATGTATTTCCGATATCGTTCGTTTTTTCTGTTTCCAGCATCAGTCCGCATGCTCCGGTTTCTTCACACCACTGTTTGCTACGGTCAATTAATGCTACAGAAAGTCCTTTTCCTCTGTAATCAGGATGAACAAATAAATCACTCAACAGCCACTGCTTTTGTAATTTGGTATAATGAAAGAGCTTGTAAAGCTGTACAAAGCCCACTGCTTTGCCATCAGCCAAGGCAAGAAAAATATCCGATTCACTGTTTAAAAACCGTTCTTTGAGAAAAGCCTTTCCTTTTTCAATATCCGGTTCCTGTCTGTAAAAAACACGGTAAAGGTTGAATAATTCTGCCGTTTCATCAAGATCCTCAAGGCTTGCCTTCTTAATACTGTAATTCATAGTTATGTATTTTAATTAACAGAACAAAAATAGCCTTAAGCAGGACTATTTCTACGATCCAGATTAGGATTATACAGATAGTCCAACATTTGTAATCTCTATTCTTAAAGAATAAATACCGCATGTTTCGGATTTTATTATGATGAACAACTTCAGAATTTTGCAGTATTAAATCAAGACAATGAAAAATATTATCCAAAAAATAGAAAATACGGATTGGCAGCAACTTACGGAAACAATGCATAAAAATGGATATGCTGTAATTCCTAATCTGTTATCAGATAATGAATGTGAACAACTAAAATTCAACTATGATCATTCCGCTCTTTACCGAAAAACAGTTGTCATGGCCAGACATCGTTTTGGATTGGGAGAATATAAATATTTTAATTATCCGCTTCCTGAAATCATTCAGACCATACGAACCAATATGTATCCGCATTTGGCTTCTATAGCCAATTCATGGTTCAACGCTTTACATATTGAAACTCAATTTCCATTGGATCATCAGGTGTTTTTACAGCAATGTCATCTTAACGGACAACAAAAAGCTACTGTCTTAATTTTAAAATATGCGGAAGGTGGTTTTAATACTTTGCACCAGGATTTGTATGGTGATGTATACTTTCCTATCCAAATGGTAGTAATGCTCAGTGAACCTGATCAGGATTTTACAGGAGGTGAATTTGTTCTTACCCAACAGATTCCCAGGGCACAATCAAAGGCCATTGTTTTAAAGCCTAAAAAAGGGGATGTCCTTATTTTTACCACTCAATTTAAGCCTGAAAAAGGTACGAAAGGATATTACAGGGTGAATATGAAACATGGAGTAAGTGAGGTAAAAGAAGGAAACCGATATGCTTTGGGAATAATTTTCCATGATGCAACAAGTTAGTTATGTAACAACAAACGTAAACTCCAAATTACAATGATCCACCATTCTCAAATATCAAGTGAAAATCTAAGGCGTAAAATTCACAGCAAAGAAACTGTCTTTGGAGGAAATAAAAAATTGAAGATCTACGGATTATTGAGCTGCAGATCAGGAAAAAGAATGAAAAAGGAAAACAGAGTGTTCTTCATGGATGAAAAAGAAGCACTTGAAAATAAGTTCCGTCCTTGTGGACATTGTATGAGGGAAGCTTATAAAAAGTGGAAGGAATGTTTATATTAGTTAAACGCAAAGATTCAATAACTGATGTTAAATTTTTAAGGGAGCCAAGATGGAATCAACTTCATTGATTCTTTCTAAGCTAACGCATGCCATATACCTTCATCAGCGGCTTGCTTGCTTCACTTTATTCGCAATGACTGATAGTAAACAAAAAAGAGAAGCAATAGTATTGCTTCTCTTTCGTTTAGTAGCGGGAACCGGACTCGAACCGATGACCTTCGGGTTATGAGCCCGACGAGCTACCTACTGCTCCATCCCGCGGTGTATTTTTAGAGTGCTTACCGAAAGCACTTGCTTAGTAGCGGGAACCGGACTCGAACCGATGACCTTCGGGTTATGAGCCCGACGAGCTACCTACTGCTCCATCCCGCGGTGTATTTTTAGAGTGCTTACC
>NZ_QICI01000037.1 GCF_004119445.1 Chryseobacterium sp. CH21 | reverse complement strand
GCAGGCTGGTACAGGTCTGAAGTTTAAAGTGAACAGAAGAATTGATATTGAAGGCAGATTGATGTATGTTGTAACAGGTGATGATGAGTTTGATGGTGGTGGTGATAAATACAGTGCTATCAATAAAAAATCTGAGCAGGTTTCTGACAACTTTTTCAACGCTACTTTAGGGGTTTCTCTAAAACTTGGAAAACATGAATCTCATGTAATGTGGCATGACCCACTTCAGGAAATCTATTACAAGCTTGATGTACTGGCTAATAAAAACCAGGATATAGAAGTATGTAAAAAGGAGATGCTGATAACGATGGGGTATGTGACGATTGGGACAGACAGCTTGATACTCCTGCAGGAGCAAGAGTAGATGGTGCCGGAGTTGCTCTAGACACAGACCTAGATGGTGTAATCGATCTTTACGATAAGTGTGTAACAGTTCCTGGACCTGTTGAAAACAACGGATGTCCAGTAGCAACCACAGGACCTGTAGTAGAAACAGAAACTAAATTGGAAGGAATTGAATTTGATTTAAATTCTGACAGAATTTTACCTTCAAATACTCCAATCTTAAATAATGCTGTAAACTATATTAATTCTTCAAATGGTTCTTACAATGTAATCGGAGCTACTGATACAAGAGGTACTGATGCTTACAACCAAAAACTATCTGAAAGAAGAGCAAACAACGTTAAGAACTATCTGATCAAAAACGGTGTTCAAACAGGTAAACTACAGGCAGTAGGAAAAGGTGAAAAAGACCTTAAATACCCTGAGTGTGAACCAGCAACGAAGTGCCCTGAATGGAAAAACAGAGCCAACAGAAGAGTATACTTCGAAGCTAAATAATAAGCTTATTGATATATTATATAAAAGTCACGCTATGCGTGGCTTTTTTTGTCATCATTCTTTCCTTATTTTTACAACATGATTTCTCCGCAGGATTTTCAAAAGCTAAAATATGACACTCTTAAGTATTTCTGGGGGTACACCGACTTCAGAGATTCTCAGGAAGAAATTATTAATGCTGTTATCAATGAAAAAGACACCCTGGTACTGTTACCCACAGGAGCAGGAAAATCTTTGTGTTATCAATTACCTGCTTTGCTCAAAGAAGGAACCTGCCTCGTAGTTTCCCCTCTTCTTGCATTGATGAAAGATCAGGTAAATCAGCTTAAATCACGCGGTATAGAAGCAGAATATCTTTCATCTGAACTGGATGAATATGATGCAGAAGCTATTTATGACCGATGTAAAGAAGGCCTTACCAAATTACTTTATGTTTCTCCTGAAAGACTTACCAACACTCAGTTTATTCAGAATATGGAGGAAATTCAGCTATCCTTTATTGCAGTAGATGAAGCGCACTGTATTTCAGAATGGGGCCAGGATTTCAGACCAAGTTATCAGAATATTAAAGGATTCAGAAGTAATAATCCTGAGATTCCCTGCCTTGCCCTGACTGCAACAGCAACTCCGAAAGTGTTGGAAGAAATTAAAAATAAACTGGAACTGAAAAAACCGTTTGTTTTCCAAAAAAGTTTCAAGAGAGAAAATATTAAAATTTTCAGTGATGAAGTATCCGATAAATTCCAACGTGTCTTTGATATTTTAAAATACAGCAATGATTCTGGGATTGTGTATGTAAGAACCAGAAAAGAAGCAGAACTACTGGCAGAATTCCTGAAAAAAAATCAACTGAAAAATGTAGATTATTTTCACGCCGGCCTGACAGCTAAAGAAAAAAATGCAAGACAGAACCTTTGGAATAACAGTGATAATCATGTCCTGATTTCAACCAATGCCTTTGGAATGGGTATTGACAAAGACAATGTACGGTTTGTCATTCACTACTCTCCTGCAGCTTCTCTGGAAAACTATTATCAGGAAATCGGAAGAGCCGGAAGAGATGGTAAAGATAGTTTTGCCTTTATGCTTTGGAATAAACAGGAACTTCTGAATTTTGATCAGGTCTTAAAAAACCAAACTCCCAATAAAGCTGAGTTTTTAAAGATCATAAGCTTCCTCTACTCTATTTTCCAGGTAGCAGAATTTGAGCTTCCGGAAAAAACATTTCAACTGAATACATTGGGTATACAGAATTTCACCAAACTGTCAAAAGCAAAGATTAATAATATTCTTAATTTTCTGCATAATCAGGAAATTATTTATTATAACGAAAACAAAAGCCTGTCTTCTCTCGAACTTTTTATTAAAGCTGATGAGATAGATCAATTACCACAAAAAGATGCTCATTTTATAGAGCTTCTTTTCCGTACTGTATCCGGAATTACAACTCACAAAGTAATGTTCAGCGAACAGCAGGTGAGCAATAAAATCAACATCAGTGTTCCTTTGATCAAGGAACGTCTGAAAGAGCTGCAACAAAAGAATTATCTTGAATACATTGATGGTGCACTTTCCAGTATTAAATTCTTGAAACCCCGTGACGAAAGAGCTGTCAATAATGCTTATTGGAAATTATTTGAACATATTCAGAGAAATAAAATCCAGAAATGGGAAGAGATGAAGTTTTACGTAGAAAACAACGACTACTGTAAAATGAAACTAATTCTAGCCTACTTTGGTGAAAAAAATTCCAAAAACTGTGGTCAGTGCTCGGTCTGTGAAAAAAATAAGCAATCTATGTTTGGTAAAAATATTTCTCAGCAAATTGTTAATTTATTAGCAAAAAAACCAGCAACAATAGAAGAGCTTTCAATACAGCTGAGCTATCATTCAAAAGAGAACATATTAGAAAACCTTATTTTCCTCTTAGACTCAGGAAAAGTAAGAATGCTGAACTTCAGAACGTATGAACTGAATCATTAGTCATAATTAATAAGTAATGAGCAATAAGTAATAATAGTATAGATTTTTTAGATAAAAAATATATATACTCATCCTATCTCTAAAACTCTCCCACCCTCCAACCCAAACCCTTTCCGACTCTCAGATCAAAAACTTATCTTTGCAGTATGAAATCATTGAAAGTCGTTTTTTAGGAACTCCGGAGTTTGCAAAAACTTCTTTGGAGGCAATCCATACATCTCACCATCAGGTTGTAGGTGTAGTAACGGTAGCTGATAAAGCAAGTGGACGTGGACAAAAGATTCACCAATCACCGGTAAAAATCTATGCAGAAGAAAATAATATCCCTGTTTTCCAACCGGAAAAACTAAGAGATCCTGAGTTTTTGGAAGAACTTAGAAAACTGGATGCCGATGTTTTTGTGGTGGTAGCTTTCAGAATGATGCCTAAAGTGCTTTTTGAAATGCCTAAAATAGGTACTTTCAATCTTCACGCTTCATTACTTCCTGATTACAGAGGAGCTGCTCCTATCAATTACGCAGTAATTAATGGAGAAGAAAAATCAGGAGCGACAACTTTCTTTATAAATGAAAAAATTGATGAGGGTAATATTCTTCTTCAGCAGGAAATGGAAATTTTACCTGATGAAAATGCGGGAAGCCTTCATGACAGGCTCATGGAAATGGGCTCAGGGCTGGTTGTTAAAACATTAGACGGCCTGGCTGAAAATGCTATTGAAGAAAAACCTCAGCCACAGGTAGAACATCCTAAAAATGCTTATAAAATTTTCAAGGAAGATACAAGAATCAATTGGGAACAGTCATCAAAAACCGTTCATCAGTTTATCCTTGGAATGTCTCCTTACCCTGCAGCTTTCACTACTTTAAAGATTGAAAACGAAGAAAAAGGGTTAAAAATATTCGGAGGTAAATTTGAACTTGCTGACCACGGAAAATCAGCCGGAACGTTGGAAATTTCAAAAAATGAATTTAAAATCTATACCCAGGACGGAATGTATTATCCGCTGGAGCTTCAACTGGAAGGCAAGAAAAGAATGATGGTCAAAGATTTTCTGAATGGTTTTCGAAACTTTGATGGGATTGCATTAAGCTAAAATTCATTTTAAATAAAAATAAAAAAGGTTTAGAAAAATTCTAAACCTTTTTTATTCAGTAAACAGTCAAAATAATTTTGACTGTTATTTATTATAGTTGCACCAACTCAGTTACCTCTACATCATATCCTCCAACCTGAGGTTTGATATTAGGGTTTTGAGTGATTACTTTAAACTTATTGATTCCTAAATTCTTTAAGATCTGCGTTCCGATTCCATAGTCTCTGTAATTGTACGCCAATGTAGGATGCTGCTCCTGACCGTCCTGATAATTCAGGAATTGTTGAAGTTTTCTCAATGTATTTTCAGAATTCGAAACGTTATTGATGAAAATAATAGCTCCTTTCCCAGCTTCATTTACCATACCGGTTACTTTTTCCAACAAAGGTTTTTCACCGTTGTTCAATCTTGTCAATACATCGAAATAAGAATCCGAAGACTGTACTCTTACTAAAACTGGCTCATCTACGGTCCATGCTCCTTTTGTTAAAGCAAAGTGGATCTGATCATTTGAAGTTTCTCTGAAAGCATAAAAATCAAAATCACCATAGTGCGTTTTTACTTTTTTCTCTTCAAGTCTTTCTACCAGGTTTCCTTTTTTAAGCTGATAATGGATCAGGTCTTCAATGGAAACGATCTTCATGTCATGTTTTTGAGCAAATGCGTGAAGCTCAGGAAGGCGTGACATTGTACCATCTTCATTCATGATCTCACAGATTACTCCTCCTTCTTTCAATCCTGCTAAATGGGTAAGATCAATAGCTGCTTCAGTATGCCCTGCTCTTTTTAATACCCCTCCTTTTCTTGCACGAAGCGGGAAAATGTGGCCAGGTCTCATAAAATCTGTAGGCTTGGATTTTTCATCCATCAGCGCTAAAATTGTTTTTGCTCTGTCTCCTGCAGAAATTCCTGTAGACGTTCCATTCCCAAGAAGGTCAACCGATACGGTGAAAGCAGTTTCTTTAGGATCGCTGCTTCTGCTTACCATTACTTCAAGGCCAAGCTCATCACATCTTTTTTCAGGAAGCGGCATACAGATCAGACCTCTCCCGTGAAGCGCCATAAAATTGATAATTTCCGGTGTTGTCAGCTCTGCAGCACAAAGAAAATCACCTTCATTCTCTCTGTCTTCATCATCTACTACTATGATTATTTTACCATTTTTAAGGTCTTCAATAGCCTCTGGAATAGTATTTAATTTAATATCGGACATGTTTACTTTTTATTTGTGCAAAGATACTCATAAAAATAAGCATCTGCCAATTAATTATGGATGGTTTATTACGCTTTGGATAAAGAGTTAGCTGCCTCTCTGAAAATCTCGTAAGATCTTAATCTTTTCTGATGATCGTAAATATGTGAATTGATCATCAGTTCATCAACCTGGAATCTTTCCTGAAAATCTTTAAGCTTTTCCTGAACCTCAGCCTGATCACCAATAAAAGTATATCTCAGCTTCTGCAATACCATAGATTTTTCCATTGGAGACCAGATTTCATCCATATCATCCACGGGTGGCGCAAAAGGTTTTCTGTCGTTTCTTACAATATTAATGAATGCCTGAAATAAAGTGGTTGAAATTTTATGAGCTTCTTCCGAGGTCTCAGCTGCTACACCATTTACACACGCAATAATATAAGGCTTCTCTGAATATTTTGAAGGTTCAAAATGTTCTCTGTATATTTTAAAAGCCATTTCCATCTGTTCCGGAGCAAAATGTCCTGCAAATGCATAGGGTAAACCCAATTCCGCAGCCAGCCACGCACTGTCTGTACTTGATCCCAGAATATAAAGCGGAATATCCAGTCCTTCTCCCGGAATGGCACGAACCATCGCATCCGAATTTTCTTTTGAGAAATATCTTTGAAGTTCGAGGATTTGTCTTGGAAACTGTTCATTGATGATAGCTGGATTTCTTCCCAAAGCCTGAGCTGTCAACCCATCTGTTCCCGGTGCTCTTCCTAATCCGAGATCTATTCTTCCGGGAAATAAAGACTCCAAAGTTCCAAACTGTTCTGCAATAATCAGAGAGCTGTGGTTGGGAAGCATAATTCCTCCTGAACCTACTCTTATCGTTTTCGTTCCATTGGCGATGAAGCCTATTAAAACAGAAGTTGCAGAGCTTGCAATGCTTTCCATATTGTGGTGCTCTGCCAGCCAAAATCTTTTATAATCTAAATTTTCAGCGTGATTAGCTAATGATAAGCTGTCCTGAAAAGTATCATGAATGCTTTTACCTTGCTTTACCGGTGCAAGATCTAAAACAGAAATTTCAAAATTTTTCATATTGAGATCGTTAATTTTTCCAAAGGTGATAGGGAATCTCCTCTGTCAATTTCATAATTCTAAATTAGGTTCTTAAAAACCACACAAATTTAAAACTTAAAAACTGCATTAGTTACTTTTTGTAATTAATAAAAACAATTGATCAGTTCAGGGAAAAACTATTGGAATAAATTTTTGTTTACTCGATTTTACTTATAAGATTTTGGGTAAATTGCGGTATCAAACTAGAACATGCAAACAAAAATAATGTATATAGAAAATAAATCCTTTGATCATCACGGGCCTGCATGGATTGGTTTTGTAGAATTTTCAAAAACCGGACAAACAGTTTATTTCGATAACAAGGCTCTTAAAAAACTCAAAAGACCAGGAATCAACGCAAATCATTTTGATATAGAAACCGGTGAGGAATATTGGATATCTGGCGTAAAGAAAAATGGTCAGGACAGGCATCAATTTGGGGGTGGAAAAATTATGATTGATAAAAATTCCATTAATGACTATCTGAAACTGGTAGATTTCAACTATATTGATGAAAAGTACTTTGAAATTGTCGAATTTTCCCAGACAAACAAAAGCATATTTAATGAAATAGAAAATACAGAAACTGAATTCAGAGACGAAAGTTATCATGCTACTTTTTACGATAACAACCGCAGAAAATTAATTTTAGATACCAAAATTTAATGAAAAATATTTATTTGCTCCTTTTATCATTCTTTTTAATGAGCTGCTCTTTCAATCAATTTTATAAAGACCGAGAGTCTGACAAAGCAGATGGTGAAAAAATTCCAATAAAATTTTATTGGGAACTCCGATACGGAAACAATCCGGATGATATTTATAAATTGTTTGGCGAGAAATTCTTTGAGGTGACTGATAAAGAAAAGCTTGTAAAACTTATGAATACAGTCAATGAGATTGGCCCTGTAGATGAATACAATCTTGCCAAATGGGAAACCATGGTTGTGAAAGGAAACAACGCACGAAGTCAATACTTCTTCATGTATAACGTAAAAAGAGGTACTAAGAAAACAGAAGAATCTTTTACTTTAGAAAAGAATAAAGATGGGGACATAAAAATCGTGGGCTACAGAGTCAATCAAGACATGCTAAACGAATAAGAATAAAAAAGGGTTTGAATATTTCAGAACCCTTTTTTTATTTTATATCCACAAACCCTCCAATTAAATAATTATCACAAAAAAAAGTTTTTTAACATTAATAATTCATCATAAAGAGAAATATTTACTATATTCGTATACCAAATCTTAAAAAAATTGAATATGAAAAAACAATCAAACAGACTGTTCTATCGGCAGATTCTGACTGGGAAAACTGTTTTTATGAGTTTTCTTATGGCTGCAACGCTAATTTCATGCAGCAAAAACAATGAAGAAATTACCTCTGAAGCTCAAACCAATGCCTTCAATGCCGACAATCTTAAAAAAGGACAATTGAATGGCCAGGACATTACCTACGAGAGAAAAAACGGAATGAATTTTTTCGAGGGAGATATGGTTCTTTCTGACAAGCAATTATCCGAAGGTAATGAAGTCAATAAAGGTGGTGCCAGCTATTCAAGATGGCCAAGCGGTAAAATTTATTATACCATTGCCAGCAACATGGGCTCAATCAACGTTAATAAAATCAATTCCGCCATCAGCGAGTATAACAACAAAACCAATACTCAATGGATCTACCGAACCAATCAGTCTAATTATGTGGAATTCATTTTTGGAAGTTCATCCGGATCAGATGGCTGGGCTCATATCGGATATCAGGGTGGAAAACAAAATGTTTCTTTAGATCAATATATTTCTGTGGGATCAGTTATTCATGAGATGGGACACACTGTGGGACTTTACCATGAACATACGCGTAAAGATAGAGATCAATATGTAAAAATCCTGTGGAACAATATCCAAAGCGGACAGTCTCATAATTTTAATATTTATAGTTCCGGTACAGATATAGGATCTTTCAATATCAATTCGGTGATGATGTATTGGCCGACCTCTTATTCTAAAAACGGTCAACCGACTATAACAAGAGCTGACAACAGCAGTTTTACGTATAACAGAACCGGATTTACAACCGGAGACATCAATACCATTAATGCCATGTATCCTTAGTTTTAAAAATTCATATCAAATCAAAAAAGAACTCTTATGAGTTCTTTTCTTTTTTATAATTATAATGATTGATTAAAATCCTTATTTCGTTAAATTCAAAATGGCTTGGCAAAGCATTTTTCCACTCAGTCAATGTTTCGTGTGGATTTTTGTAGAACTCATCTTCAAAAGCCTTGATCTTGTCTGAAGTGATAACTCTGGAAATATCCAGCAATCCCTGTTCTGCAAATTTGGCAAGATGACCAATCACTGTTTCTTTCACCAAACCTCTTTCTAAAGCAATTTCACCAATAGTTTTTCCTTGTTCAAATAATTGAAACGTCAAAACCTGTGACGGAACTTTAGCAATTTTCAGATTGATTTCTTTATCATTCTTTTCATCTAAAAGTTTCGTTTCAAGAAGATGAATATCTCTCAGACTGTTCAAATATTCTTCAATGTCTTCCAGCCAGTTTTTAAATTCTTCGTTATATTGTTTTAAGCCTTTCGCTCCTTTTATTTCAGCATAAAAATCTTTCAAAGGATCGAAAATTTTATTCCTGATTTCTGTAAAAAAGAAATTAACGGCTCCTTTTGATTTACTTTCAATCTCCAACCATTCTTCTTTTTGTTCAATAAAATTATTAACCTTCTGAAAAATGATACGTTCCAGTTTTTCAAAAATTTTCCCAAGATTAACCGCTTCGTGTTTCAGTTGAAGATAAAGCTGTTTGGTTTTAGCATGGTCAATATTCTTGGTGACAATGGAAAGGTTATTCCATTCTTCCACTTCCTTCAAAAACCATGTACAATCCAGGGTACGAAGTACTTTTCTGATGCTGTAATCATATTTTTCCTGATTCAGAATGGCTTCCACATTGTCATTGGCAATCGTATCGGTGTGGAAATGCAGAATCCTGTTATCTTTGAAAATAACTTCAGGGGTAATTTTTGATTTTAAAACAATTCCTTCCAACGTTCTGCAACGGGATAAAGCGACATATACCTGACCGGCAGTAAAACTTTTACCTGCATCAATAATCACTTTATCAAAAGTTAATCCCTGACTTTTGTGAATGGTAACCGCCCAGGCTAATTTGATGGGAAACTGTTCAAAACTTCCCAGCACTTCTTCTTTGATATTTTTATCGGTATCAAGAAAATATTTTTTCTGTTCCCAGGTTTCTCTTTTTACAACAATTTCTCTCTCACTTTCGTCCAGTACAACACGGATTTCATTTTCATCCAATCCGATAATCTCACCCAATTTCCCATTAAAATATTTCTTTTCTCCGGAAATATCATTTCGGATGAACATGATCTGAGCTCCTATTTTCAATTCCAGAAACTGTTCATTCGGAAATTGATTTTCTTTAAAATCCCCTACAAGCTTGGCTTCATACGTTTGAGCATCCACTTTGATCTCTGCCAGCTTCTCCTGATTGATCTCATCTGCCATTTTGTTATGAGAACACAGATATACATAAGATTCTTTCCCCATATCAAAGTCAGGATCATACCTTTCATTGAGGTGATTAAAATCTATATTATCTACGTCACCATCACGGATAGCATTCAGAATTTCCAGAAACTCTTCGTCAGACTGTCTGTAAACTTTTGTCAGCTCAATGGTCACAATGGGGATTTCTTTAATGGCGTGACTGTCAAAAAAGAAAGGTGAATTATAATACATTTTCAGAATGTGCTCATCCCTCACTACCGGAGGAAGCTGAAATAAATCCCCGATGAACAGCATCTGCACCCCTCCAAACCGTTGATTGTTCCTTCTGATAAATCGTAAAGAAAAATCCATCATATCCAGAACGTCTGCTCTCAGCATAGAAACCTCATCAATGATAATGATCTCTACTTCTCTCAGAAGTTTCAGTTTGTCTTTACGGTATTTGAAATGGGGCATCAGATCGGCAATATTATTGGCCAAACTGGTATCTATCCTTTCTGTAGTGGGTAGAAAGGTTCTTAGCGGCAGACCAAACATAGAATGGATGGTAACTCCACCTGCATTGATCGCAGCAATTCCCGTAGGAGCTATTACGATATGCTTTTTCTTTGTTCGTCTTACAAAATCATTAAGAAATGTCGTTTTTCCTGTTCCGGCTTTCCCGGTTAAAAAAACGCTTCTGTTGGTATATTCTATTAAGTCAAAAAAATGATTGTTCATCGTCGTCAAAAATACGGAAATGAATTTGAATTTCTTACCTTGGCATAAGTTTTGAAAAATTATAAAAAGAAAAAAGCTTATTGTGAAAAAATTATTCATTTATGTTCCGGTAATAGTATTATGTACTACATTAACTTTAGTTTCCTGTAATACATCAAAGAATGTCAATACTAATCTTCCCGTTGATATTGCCAACAGACCTGCCGATGAAGACAGTCAAAAATACGAGCAGGCGCAACTCGACAGACTAAAAGCATCAATCGAATCTGAAGTATCGGGGGAAAAATGTACTGACGCCAGTGAATGGGCATTTACTCCCATGGGTGCAAAATCCTGTGGCGGTCCTCAACTCTATATTGCTTATCCCAAGAAAATAGAAATCTCTTTTTTACAGAGAGTGAATGATTATACGGATAAAGTAAGGGCTTTTAATGAAAAATATAATATTATGTCGGATTGTGTAATGATCACTCCTCCTACCTCTCTTAAATGTGTTAAAGGAAAGATAAGATTGATCACGCCTGATCCTAACTAACATAAAGCAAAGGTTCTATATCAAATCGAAAAAGCTCTGTCTCAGGACGGAGCTTTTTATATGTATTGTAAATAGGTCAATGGTGAATTTTGCTTCGCAAGTGAATGGTAAATTTTCGTTTCGCAAAAAATTGACAATCGCAGCGAATTGACGATTCACAATTTCAAGGTCAATATGTGAATGGCGCTTCGCAAGTGAATCGTGAATTTCCGTATCGCAAAAATTGACAAGCGCAGCGAATTGACTATTCACAATTTCAAGGTCAATATGTGAAATTGGTCGCTTTCGCAAGTTGAATCGGTGAATTTTCGTTTCGCAAAAACTTGACCA
>NZ_QICI01000034.1 GCF_004119445.1 Chryseobacterium sp. CH21 | reverse complement strand
GATTAATTGGTCGAAGTTCGGTGAATTGGTCAATTTTTGCTTCGCAGTCAATAGTCAATTGATGTGTAGACAGAAAATTCACTAGCAAAGCGAATTCAATATTGGTAGGATTGTGAATGGTCAATTTTGCTTCGCAAGTCAATGGTCAATTGATGTGTAGACAGAAAATTCACTAGCGAAGCGAATTCAATATTGGTAGGATTGTGAATGGTCAATTTTGCAGCGTAGTCAATGGTCAATTGGGATGTCAGATAAGAAATTCACTAGCAAAGCGAATTCACTATTCACCTTTCACCATCCACATTTAATTCATATCTTTAAGTTATGAATTATCTGGCGCATTCCTTTCTTTCTTTTACCGACGGACAGATCGTGGGACAATTTCTTGAAGATTTTATCCGCAACAGAGATCGTTTCTCTTTCCCGAAAGATATTCAGGACGGAATTACCCTTCACAGGGCTATTGATACGTTTACAGATTCTCACCCTGCTATACATGAAGCCAAAAAAGTATATGCTCCTTTAGTAAGATTGTATGCTGGTGCTTTTGTGGATGTTTCTATGGATTATTTTGTAGCTAATGATCTTTCTTTAAACACTCTTACAGAATGGAAAGCTCACTCTCTTAAGGTTTATCGTGTTTTAAATGCCAATGAGCAGTGGCTGCCGGAAAATTTCAAAAAAATGCTTGTTAAAATGGAGCATGATGACTGGCTTTATAATTACCGCGAAGACTGGGGCATTAAATTCAGTATTCAGAATGTGTTGAATAAAGCAAAGTATCTGGATAAAGATATTCCTGTTTTTGAAGCTTTTTTAAAGAACAAAGATTATCTTCAGCAATGTTATGATGACTTTTTCCCTGATCTGCTGGCTCATGCAAAAGGAATTAATACGTTGATTCAGCTGGAAAATTAATATTTCAGAATTGTTTAAAACGCAAAGCTGATATTAAAATAGCTTATCAGAAGTGGGCTAAGGAAGCGACAAAGTCGTTGACTAAGCTGTATGAATATTTGTACGTTTAAAGTTGATTCTACCTTTGCTCCCTTAAAAGCATAATACAATATATTAAACCTTTGCGTCAAATTTAAATAATCTAAACCGAATCGTAATGCTACTTACCATTAGAGCTTTATAATATGTTTAAAACTGTTTATAAAGATAACGGTTAGGATAAGTAAGTTTTTCACTGTTTCTTTGTCCGTTCACAATAATATGAACGATATTGATCTGATCATCAAAAAGGTTATACAGAAAACTTACTGCGGTTTCTACTTTTTTAGGAGTGGCTGCAGGTTCAGATTCCATGAAGACGTTTACAGATTCCTGATCTTCTTCGTAGCCAATATAATTAACCTTCAAAAATTTGTTATCGGCTTTTAGTTTGAAATATTCTGAACAGTATTTCTGTAATGCATCATTCAATTTCACCTTATATTTTTCATCATTAAAATGAAAAGCTCCTCCATATTTTTTTCCTAAACCATTTTCCATGTCATCAAGGAAGAATCTTCCCGTCACTTCAAATGTTCTGGATTTCGAGTTATAATTAATTTCTACAGAGCCAACATGGTAAGGATGAAAAGCTTCACTGCTCGTAAAACTCTGAAAAACCATCATTAATAATAAAAGAAAACTCCAAAAAAACTTACGTGACATGAATTTTATTTTACAGCAAATATAAAAAAAGCAGCAGTTATAAAAACTGCTGCTTTACTATTTGAATTTGATAATGAAGTCTTATTCTTTAATTACTTTTTTCGTAATTTTTGTGCCATCCTCCAGTACAATGGTAAACAGATAAGTTCCTTTTACAAGTTCCGAAACATTAATTCTACCTGAATTAGCATCTACATTTACAGTTTTCACTAATTTTCCTGAAACATCATAAATGGTTACTGCACCTTTGGAATGTCTTCCTAATCTTACATTGACAAAATCTTTTGCAGGATTCGGGGTGATATTTACTTCTGAATTCATCTTAACATCAGCTGTTCCTAATGTGGTACCTGTTTTAACAAAATATCCGCCAAAACCTGTTGCCTGGAAGCTTACTTCCCAGTACTGGTAGGTATCATTCCAGATAATATCTGCGATATCAGGAGTAATAATTGTTGCAGATCCTCCAAAAGAAGCTGTAGTACCTGTTGTACTTGTTCCAGTATACTTTTCAATAAGAAGATTGGCTTTATTGGCAACATCTGTAGGTGAAGTAGGCAACTTCACACCACTTGTCAGATTATAAGCATCAAAATCAGCCTGCTTGAAATATAAAGTTACTTTTCCGGTAGCTGTAGTTGTGTTTACATCTGAATTGATTTCATATCTTCTTGCTACATAGTTGGGTTGCGCATTGTCCACCCATACTTTTGAAGTCACATTTCCTGTTACTGTACTTGCCGTTTCTTTTTCAACTCTTGCAATAAGCTGGCAGGCATTGGTGAAATAATTGTTTCCATTCGCTACCGTGCTTGCTTTTGTTTGATTGGAAGTGGCTAAATTCTTTACTTCAGCAACATTTTCATATACAGTAGCTCTCATTTTAAGATCAAATGTTCTGGATGTCCATGTGGTACCGTCTGTAGAAGTCTTTGATCTGTTGTTTACTACAGCATTTTCAGCTTTCATCGCAATTCTTCCTCCTAAGCCATTTACGACAATATAAAATTCTTTTCCGGTTACCATTTGTACATTCAGATCGGAAAGGTTCACATAATTCCAAGTAAATTTCTGAGTACTATTAAGCCATGAAGTAATGGTTTTAGTGGCAATAATATCTCCTGGATTTCCACTGGAATTCACTTTTCTGATTTGAATATCAACCGGGATATCTGAAGGGATCGAAGTTCCTGTTAAAAATGAAAAACCACCCAATTTCCCTGTTAATGTCGGGGTATATCTTACTGCAAGAGCTATATTATCAAAGTAATAATTAGATTCTGTATTCGCAATAATATAAGGTTCATCATAGCCTATTGTTTCAAAATTAGATTTTACACACCCTAATTCATCCGTAACGGCTTTATAAATATCCAGTTTACCATATCCCCATCTCATATTAGGAACAGCTCCGGTTGCTCCATCCATTCTTGCGTTAGCTGTAAGACGTGATTTCACCTGCGCTGCAGTCAATGTAGGATTGGCCTGAAGCAATAGTCCTACCGCTCCTGCAACTCCTGGTGAAGACATACTAGTCCCTTGATTTTTCACATAATAAGTAGTTCCTGCAATAATATCTGTCGCAGCGGGAGCTGAATCAGCTGATCTGGAAGAGATTACATTCTGACCAGAACCTGCGATCTCCGGTTTTTGAACACCATCCACTCTTGGTCCCTGTGAACTGAATGAAGAGATAGATTCCTGAGGAGTAAGTGTAAAATAACCGCTTGTACCGCTATACCAGCTGGCTCTTCCCATATAGGATGCTACTGTAATAGCGTTCGAAGCATTTCCTGGAGATCCCACAATATATTCATTATCTCCGTTTTGTAATGTTGTTGCCACTCCCTGGCTATATAACCATCCATGGGTGGTAATCTGCTGTGTACCATTGTTGGTAATTTCTAATGTATAATTACCCTGGACATTCGTAGTTCCTGAAGTTCTGGTTACTATCAGCTGAACATATCTTTTGTTATTATCATTTCCCCAATAGTTATACATAGTAGCAGTAAGACCACCTCCTAATATACTATGGGCCGTAGTAGTACTTATATTTTGGGTATAAACCTGTCCATCAGGAGTTGTTAGCTTGGCTGTAACAGGAGAATTATCATTAGCATACATAATAAATGAAAATACGGATGCTGCAGAAGTATTGCTTGCTACTGTAAAAGTATAGGTCTGTGATGCATTGGCTGCTATATCAAATTTTCTATGGAGGTTAGCTCCATAATCATTACCTGCAGAAATAACAACTACTCTTCCCGCTCCCGAAGTGGTAAAATCATTCACTGCTACTTCATGGCTGGAAGTTCCGTCATGAGCACTCCCCTGCCCTCCAATACTCATATTGACAACAATAGGTTTATTAAGAGCTGTTGCTACATTTTTAAAGTAGGTCAAAGCATTAATGGTATTTGTTGTAGGAAAAGATCCGTTTCCTCCTTTTACAAAGACAATATCTGCATCCGATGAGAATCCTTTATGTCTTTTATCTGTAAAACCGGAACCATTTCCTGCAGCAGTACCGGAAACATGGGTTCCATGTCCATTGGTATCATTTTCACGAACGTAACCTGTAGGTGTTCCGTCCAGCTCATCTTCAATCTGTGCTCTTGTATATTCTACTCCTGTTGAAAATCCTGTAGGAGTAGTCTCTCCAAATTGTGCCGTTAGTGTCTGATCCCAGATGGAAACAATTCTGCTTTTTGTCTGGTCATCGGCTTTTCTGAAGTCCGGATGCTTCCAGTCTATTCCACTGTCATAAATCCCTACTAATACGCCCGTCCCGTTATATGCTGTGTTATTAAAAACACCATCCTGCAGAAGACTTGCTCCGGATTGAGCTCTACTCACATCATTATGAAGTTCATCGAATGCAGGAGCAGCTACTGAAGTCACATAGGGAAGCGTCATCAGTCTTTCAATATCTTCAATGGAAACTAATGCAGTAGAAAAAGTAGGTAACTGACTTTGTACCAGAAAACCATCAGCTTTCAGTTTTTCCGGCTCTTTAGTATAAATAATACATGAATACATGGTTTGTGCTCCTTTTGAAGTCACCACCAAATGTTGATCAAGTTTCATATCGGGGCGTTCCAATTCTTTTACAGCTCTTCCATTGGCAATGCTCTCCTTATTTTTCAATAAAATATCAAATCGGGAATCTAATTTCTGTACTTGTCCATAAAAAGTATAGGAATACAATCCCAAAAAGGCTACAGTAGCATTTCGCAGAAGCTTCGTTCCTCCGGGCGAAATGTGTACTTTTGTAAAGAATAATTTTTTAATATCCATTTTCATTTTTTTAGATATACAATTATACAATTTTTATTTTAAATTAAAATAATTCACCATATTGATAATTATTAAGAGAAAAACATAAAAACAATAACAAAATCAACAACACTTTAACAAAATATTCAAAATGCAGGATTTTCTTTTTTATTTACACCTCGGATGGGAACATATTATCTCACTGGATGCCTTAGATCATCAGCTGTTTGTACTGGCTTTGATTGCTGTTTATTCTTACAATGACTGGAAAAAAATACTAATTCTTGTTACTGCATTTACAATTGGACATTCCATCACATTAGCTTTAAGTATTCTTGACGTCTTCAGGGTTCCTTCTGATTGGGTTGAATTTTTAATTCCCCTGACTATTGTTGTGACTTCTTTGGATAATATTATGATGAAAAATCAAAAGCAGACTCTGATGCGGGCCAATTACTACCTTGCTCTCATCTTCGGGCTTGTTCATGGAATGGGATTCGCCAACACGGCAAGAGTAATGATTGCGAAAAGTCAGAATATTGCATTACCATTGATAGGCTTCAATATAGGATTAGAACTTGGGCAAATTGTAATTGTTTTTGCCATTTTGATCATCCTGTTTATCCTTCTCAATCTTTTTAAAGTAAATAAGAAAGACTGGATTCTTTTTGTCTCTTCCGGAGTATTTGCACTTTCTTTAAAAATGACTTTGGAAAGAATTCCTTTTTAAAAGTTAAATATTGATATTATTTCAACAGCTTATTCCTATCTTTGATCATTAATCAATCATTTTCGGATATGAAACTAAAAGTTGTTATACTTTCACTTTCTGTATTTGCATATACAGGTTTCACCGCACAAAATATTCAGAATAACCCAGGCAGCAATCATGGCAACAGGTTTGAGCAGCTGGGAACTATTCTACCCACACCCAACATTTACAGAACGGCTTCGGGAGCTCCGGGACACGGATACTGGCAAAACAGAGCCGATTATAACATTTCTGCTTTTCTGGATGAAGATAAAAGAAATCTGAAAGGTTCGGAAACCGTTACTTACTACAACAATTCTCCGGATGAACTGGATTATATCTGGCTGCAGCTTGATGAAAACGAACATTCAAGCATCAGAAATGCCGGATACGATGCTTCATCTGTAATTCGGCCTTCTACTACAGATCAGCAGCTTAAAGTTTCTGAGCTTCCTGTGAAAGATAATGGGTATGGAGTAAGTCTTGAAAAAGTAACTGATGCTTCAGGTAATCCTCTGAAATATACAGTCAATAAAACGATGATGCGTATTGATCTTCCTAAAGTTTTGAAAAAGGGGGAAAAATTTGTTTTCAAGGTAGACTGGAACTACAATATTTCCAACAGAATGAAAATGGGAGGCCGTGGAGGCTATGAAAATTTCCCTGAAGACGGCAATGACCTGTATACGATGGCACAATGGTATCCAAGAATGTGCGTATATAGTGATTTCCAGGGATGGCAAAACCATCAGTTTACCGGAAGAGGTGAATTTGCTTTGGTTTTCGGAGACTTTAAAGTTTCTATGAATGTTCCTGCTGATCATATCGTAGGAGGAACCGGAGAATGTAAAAACTATGATCAGGTATTGACCTCTGATCAGCTATCAAGATATAAAAAGGCTGAAAATGCAGCTGAACCTATAGAGATTGTAACGTTGGATGAAGCTAAAAAAGCGGAGAAAAATCATTCAAAACAAAGAAAAACATGGGTTTTTGAAGCAAAAGATGTTCGTGATTTTGCATGGACTTCTTCCAGAAAGTTTGTTTGGGACGGAATGCGTGTAACCATTCCTGAAAATAACAATAAGGTAATGGCGATGAGTTTCTATCCAAAAGAATCTTATGGACTTTACAGAAAGTTTTCCACAAAAGCCGTTGCTCATACGATCAAAACCTATTCGGAATTTACCATTCCTTATCCATATCCTGTAGCGCAGTCTGTAGAGGCTTCCAACGGAATGGAATATCCTATGATCTGTTTCAATTTCGGAAGAACGGAGAAAGACGGAACCTATTCTGAAGGAACCAAAAACGGAATGATCGGGGTAATCATCCACGAGGTTGGCCACAATTTCTTCCCTATGATCATTAATTCTGATGAAAGACAATGGGCATGGATGGACGAAGGTTTAAACACGTTTACAGAATATCTTACGGAAGAGAAATGGGATAATAAATTCCCATCCAAAAGAGGACCGGCATGGACGATTGTAGATTATATGAAACTGCCGAAAGACCAGCTGGAGCCTATCATGAGTAACTCTGAGAATATTGTTCAATATGGTCCGAATGCCTATTCAAAACCTGCTACAGGACTGAATATTCTTCGTGAAACGATCATGGGGAGAGAACTTTTTGATAAAGCTTTTAAAACCTATGCTAAAAGATGGGCATTCAAACATCCTGAACCTGCAGATTTATTCCGTACAATGGAAGATGCAAGTGGTGAAGACCTTGATTGGTTCTGGAGAGGATGGTTCTACGGAACAGATCCTGTAGATATTGCAATTGATAAGGTAACAGTAGCTGTTCCTAATCTTGACACAGATCCAAAAGCTGCTGCCGAAGTAAAATATCAGGTTGAAAAGCCTTTGGTAAACAATTTTGAAGATCTTTCCAAAATCAGAAACAGAGAAGACAAGAATATCAAATTCTATGTTGACGGTGATAAGGATGCTCAGGATTTCTATTACAGATATGACAGAGGTCAGGAAAAGGTTGATAATAATAAGGAATACACCATTAAAACAGAAGCAGGTGTTCCTTTAGATGCCAAGGATAAAGAAAAGTTCAGGAATATTACAGGATATCAGATTGATTTTGTGAACAAAGGCGGATTGGTAATGCCTATCATCCTTGAATTCACTTTTGAAGACGGTTCAAAATTATACGACAAATCTGCTGCACAAATCTGGAGACTGAACGAGCAAAAGGTTTCCAAAACCTATTATTTTGATAAAAAAGTAAAATCTATTCAGCTTGATCCTATGAGAGAAACTGCTGATATTGATACAACCAATAACTTATGGACAAGTACCGGATCTGGTGCTCAAACTTCAAAATTCCAGCTCTTTAAGCAAAAGCAAGAGGCAGGTTCTGTAAGAGGAGGCTCCACCGGAAAGGTTAACCCGATGCAGGCCGCCGGAAAGAGTTAAAAACCAAAAGGTTGTAACTTTTAACAACTACAGCACTACTTATTATTAAAAAGATCATGAAAACTATTCTTTTCCTTTTAATACTAAGTAGTGCTAATTTTTTTTCCCAAAAGCTACTTACTCCTGAAAATTCCGGGCTCAACTCAAAACTTATCCAGGATGAAACTTCTGAAGCGGTATGGTTTGCTGAAAATGCAGGTACAAAAATAGAGATTGGAAGCATTATTACTGAGATCAAAAAGCTGAACAAAGAAGATCTTCTTATCAAAACAATGGTAAAAATGAAGCAGGCTCCAGATGCTCAATGGACGGATTCTACTCTTGTAAAAACTTCCAATTTCAGCCCAGTCTACCACTCTTCTTACAATTCAATGAGAGACATGGTTCTCAAATCTGAAAAAGATAAGGTCACAGGATATTATCTTGATAAGAAATCTCAGAAAAAAGATATAATCGAAATTCCTGCAGATCATTATTTCGACAGCAGCAGTTATGCTATGCTGATCAGATATCTTCCTTTGAAAGAACATTATACTGCCGAGATTTCTATTTTCGATTATAACCCCAAATCTGAGAAAAAAGGTATGATGAAAGCCTACATTCTGGATACTCAAAAGACAGAATATAAAGGAAAGTCGGTCTGGGCAGTAAAAACCAATGATGACATCAGTAACAAAGCAACCACAGTAACCTATTATATTGATGCCACAACAAGAAAAACTGTAAAGCAGGATATAGAAATGGCAGGAAGAAAAATGTATTTAGAAACAGCTCCATAAATTACTGAAACCCAAACACCAACATCTTATTTTCGTCTACAAAAAACATAACAAACTGACTTAAAAAGCTTTATATTTGAATCACCATAAACACCAAATGTCAAAAACCTGATTGACTTTAAATGTTCAGGAACGTACCAATCAAAATATTACTTATGAAAAATGCCAAATTACTAAGCAGAGATGCTCAAAAAGTGGTCAATGGCGGAATTGCTGCCAGACTTGTATGCTGCGAACGCGATGACAACGGAAAATGTATTTTATGGATCGGTCCGGGATATAACTGTCCTTAGTTTGATGATCTGATAATAATTTTGAGTAAAGCCGGAAGTTTCCGGCTTTCTCTGTTTGTTTTTTCATTTTTATTTTCTTTACAATCTGATAATCAAAATTTTATTTCAAAAAACATCCATAAAATATATCACACAATAAAGAAAAATAGTATCTTTGATTCACTTCTTTTACACCAAATGTCAAAATCCTGATTGACTTTAAATGCTCAGGAACGTACCAATCAAAATATTTCTAACTATGAAAAACGCTAAATTATTAAGCAGAGATGCTCAGAAAACAATCAATGGCGGAGCCGCAGGACGCTTTTGCTGTGAGTACAATTACAAAGGACAATGTATCCTGTGGATTGGACCCGGACAATATTGCCCATAGTTCAATCGCATGATAACAATTTTGAATAAGCCGGAAATTTCCGGCTTTATTTTTTACCCTAAATGTTCTTTTAAATTCTTTTTATAGGTTCTTCCCAGCGGAAGTTCTTCTCCGTTTTTCAAAAAAACATGACCGGAGTTATAGGAATTGATATGTTCCGATAATACAATATAAGACTTGTGAATTCTGATAAACCCAAAATGTTGAAATTTTTCTTCAAAATTGGACATTCTCTCCAAAATCATATACTTTTTCAAAGGTGTCATCAAAACAATATATTCACCGAATCCCTGTATCCATAGAATATCTTTAAGAAAAACTTTATTCATCACATAATTGGATTTGAACATAATGTAGTCTTCCTCCTGCTGATTGTTGGCCGAACTTTTAAACTGAACAAAATCTCTTGCTTTATGGACTGCTTTTTTAAACGTATCAAAATCTACAGGCTTGATAAGATAATGAACAACATCCAGTTCAAATGCTTTCACTGCATATTTGGTTTCCAAGGTAAGAAAAATACACAGCGGTGGATCAGGAAGCTGCTGCAAAAGCTCTACTCCATTGATCCCGGGCATATTGATATCAAAAACAACCAGATCTACTTTATTTGCTTTCAAAAAAGCCAGTGCTTCTTCCGGTTTCTGAAATGAAGCCAGTAATTCAACTTCTTCAAGCTGATCACAATATTGTTTTACAAGCTGTAATGCAGGATATTCATCATCTACATTGACGATAGTCAGATTAGCCATTGATAGTAATTGTTAAAGCAATTTTATAGTGATCTTTTTCTTTCGGTCCGGAATAAAATTCATACTGATCCTGATAAAATTTTTCCAATATATGAATAATTGCTTCATTACCCAACCCGTGATAATTGGATTCCACCTCATGGATTCTCTCTTTCCCAACGGAATTAATAATTTCAAAATAGAGTTCAGACCGCTCAATTTTACAGAAAAGTTTTATAAAACCTTGAGGATCTTCCCCTATTGCCGAATGTTTTAGAGCATTTTCAAATAAGGTAAGCAATATAGCAGACGGAATTTCAGCAATATCAAATTCTTCCTGATCTTCAATATCCATCACAATATCAAGCTGATTATTATATTTAAGCTGGTATAAAGCAGCAAGCGCTTTCAGGGAAGAAAATTCCTGGGAAACAGTCACTTTTTCTTTTCCGCTGTCATAAATAATATATTTCAGAAGTTTACTCAGCTGCAAAATAGAATCCGATGTTTTCTCTGAATGGGTAAAACTGTTCGCATAGATGTTATTAAGGGTATTCAGCAAAAAGTGAGGATTCAGTTTAGACTTCAGCAAATCAAGATAAAGCTGATCTTTCTCTTCTCCAAGACTGATCACATCCTGCTCTATTAAAAATTTGTCTTTGGTAATTCCCAAAAAAGAACCTACAAGGATTATTATTCCCTGCGAAATGTACACATTATACAGAAAACCGACGTGGTAGCCCTTTTCACTGAAGTCTATCTGAAAAACCGCAGGTTCCCACAAAATTCTGAAAAGGCTGGAAACCAAAAAACAGATTAAAGCATAGAGAATAAACTCCGGATACTTATTGGCCAGGTAGAATCTTGGAACAAGATAATAGTACACCAGATAATAAATTCCAATGTTGAAAATGGTATTCAAAATAATGCTTATCACCAGCTGGGTTGAATCCAGGAAGTAGTTTTCGGTGAAATAAGTCATCAAAATGAAGATAAAAAGGAAAAATATATGCTGAAACCTCAACAGAAACTTCCAACGGTACTTCATAAGGCTTTCCAGAATTTTACCACTAAATAAAATCCTGATAATCAATAATATAATTATAAAATTAATGATTAAAAACATAGTCCATACCTTATTTTGAAACGCATCAAATATAATATCTTTTTGTCTCAAAATGCAGTTCGTTGAGAAAAACTGTCATTGATTGAAAAAATTCAAGCCCGCTCTCCCGAATAAATATATTTGAGAAACCGCAATATTAATCAAATATTACATGAAACTTAATATACAATTAACGCTTATTTTATCATTTTGCTTGATAACTGGTCTTTTACGTAGCCAGAGTAAAGACAACTATAATATGTGGTTTCAGTACCTGATGTCGGCAAAGTTAACTGATAAAAGTACTTTAACTGCGCTTACCCAATACCGTTCCTTTGACCTGGCTTACGACACAAGACTTTTTCTGGTAAACGCTTATGTAGATTATGAAGTGGCAGAAAATATAAGACCTGCTGCAGGAGCTATGTTTTTAGTCCTTGAATCTTATAATGCTGACGATTCTAAAAAGATAAGATATGAAAAAAGACCTTTTCAACAGGTAACTGCCGAATATTTTATCGGGAGAACATCGATCTCCAACCGTCTTAGAGTGGAAGAACGATTTATCAGCAATCCTGATGAATTCGAGGTAAGAATCCGTTATCTGATCTCTGTCAGAATTCCATTCAATAAAAAAGGTGAAAAAGAAAAGCTCTACGGGATTCTTAAAAATGAAATAAGAATGAATGTTGACAAGTTAGAACCTTTCGACAGCAATCGTATTACCGCAGGCCTTGGAATAAAACTAGGGAAAAACTCTGCCTTGGAGCTTGCCTTCATCAATCAGCTGGAAACCAAAAAAACAAGTAATTATGGGTTTATAGGTTTCAGAAACAGTTTTGACTGGAGAAAAAAGAAACAACAATAACCTCATTAATATTTACACAAAACTATGCTTACATTTCTTGGTTTTTTAATGATTTTCATCTTCATGATTCTCATCATGAACAAAAAGATGACTCCGCTTACCGCTTTAGTCCTTGTGCCAGTCCTTATCGCTGTAGTAGCAGGATTCGGGCCTGACCTGGGGAAAATGATGAAAGATGGTGTAAAAGAAATAGCACTTACGGGGGTTATGCTGATTTTTGCTATCCTGTATTTCAGTCTGATGATTGATACCGGGCTTTTCGAGCCTCTTGTGAATGTGATACTAAAGGCTGTAGGAGATAATCCTGTAAAAACAACCATTGGAACTGCCCTTCTCACCACTTTGGTTTCTTTAGACGGCGATGGCTCTTCCACTTACATTATTGTGGTGGCAGCATTACTCCCGCTTTATAAAAAACAGGGCATGAACCCTTTAGTTTTAACCTGTATTATTATGCTAGCAGGTGGTATTATGAATATTCTACCGTGGGGAGGTCCTACCGCCAGAGTAATGAGTTCTCTTAAACTAGGGCATACTGAAATATTTGTTCCTATGATTCCGGTTATGCTGATCGGGCTGGTCTGGGTATTTTTTGTGGCCTATATTCTGGGAGTAAGGGAGAAAAAAAGAATAAGCAAACATGGAAAATATACCAAATACAGCGGACAGGATATTGCCGGTGAAGATGATCCTGCATTAAGACGTCCGAAACTTATTATTGTCAATTTGATCCTAACAATTATCCTTCTTTGCGTTATGATTCTGGACATTATTCCTTTGGGAATTGCCTTTATGATTGCCTTCTGTATCGCTTCTCTGATTAATTACCCAAAACTGAAAGACCAGCAGAAAATCATTTCAAAACATGCAGGAAATGCCTTGTCTGTAGCCGGAATGATCTTCGGTGCAGGAATTTTCACAGGAATCCTGAATGGTACCGGAATTATGAGTGCTATGGGAAACAGCATCATTAATATTGTTCCTAAAACCTGGGGCGGCTATCTGAATGTCATCACCGCAGTATTCAGTGTACCGCTTACGTTTTTCCTGACCAATGATGCCTACTATTTTGGAATATTACCTGTGATTACAGCTACAGGCAGCCAGCTGAATATTCCTCCTGATATTTTGGGACGTGCCAGTCTTGTAGGGCAGGCTTCTCACTTATTAAGTCCTTTGGTACCTTCTACTTATCTGTTGGTTTCACTGGCAGGGGTTGAATTCTCTGACCATCTGAAATTCACCTTAAAATGGGCTATCGGATCATCAATCGTCATGTTGCTGAGTGCATTGGTTCTTGGTATTATATAAGGTTATATCTTTGAATTTTGTAATCTTAACTTATAAAAAGTGAATGATGAAAATGGCTAAACAAAAAACATTTACCGACTCTTATCTAAGAAACCTTACGCTTTATGTATTCACGGCAATTATCTGTGGAGCATTGACCGGTTATTATTTTCCGGAAGTCAGTAAACATCTGGAAACGGTAAGCAGTTATTTTTTCACGCTTCTTGAGGTTTTGATTATTCCCGTTATTTTCATTGCAGTCACCTATGGAGTAAGCTATATTTTCAGTACCAAAAATGCTTTTAAAATTGTAAGCCAGATGGTTCTGTATTTTTTACTCATTACCTCCATCAGTATTTTATTGGGGATCGGATCCGGTCTTCTTTTAAAACCGGGTGCCAATACAGGAATTATTATTTCTTCTCATAAAGAACTCCCTGAAAGATTTTTAATAAAGGCTTCAAACCCACTACACATCAGCAACTATGTCCTTTTTCTTTTAATCTCAATTTCTGCGGGAGTCGTGATTGGTCTTTCAAAGAAGAGAAATAATATCTTTAAAGCTTTAGATGCGGGAAGAAATTTGTTTTTCAAACTTATCAAATATGTTTACCTGTTTCTTCCAATCGTCATTTTCTCTAATATCGCCTACGGAATTTCTGTATACGGAATTAATACTTTGCTGCCATTAAGTAAGATTGTTGCCACAGTATATCTCACCTGTGTATTTTTCATCTTCGGAATATTAGGTGTTGTAACGGCTTATTTCAAAATTAACCTTTGGGATTTTTTAATCAGCATCAAAGAAGAAATCATTCTTGTGGTAGCAACTTCCTCTTCAAAGACTGCATTTCCAATGATCTTTGATAAAATGGAATCACAAGGCTATGACCGCAAAATACTTCGCCTTATTATTCCTCTTGGATACAATTTTAATCTGGCGGGAGCATGCATTTATCTTTCCATTTCATGTATTTTCCTCGTTCAGCTTTACAATATTTCTCTTACGCCAATGGATTATTTCTGGCTTTTTATAACAATTTCCATTGCTTCCAAAACCGCTTCCGGAGTTCCCGGATCAGGCTTCCTTGCACTGATGTTTACCCTAAGCAGGTTTGGAAAAATCCCCACCACAGATCTTGCGCTTTTATACAGCATAGACCGCTTTATGAACGAAGCCAGATCAGTTACCAATTTCATAGGCATTTCAGTTTCTGCTGCCATTATTTCAAAACTTAACCAAAATACTATTCCCTTAAAAAATGATATTTCCTGATTTTACACACCTCTTCAATGACATCTTAGAAAACCCTGCAAAATCCATTGCTATTATCGGCAATCTTATCCTTATCGAAAGCCTTCTTTCTGTAGACAATGCAGCAGTACTGGCTACCATCGTCATGGATCTACCCGAACATCAAAGAAAAAAAGCACTGAAATATGGAATCCTTGGAGCTTATGTGTTCCGCGGACTCGCTCTTATTTTTGCATCTGTACTGATTTCCGTTTGGTGGTTAAAACCGCTGGGAGGGTTGTACCTGCTCTATATTTCCTTTGACTGGTTCATCAAAAAAATAAAAAACACAAATGATGAAGAAAATGACGAGGAAAACCCTGACAAAGAATCCAGCTGGCTGTATAAAAACTCTATCGGACTGCTGGGACAATTTTGGGCAACGGTTGCTATTGTAGAAGTAATGGATCTTGCTTTTTCCATAGATAATGTTTTTGCTGCCGTGGCTTTTTCAGATAACTTACTTCTGATTACACTTGGGGTATTTATAGGGATTTTGGCCATGAGATTTATCGCCCAGTGGTTTGTCCGCCTGATGCAGATATTTCCTTTCCTGGAAACTGCCGCTTTTGCTGTCATTGCTATTTTAGGAATTAAACTAAGCTTGTCATTATATGAGCACTTCTACCCTGCTGCGGCATTCGCTCAATTTTTAGCCAGTCACACCATGGAAATTTTAGTTTCCGCCATTACCGTTCTGCTATTTGTAGTACCTGTAGCTACCAGTTATCTTTTCGGATTTCCAGCCCGCAAAAAATAATTTTTCTGCCAAATTTTCACATTCGGAAACAAAAGTCTGCCATTTCAGCCACCGACGTCTCGTGGCATACATTTAGAGAAATACAATGCAGAAATAATTAATAAATAAACATATTATGTCAGTAAACTTTAAACCATTAGCAGACAGAGTTCTAGTAGAGCCTATCGCTGCAGAAACTAAAACAGCTTCAGGAATTATTATCCCGGACACTGCAAAGGAAAAGCCGCAAGAAGGTACTGTAGTAGCAGTAGGTCCTGGTAAAAAGGATGAGCCTACAACTGTTCAGGTAGGTGACAAAGTTCTTTATGGAAAATATTCAGGTGCTGAATTGAAGTTGGAAGGTAAAGATTACTTAATCGTAAGAGAAGCTGATTTATTAGGAATTATTGGGTAAAAGCAGTAAGCATTAAGCTATAAGCAGTAGGCAATGAGAGACTACAAAAAATATGATATCTGGAAAATTTCTCATAAACTGGTAAAAGAAATTTATATTATTTCTGAAAATTTTCCTAAATCTGAACTTTTTGGCCTTACTTCTCAAATAAGAAGAGCAGCAGTTTCTATTCCTACCAATATCGCAGAAGGTTGTGGAAGATCTACAGACAAAGAATTCGCAAGATTTTTAGAAATAAGTATAGGTTCAACAAACGAAACTGAATATCTTCTCTTACTATCTTGTGATTTGGGATTTACTTCTGAAGATAAAATAGCAACAATTAATGTGACCCTGAATTTAATCAGACAAAAACTTATACAACTCAGAAAAAAATTATTAAATAATAATTAATTGCTAAAGGTAAAAAAGCTTATTGCTTAAAGCCTATAGCCCAAAGCTTAAAATTATGGCAAAAGAAATAAAATTCGATATTGAATCAAGAGACGCTCTAAAGAGAGGAGTAGATGCATTGGCTAATGCAGTAAAAGTAACTTTAGGTCCTAAAGGGAGAAACGTAGTTATTGAAAAATCTTTCGGTGCTCCACACGTAACTAAGGATGGTGTGTCTGTTGCAAAAGAAATCGAACTTGAAGACAGAGTAGAAAATATGGGAGCGCAAATGGTAAAAGAAGTGGCTTCCAAAACTAATGATATTGCAGGAGACGGTACTACTACTGCTACTGTATTGGCACAGGCTATCGTAAGAGAAGGTCTTAAGAATGTAGCGGCTGGTGCTAACCCAATGGATCTTAAAAGAGGAATCGACAAAGCAGTAACTGCTGTTGTTGAAAACTTAAAAGCACAGTCTCAGGCTGTGGGAGATTCTACAGATAAAGTAAAGCAAGTAGCTTCTGTATCTGCTAACAACGATGAAACAATCGGTGCTTTAATCGCTGAAGCTTTCGGAAAAGTTGGTAAAGAAGGTGTAATCACTGTAGAAGAAGCTAAAGGTATCGATACAACGGTAGATGTTGTAGAAGGTATGCAGTTCGACAGAGGTTACCAGTCACCTTACTTCGTGACTAACCCTGAGAAAATGTTAGCTGAACTTGAAAACCCATACATCCTTTTAGTAGAGAAGAAAATTTCTTCAATGAAAGAATTACTTCCGGTTCTTGAGCCAATTGCACAAGGTGGTAAGTCTCTATTAATTATCTCTGAAGAAGTTGAAGGTGAAGCTTTAGCTACTTTGGTAGTGAACAAACTAAGAGGTTCTCTTAAAATTGCTGCTGTAAAAGCTCCAGGATTCGGAGACAGAAGAAAAGCAATGTTAGAAGATATCGCGATCCTTACAGGTGGACAAGTGATCTCTGAAGAGCAAGGTTTCACAATGGAAAACATCTCTTTAGATATGCTTGGAACAGCTGAGAAGGTAACAATTGACAAAGACAATACTACAGTTGTAAACGGTGGTGGTGACGAAGCGAAAATCAAAGGAAGAGTAGCTCAGATCAAAGCTCAGATGGAAACTACAACTTCTGACTACGACAGAGAAAAACTTCAGGAAAGACTAGCTAAGTTAGCTGGTGGTGTTGCTGTACTTTACGTAGGTGCTGCTTCTGAAGTAGAAATGAAAGAGAAAAAAGACAGAGTAGATGATGCTCTACACGCTACAAGAGCTGCTGTAGAAGAAGGTATCGTTGCAGGTGGTGGTGTTGCTTTAGTAAGAGCAATTAAATCTCTAGACAACCTTTCTGGCGCTAACGCTGACGAAAACACAGGGATCAAAATCGTGAAAAGAGCGATCGAAGAGCCATTAAGACAAATCGTTGCCAACGCAGGTGGTGAAGGTTCTGTAATTGTTGCTAAAGTAGCAGAAGGATCAGGAGACTTCGGATACAATGCGAAAACTGACGAGTATGTTCAAATGCTTGAAGCAGGTATCATTGACCCAACTAAAGTAACAAGAGTTGCCCTTGAAAACGCAGCTTCTGTATCTGGAATGCTTCTTACAACAGAATGTGTTATCACTGAAGTGAAGAGCGCTGAACCAGCTATGCCAATGGGTGGTGGAATGCCAGGAATGATGTAACGGTCAGCGACCGAGGCAAATTAATATACTAACCGTTCTACTTTTTGTAGGGCGGTTTTTTGTTTTGCATTATGGTTTTCTGTGAAGAAAAATAGTATATTTAGATTTTAGATAATATAGATAATCCAAACAGCACTATCGCAATTTTATACATTGCATATTGGTGCAATGCGTAAATTTGGATGTTACCAGAAATTTTAAACAAACACTCGTCACAAATGAAATTTATTATATTTTTTCTTGGAATTTCTACATTTTGCTTCTCGCAAAAAATAAGTTTTATTTACGAAACAAAATACAAACTGAATTCAGAAAAACCAGATGATGTTTTTTCCGAGAATATGATTTTGGATATAAAAAATAATACTTCAATTTTTAGAGATTCGCAAGACAAAAAATCAGATTCAATAAAGTTGAATAATGGAAACGGAAGGTATAAAATGGGTGTTGAAAATCAATTCTATGTCAAAAAGAATCTAAGTCAAAAAAAAATTGAAAAAGTAATAACTTATTTGGGAACAGATTATCTTCTTCCAATTGACGAAATATTAAATTGGAAAATAACTTCCGAACAAAAAATAATTGGAAAATATAAATCTCAAAAAGCAGAAACAAATTATGGAGGAAGAAACTGGATTGCCTGGTTTACTACAGAATTACCTTTTGCAGATGGACCATATATTTTCAATGGTTTACCTGGGTTGATTGTTTCTATTCAAGATTCAAACAATGAATATTCATTTAATTTGATAGAAGTCAAAAAAGGCGGGAATATTTTTGACGCACGCACAAAAGCAATAAAAATTGATTGGAAAAAATATGAAACACTTGCAAAATCACATTTTAATGATCCATATGATGTAAATGCAAAATTATTAATGGGAAAAACAGTTACATTTACCGACCCGAAAGGTAATATTATGGATATTTCAATAAAGAATAAAGAAATGCAAAATGATATTTTACAAGAAAATAATCCCATTGAATTAAATCACAAAATAAAATACAAATAAATATTTCTGCAAACATCGCATTTGCAAAATATGTCTCCTAAACCCATCCTTTGAGGTTTCAGATATCTCGACCGAGGTCTTGAAATACTATTTTGGCGTTCCGAGATACTCCTTTGGGGTCTTCAGGTTCGGTTGATAGGCTTGCAACACCAAATTTCCGGTTGGTGAACCCCAACAGAGGAGTTTTATACAGCTTCGGAGGGGTTTAGAACCGTAAAAAAGATATTTTGGAACCTGTAAGTAAGGTTAAAATAAAAAGGCAGAGTTCACGTAGTAGCGGAGTGGCAAATTAATATACTACCCGTTCTACTTTTTGTAGAGCGTTTTTTTGTATTTTTACTATAAAACTATTCATGATAAAAAGTATATTAATCTTTATTCTTTTCTTGATATACAATCCTTTTCATTCTCAGTATTTTCCTTTTAAAAACGAAAATAAATTTGATACCATTACATACAAGAGAATCAGAGATTCTTTAATTGCCCACCCTGAAAAAATACATCACAGACAGTGCAGGAAGAGAGTATTTTTTATGATAGGAAGGATGGAACAAACGTTATCATGAGCTACAGTAAAAAAGGAGAAGGCTTTTTACAAATAACCAAAGGTTCCTATTGGTCTATATATTCTTATTTTAAAAACTTACAATTAAATTATAAACAAGAAAACTTAGGCAGACATTTTCCTACCGGTATTTGGAAGGAATATAACGCACAGGGAAAATTATTAAAAGAGGAAGATATGGATCTTCTGTATGACGACAGACCAGAATTCATTAATAAGAAAATTAAACTTATAAGCATAAGAGATATTGCAGCAAAGCTCAATACCCGTTATCAAAAGAATCTATTCAGTGACAATAATTTTTGTGACATTAAAATATCTATTGACCCAAAAACAAATAAATGGATATATACAATAAGCTTTTATGATGATCAAAAAGGAAATATCCTCAACTATTTCCATTATGATGCTCATAATGGAAACTTTATTAGAAAAAGTTCAATAACTCTTACAAAAGATATTATCTTACATTGAAAGTAGATTTGAAAACGCAGCTTCTGTATCTGGAATGCTTCTTACAACTGAATGTGTAATCACTGAAGTGAAGAGCGCTGAGCCAGCTATGCCAATGGGTGGTGGAATGCCAGGAATGATGTAACGGTCAGCGACCGAGGCAAATTAATATACTAACCGCTCTGCTTTTGTAGGGCGGTTTTTTATTTTATGGTTTCCCATAATAGAATATGAGTTAGTAATCTTAATTTAGAAAGGTATAAAAATATAACTAATCTAAATCATAAAAGTCCACAACTAGGAATGATATTCTTAAAACACTATGAAATAAGTCAAATCTTCTACATACATATTATACGAACAACCTCTCATTTTTGATCACAGCAGGTAAATTAAATGTGATTTGTAATTCATTTAAATAGAACATAAAGACAAGGATAAAATTCACTTCAAAACTCCATGTTCAATCTAATTTTATTACTTTTTTTATAAACCTAAATTTTATATTTTTAAAGAAATTATAACCATGATAAAAGAGCTTGAAAATTTATTATATACAAAAACACAAGGTAAGCAAAGCGAAATTCTATTTGCACAATGGAATTATGATAAAAAAGTTATTCCTACTGCCTTAAATGCAGTTTCTAATTTGTTTCCTCATTACAGCTTACACGATGTAACACATTCGGAAACAATAATTAACAACATAATAAGAGTAATTGGTTTTCAAAATATAGAAAAATTATCAGCTATAGATATTTGGTTGATTTTAGAGGCTAGTTATACACATGATATTGGAATGGTGGTTTCAAGTGAAAAATTAATTGAAGCCTTACACTCCAATGAATTTATTGATTTTTTTAAAAGCTTACAAGATGATCCTAAAAATGGATTGTATGAATTTGCAATCAAATTTGATATTGAAGGTAAGACTATTAAATATAAACATAATGAATTAAGTTTAGATTTTCATGATGGAATAAAATTCATTTTAGCAGAATTCTTTAGAAGAAAACATTCTGAAAGATCAAAAGAAATAATTTTGAATCCAACTTCAGAGCTATCTTTAACAACACCTAGAGGTGTAATTCCTAATAGAATTTTTAAAATTTTAGCAGAAATTTGTTCGGCACATACAAAAGATTTTGATGATGTAATGAAATTACCCTTTTGCGAAGTTGGTATCGATGTTGAAGATGCACATCCTAGATTTATTGCTTGTTTATTGAGAATAGGAGACTTATTGGATTTAGATAATAACAGGTTTTCTGAAGTTATGTTAAGAACATTAAGCAAAATTCCAATAGATACAATAAATCATAAATCTAAACATCTTTCAATAGAATCCTTTCGAGTGGACAACGAAAGAATTGATGTAGTTGCAAAATGTAATGATTATGATACAGCCAATATTACTCAACATTGGTTTAATTATCTAGATAGTGAAATAAGTAAACAAATGATTAATTGGAATAATATTGTTCCCTTTAAAGGATTTGGTTATCTTCCAACAATTGGAGATTTAAAAGTTGAATTAATAAATTACGATTATTTAGATGGTAAACAAAAACCTAAATTCACAGTCGATACGGACAAAGCACTATCATTACTTCAAGGAGCGGGTTTATATGAACATTCATATCAATCATTTAGAGAAATTCTCCAAAATGCAGTAGACTCAACTCTTTTAAGGATTTGGTTAGAGTATAAAGAAAAATTCAGTTTCAATGCCCCCCAAGATAAGGAATTTCTAGAAATTGTTAAAAAATTTCCTATCGAGATTTTCATTAATGAAAAGAACAGTCCGGAACTTTCAAGGAATGGGAAATAATTGTAAAAGATAATGGTATTGGTATCTCTTCCGATGATTTAAAATTTTTGATAAAAACAGGAAGTTCTTCTAAAAATAGAAAAAAAATAAATATTATTGAGGAAATGCCAGAATGGTTGCGTCCTTCTGGTATTTTTGGTATTGGCTTTCAAAGTATTTTTTTACTAACAGATGAAGTTAAAATTGAAACAAAAAGTTTTTTTAATGAAGAATTTCAAAATATTGAATTAAATAGTACTAACAGCATAAAAGATGGTGCCATTTTAATTCAAAAAAGAAAACTGATCATAGTATTAAGCCAGGAGTAAAGTTATCAATTAAATACAAAACAGAAGCAATTCCTTCGGCATGGTCAATCAAACAAGACCAAAAGAATGCAATTCGGATTGCACACAATTTTGATCCTTTTTCCCACGAATCTTTAGACATAAGTTTAGGGATGATAATTGATGAAATTTTAGATTTTGAAAATGCTTCAAGTATACCACTAAAATTATTTATTAATAATGAAAATTTTGAATTTAGCTCAAAAGAAAATTGTTACTTTAGTTATTTTGAACATACAAATTCTCTAGAACTAAATATATATCAAAATATTAATAATAATAAACATGTTAATAGTTATTATAAAAATCAATTTGTAAAAAATAGTTTTTATCCATTAGCATTTTTAGCAGTTGAAGTAAATATTCATAAGGAAAAGGCTTCTGAAATATTAGCACTTAATAGAAATAAGATAAAATCTGAATGTGAAGATAAATTATATACACAGATTTTGGAAAGCTTATTTATTATAATCATTAAAAATTTTTCCTCTTTATTTGAAAATGATATTGATAAACAAATAGGAAGTTTGTTTTTAGAATATTATAAAAATGATTTTAAATCGCTACATCCACTTGACCTATCAAATTATTCTTATTGGAAAAAATATAAATTATCTTTAGAAAACAACAAGGAAATAGAAATAGATCATTTAATTAATAGTATTAAATCTATAAAAATTAGTTATTATACAAATAATCATTTAAGAAGAGGAGATTCTTTTTCTTTCGAAAATGGTAATTTCATAATAAATACTAGTAACCATACTGTCAATTCTTCAATTTCACAATTCATTTTTTCTAAAATAGAAGATAAAATCACAAGACTTATTAATTTTGAATATGATGAAAATGGAAACCTAAAATTTGTTGAATTTAGCCTTGAGCCTAATGAGGGTGATTTCATTTCAGAAGAAAAATATATTGAAGTTTTGGAAAAATCAAAAAGTTGGAATCGCTCTTCTCGAAAAATTATACCATGTTTAAAAAAATATTCAAAATTAAGATTAAAAGATGAAGCATATATTGGATATGTCTATCATTTTAACTTAGACCATTTTATAGAATTTAAATATCCTAAAATGGTTTCTCCATTTGTTGTTGCAGAAACAGGCAATTATGAAAGTAAATATGAATCATCAATCATTTTAAACGATAAGTTATATAATTGGGTTTTTGAAAATCGGTATGATCCTACTACTACAAAAAAAGAGATAATCGAAAATTATAAAAACTTTATATTAGAATTTGGACAATCTCAGAACGATTAATAGTAATCCTGATGCGTAAATTATCTGACTTTACGTAAAAAATAAAACAATCTCCGAAGTCATCAGACTTCGGAGATTGTTTTATTCTAATTAATGACAAATCTAGGATTTCTAATCAATTTTAAAATCCAATAAATCTTTAGGTGATACATTTAGACCTTTAGCCAAATCAATTAATGTAGTAAATGCAAAGTTTCTTTTCCCATTTTCTATATCGCTTACTGTACCTTTAGTAATTTTGGAACTATTTAAAACAACATCATCTTGTGTAAGACCAGATTTAAGCCTTAAACCTTTGACATGTTCTCCAAATCTTTTTAGTATTTCATCTTGTAAAACGTCCATTTATTAACACTTTATACAAAGGGCGTAATTTTTTTTACAATTTTTGTTATAAGTACTTGTAACAAAATGAAAATTTCTTATATTTGGAAAAGATTACTCATTAGAGTAATTTTGCGATACTTCAAAGAAATATAGAAGCTATTGCTTAGAATCTCGACTTGAAAACTGGTAATTTAAAAGTACACGAGAGGATAAGTAAAAGGCTCACGACCTAGGCGTGAGCTCTCTTATCTGTGTACAGGTATACCAGTACCTCAAGTCGGATATTGTAGAGTCTCATGCCGTTTTTATTTTCATGCTGTTCTGCTTTTCTACAATCATCTTTTTCTAAGCCTGCTTTACCACATAAAGTATCATGATACGGTACAATGGGGTATACAATCCATTGCGGCTTTAGGGCTTTTAGAAAAACACAAATTCTATCATATTCACTCGGCTTGTATAGACAGGAAGTTAAGGCAGACTTCTTCCTCTACGGCCAGTAAAATCGTATAATAAAAACAAAAAAATATAACCATTAAGGAAGATGAAGAGAATAAGATAAGATTCATCAAAGATGGATGAAGCAGCTCGCTAAAAACATAGCTTCAGCTATGATCTTAACTATTCTTAATGACTTAAAAATTCTTAATGGTTTAAAAAATTTTACCCCAATTAATCATTTAAAAAAAATTATTAAAAATACACACTCATGAAAAAAAACAGAACAGACTTTCAACCCCGGCTTGGGAAAGGCCGGAAGAAGCATTGCGGCTTACAGCAGATGGAAACATTTTTTCAACTCAATGATCTTGTAGCATCCAAAGAGCTTTTAAACAGCATTATGAGCTATGCCCTTAAAAGAAACAGCTGGATAAAAGAGGATCCGTCCGTCATCAAGCATTTTCATCAGGCGATGCGTTCATTCATCCGAGCAGGCTACCTTATCATACTGAAGGAAAAGAAATTGGTGGCCAATCCTCAGTTGGAAGAAGTCTCTCCGTTGGTTCTTGGCTTGCTTACAGAGAAGGAATACCAAAAACCTCTATTGGTGTTTAAGAAAGCATTCAAAGAGTACAGCATCAAAGAATTTGATTATTTTATTTCCGGGATGGTTTATTTCTCAATGGGAACCTATGATAATCTACCGGAAAGGAACATGATAAACCCGTACATTCATCTGATTAAAATGCTGGATGCTGCGTATCTTATTCTTGAAAGGAGAAGGAAAAAATAAAAATGGCTCAAACAATATTATTATAATAGTATATAATTTATAGTATTACAATATGTAAATTTGGGTCTAACTAAATTTATCACAACATACTGTTATCAAAATGAAATTAAACATTAAACTTTTTTCCATCTTCATTCTTTTTCTGGTTTCAACCTCTTCTTTTGCACAAAAGAAGACTCCTTTCAAATCAATGGAGAATTATTTGAGATTCCTGGAAAATGGGAATATAAAAACCAACTTAAACAATCCGGACAATTTCACTTAAGCAATAAAGACGAAAAAATAAGTTTGCTGATTTCTGTAAGAAAACCTGAAAAATTTGAATTTTATAAAGAAGGCTTAACAGAAAAAGAATTGCTGAATGCATTTTACAAATGGGAATATGATTACTGGGCCTCTTCAACCGGAGTGAAAGCTGAAGTTTCCGAAATAAAACGAAACGAAGATAAAAATTATATTATCTGGAAAATTATTGTAAAAAACATGCCTCAGAATGATCATAAGGACCGTACTTCCTATTTGCTATATGCCGTTAGAAATAACAATCTGATTTCATTTAATCTCACCAATAATACCGATAAAAAAGTACCATTAACTGAAGCAGAATCAGTGGAACTTCTTGAAAAAATTTATTTGAAATAAAAATATAAACCTGCCCCGAAAGGCAGTCTGCCTTTATGTAAAAAAATAAATCCGAAACTTCCGGTTTCGGATTTACTGTTCTCCCGCTGCGAAAACTCTCCCGACTTTGGATCAGTTTCAAAAGTTGGGGAGGTTGGAATATTTATACCTATCCCATATAAATGTAACGCAAAGTTTTCACTATTCTTGCGAATTATTTTAGGGGAGCAAAGGTTGGAATCAAGAAGTTGATTCTTTCTAAGCGCATGCATACCCATAAAGCTTCATCAGCGACTTTGTCACTTTCTTAGCCTCCTCATTAATAAGGAATTGCGCATCTTGCCTTTGCGTTTTGTAAAACTACAGAATACAGCTTATGGATGGAAAGGACAGAACATTTTTTCTCTTCAGATCACCAAACTTTTTGCATAGTTCCCAAGTTTTGCACCTGACACCCGACTTTGCGCAAAAAAATCACTCAAAGTTAATAAAAACACCTCCCCCCCCTTCATGAAGGGGGTGCAGGCCCTTCCAAACTCCCGGCAAACACTTATATAATTAGCGGCAGACACTTGTATAAATGCCCAGACTCTTTTCTTAACGGCCTGTACCCATTATGTAATTGTATAGAACCATTTCACTAAATCCTCTCAGCTACTTTATGGAGTAGTTCTTGTCACTTCTGAACTTCCCTCAGACACTTATGTAATTGTCATTAGACACTAGTGTTAATGGCCAGACTTCCTTTCATAAGGGGTTATCCCCCTTGTGCAACCCCCTGTACTCCCTTCAAAAAGTCCCACCGGCAGCTTCCATAGGTCTCTGAAACCTCTTTGGTAAGCGGTTATACACGGTCTCCGCAAATTCTCATGACTTTGCTGAAATAAAATAAAATCCACCAACACTCTAATTTTTATCCATAAACTTTCTCTTATCTTTGTTTCAATAACGATCTGATCAATGCTGGCGACGTAATTCCAAAACAAAATATGGCAACAAAAGAAGAATTCAGGAACAGAAAAAAGAAATTAAATGATGATTTCTTCGTGATGGGCTCCGTAGCCAATCCTGCAACTGAAGAACAAATTAAAAAATATGAAGAAAGCACAGGGTATACCTTCAGCGAAGATGTTAAGGATTTTCTAACCTCATTCGGTTCCCTAATTTTTGAAGTCAAGGAAGAGATCTGGAAACGTCCCCAGGAATTTGATGTTCTTCCAAGCTGGAAATTCGGATATGGCTTTTTTGTGTACGGACTTTCGCAGGATGAAGAAATGCCTTCATGGATGGGATTTCAAGAAAAGCATCAGGAAGCTCTTGAGTATAAAGAAAAGCCATTGGGACAACTGTTTTTCAAGCGCAGTGGAAATCTCTACAGAGCCTATACCGACAACGGAATCATAAAAATTGAGTATGACAAATACGACGAGGAAGATTATGAAGTATTTGAAGGAAATATTTACGATTTTTTAATTGAAGAAATTAATAATTTAGAACAAGATTATCTGGAATATATCAACGAAGGAAAATCCTGATAATTTCTGACTTTAAGATTATAAAACAAAAACACTAAAACTTACTACCATTGAAAACAAAATTATTATTCTTTTCATTTTTGGGCTCACTGCTCACCTATGCACAAACGCTTCATTTTAAAAGTCTCGCTAATATGTCCGTTGGCAGAGGTGCCACCACCAGTGTCATTGTTGATAATAACATCTATGTGAGCAATGGATATCTGGAAAGCGGAGGAAACGCCAATTATATTGAAAAATATAATATTACGGATAACAAATGGAGTATTCTCAATGTTACTTTAAGTCCCAAAAAATTTGCGAATTCGGAGACTTACGATCATAAAATTTATATTTTTAACGGTTGGGGAAACAGCCATCTTGAAATTGTAGATCTTGAAACCCAACAGGTAACGAAGGGCGCAGTTAACCGTTCTTACACAGGACATGCAGGTTCTGCCATCCATAACGGCAAAATATATGTGTTCGGCGGCAGCGGGCTCAGCGGTGCTGCAACTACTGTATTTTCTAATAGATTCCAGTATTATGATATTGCTTCCAATACCTGGCATCCACTACCTGATATGCCCACAGCAAGAGAAGCCAAGGGGAAAATTGTGAATGATAAATTGTATGTCATTGGTGGTTTTAACGGTACTTCATCCCGTCTGATCAATGTTTACGACGTCAATACTAATCTCTGGACCGATCAATATACAATGCCTGCCGGGATATCCGGACATTCATTAGCCGTATCGGGTAATAAGATTTTTATAGCAGGAGGTTATAATAATCAGACTTTTCTGGCCTATTTTGATACTACAACCAATAAATTCCATCAGTTGTCATCCAATATGATTCCCAGAAGACATGCTGCAGCGGAAGTATATAACGATAAATTATACATCATAGGCGGAAGTACAACGTCTTCAACCAAATCAGCTATTAAAAGTTTACAAGCAGCTGATATTACCGAGAGTGCCCTATCGTCAAATACAGCCGCTGAAGCTCGTGAGACCAAAACAAGAGTGTATACCAATGCGCAGAAGGACGGTTTTATCATCAGCAATAAAAATAACAGCAATCAATTTGAATTTACCGTTTACTCCGTAGATGGAAAGGAAATAAGTAAAGGTTTTGCTTACTATAATAAGACGATAGATCTATCCAGAGTAAAGCCCGGAAATTATATTTTTAGTTTTAAAAATGAGCTAGGAGTTTTACAGCAGGTTAAAATTTTCAGGTAATAATAAGCATCAAACATTACAATCCGGCATCCGTTTCAAAAAATAATCTGGAACAGATGAATACCAAGCAAAGACAAGTTCTATGGAAGGTATTATTCAATAAATAAAAACAAAATTAACATATGAAAAATGTAATCTTATTCTTTTCTATCCTATATTCATTAGCTCTATATTCACAGGAAAAACCCAATTATCCGGAACCGGAAAAAGGGATGAAAAGAGTAGATCTTACACTGCCAAAAATTGAGAACTACAAAGACTATAAAGTTGAAATAAAATTTGGGATGGAAATGGAAGTTTCTGAATGCTCATCTGTTGAAGATTTCAGTTTTAATAATAAGAATTTAGTAGAAAAATTTGCAATTCAGCCGTACAGATACCCTTACTACGAATTACCCAAAGAAATGCCAATAGAGATGCTAACCTTTAACAAGTCGAATTGCGATGAAACCAAGAAGGTAAAAAAGAAAGTTTTAAGCTCTCAGAATATCTTTAGAGAATATAATGGGTATTATGCAATTCCGTTCTACATTCCTGAAAAATGGACTGTAGAATATAGATTGTGGAAAGTAAATTCAGAATTTAAAAGTGCAGGACTGTAGAACGAAATGATGAAAAAAAAAATAATATTAGGAATACTGTTCTCCATTTCAATATTTTCTAAGATTGGAGCTCAGGATTTTTTACAAAAACTTGACAAGGAGTTTTGTGTTTGTTTATCTAGTAAAACAAACTATACTGATGAAACATTTAAAATTTGTTCATATGAAGTAATTTCAAAGCTTCAGAAAGACCTTGAAAACTATCATAAAAATACAGCTAACAAAAATAAAGATGATTTCATGAAAGATTTTATGGTCAGGTTAATAAATAATTGTGATCCTTTCTTTACTCACATGATCGATTTAAAGAAAACAGGAATGAACAAGTTTAGAAATGATTATAAAGAAATAAGTATTGATTCTCTAAAAATAAATTTACAGACACAAAGCTTTTAGATGATTATCTGGAAATGGCAAATTGGTATTTTGCCAATAACAAAACTGAAGAAGCTGAAAGGATGTATAAAGAAATTCTAAAAAATGAACCCAACCAAACGGAAGCAGCCTGTATGTTAGGATTACTTTATGATGAATTGGGAAAATACCAAGAAGCAAAAATTTTATACGACAAAGTGTATAAAAATACAGGAAATATACAGTATAGATTGTATTCAGAAATGGATTTGAAAAGGATAAAATAGTAAAAAAAGGAGGTTCAGCCATTTTACTTGATGGATATGATGATATGAAAAACGACTGTACAAAATATATTGAACTGCAATGGAAACAAGCATAACCTCACTTCATAAAAACATGAAAAAAGCATTTGAATTTCTCACCCATTTAAAAGAAAATAACAATCGGGAATGGTTTGCGAAACACAAATCTGAATATGATGTCATTGTAAAAGAAAACAAAGTTTTTTTTAATCAGATTTATACCGAGCTTCAGGAATATGATAACCTGAAAGGAATTCATATTTTCAGGATTTACAAGGATGTTCGTTTTTCCAAAGACCAAACGCCATATAAAATCAATTTCGGAGTTGGATATTCCCGTTCGAAACCAATGCTGAGAGGTGGATATTATATTCAGCTGGAACCGGGCAACAGTTTTGTAGGTGGTGGATTCTGGGGGCCTGAAGCCAAAGATTTACTTCGCATCCGTAAAGAATTTGAAATCAGCAGTTCAGAAATTGATAAAATTATCTCGGACAAAACTTTTGTGAAATATTTTGGAGAACTTCAAGGAGATTCTGTAAAAACAGCACCACGGGGTTTTGATAAAAGTCATCCGGCTATAGATTTAATCAGAAAAAACAATTTCTGGTAATGCGGAAATTTACAGATAAAGAGGTTTTATCTGACAACTTTCAAACAGAAGCCCTTCTAACTTTGCTTGCCATGCGGCCTTTTTTTGATTATATGAGTGAAGTGCTGACAACGGATTTGAATGGAGAACCTTTGTTTTAAAATAGGAAATATTAGTACCAGAATATTTCTAACTATATGAAATTTCTTTATTTTAAGTTTTAAACAATTAAATAATAAGTAATATTATCTTTTCAAAAATGAAGCTAACACTGCAAATTTTAATGTTATCCATCATTGATTTTCTCATTATATGGAGCTGGTTTTACTATGTTGACCCTGATCCCAGCATTTCAATTGCAGTTGTAATAATTTATCCCTTATTATTTTTCATTAATCTGCTTGCAGGAGTTATTTTATGGCTGACAAAGAAAAGAAATTTATCACTGCTGTTTATCATCAATTCTGTTGTTACCGTTATAATCGCTAGTTTTCTTTGGCCAAATGCTATCAGACGACACCAAAGTCGAATTTGGATCAGCTATAGCTTTCCTCACAATGCAAAAAATTATCATATCAGCATTCACAAACCTGATCATACATTTATGATCACAGAATCTGTAAATCCTGGAAGCTCATCTTCATTTCAGGAAGGAATTTGCAACTATGAAAGCGGAAAAATAATTTTAAAAACAGATTCTACCCGATATATTATTGAACACGATGTATTAACAGGATTTACAAAAAATAAAATACAGTTAAAAAAGGAATAATACCCCTTTATAAAACATACTCAAATAAAGCCATGAAAAACATAGCCTTATTCATTTTCGCTTCTTTTATAGTATTGAGCTGTTCCGAGGACTCAATACGATCACTAGATTTTAGTGATTTTAAATTAAATGCTCCAAGAAGTTGGAAAAAATTGAAACCGGAAGCTTGTGATAGTAATGCAGGAATTATTATCACAAAAAATAATGATTCCATTTTCTACGATTATGGACCTTATTCAAATTCTCTTGAACAGCTTTTAGCTCCTGTTATCAACCGAAAAAATTTGACTGAACTCTTAAAAGTAAATCCAAAAATTGACACTACATTATTTATTATCCTCAATGAAAATGAGAATCAGGAGCATTTCATTAAAAGTAAAATAACCTATAAAAAAATTGATGGGTACAAGGCAAAAATATTAGAGCCCAAAAAAGTAGGCAAAGGAATGACAGGAGTTTATATCGACAGCCTCAAGACTGGATCAATAGGAAAAATCAGTTTCAATCTATATGGGACAAATCTGAAGAAAGAAAGTCAGGTAGAACTTTTAAAAGCAATTCAGACATTACAGTTTGCAAAATAATATTCAGTACACAGAAAAAATAAGAACCTCTTTTTTTATAATTTCCGCCAATTAAAAACAATCCATGAAAATAAAAATTCTTCTCCTTCTTTTATTCATCGTCAATCTTGTCAAAGCACAAATCACAGAGAAAATAACCATTCCCAGTGGAGTAGTTTATCTTTATGCAGACGATAAAACAAACGAAAAAGTAAAAAAATCGCTCACAGAAAGTCTTCAAAATGCAACCAATTATGATATATTGGGAGATAATCTAATGATTGGTCCTACCCTTTGGAAACAGTTTAAAAATATTGAAATTTTACACAGCATTCCCGATAATGTAACCTTCCATATTGACGAAATGGAAGTAGAGGGCAAGGTATCCCGAAAACTGGATGACTCAAAAAAGATATGGAATGAATTTAAAAAAGAAATTTCTGGGAATTATCAGATTAGAAAAGCCAATGAAGATGAATTAAAATATTACTGGTCTACCATTTCATTTGACATCGAAGAGCCTTTATTCATTCTGCAAACCGAAAACCATCGGTATATTTTAAACTTCCTTAAAAAAAATCAAAAATTATTATGGCTGGATGAGTTTCCGTACAAAAATTCTTACAACAACCCTATTGACAAAGGTACATATACAACTGAAGGAACCATCAAAACTTATAAAAATGGTAATGAAGTCTATGTTACCGATAAAGGCAATAAAGAAACTAAACTAGAGAAAGTCATATTTTTGACCGGTGATTCTGAATTAAAGGCCAATTCTTCCATTGAGGATATTAAATCTGTTATTGATAAAACCAACAAAATTTTCGATAATTTGTTTAAAGACTCAAAAAGTGAGGGAAAAATAATGGTTCAATTCGAATTAGGAGTAAAGAAAAATGACATTCAGTTTGCTGTCAAAGATGATCTGGATCTGGAAATTATGAAAGAATTTGAGAAGCGAGTGAATGAAGAAAAATATCCTCATTCAAAGAAAGACACTATAAAATTCCAGCTGATTTATAAAGTTAATGCTTATAACGACAATGAATAAACTTCCTCTCATACAGTTTTCACCATTTTCTTTTTATATTTTTGCTATTCTGAAAAAATTATCAAAAAACCATGAAACTTTATATTTTCTCTTTTCTTATCTGCATTTTCAATCTGACTGCTGCACAGGAAAAACAATATCAATCCATAAAAAAAGGAGACTTTCCGGAAGGTATTTATATGACCTTAGAAGATGTACTGAATAAAAAACCTTCATCCACTGAAGAAGTTTATTTCAAAACCTGTGAAAAGTGTGATTCTATTGCTATGCCCGAAAAAGCATTTTTTATTTTAAACAAAAAAATAAAAAAGTGAGAATCCCATTAGGCGTTTCGCACCAGGGAGAAATGTATTTTCAGACCTATAGAAAATATACCAACAAGAAAGACAATGGATATGATCCTGACCAGTATTCAAGATTTTGCAAAGTTCTGAATTATGGTAGATTCATTTATTTTGAAGAAAACATGAAAGGTCTATGGTCGAAGGCTTTTTTAGGAGCATTAAGTCCTCTTACCTACTCCATCAATGGAAAAACTAAAGGAATAGTCTTAGATTTAGAGAATAAAGAATTTAATATTCTTCAAAACTGTATAGATTTGAACGATTTCTTATTAAAACATGATCTCCCGGAAATCCAATGTAACTCAGAAACTTTTACAATTGGAGATTTGAGGGCAAAAATTGAAGAAATAAACTTGTCTTACCGCTAGGTGTATGTTGACAATATATTGAAAGCCGTTCCGTTGTAAGAGTGGTTTTACTATTTTATAAATTTTATTCTAATAAACCATTTCAATAAATATAAAATCTTATTAACTCAACCATGAATCAAAATCAACAATATGAAGATTTCTTTCAGGAGCGCAGTTCATATTACCTTGAAAAACTAAACCTTTTTGAAAAAGGAAAAAATTCACCTTTAATTATGCCGCTTTTATCTTTGGAGTATTTTGGTTCCTCTATAGAAAAATGTATCTGGAAGCCATAGTCATTTACTCATTCTTCTATATCGAAAGTTGTCTTGAAAATTTTTTCTTACCCAAAATAATCGGAACAGAGCAAACGAAACTGGTCAGTTATTGTGTCTCAATTATCATGCTCATTATAATAGGCTTTTGTGGAAATCTTCTTTACATCAACAAAGCAAAAAGAACAATAAAAAAAGTAGAGGAAAAATTCCCGGAATATGAACAGCAAAAAGAATATTTAAACAAAAAAGGAGGAACAACTCTTCTGTACGCAACTATTTTATTGATTATAATCATTGTAGCAGTAGCTTTGAGTTAAATATTTTTATAATTTTTAACTCAAAAAATCACATCATGGCAGCAAATATCATTTCGTTTTACAGCATAAAAAATTTAAGTTTTCGAATAAAATCAACCTGCCATTTTATTCTTTTTTTTCTGATTTTTTCTTGTATATGTTGTAAAAAAGCTCAGGATGATAATCGTTTCATTACCTATCGGACAAATCCTGAGAAGCAAAACATACACATGTACTGGAAAAACGACAAAGGAGAAATATTGAAAAGTATTGATCACCTGAATCACTATGTTCAGGCTAAAAATAAAAAATTAGTATTCGCGATGAATGGAGGGATGTTTGAACCTGACAACGCTCCGAAAGGGCTGTACATTGAGAATTTTAAAATCCTGAAATCCATAGATACACTTCAGGGTGCAGGCAATTTTTATCTTCAGCCAAACGGAATATTGTATATAACCCAAAACAATCACGCAGGAATTATTGAGACTAAAAAATACAGGCAAAATAAAAGTATCCGATATGCCACCCAATCCGGCCCCATACTGATAACAAACGGAAAAATCAATCCGATCTTTCAGGAAAAGTCTAAAAATATGAACATCAGAAATGGCGTAGGAATTCTGGAAAACGGAGAACTTATCTTTGCGATGTCTAAGAAAGAAATAAGTTTTTATGATTTTGCACAACACTTCAAAAGCTTAGGCTGTAAAGAGGCGCTCTATCTTGACGGATATGTTTCCAGAACTTATCTCCCTGAAAAAAACTGGAGCCAGCAAGATGGAAATTTTGGAGTGATCATAGGAGTTACAGAACCTTCAAAGTAAAAACAAAGTTATCCCCAATTTCATAATGAGGAAATAAAATATAACTATCTTTCCTCTCATTTTATAAAACTCAAACCTAAATCACCAATTATTAAGCATGAAAAAAGTAATATTAGATCTGGCCACTACTTTAGACGGATTTATTGAAGGACCCAACGGAGAAACCGACTGGTGTATCATGGATGATGATATGGATTTTGATGGCTTTCTTTCTGGGATAGACACTATTTTTTACGGAAGAGTAAGCTACGACGCCTGGGGAAATTATCAGCCCGAGGATAATGCAGGTCCGGAAGAACAAAAGCTTTGGGAAGCGGTTCATTCAAAAAATAAATTTGTCTTTTCCAGTCAAAATAGAGAAGATGAAAATGCTGTTTTTATCAGTTCTGACATTGTGGATAAAGTTTCGGAAATAAAAAATCAGGGAGGAAAGGACATTTGGCTGTATGGAGGTGCAAGTCTTATTAAAACATTTATTCAGCACGATCTTATTGACACTTACAGAATATCCGTACATCCGATTGCTCTGGGGAAAGGGAAGCCTCTTTTTGAAGATTTAAAAGAAAGATTACATCTAAAACTTGTCAAGACCAATGTCTTCAAATCCGGTGTCGTACAACTTATTTATGAAGTTTAAACTAAAAATCCAGAAGATATGAATGCCCAGCTCAGCACCATTATTTTGTATGTAAAAGATGTGCACTTACTCAAAATTTTCTATGTGGAAAACTTCAATCTGAAAGTAATTGAAGAAGATCCTGTATGGGTTTTACTTGATGCCGGAGGTGCTTATATTGGTTTACACAAAATCGGAGATCAGTATCTTGAAGAAATAGAAGCAGATCATGTTTTTGACAATAATACCAAAACTGTTTTTGATATTGACATGGATATAAAAGCCGCAAAAAATGATCTGGTTTCAAAAAACGTTCGGATGAGAGACATCAAAACTTTTGACAACTACCCTTTCTGGCTTTGTGACGGAACTGATCCTGAAGGAAATGTATTTCAGCTAAGAAGCAAAAAATAAGTAATATTCTCCATGAAAAAGATAATTGCAGCCACCAGTCTGATTTTAATTCTTACTTTTTTTTACTATCCTGTTTTTGATGACAAAAAAATTTCGTTTGCTATTATTTTTCTGTGCTTTGTAGTTCTGGTATTTTCAATAGCTAAGCTCTATTCTCCCGACGAAAAAGATTATGAGTCATTTGAAAAAGAAATGGACACATTACATGATTTTGATGGAATTTTTCAATATACAAACGATGGGTTTTACTTCAAACAGAATAATACAACCGAATTTATAAAATGGGATGAGATAACATCTGTTTATTTTTTAGGATTCCTACACCATTTGGTAAAAGGCAATCTGGGCTGGAAATCATTACCTATAAAAAAAGTTATGAATTTGATAATCAGGTAACTCCTGGAATTGTAAAATTAGAAGATCAACTTTCTACTCATCTTCCGGCTTGGGAACTCGATTCACCAACGGTTAGGATGAATAATTTCGGGCTTAAGAAGACCTTGTTGTTTGAAAGGAAAGCTATATAATTAATACTTTTATGTATGCCAATCATTATTAAAATAAAAAACAAAACCAATTGGACAGTAGCCATTATATTGGGTTTAGGTCTATTGATGCTGTCTTTTATTATTCTGATTATTATTACTCTTACTCTTATGAGTCTTCAGGCAGAAGGTTTTTATGCTGTTTTAAGCTATGTTTCGTCTGCCACTCCTTTTGCAGCTTTTTTTATACTCTTTTTATATTTCTGGTTATGGAATACTTTTGGAAAAACAATTCTCACTATTGAACCCGAACAAATAACAGTCCGATATAAAAACAAACTATTTACAAAACCTAAAATTTATCTGAAAAAAGAAATTAATCAGTTTCAGGTAAAAGATTTTCAAGTAGAAAAGTATAAGTTGGGAACCCGATATCATTTTTCTCTGAGTGGCTCAACCTATTCTGTTATTCTTATACAAAACGGCAATGAAACAAGAATTGTAGACTGGATCACTGAAACCAAAGCCAGTGAAATAGTAAATGAAATAAAAAAAATGTGGTCTTAAAATGAAAAAAACAGATCAATCAAAACATAATATCTGTATCTCAAAAATAAAGAGAAGCACCATTAAGCAATACGATGATTTTCAATGGACAAAGTTTTATGAAGATAATCATTCTTTTTTTAATGCATATCCAGACATTTCTATCCAGTTAAATGGAGAAGAACTTCTTATCTGTTCTACAATAATCAATTCAGATAATTATAGTATTTTGACAACTCAGAAATTGATCACATTAGAAAACAGAATTTTGGAATCGGGATTTATTATACATGCAAAAAATGAATTGTATGGAAACTTTAAAGGGTATGAAAATGAGAAATATACTTTCGGAAAGATCATCCTGGAAAATCGAAAAACCATGAAATATTTTATTGAAACAGGGAAAGCTTCTATGATTATGATCAGTGCTGTTAAGACTTTAATTCAAATTGCATAAAAAATCTTCTATTCTACTTCAATAATTTTTTTCAAATCCCATGTAATATTATAACACCTAAAAGTGTCTTATTTAAAAAAATTACATGAGATCTATTTTAATCTGTATCGTGGTATTGCTTTCGGTACATCCTCTTTTTTCACAGAAATCTAAAAAACTGGAACAGTTATTCTCAACTTATGAAAAAGCCGGTTTGTTTAGCGGTTCTGTTTTGATTGCTGAAAAAGGAAACATTATTTTTGAAAAAAGTTACGGCTATAGAAATGCTCCTAAAAAAGAGAAAAATACCAATAACAGCCTTTATCGTGTTTTCTCTACGACAAAAATGTTTACTGCAACCGTTATTTGTCAGCTGGAAGAACAGGGTAAACTATCCCTGAATGACAAACTATCCAAATACTATCCTGATTTTCCGAAGGGCGACAGTATTACCATTGCCCATCTGCTTTCCCACACTTCAGGAATTCCTAATGATACAAATTCTGAGTATACTGTAGATGAAGCAACATTTTTAAAATATATCTCAGCAAAACCTTTGAACTTTTCCCCTGGCAAAGATTGGGACTACTCCAATTCCGGATATTATATTCTAAGTTATATTATTAAAAAAATTACAGGTCTGAATTATGACGAAGTCATTGAAAATAGTATTCTGAAACCACTGAAAATGAATCACAGTGGATTTCATTTCAATGATGTGACCGATGAAAACAAAGCATTGGGATATGAATTTGTATCTGATAAAAGATCCAACGAAGCATTACGTTTTAAAACCGACCATCCTTTCGGAGCAGGAGCCATGTATTCTACTGTGGAAGATCTTTTTAAATTCAATGAAGCGTTAAAGAATTACACTATCCTAAAAAAAGAAACGACGGACAAAGCTTTTACTCCTTATCTTAAGGATCACTATGGTTTAGGGTTCCAGATTTCAAATGATTCTGGAAAAAAAGAGTGGGTCATGATGGAGGTGGACCCGGTTACAGAAGCAGATATTACAGAGTTCTGGATGATGATATTTGTGTGATTTTAATTTCAAATTCAGAACTTTCTCATTCTGATTTTATTATTCCTCAAGTAGAAAAAATACTGTACAATAAGCCATACAGCATTCCAGCGATTGCAAAAGTGAGTACAGAAGATCTAAACAAGCTGGAAGGTGTTTATTCTTCAGAAAAAACAAATTTTTATATAAAAAGTATTGATGGAAAGCTTATTTTCAAAGAAGGGAGTTATCCAAGAAATGTTTTATTAGCAAAAAGCAAAACATCTTTTCAGCTGGATGAGAAATTCACCTGCACTTTCCAACCCAATCAAAATGGAAAAATAGATACTGTTGTTATTCATTTCTGGGATGGAACTGTAAAAACAGCCAAAAGAAACACCAATACCCTTACCTGGGGAATTATTGGAAATGCAACTCCAAACGGTTGGGACGGAAAAGATATTCCGCTGCAGACAGATCCTAAAAATCCGAATATTTATTTTCTGAAAAACTATACATTGAAAAAGGCAATCTGAAATTCAGATTTAATAATGATTGGGGATACAGCCTTGGGCTGAATAATGATAATAAAAGTATTGCCTTTGATGCCTATGATTTTCCTATCAATGAAAATGGAGTTTATGATATTATTCTCGACATGACTAATATTGTACAACCGCAATACAGCATTAAAAAATCAAATCCATAAAACAGGAATTCACAAAGTAAAAAATACATATTTTAAAACCGTTTTGTTTTCAGAACGGTTTTTATTTTTAATATCCATTACTATTTTTTATTACTTTTATCTTACACAAAATCAAAACACAAAATATAATCTATGCCTCATTTTATTATAGATTGTTCACAGGATATTCTTCAGGAAAGAACACCCGATGAATTAATGGAAGCCGTTTATGACGTGGCTAATGCAACAGGTATATTTGCTCCCAATGATATCAAAGTAAGGCTTCAGCCCTATCAATATTACAAATTAGGTGCAGGCAAGAAAAATTTTTGCATGTGTTCGGGTATATTATGCAAGGGCGCACCACCGAACAAAAAGCTGAGCTTTCCAGACAGATCAGTACACAACTTTTAGAATTACTGCCTGATATTTCTTTTCTTTCTGTAAGCATTAGTGATTTTGAAGCTGCAATCTACAGTAACAAAGCACTTATCAATCCGGAAAACACAGATAAAGACCGGCATTTCGGATTATAACACCTTCTTTTAAACCCAATAAACATTAATATTATGAGCTTAAAAACATTAGTCAACAAAACCGTACAGTACAACAACTGGGTAGTCAATAAATATATTGACTGGTTATCCACAAAGTCTGACGAACAGCTGAATCAGGAAACGATTTCAAGTTTTCCGACTATTTTAAAAACATTACACCACATCTGGCAAACTCAGGAATACTGGTGGAGCCATATTTCTGAAAAGAATGATTTTGATTTTACTAAAACTACAGAAACTACCAGTAAAGAAGATGTTTTCAATGCGATAAGAAACAATTCACAAATGCTGGTAGATTATGTGGAAAGCTTATCTGAGGAAGATCTTTCAAAAAATGTAAAAATAGAATCCCAATGGTTTCAGTGTGATTTTTCTAAATATGAATATATCCAGCATGCCATTATCCATGGAACTTATCACAGAGGACAAATCGTAACAATGGGAAGAAATATCGGAATCACATATGCTCCTATGACCGATTTCAACTTCTGGAATATCTATAAAGACCAGCAATAAAATCAACAATTTTGTGGATAACTTTGAAATAGAATCCAGCCCACAAACCAACATTTAATTAAATTACTGGTTTTAAACAATTTAAATCAAAAACAATCAGTTATCCACATCTCTAAATATTTGTGGATAACTTTTCATACCTTAATTTATATCTGTGGATAAACTATGGATAATTTTTTCAACCATTGAAACAAAGATTGTAAACAACTATATTTCTTTAACTTACAATACTTATTAATTTTTGTGAAATTTCCACAATAAAAAATCGTGTGGATAACTTCTGTGGATAACTTATCCACATTTTTAGTTCTAATAATTCATATATCTATCACCTTCACTACTTGATGATGAATACTTCTTTCAGTTTATAATCAATAAAAAACGTTGTGTTTATACCTCTTTTCGTAAATTAGGCTTTACAAAACAATACACCAATACTCACAATTTTATATGGAAAAATATGTAGCATCATCAGACGGCAAGAAAATTCATTACAAAGAATCCGGAAACGGAAATCCAACCTTAATCTTCATTCATGGATGGCTTGGAAATACTGAATGGTGGGAAGACCAACAAAAGTATTTAAATAGTCAATATCACATTGTACAGATGGATCTTGCAGGGCATGGAAAATCCGATTCTTCAAGAGAGGAATGGACGAGTGCCGGATACGCAGATGATATTAAAGCTGTTGCCGATGCTGTCAATTCTCAGGAAATAATTCTTGTAGGCCATTCTATGTCCGGAGCTTATGTACTGGAAGCTTCATTGAAAATCCCACAGGTAAAAGCATTAGTCCTGGTTGATACCCTGAAAAATTTAGATGAAGCTTTTACGGAACAACAGGCTGAAGAAATTATATTCACACAGTACATGACAGATTTTAAATATGCTGTGGAAAATTTCCTTCCTCAATATCTATTCGTTGAGCAGACTCCTGCTAATGTAAAAGAAAGACTGCAGTACGAATTTCTTCAGAACGAACCTGAAATGGCGATCAATCTTCTCAGACCTTTATATAAAACGGATTTCAATACCATTGCAAAACAAGTTCAGGTACCTGTTATAGCCATCAATTCCGATGCCTCACCTACTGATCTGGAAGCGAACCGTAAATATTTGAAAAAATATGATTATGTTACCATTAAAGGAGTCGGGCATTATCCCATGCTGGAAAAACCGGATGAATTTAATACCATTTTAGATGATATTCTGAAAAAACTGATTTAAATTTATATTGAGAAACACAAGTAACTAAAGATTACAACTACCATGGCTAAAGCAAATAAAACCACTGAAACAGACGTAAACGTAACCGATTTTATTAACTCATTTGTAGAAAAAGATGAAAAGAAAGCTGATAGCTTTCAATTAATACAATTGATGAGTGAATGGTCAGGCTTTGAGCCAAAAATGTGGGGACCAACCATTATAGGATTTGGTTTTTATCATTATAAATACGCAAGTGGCCATGAAGGTGATATGCCTCTTATTGGTTTTTCACCCCGTAAAGCTGAGTTTTCGCAGTATGTTTATTCGCCCACTGAAGAAAGTAAGTATTTATTAGATGACTTTGGAAAATTTAAAATGGGAAAAGCCTGCATTTACATCAAAAAACTTTCTGATATCAATATTGAAACTTTAGAGAAAATGTGCAAAGCAACAATTGCTTATTTAAATGAAAATCATGAATGTGCCTGTAGAGAAAAATAATGTAAGTGATTCGTCATAAATTTCTTCCCCAATTCAAAAAACTTCCCGAAATTAGCAGTCTGTGCGTTAAATACTATTCAATGAAATAAAAATTTAAATTACAACATACAGCAAAACTTAGTATAAGTTTTCTTCGGGGCAGGGTGAAATTCCCTACCGGCGGTTACAGTCCGCGACTCCTTTCTTCTGAAAGGACTGATCTGGTGAAATTCCGGAACCGACAGTTAAAGTCTGGATGGGAGAAGAAAATGAGATGACCAATAAGATTCCTTATGGACTCTTGTTGCGTTGTATTTCATTTCCATGTACCGAAGACTATTTTAACTTTTAAAAGTAAAATAACATGGAAAAATTATTAGAACAATTCGGAGCGACCTCCAAAGAACGTGTAGAAAAAGCACTTCAGACATTACAACAGGGAAAAGGTATTCTATTAGTAGATGATGAAAACCGCGAAAATGAAGGCGATATCATCTTTCCCGCATCCACAATTACAGAACAGGACATGGCACTTCTGATCCGCGAATGCAGCGGTATCGTCTGCTTATGCATTTCTGAAGAAAAAAGCCGCCACCTCAACCTTCGTCCTATGGTGGAAGACAACAATTCTAAAAATCAAACTGCATTTACCATATCTATTGAAGCCAGAGAGGGGGTAGAATCGGGAGTTTCTGCAAAAGATCGTGTAACGACGATCAGAACCGCTGTGGCAGAAAATGCACAGGCAGCGCATATTGCAAGTCCCGGGCATGTATTCCCTTTGATCGCCAGAAAGGATGGTGTCTTTGAAAGACGTGGCCATACTGAAGGCAGTGTAGATCTTGTAAAAATGGCCAATCTGGGAGACGATGCCGTACTTTGTGAACTGACCAATGAGGACGGTTCTATGGCAAGGCTTCCTGAAATTGTAGACTTTGCTATTAAAAAAGGGATGAGTGTGGTGACTATTGAAGACATTTATGCTTATCGTACAATGATTATGAGCAACTAAATTTTAGTTTTTTTAACGCACAGAACCGCCGGCTGATCTTATCAGCCGGCGGTTTATTTAAATATTTAATTGAAAATAAATGAATTTGAAAATTGAATACTATTTTTAATTAATTTTAACAAAAAAAAATTCTGACTATGAAAAAATCTATACTCTTTTTACTAGGGACTTCTGCCATGCTTTCTGCGCAGATCACATTGACCAAAGCCGCCAATGATCCTGTTTCTGGAGACGTTATTAATTACAACCAGGTAAATGGAACGGTGGACAACTCTGCAACAGGAGCTAACGTTACCTTTTCAAACGGAAGTCTTACGATGGGAGCTTCATCGCAAACTACTTATTCTGTTCCAACTTCAACCGAAATCACAACATTTCCAGGATCAACCATTAAAATGGTGGATGGAACAACTACTATTTATTATAAAGCATCTGCCACAAAGCTGGAAATTACAGGAATCGTAAATCCTCAGGCTACTTTAAATTTCAGTGTAGACAATGGTACTTACAATAATTATCCTACAAGCTACGGACCTGCCCAAAACGATACCGCTAAAGGTACCTTCACTTCATCTGTTGCCAATGGTTTGTTTAGTGGAACCTTAGCAACTCAGGCAGACGCATACGGAACTTTGATTGTAGGCAACCAAACTTACAGTAATGTTCTTAGAGTAAAGTATACACAGAATTTCAATTTATATTCTTCTTTTGATGTGATTTATTCTAATCCAATCGGAACGGTTACCAATACCGCTTATGCTTATTACGATGCTTCTCACAGATATGCACTACTTAGCACTACCAATGGAAATATCAGCGTTCCTTTATTAGGCATCAACCAGTCTACTTCAAGTGCTCAGGCTTTAAGCGAGACATTCCTTTCTATAAACAATGCTGTAAAAAAAGAAAATCTGGTTGTTTATCCTAACCCGGCGAAAGACTTTATTGGTTTTAAAGGAAATACAGATAATTATTCCAAAGCAAATATCTACAGTCTGGATGGAAAACTGGTTAAAACTTCAGAGGTAAAATCCGGAAACATTCAGATTTCAGATCTTCCTCCAGCTTCTTATTTTATTGAGATCAGCGGAAAAAATACAGCAGACAAAAAGAATACAAAATTCATTAAGAAATAATAAAACAAAATCCCCGCTCCTAAAAATTGAGCGGGGATTTTTTTAGCAGAAAGCTGAAGGTTGGAAGATGGAAGCTATTTTACTCTAAGAATAAATAGAGTTTAATTTATTCTATTTTTTCATAAATAATAGTCTTCAGTAATCATCTGCACAATATAAACTCCCATCCTCCAGCTTCCCTCTTCCGGCCTAACATCAACTCTTAAAAAGTAGCTGCAGGAGCTGTTTCATTATGAAGTTTTCGCTGAATTTCGGTCTTTTTCCCTTTAGAGAAATCATAGCTTAACCCTAATACAAACATTGATTTATTGTTCATGATCTGCGTATGAATTCTATAATCTACTAAACTTTCAGGCAGGCTTTTCGTTTTGTATTCTGACGGCATTCCGATCCAGTACATTCCTGTAGAGAACGTGAAGTTTTTATGTTTATAGCTCACAAAAACATTGTTCTGATTTTCATTGGTATTAAGGAAGGCACCATTTAAGCTGTAAACAGGAATATTGAACTGATACTGAACGGATAAAGATTTATATTCTGAGGAAAATGAAAAGTAATTTCCTAAATAATCATTTTTGATCAAAGCACCTTTACTTGTCCTTACAGTCTCGGAAGTCGGTGTGATGACCGCTTTTATAACGAGGAGACTATTTCCAAAAGGTTTATAAGATCCTGTTAACTGTACTCCATATCTCTGTCCGTTTTTCCCGTTTTCATAAGTCAGAGCATACCCTCCCAAAACATCATCCTGAACATAATACTGATTGATCACCCTGTCTGTATACCGATAAAACAAACCTGCATTAAAATCAAAATACTTATTATTAAAAGAATAGGTCAGATTATTGGCTAAGACCTGCTGAGACTCTAAAAAAGGATTTCCTCGTTGAACAATATTTGGAGCCAGCTGCACCACGTTACTACTCAAAGCATTACTCCAAGGACTTATCGGACTGTAACTTGCTGTAAAACGAAGATTCTGGTTTCCTTTAAGCTGATAAGCTAAAATAACCTTCGGGGTAAACGTCCATTCATCAAAAGTATTTTCTGCACTTTTGTTGTGAATATTGGTAAGACCAGCTCCGATACGGTAACTGAATTTATCCACTTTTCCGGCAAATTCTGTGTAAAAATACTGCTCCAGATAAGTAACGCTGTATTGAGAATATCCGGCAAGATTGTTCAGATCATTAGAAATAGAAGATCTTGAAATTCTGTAACCGGATGAAAGTTTTCCGGCTTTAAAATCATGAACGTGAGCAAGCTCTCCCACCAGACTTGTTTGTTTCGCTTTCAGAACCATATCATTATCATACACGGACAATCCTGAACCGACGATCCACTCTTTGGCTGTTTCTGTAGAATTCGTCGTATAATGAGAGCCTACCACGTTAATGCTCAATTCATCTTTCTCCCCGATTTTTTTGGAATAATAAAGATCCAGCTTAGGAATAACATAGTCTGAACCATTATTTTTAAACATATTGTGTTCTTCCTTCAGATTATCTTCAGTAAAGACACTCTGTCCTGTTCCTTTTGAAAACCTGCTGAAAATATCCATATTCAATTTAGCCTGAAAAGCATAATCATCAGGAACAAGCCTTGTATAACGCAAGGCAACATTCTGGAATGTATACCCGAAATGATCCGTTCTGTTTTCATCAGACCGGTAATGCTTACCACCCAGTTGATAATCATAAATACTATTAACCCTTCTGTCATTGTAATCTCTGAGATTCATGGAATATTCCAGTCCGAAATTATTTTTCCCCTTTGTATAATTCGCATAAGCAGAGCCATTCACAAATCCGGTATTTAATGCCGTAGAAACATCAGCTCCGAAAACATACCCTGTTTCTGTAGATCTTGTAAGAATATTCACTACTGTATCTGCTCTTGTGGCCCATCTCGCAGGAGGAATATCATAATACTCCACTTTTACGACCTCACTGGGTGCAACACTTCTAATCTGCATGTCTGTAGCTTCAATACCATTGATGAGAAATAAGGTAGTTCCTCCTTTAGTACTGGTAATTGTATTGGCTACAGGATCAAGCTGCAATTCAGGAAGGGTACGAAGTAAATCTTTAGCATAGCGTGCTTTTTCCAGCGCCTCCTTATCAAAAGTATATACAGCTTTATCTGCAAACTGTTTTTTGCGTTGTGATTTCAAAATAACTTCCTGAATCTCCTTGGCGGGTGCTACATCAGCTGTATCATTTTTCTTCTCCTGGGAAAACATAAAAGCTCCGCAAAGAAAGAAGATGGTATATATCATTTTTTTCATGTCAGAAGATGAATTATACCATTAGGACAATCAATCTCCGATGTATATTACATTTATAATCACAGTCTATTAAAAATTTATCAATAAATTTTCTTTAAATTATAATTATTATGTTAAATTCAGCCCGTTTTTTGCTGGTATTTTTTTACATCACAAAATATAGAGTCATGAAAAAAGCATTCATATTAATTCCGTGCTTCCTGTTTTCCGGATTAGGAGCTCAGGAAATAGAGAACAATTCTGCTGAGAAGATGAATATCGTCAAGACCAATGTTACTGCTTATGCATTCAGAAATATTAATCTGTCTTATGAGCGTGTCATCAACCAATGGTTTTCTGTAAACCTCGGTTTCGGAACAATGCCGGAAGGTAAAGTGCCTTTCATTAATGCCTTTCTAAAGGATGAAGACGAGAAAAGATTCCAGAATTTAAGAGTAAAAGCTACGAACTTTACGATAGAACCAAGGTTTTACATCGGAAAGGGCTATGGAAAAGGATTTTATTTTGCACCGTATTACAGATATTCAAGTGTTACTTCCAATACTTTTGATTTTTATTATGATTACAATGGTCCTAATTCAATTACTTATCAAATCCCTCTTAGAGGTCAGGGAGATACCAATGGAAACAGTGGAGGATTAATGGTTGGAGTTCAATTCTTTCTGACCAGAAGCCAGAATCTTGTATTGGATTTCTGGATTGCGGGAGCACACTACGGAAGTGGAAAAGGTGATTTTACCATGACCTCGGATTATGTACTGACCCCTGATATGCAGGCTCAGCTTAAAAAAGAAATTGAAAATCTGGATATTCCCTTTGTAAAGTATACAGTAGAAACCAATCCCAATGGTGCCAGAATAAAAGTGGATGGTCCCTGGGCAGGTTTCAGAAGCGGACTTTCACTAGGATATAGATTCTAAAATCTACAATCTTGTAATACATAAACCGTTCTTTTCCAGAACGGTTTATTTTTTCTGAAATTTGTATCTTGGATGCCATTATAAAAAAACTTTTCCGGAAAATAACATTTTATGAATTCAACCTCTATCACCACAGGCCAAAGAATCAAAGCCATTATAGGCGGATCTATCGGAAATCTTGTTGAATGGTATGACTGGTATGCATATGCAGCCTTTGCCATATATTTCTCTCATTCATTCTTCCCGGATTCTGACCTTAATGCCCAGCTCATGAATACTGCGGGAATCTTTGCTGTAGGTTTTCTGATGCGCCCTATTGGTGGATGGATGTTTGGGAGTATTGCCGATAAGGTAGGAAGAAAAAAAGCGATGACTCTTTCTGTTCTTTTGATGTCTTTTGGATCTTTACTGATTGCCCTTACCCCTACTTACCAATCTATAGGTATTTTGGCTCCTTTAATACTTTTATTGGCAAGATTACTTCAGGGGTTAAGCGTTGGCGGCGAATATGGAGTTTCAGCAACTTACCTCAGCGAAATGGCCACACAGGACAGGAGAGGTTTTTATTCAAGTTTTCAATATGTCACTTTGATTGGCGGACAGCTTATAGCATTAGGAATTCAACTTATTTTACAAAAATTAATACTCACTGAAGCACAGCTTGAGGAATGGGGATGGAGAATTCCTTTTGTAATCGGAGCTATGTTATCTATTATCGCATTATACCTCCGTGCCAATCTTCATGAGACGGAAGCTTTTGAAAACAAAAAAGAAGTCAGCGAAAAGAAAAAAGGCACAATACAAGAATTGCTGAAGCACCCAAGAGCTCTTCTTACCGTTGTAGGATTAACTTTAGGAGGAACTCTGGCTTTTTATACGTACACTACTTACATGCAGAAATTCCTGGTGAATACCGTCCATCTTACGAAAGAAGAATCTACATTAGTCTCATTTATTTCATTGTTTATCTTCGCCTGTCTTCAGCCGGTATTTGGAGGCTTGTCTGACAAGATTGGAAGAAGACCGCTTCTTTTAGGCTTTGGTATTTTGGGAACTTTATGTACTGTCCCACTTCTTACAGCATTGAGTACAACCACATCAATATGGAGTGCATTTTTTCTGATTATGGCAGCTTTAATTATTGTAAGCGGCTACACTTCCATCAATGCAGTGGTAAAAGCAGAACTTTTTCCATCTGAAATCCGAGCATTAGGTGTAGGTCTGCCGTATGCCATTACAGTTGCGGTATTTGGAGGAACGGCAGAGTATATTGCGCTTTGGTTTAAAAAGATTGGCTCTGAAGAATACTTTTACTGGTACATTACCGGATGTATCCTTTTCTCTCTGATCGTTTATATCGGAATGAAAGATACCAGAAAGACCTCTACTCTGGACAAGGATTGAGATTAGAAACTTTATAAAAAGCGAGCGCCGCAGATAATCTGTGGCGCTCGTTCTATTTTTTAATGATAAGCTTGTTTAAATTTTTCAATCATACTATCCAGATTATGACGCTGGACGTATATACTTTTTACCTCTTCATACCTCGGTGATTTGTAGAAAACCTCGTGGAAATCCATACTACCGTTTCCTACTTTTACAACTTTCTGTACTTCGATATTCAACTTTCTTAATTCGTCTTTGAAGACTTTAAATTCATCTTGGATACTACTGCTCATTAATATTTCTAGTTTTTTAGTTAAAAATTCCATTTACCCCTTCAAATGTCGGGGGTAATCTCTCAAATTCCGAATAAAGTTAGTAAATTTATTGATACAAAATAACACTTTGATAATATTTTATTATTTTTTTTACAAATAGTCAGTCGATATTATTCAATTGATACATATTCCGTATTTTTAACCTGTAAAAAAATTATAGCAACGTTATATAAACCATGAGTATTAAAGCATTTTTCTCTTTATTCTTTTTAATCCTGCTTACTTTCCTTCATGCTCAGAAAATGGAATTTAAGGCGCCCGATTATACTCTAATTCAAAAAAATATTGAGGATAAGAGCTCAGAATTCTATTATCCGAAGCTTTTAAAAAGATTAAAACAGAACGATACGCTTCTTACAAGCAATCAATACCATCATCTTTACTACGGTTTTACCTTTCAAAAAGAATACAAACCTTATAAAACAGGGAAGAAAGCTGAAGAGGTAGCTAAATATTATCGTGGAGAAGGTATTTCTCAAAAAGATCTGTCTAAAGGAATCCAATTATTTCTTGACGCTTTGGATGAAAATCCACTGGATCTGAGGGCTATGAATTATATAGCTTATTTATATCATTTAAATAATGATGATGCTACTGCTGAAAAATTGCAGGAAATTTCCATGGATTATTAAATGCCATTCTTACTTCCGGTGATGGGCTGACATGCGAAACAGGCTTTCATATCATTTCTGTGACAGACGAATATGTTCTATTAAACAGATTTCAAATGGAAACAAAATCACAAAGCCACAATGGAAAATGTGATTATCAGGAATTTGAAAAAGGAAAATATAAAATTCCAGGTTTTTATTTTGATATCAGCAGATTCTACGGAAGAATATTGGATTAATTTTTCTGGGATTTTTACTATTAAACAACAAATTGCTACAATAAATTTCATATGATTTTGCCCTGATAACAGGGATTTCGGGGAAGGAGAAATATTTTTTTCAGAAAAATAAATTTTTGTGTAACATTTTTTGAAGGTTCGTCTCTAAAAGACAAATAATCTTTAAAACCTTAGAAATCATGAAAAAATTCACATTCCTTTTAATCATCATGTTATTTTTTTAGCGGTATGCAATATTTTCGGACAGGAAGCAACGTATCCTTTTGAAGTAAAGAAAACAGGAAAAGGAACCCAGTCTTTGCTATTCATTCCGGGATTTGCTTCTTCAGGAGATGTATGGAACGAAACGACAGCAAAATTTGAAAAAAACTTCACTTGCTATACTTTAACGATGGCCGGATTTGCCGGAACGAAACCCCAATCAGATGCCAGTTTTAAAGATTGGGAAAAAGGAATTGCCGATTATATCAAGAATAATAAAATTGACAAACCTATAATAATCGGACACAGTATGGGTGGTGGTCTTGCACTGGCTATTGCAGCTGACTATTCTGAACTTGTTGGTAAAATCATTGTTGTAGACGCACTGCCTTGTCTGGCAGCAATGGCAAATCCTAATTTTGCATCCAAAGAAAATATAGATTTCAAAAATATATGGAAGCAGCAGACTTCCAACAAACCCAATATGGACGAGCTTCTCGGAAAACTGAAAAAATTCAGAAACCAGAATCTGCGCAGGCTGATCTTTGCTAATATTGGATTAATCGCTACTTCATTAGTCATTCTTTTCATCTGGTACCGTTATCAGCCTCAAATGATTACAACAAAAATAGGAATTGTTCTTGTAATTCTGGGCATGGCTATTTTCCTGTTGGCTTATAACAAAATGTTTATGGTATTTTACAAAATAGACCAGACACAGTCTAACAATGAATATCTCCAAAGCTTATACGTGGTAAAAAGAAAGCAGAAATTGATGCAGACAACAATACTTAACTTGTATTTCATTATGCTGTTTCTGGGAATATGCTTTTATATGTATGAATACACTTCAAGAATGACTCTGGGCTCAGGTATTCTGACCTATGCTGTAACATCTGCCTGGATTGCTTTCAACTGGTTTTATCTGAGACCGAAGACCATTAAAAAGCAGGAAAGAAAACTTGATGAATTAATTAATAAATTTGAAGAGATCAATAATCAATTAAAAGAATCATGATATCTTCTGACAACAAAAACCACTGGGAAAACGTATATGAAACCAAAAATCCTGATCAGGTAAGCTGGACTCAGAAAAAGCCTCAGACATCCCTTGACTTTATCAGATCTTCGGGATTGGGGAAAGACACCAGCATCATAGATATTGGCGGGGGAGACAGCAACCTTGTTGATTATCTCCTTGAAGAAGGCTATGAAAACATTACGGTACTTGATATTTCAGCCAAAGCTTTAGAAAAAGCACAAGAAAGACTTGGTGATGCTGCCAATAAAGTAAAATGGATTGCTACGGATATTACGGCTTTTGAATCTTCGGAAAAGTATGATATATGGCATGACAGAGCTGCTTTTCATTTCCTTACCACTCCGGAACAGGTTTCAAAATACATAGATATTGCAGAGAAAAATGTCAATCACTTTATGATTCTCGGGACTTTTTCTAAAAACGGACCTACAAAATGCAGTGGATTGGATATTCAGCAGTATGATGAGAAATCATTATCAGAAAAATTTGAAGGAAGTTTTAAAAAAGTGGAATGCATCACTGAAGATCATATAACTCCCTTTGAGACGGTTCAGAATTTTGTTTTTTGTAGTTTTAAAAAGCATTAAGTATTTATAAGTATTTTTTATTTATTTTTAAATTCCCAACTATTTAAATAAAAAAACTATGAAAAAATTATTATTTCTGCTTATTTCAGGAGCATTCTGCTCTCATTTTTATTCACAAAGTTTAGAATTTCAGGAATGCGGAACCGATGAATTAATGAAAAAGCATTATGAAAGGTATCCGGAAGAGAAAGCTCAGGATGATGCTTTCAACCTGAAATTATCAAAGATGATCAAAAGTGGAAAACTGGCTTCTAAGCTTACCAATCAGGTATATGAAATTCCTGTTGTTGTACATGTTGTAGGAGACGGAAGCGCTGTAGGAACCACCAATAATAAGTCGGATGCCGATATCATTGCATGGGTAAATTATACCAATGGTGTCTTTGCCGGAAACTCTACCAGCGGAATGTCGGGTACAAGTGCTATTCTGCCTGTAAAATTTGTTTTTGCAACTAAAGACCCTAACTGCAATGCAACCAACGGGATCAACAGGATCAATGCTTCTGGTCTTCCTAAATATGTAAGCGGAGGAGTCAATAATGATAACACAACCAATGCCGTAACTGCTTCTGAGATTACAGCAATGGGAATGTGGGATACTTCAAAATATTACAATATTTATGTGGTTAAAAAACTAACCTCCAATTCAGGAGGGCTGAACGGTTTCGCCTATTATCCAGGAGGAAGCAATGATTACGCTTTTATGGCAACAAGTGCCTCTGCTGTCAATGCCCAAACATTGGCTCATGAATTCGGGCATGCTTTGGGGCTTAGACATACCCATCAGGGATATAATGAAACTACTGGAGATTGCCCTGTGAACAATGATTGTACTTTAGAAGGAGATCTTGTATGTGATACGGAGCCCATGAAAAGTCTTTACCACTCTACGGTTCCTCATACATGCCAGACGGGACAGATCAATCCATGTACAAGCCAATTATATAGCGGAGGTGAAAGAAACGTGATGGCGTATACGTACTGCTTCAGAAATTTATTCACGCAAGGACAGGCAGACAGAGCAACAGCACAGCTTTTACAGTATAGACAGTCACTGATCAATTCACCAGTAGCTTCTACCACAACAATCAATAATAATTCTACTTTAACGAACGCCTGTACTCCTGCTTCCATCACAAATCCTGGTGGATATAACGTAGGAATCACTTCTGTGAAATTCGGAAGTATCAGCAATTATTCAAGCAATTATAAACAGGCAGCCAATAATTTTTATGAAAATTTCACGGGAACTTACTGTTCCGGAATATCCAAAACTACGATACCCCAAACCTCAGCTACAACCCTTACTGTAGCTCCGGGCACCAGCAATTCTCACATTATCAAAGCATATATTGATTATAATAATGACGGTCAGTTCAACGAAACTACAGAACTTGTCCTTAATCAAAGTGGCATAACCAATGGTTCGTTCGCTACGGCTCAGGTAACTCCTCCTGCAAGTGCAGTAACCAATACTCCTTTAAGAATGAGAGTGATTGGAGAATTCAACGGAACGGCCGTAACAGCATGCTATACACCTAAATACGGACAGGTAGAAGATTATTCTGTAATCATTGAAAACCAAGGATTATTAGCAGTAGAAAATGCAGGATTGAAAAATTCGCCTGTTATTTTTAAAGATGAAAACTCCGTATCTGTGAAAAGTAATGTAAAAATTGCTTCAGTGCATATTTATGATGCTTCAGGAAGATTACTGTTGAGAAAAACAGATGTAAAGTCTTCAGAATTCAAATATCCTGTTGATCAGAAAAACATAATCATCACTGCAACAGCAGTACTGGAAGACGGAAAAGTGATTACGAAGAAATTAAAATTCTAAATTATTTTATTTATAAAAAAAGAGAGTCGTTACTGACTCTCTTTTTTGTTTATTATCATTCCTTACTGGATCATGATTCTTTTTCTTCTTCCATTTCTACTTCATGGCGAAGCTGGGCTTTGTAAAGCGTGGCATAATATCCGTTCTTATCCAAAAGATCAAGATGCTTTCCTTCTTCTACAATTTTACCGTGCTCCATGACAATAATCTTATCTGCTTTTTCAATCGTGGAAAGCCTGTGAGCAATAATAATGGATGTCCTGTTTTTAGTAATTTTTTCTGTTGCTCTCTGAATAAGTTTTTCACTTTCGTGATCAATAGAAGAAGTAGCTTCATCCAGAATTAAAATTTTCGGATCGGATAAATAAGCTCTCAGGAAAGACAGTAATTGTCTCTGACCTAAAGAAATGGATGAGCCCCTTTCACTCACTACATAATCATATCCGCCAGGAAGCTGCTGAATGAAATTATCAACTTCAATTTCTCTGGCTCCGGCTTTTATTTTATCCAATGTGATGCTGTCATCTCCAAAGGCAAGGTTTTCAAAAATACTTCCGTGGAAAAGGAAAACATCCTGTAATACCACTCCGATATGGCTTCTCAGATTATACAATTCGTAATCTTTTAAATCCACATCATCAATCAGAATATTTCCGGAATTGATATCATATAATCTTGTGATCAGGCTGATAATCGTAGATTTCCCAGCACCAGTTGCTCCTACAATCGCTACCGTTTCTCCCGGATTTACTTTAAAATCAATTCCTTTCAGAACTTCCTGCTTTTCATCGTAAGCAAAATGTACTTTCTGGAATTCAATTTTTCCGGCAAAATGATCTTTTTTCACCGTTCCGTTATTCGGCATGGAGTTTTCTTCATCCATTAATCCCAATACCCTCTCTGCTCCTACAATTCCTCGCTGGATATTATTGAAACGGTCTGCAATCTGTCTCAAAGGACGGATCAGCATCGAAATATACTGGATAAATGCAATCACCACCCCGGCACTGATCGTGATATATCCACCATAGAAAAGGATAAACCCTATGAATAATGAAGAAATAAGCTCTACTACAGGAAAGAACAATGAGAAAATAAATACGGTTCTCAGCAATGCTCCTTTCAGGGTAATATTGATATCATCAAATTTCTTAAACTCAGATTCCTGTCTGTTGAAGACCTGAATAATCGGCATCCCAGCCAATCTTTCCTGAACAAAAGAGTTTTGATTGGCTGTCCAGTTTCTTTCATCCCCAAAAGCTTTTTTCAGTCTTTTCTGGAAGAATCTTGTAATCACTACCATTAAAGGTAAAATAGCCAGCGTAATATAACTCAGATGAACATTGGTACTGAACATCATCACCAGTACAAACAGAATTCTCAGAATATCTCCGAAAACCATCAGGAATCCATCTGTATATACTGTAGCAATGGTTTCCACATCTCCTACTGCACGCGTTACCAGCTGCCCGATAGGCGTTTTATCAAAAAATGAAGTTTTGAAATAGATCAGTTTAGCATATAAACGCTCTCTGATATCTCTGATCACATTCTGCGAGATAAAATTTGAAAAATAAACTAAGAAAAAGTTTAAAATAGTTTCTGCAAACACTAATCCCACGAGAATATAGATGTGCTTCATCATCAAAGCTTTATCATGCAGCTTTGTAATGTCATTATCCACTACCTGCATGGTAAGATAAGGCCTGTAAGTAGAAACGATGGAAAGGAATATGGAAATGATAAGAGTAAGGATGAACCAAGAACGAAATTTCATTCCGATAAAGAACAGCCTTTTTATAATTCCCCAGGTATCTTGTTTTTTCATTGTACGAATCGAAAGAAAGAATTAAAATAAAATTCTATGCAAAAATAAGACTTTATAACCGGACTGCCTTTACAACTTTTGCAAATCGTCATAGAAAATTTCAGATACCTGTTATTTACAGAATGAATAGGATCAACCTGTTGAGAACCTGATTTTTTGATCATTCATCCATATTTATCTCTTATTAAATATGAAAAAGATAGGATTGTAATAATTAAAACATCATTGTATGAAACCTACCCGGCAGCTTCGGAGGTTTAAAACAATAGTGAAACAAACTTCCAAGATCCTCCGTTGGTTTAAAACGGAATTGCTTGTAAATTTCAGAGTCCTTCGGAAGTCTCCTGCCTACTTACAACAAACCTCCCGAGAACTCAAGAGGTTTTTTGTAAATATGTTTGTAACCGAATGATTTTCTTACCGTCAATAAAGAATTGATTCCGGCTTATTTCTTAGCATTAAAATTCATATCCTACATCCACAAGATACAATCCATGTCCCGGTGCTGAAGTTCCCGCAGCGTTGCGGTTTTTATCTTCAATCACTTGACGAAGATCTTCCGGCTTCAGTTTTCCGGTTCCAATTTCTACCATCGTTCCGACAATAGCACGAACCATATTTCTGAGAAAACGGTTGGCTGAAACTGTGAATTTCAGTTCTGTTCCATTTTGTTCCCACTCTGCTTTGTACATTTTGCAGATATTGGTTTTGTTATCGGTTTTTAATTTCGCAAAACTGGTAAAATCTTCATATTCAAAAAGAATTTTACAGGCTTCATTCATCGCATTGATATCCAAACTTCTTTTCCAGTGCTGCCATGCAGATTCCTGAGTAAACGGATTTTTTTCCAATGAGATATAATATTCGTAAGTTCTGTACGTCGCATCAAAACGGGCGTGAAAATCATCTTTTACAGGGAAAATTCTTTTAATGGAAATATCAGGCGGAAGAAAACTGTTCAGTCTTCGTACAAGCTGATCATCCAATTCTTTTTCCGTATCAAAATGGGCATATATTTTTTAGCATGAACACCGGTATCCGTTCTTCCTGCTCCTGTAGTTTTTATTTCTTCACGCAAATGGTAGACAGCGCTTTTTCCAGTTCTTCCTGTACAGAAATAGCATCCGGCTGTATCTGATAGCCGAAATAATTCTTTCCGTTGTAAGAAAATTCAATAAAGTATCTCAATGTATTATAATAACTCCACAAAAATACTTTAATTTAACGAAATATTTGTTGAAAAGTCTTTGAGAATATTACACCAAATGCTTATGAAAATTCCTATTTTTGCAATCGTATGAAAAGATGGTACCTTTATCCTTTTTCCCTCGGTTATCATTTGGTAACGGGTATCCGGAACACAATGTATGATCTGGGAGTTTTTAAGTCGACAAAATTCAAGACACCGATAATCAATGTCGGAAACCTTTCTGTGGGCGGAAGCGGCAAGTCACCCATGGTGATGTATCTTGCCCAGTTCTTATCCAAACATTACAGAACCGGAGTACTTTCACGTGGTTACGGAAGGCTTACCAAAGGCTATGAAGTAACGAATTACGAAAGCAACTACAAAATGGTTGGCGATGAAGCGATGCAGCTTTTTGAACGTTTTAAAAACCGTTTCGTAATTGCCGTTTCCGAAGAACGTGTTCCTGGTGCTAAAAAAGTGATTGATGATATGGATCTTGAAGTTCTGGTACTGGATGATGCCATGCAGCACAGAGCCATCAAAGCAGGATTCAATATTCTGATGACTGATTTTAATGATCCTTTTTCAAGGATTACCTTCTTCCTGCCGGAGATCTGAGAGAATCAAGAGCGGGATATAAAAGAGCCAATATCATCATGGTCAGTAAATGTCCTGATGAACTTACGGAGGAAACCAAAAGATATTATATCTCAAGAATAAGACCTTCTTACGGACAGAAAGTATTCTTTTCATCCATCGGCTATGACGAAAATGTCTACGGAAAGGATAAAATGCTTCCGGATAACAACCTGAATTATTACGATATTTTACTGATCACCGGAATTGCCAATCCTAAACCGCTTCTGGAACATCTGGCCAAATTCTCAAAAAGAGTAAAGCATTTAAAATTCAGAGATCATCATAATTTCACGGATGATGATATTAAAAAAATCCTTGCCGAGTATAAAAAACTGGGAGAATATAAACTGATATTAACCACAGAGAAAGACTATGTACGTCTGAAAACTTTTGACTATCTTAGAGAAATTGTTTACTACTGGCCTATCAATGTACTTATTGATAAGAAAGAAGAATTCAACCAAATCATCTTAGATTATGTTAGAAAAAATTAATGAGACTGCAGATTTTATTAAAAATATTATTCAGGAAACTCCTGATTTTGCAGTCGTTTTAGGATCCGGGCTGGGAAAATTACAACATGAAGTAGAACCGATCCATATTTTAGAGTACAAAGACATTCCTCATTTTCCACAAACTACAGTGGCCGGACACACCGGAAAACTGATTTATGGAATCCTGGAAGGGAAAAAAGTACTCATGATGAGCGGACGTTTCCATTATTATGAAGGACATTCTATGGAAACGGTGACTTTCCCCATAAGAGTTTTTCATTTGCTGGGAATTCAAAACCTTATTCTTTCCAATGCATGTGGTGGTGTAAACCCAGCCTACAGCGTTGCAGATATTGTCATTCTGAAAGATCATATCAACATGATGCCTGAGCATCCTTTACGCGGAAAAAATATCGATGAGCTTGGACCACGATTTGTGGATATGAGCGAGCCTTATAACAAAAAAATGATTGCTATTGCAGAACAGGCTGCTGCAGATCAACATATCAAAATTCATCAGGGAGTTTACGTTGCTCTTCAGGGACCAACTTTTGAAACACCGGCCGAATATGGAATGATCAAAGCTATTGGCGGTGATATGGTAGGAATGAGCACCGTTCCCGAAGTTATTGTTGCCAGACATATGGGAATGGATGTTTTCTGTATTTCCGTGATCACAGATCTTGGCGGACCGGATGTGGCTTTTGCCGTTTCTCATGAAGAAGTTTTGAATGCAGCCAATAAAGCAATGCCTAATGTAATTGCCGTTGTCAAAGGCTTGATTAAAAACTACCAATAAATATAACCCTATATTACAATTGAAGCCGTAACATTCCCCTCCCCTGGAGGGGTGGCAAAAATTATTTGAATTTTTGACGGGGTGGTTTACCCGTTCCCACTCTCCTACCTCATAGAATCCATCAATATTATAAATTTTTCCTAATTCCAAAGAAATCAATCTCAGATTGCCATTCATTGTTTAGATTTGTACAAATGAAATTGTACGAGATGAGAAAGTTGATATTACTATTGATGATGGGTATTTTTGGGATAAGCTATTCACAAAAAGTCCCTACTGTCCTTAAAACAGGATTTTCAAAAGAAGCTTTACAGCAGAAACTGCAGGATGAAGATGGAAAAACCATTACCATCAAACAGATTCTGGCTCAGCATAAAGGAAAAGTTTTAGTGATTGATTTCTGGGCCGGATGGTGTAGAGATTGTTTAAATGCACTTCCAAAAGCCAAGGAATTAGAAGAAAATAACAAGAATATAGATTTTGTATTTCTGTCATTGGACCGTTCAAAAGAAGGGTTTGAAAAAAGTCTTGAAAGATTTGATATGAAACACAAAGAAAACTATTGGTTTTCTACAGGATGGAAAAACGATTTCAATAATTATGTAGATCTAAACTGGATTCCAAGATATATGGTGATTGACCAAAAATCTTCTATTGCAAAATATTACGCAATATCTCCCGAAGATCCTGAACTTCAGCAAACCATAGACAAGCTTTTAAAATAATTATTATTTAACCCGAAAGAACATAAAAAACTCATTGAAAACCAAAACTTTCAGTGAGTTTTAAAATTTTATACCCATAACACCATGATCACAAGAGAAGCCACACAAGAGGATTTAGATATCCTATTAGAATTTGAGCAGGGAGTTGTTACTGCCGAAAGACCTTTCAATAGTACATTGATTGCAGGAGAGATACATTATTATGATTTAAAATACCTGATACAATCTCCGGAAGCTACCGTTATTGTTGCTGAAGAGAATAACGAGATCATTGCATCTGGATATGCGCTGATCAAAAAAGCAGCAAAAGATTATTATCAGTTTAAAGAATATGCCTACCTCGGTTTTATGTATGTAAAACCGGAGCACAGAGGAAAAGGAATTAATAAAATGATTACCGATGAACTTATTTCCTGGTCAAAATCAAGAGGAATCAGTGAGGTAAGATTGGATGTCTACGCTCAAAATGAATCTGCCATAAAAGCGTATGAAAAAGCAGGTTTTGAACCTCATCTTCTGACTATGAGAATGAAGGCTTAAAATGCAGGAAGCCGGAAGATGGGAGATGGAAGTTATTAACGCGTTATTAATTACTACTTCATTTTTTATTATTTAGTAAGCAGTCCTTTAATTTCCTATTAACTTCCCTCTTCCAGCTTCTAGCTTCCTTCTATAAATAAAGGAATCCATATCTTTGTATATGGATTTTTCTTTGCCTCTTCGTAAAATTATTCATGTGGACATGGATGCATTCTATGCTTCTGTGGAGCAGCATGATAATCCTACGTTGAAAGGTAAGCCAATAGCCGTAGGCGGGCAACATCGTGGTGTAGTGGCAGCCGCAAGTTATGAAGCCAGAAAATTTGGTGTTCGCTCTGCAATGCCCAGTAAAACAGCCAAAGAAAAATGCCCACATCTTATTTTTGTTCCTCCCCGATTTGCCCGATATAAAGAAATCTCCAAAAAGATCCGGGAAATTTTCTATGAATATACTGATCTGGTAGAACCTTTATCACTCGATGAAGCCTATCTGGATGTTACTGAAAATAAAAAAGGAATGGAATCTGCCAATCTCATCGCTAAAGAAATCCGTCAGAAAATTTTTGAACAAACAGGATTAACGGCTTCAGCAGGAATTTCTGTCAATAAATTTTTAGCCAAAGTAGCTTCCGATATTAATAAACCGAATGGGCAGAAAACCATTCATCCTGATAAAATGGAGCATTTTCTGGAAGAATTACCCGTGGAAAAATTTTATGGTGTGGGAAAAGTTACGGCTAACAAAATGTTTAGTTTAGGGATTTATAAAGGAAAAGATTTAAAAAAGAGATCACTTGAGGATCTTGTAAGGCTTTTTGGAAAATCCGGCCAGCATTATTACAATGTGGTACGTGGGATTCATACATCAGAAGTAAAACCTCATCGGATTCAGAAAAGTGTGGCCGTAGAAAGAACTTTTTTGAGGATCTTCTGGATGAACAGCAGATCAATGAAAAGCTAGAAAGCCTTGCTGAGGAAATTCACCAAAGATTACAGAAAAATAATATTCTCGGAAGAACTTTAACTTTAAAAATAAAATATAAAGATTTCTCTCTTTTCACAAGAAGTATAACCAGGGAAGATTATTTCTCGTCACCCGAACAGTATTATAACACCGGAAAAAAACTTTGGGAACTCCGCCCTTTTGATAAAGCAGTCCGCCTGCTCGGATTGTCTCTTTCTCAACTGAATACGGAAGAAAAAAAGCAGGTTTCCGTTCAACTAAAAATCCCGTTTGAGGAATTCGAAAACGAATAGGTCAGATTTTTTTGCTAACTTGTATGAACCAAATCAGCAAATCTATGAACCCAACCATGATCCAGTTTTTCCACTGGTATTCTGAAGGCGACGGAAAATTGTGGAAAGAAGCCGAAAAACAGGCCGGATATTTAGCAAAACTTGGAATCACTTCTGTATGGTTTCCACCTGCCTACAAAGGAACAAATGGTGGCTATTCTATTGGCTATGATGCCTATGATCTATACGATCTTGGAGAATTTGATCAAAAAGGAACTCTTCCCACTAAATACGGTACAAAAAATGACTATACCAAAGCGATTAAAGCCTTAAAGAAACAAAATATCCAAGTGATTGTAGATATTGTTCTGGGGCATAAAGCGGGAGGTGATGAACTGGAAAAATTCAAAGTGGTAAAAGTAGATGAGGAAAACAGGGAAAAAATAATTTCCGATGTCATCGAAATAGAATCTTATACCAAATTTACTTTTCCTGGAAGAGGAAAAAAATATTCGGATTTTGAATGGAATTTCAACTGTTTCAGTGGTGTAGATTATGCTGAAGGGATGGATTCCCACATTTATAAAATACAGTCAGAATACGGAAATGACTGGGAAGAAATGATTGATGATGAGAAAGGAAACTATGATTATCTGATGTATAATGACATCGAACATCGGAATCCTTTTGTACGGGAAGAACTCAACACTTGGGCAAAATGGTATTTTGATCAGACAGATTTTGACGGAGTAAGATTGGATGCTTTAAAACATATTTCCTTTGATTTTTATAAAGAATGGCTTACGCTGCTTCGTTCCAATTCCGGAAAAAATATTTTTGCGGTAGGAGAATACTGGGCTCCGGGATATCTTCATCTGCTTCAAAAATATATTGAGGTAACGGATGGATGCATGAGTCTCTTTGACAGTTCGTTACAGAATAATTTCCATACAGCTTCCAGAGAAGGCGGTTCTTATGATCTCAGAAGAATTTTTGATGAAACCCTTACTCAGGCAGATCCCATGCATTCTGTAAGCCTGGTAGCCAATCATGATACGCAACCTTTACAGGATCTTGAAGCTCCTGTAGAACCATGGTTCAAACCAATGGCCTATGCGCTTATTTTATTGAGAAAAGACGGTTATCCATGTGTATTTTATCCGGATCTTTATGGCGCTCATTATGTGGATAAAGATAGAGAAGGCAATGATCAGGAAATATTTATGCCCAAAGTAGATGGTATTGAAGAGCTATTAAAAGCAAGGAAAGATCATGCTTACGGTGATCAGCATGATTATTTTGAGGATGCCAATTGTCTCGGCTGGGTGCGTACGGGAGATGATGAACATACAGGATGTGCCGTAGTTCTGAGCAATAAAGATTCTTACAACAAGCCTATGGAAATGGGAACATTGTATGCTGGTAAAAAATTCAAAGATCTGTTGAAACGGTTCAAAGAGAAAGTAATTATTGATGAAAACGGATGGGGAAATTTTCCTGTTCCGGCAGGAAACGTAAGTGTTTGGATCCCTGAATAAGATTAAATTTATTAAAAATAAAAAAACATACATGATTAATCATATATGCTTTGTATCATATCTGAACACTATATTTAACAATAAATATATCTACAATTCCAAACATCGATAGCCCATTCACAGCATTGGCCATCTTCATTGGAAGTACAGCACACTTTACCCCAATTTAAATCTCCGGCTTTTAAACTTTTTAATTCCTGACGGTTTAATTTTTTTACTTTGATTTCTTTGTGCGTTTTCATAATTGTTATTTTTTATGGTTTAGTTATTAAATATACATTAAAAATTACAATTATGACCAAACATTCAACACCAAATACTTGATTTAGTATATAGTTTTCATTATTGAAGATAAATATTGGGAATATGGCGAACCACCCCGTCAAAAATTCAAAGAATTTTTGACACCCCTCCAAGGATGGGAATGTTTACGTCTTCAGTTGGGATATTTGTGAAGATTAGAGAAATTATAGGTTTGATGTATAGTTACATTTTTCGGAGTTCCAGGATTTCTGGTCTTTCGGAGGTATCAGCTATTTTTCCGGTGCGGGCAAATTCAGCCCAAAGTGCTCTCAGCTTTTTACCATTCTCATGAATACGACTCCAGGGAATATTTTTCAGCAGTTCAGAAGATTCCCAGGCAGATTCATTTCCGAAAATTAAGGGAAGATCGATACAATGGGGTGCTCCGATAAGATTCTCTTTCAATTTTGAATGAATTCTGAAGAGATATACAATTCCTCCGGCATCCGCAAGGTTCTGTGCAAACTGTCTTGCCGGATTTCCATAGATCAATGCGGTTGTTTTTTCAACAGTCTTATCCATGATTTTTAAACCCAACCCTTTCCCGAAATATTTATTTAAAGCTTCTGAGGTTTTAAGATAAAATGCCGTTTCATCATTATTTAAACCAATCAGCACATCAAATTTCTGAGCATTTTTTTCCACATTTCCACAGAATCTTCTTCTTTACACAAAGGAAAATGTCCGTATTGAGTTCCAAAAGGCATCGCTGCTTTCAAACCATATTTTATTACGGAAGGCACAAATTCTTTGTAGTCATCCATCATTTTTAAAACATCGGTTTCATCTTTCAGCACTTCTGTCTTTTTCAGAAATTCTGCAGACATTTTCTGCCTTTTATGACGTAATCCCAAAGGAGCACTCTGGATAATCAAGCGCTGGAACAAATCCTCCACTCCTTCCGATATCATTAAATGAGCAATAGCATCACCTCCTGAAGACTGCCCGAGAAGGGTAATATTATTTTTATCACCTCCCAGATCTGCAATGTTGTTTTTGATCCACTTTAATGCTTCAATGATATCCAGCAATCCAAGATTGGCAGGTCTTTTTTCATCACCCCCTAAAAAACCAAATAATCCTAAACGATATGAAACAGTAACAACGATAATATGCTGTTCTTTCACCCATTCGGCAGGATCGGCAGTGACGAGATCGCCGCAGCCTATTTCATGGGAACCTCCGTGAATCCATACTACAACAGGAAGTTTTTCATTTTCAGATATAATTTCAGGACGGGTAACGGATAAATATTGGGTAGATTCATCAGCTTCGAAACTTTCGACAGGTGTTTCTCCAATCATTTTTTCTACAAGCGGACTTAAAGTCTGTGGGCAGACCGGAATTTTTTCCGGAGAAATAATTATGGAAGATACGCAAGCTTCTGCAGCAACTGGTTGTTTAAACCTTTCAGAATAGGCATACCGGATACTTCTGGCTCTGATAATTCCATTTTCTTTTAATGCTAAGATTTTCCCGAATCGGGTTTCGAAAATAGTGGTGTTCAGCTGATTTGGTGTCATCTTTAAAACTGTGAAAACTTTTCTCTTTAAATTTAATTATTTAAACACAAATTCCACAAATAAGGACACAAATATTCACTAATAATTATCGTGTTATTCGTGAAAAAAATTAGTTCAGGATTTTATATTCACTCGGAGAGATCCCTACTTTGGTTTTGAAGAGTCTTGTAAAATGCTGCGGATATTTAAAACCTAAATCATAAGAAATCTCGCTGATTGTTTTTGTCTGATCCAGAATTTGTTCTTTGGCTATCTCTATAAGCTTATTGTGGATAAACTCCTGTGCAGAAATTCCCAGTTCTTTTTTGATCAGATCTCCGAAATAATTGGCAGAAAGATTCAGTTTTTCGGCAAAGTAATTAACCATTGGAAAACCTATATTCTTTGGATTTTCAGATTTCAAATAATCATCTACCAGATTTTCAAATTTCCCGATAACACCTTGGTTGATATGATCTCTTGTAATAAACTGGCGGTCATAAAAACGCATACAGTAATTCAGGAACAGCTCAATATTGTTTACAATTAAAGATTTACTGTGTTTATCAATAGACTGCTCCAGTTCCAGTTTAATATTTTTAAAACAATCCAGTACCACTTCTCTTTCTTTTTCTGAGAGATGGAGTGCTTCATGAACGTCATAAGAGAAAAATGAATAGTCTTTGATATTCTTCCCTAAGTTGGTTCCTTTGATTAAGTCCGGATGGAAAATCAGAGCAAAACCTGCCGGCTGAACAAATCTGTCTTTATTATAAATTCCATAGGTCTGGCCGGGAGCAATAAAAACCAATGTCCCTTCCTGATAATCATAGCTGTGTTTTCCATATTGCATATCACCACACATCACATCTTTCAGAAAAACGGTATAAAAGCCAAACGTTCTTTTATACTGACAAATAGGATCGGATTTGGAAAAATCAATGATACTTACCAATGGATGGAGGGTTTCATGATTCGCCATTTTGTTATATTCTGATACCGTGTTATAGATTTCAACCTCCTGATTTTCCATGAAGTATATTTTTATTGCTATTCAAAATTACCACTTTCATTTGTAACTGAAATGCTGTCTGTAAAATTGGTAAGTAATTCGGTAATCTGTATAAGTTTGGTTTACCAGAAAGTTTCGACTTTTGTACCGTTATGGAAACTTTTAATACCAATATTTTTCCGAAAGGGGAAAAAGCTTCTCCTGATTATTTTTCAGGAGGAACAGCTTGGGTTCATATTCTGAAACCCAATGAAGATAACCTGAACTGCCAGATCGGAAATGTAATTTTCGAAGCGGGATGCAGAAATAACTGGCATTCTCATGGGGGTGGACAGATTTTAATCGTAACTTCAGGAAAAGGATATTATCAGGAAAAAGGAAAACCTGCACAGATTTTAAATCCTGGAGATATTGTTAATATTCCACCAGATGTTATTCACTGGCATGGAGCAGCTCCGGATAGTGAATTTACCCACATTGCCATTAATCCTAATACACAAAACGGGATTGTAGAATGGCTGGAGCCTGTAACGGATGAAGAATATCATAATTTATAAAACTAAATATAAAAAATGAGTACAATCACAGTAAAAGCTTATGGTGCAGAATCTACCACAGCAGATCTGAAAGAAATGAATATTGTAAGAAGAGAAGTCACCTCAAAAGATGTAGAAATTGAAATTCTATACTGCGGGGTATGCCATTCTGATCTTCATACGGTAAGAAACGACTGGGGCGGGTCTTTGTACCCTGTAGTTCCGGGACATGAAATTGTAGGAAGAATTACAAAAGTAGGAAGTGAAGTTTCCAAATTTAAAGTGGGAGATCTTGCGGGTGTAGGATGTATTGTAGACTCTTGCGGACACTGCGACAGCTGTAAGCATGATCTTGAACAATACTGTCTGAACGGTTTCACCGGAACATACAATGGAAAGGATAAACATTTGGGAGGACATACTTTTGGAGGCTATTCTCAAAAGGTTGTAGTGGATTCTCACCACGTTTTAAAAGTACCTGAAAATCTTGACCTTGCAGCCGTAGCACCACTACTTTGTGCAGGTATTACCACATGGTCTCCTTTAAAACACTGGAATGTAGGTCCTGGTTCTAAAGTAGCAGTTGTAGGATTGGGAGGTCTTGGTCATATGGCGATTAAGCTGGCAAAAGGACTGGGCGCTGAAGTTACTTTATTCTCCAGAACTCCGGGAAAAACTGAAGATGCTAAACAATTAGGCGCTGATCATGTTGTGATTTCTACCGATGAAGCCCAAATGGATTCTGTAAAAGGAAAATTCGATGTGATTATTGACACCGTCCCTTATGTACATGATGTCAATCCGTATGTGACTACTTTAAATATCAACGGGACTCATGTTCTGGTAGGATATCTTGGAGGTTTAGAGCCTATTTTAAATACTGTTCCTATGATTATGGGAAGAAAATCTGTAGCAGGTTCAGTAATTGGCGGTATTGCTGAAACTCAGGAATTACTGGATTTCTGCGGAGAGCACAATATTGTTTCAGAAATTGAAATGATCAAAATGCAGGACATCAACGAAGCGTATGAAAGAATGCTGAAAAGTGATGTGAGATACCGTTTCGTTATTGACATGCAGTCTTTATAATTCTTTGATAGAATAATATTAACAGAAACAGGCTCTTCGGATTGAAGAGCCTGTTTTTATTTTTTCAGGTTTTGACTGAAAGCATTCTGATCCTGATTGGTGATATATCGGTCTCCTTCAGTATATTTGATATCATTCCTTTCCATATCCTGAAAAGCCCATGCTGCCATGGCATCAATCACGGGAGCCAGCTCATTACCAGCTTCGCTTAGCTTATAAGTGACGTGAGGCGGTATCACTGGTTTTGCTGTTCTGATGATTAATCCATCTGTTTCGAGCTGTTTCAAATGTTGAATGAGCATTTTCTCTGTTACCGCAGGAATTGCTTTTTTCAATTCGCTGTATCTTTTTTCTCCTGTGGAAAGATTAAACAGGATAATGGGTTTCCAGAATCCTCCGATTCTTTCCATAACGTACATTACAGGACAATCCTGCACTGTCTTTTTATTCTCCTGAATGGTTGAACTTTCTTTGATAGCTGTCATATCTACATACTTTAGGGTAAGTACTTGTATAAAAGTAAGTACAAATATAACTTTGTTCCCAGAAATAAAAAAATATTTATTATGAAAATTATAATCACAGGATCACTAGGAAATGTAGCTAAACCATTAGCACAACAATTAATTGCCGAAGGGCACAATATTACAATTGTAAGCAGCAGCGATGCCAGAAAACAGGATATTGAATCTCTGGGAGCAACGCCAGCCATAGGATCTATTATAGACGTTGATTTTTTAACACAAACATTCGAAGGAGCTGATGCTGTTTTTGTCATGACACCCCCTGCGATCAGTTCCGATAAAATTGTGGAAAACACCACCAATGCAGGAAAAAATTATGCTGAAGCTTTAAAAAAAGCCAATGTAAAAAGAGCTGTAATGCTAAGCAGCGTAGGCGCAGAATCTCCGGTAGAAAATGGCCCTATCGCTGGTCTTCACAATATTGAAAAAATATACAATGAAGTAGAGAATACCTCTTTTTCTTTTTTAAGAGCCGGATATTTTTACAATAATTTTTTCAATGATATTCCTTTAATTCAAAATGCAGGAATTATTGGAGCAAATTATCCTGCAGGTATTGAAGTACCCGTAGTACACCCCAACGATATTGCTAAAGCAGCTGCTGAAGAACTGGTAAAAGATGAAAATACCAACACTATCAGATATATTGTAAGTGACGTAAGAAAAGCTTCTGATTTTGCGAAGGTTCTGGGAACTTCTGTTGATAAACCTGAGCTTCCATGGGTAGAATTCTCTGATGAAGATTCTTTAAACGGAATGCTTCAGGCAGGATTACCTGAAGATATGGCTAAGTTGTATGTTGAAATGGGAAGAGGAATAAGAACCGGTGTTGTACAGAAGGATTTTATTGATCACGGTTCTCCGGTTACAGGAAGGGTTAAGTTAGAAGATTTTGCGAAAGAATTTTCTTCTCAGTTTTAATTTCTTTTGCCTTGAAACAAAAGAAACAAAAGTTCAAGACTGGAATTAAAATGCTAAAAATAATTTTTTTCTCTAAAAATTCTAAACTTGCGCGGATTCACTATTAATTTATTATCAAGTTTAATTCCCACGCTTCAAACAGTAGAATTTTCTTAACGTTCACAAAATTTATTTTTTAACGCTTTCAATTCCTAAGTCAGTCATAAAAAAAGTTTCGGCGCACCTTTGGTGCGCCGAAACTTTTTTTATATTATTATCTTTTAATCTTCAGATTATTTTTTCTCTTTCAAAGTTTCTTTTAAGACTTTCAGTTTTCCATCAATTGGCTGATCGATTTTTAATCCTAAAACCTCAGCAACCAAAGGATAAACATTGATGTTGGCAAATTCATCAATTACCAGATTGTTTTTAAATTCCGGCCCCCAAGCAAAGAAAGTGGCTTTCATTTCAGGAACTATTTTAGGGTTGTAACCATGTTTTCCCACTGATGATTTTTTACCTTTTTCCAGAAAAATTTTCGGTGCTTTCGGGATCAGAAGAATCTGTCCTATTCTGTTGTACTGATCATCTCTTGTTGCAAAATGCAGGTATTTAGGAAGTTTTTTATCCAAATATACTTCGTAATCATCCGTTTTATTAGCTTTTAGTTGTTTGTAAACCGCCTTTACCTCATCAGAATTTTTAACGTAAACTCTCAGTAAAGTCTGAGAATTGTAAAAATCAAATCTGTTTTTATCGAAAAGAAGAGCCGGGATTTCCAAAGGTGTACCTCCATCTACTTTGATCATTCCGTGATCGGAAACAAAAATAAAGTTGACATTTTTTAATCCTAAATCATTTATTTTCTGAACAAGATCACCAATTGCCTGATCTATCAAATGAACAGCAGTTTCAGTTTCTTTAGCATCAGGACCAAAATGGTGCCCGCTTCCGTCTACTTCCGGAAAATATAATGAAATAAAATGTGGTCTTTTATCTTCCGGTAGTTTCAGCCAGTTGACTACTTTCTCTACTTTTTCGGAAGGGGTAAATTTTTCGTGATAAGGATAATAATAAGTAGGTCTCATTCCTCCGGCATCACTTGCAGATCCTACCCACATTAAAGAGGCTGATACCATTCCTTGTTTTTCGGCAAGTCCCCAAAGTGGGGTTCCTCCATACCAGCTTCCGTCCTCAGCATTTTTTTTGCTGCTCATTGCGTAGTTTTCCTTTCTCTTGTAATCATAGAAAAAGTTATCTATCAAACCATGATGAGAAGGATAAAGTCCGGTGATTAAGCTCCAGTGATTGGGGAAAGTAATACTTGGATAGCTTGGAATCATTGCTTCTGCCTTTACACCGCCATTGGCCAGTTTCAAAAGGTTTTCAGCATTATATTTCTGAGCATAATCATAACGGAAACCATCCGTTGATATCATGATCACATAAGGTTTTGACTGTGCTTCCGTACTGTTTTGCCTTCCTGGTATAACGACCTGAGCAGTATCTGCACTAGTATGTTGTGCAAAAGCTGTAAAGGAAATTAACAACAGTAAAAAATGGATTCCTCGCTTCATTATTTAAAAATTTTCGGCAAAGTTACATCCTATACTTCTCCCTGAAAAGTTTAAGAGATTAAAAGTATATTAAAACCCTCTTATTTTTTTTAATCAAAATTATTCCCTGTTAAATAGGTCTTTTCATTTCAAATTGTGAGAGCCAATTAGTCAGTCCTATTTTTTCACTCAGAAATTTACTGAGTTCTTCTGAGGAATCATCTACATTGTTCAATATTACAGCTTCTCCCCCATTGCTTTCCAGAATAGCATTGAAAAGCATTGTTCCTATTCCTTGATTTCTATAGTTCTTATCTACAGCAATCTGATATATTTTTCTAGAAACAGGGCCGTAAACAATATATCCTACCCATCTTTCTCCGTCATAAGCTCCTAAAGTGATATAGTTTTCCGGCATAGGTTCCAATACGAAAACAGATCCCTGCCATGAAGGTTCAATATCCCAGAAAGAACATAGCAATTCCCACTGAAAGGTTTTCATGTCTTTTATGGATATTTCAGCATTTCCATTTCCTTTTTTAATATTCCCTCTAAAGCAAAGCAATCTTCGGACAATTGCAAATCCTAAATTTTCATAAGCCCTGATGGCATTTTGATTTCCCTCAATAACCTCGAGCAATAATATATCTGCATTTCTTTCTTTTAAAACAGGAATGATAAAATCATACATTCTTCTTACCAGACCCTTTCCTCTACTTTCCGGAACTACTCCTGTTCCTCCATTATAGATAATCTTTTTACCATTTTCAATTTTTTCAGACTGAAGTATAAAGCCTACTAATTTTCCAGCTTCAAATGCTCCGGCAGAAATGTTCATATCCAGCTTCTCAGCCGCTATTTTTGAGATAAGTACTTCTTTGGTAAGATGAAAGGGAATTACGTAATCAGAAAACGAATGATTGAACACTGATAAAAGTTCATCTATTGTGATATTGGTTAAAGTTTTAAATTCCATCAATTGTAAAAATTATAAGGTCAGGAAACTACCTTTTGTTAAGAATCAGGATCTAAACAAATATATGAATTTTAAAGCAATCTCCCTGAAATCGGGACTTTAAGAAAAAATGATACCCCTGAAAAATCAGAGGTATTCATTACTAAATATTTAAGGTATTAAAAAAAATTATTCTTTAATCAGCTTTTCATAAGAAGTGCTTCCATCTTTAAGCTGGATTTCAAGATAATAGCTTCCAGTTTTCAAATTTTCAACACTAATGCTTTCTCCCTCCGGTTTTACAGATAATACTTTTCGGCCTGTTGCCTCATAGATATCAACAGATCTTATCTTATCGAAGTTTTTGAAACTAACAGTTGATTTGGCAGGATTTGGGTAAAGGTTTACCTTCTTGCTATTAGCGGCAATTTCGTTGGTAGATAAAGTAGCGGTTGCCATCGTTAATGAAGCATATCCCCTACCAGCATCATGGTATCCTAAAGAAGTTCCTCCACTCTTACGGGAATAAAAAATATTAATTGTTCCTGCTGCATTGGCAATTGCAAAATCCCCTGCTCCTCCCGAAAGTGATCTTGTTGCCACCACAGTTCTTGTAGATCCGGATATGGTATTTGAAGTTTCAGTCCAGTCCTGAGCGGCATCAGCTGAAGGAGTATTAGGAACTCCGCTGAAAGAATAGTCTCTGTTGGCAGAAGAATTATAAATAAAACCGTCTGCACCAGCTGCCATTCCTGTGGTTCCAAAACCTATTCCCAACATAGAGTTGCTGTCACCTGTAACCGTCATCGTTACTCCGGTAGGAGTTGTGTCTAATTTCACCGTCATTGCTGTATTGGGTAGGTTTACAGTGCCTGACGAAAACTGTGCCCATGCAAAATTAGCTAGAGCTAAACTAAGTGTTAGTAAAGTTTTTTTCATATCAATTTTTTAAAAGGTTAATAATTTCTTTATTATTGGTTTGTAATGCATATTCAAAAGGAGTCATTCCCATTGAATCTTTTTTTGTTTTATCCGCTTTGTATTTGAGCAGTTGTTCTACCAGGTCTTTATTTCCTGATTTTACAGCCCAGAATAAAGGAGTATATCCTGTCTCGTCTGCAATATTCGGATCTGCTTTTTTCTTTAACAGATGTTCTACCAGGTCTTTGTTGTATTTAATGGCAAGACCGGCTAATGCTGTTCCTTCACGGCTTTTATAATTTACATCTTTTACATTGTCAATCAGAAAATCTGCAACAGCTGTATTTCCTCTGTAACATGCTAAAATAAGGGGTGAAAATCCGTTCTCATTAGTTTGGTTAATGATATCAGGATTTTGTTTCATCAATTCCTGTACTTCCGTTACAGTTCCACTTCTGGCAATATCAAATATTGATTTTGTTTTGTCCTGAGCAGCCATCCATGAGCTCAGGAATAGTCCTAATATTAAGATTATAGGTCTCATTGTTTTACCATTACATAGTTGTACTCGATATTGACATTTTCTGCAACTTTTTTAGTAACCATTTTAGGAATGGTCACTTTATAATCTACAGGTCTGGCCACAAACCCGCCCTGCATATAGATCTTACCATCTTTTGCATATAAAGTAGCAGCAGAGGTAACAGCTTTGTCTACCCCGTGAAAGTTCAAAGTTCCCTGAACTGTATATTTCTGAGGATTTGCGGTAAGCTTTGTCTTATCAAAGTTTACGATCTTTCCTTTGAACGTTGTTTTCGGGTATTTTGCAGATTCAGCATAACTTTCATTGAAATGCTCTTCCATTAATTTTGTTTTAAAATGAAAGTTCTTAACGGTTGAAACGGATGCCATTTCACCATTGTCTGCATTGAGAATGACAACATTATTATCATCCTGAGCAAAAATATCATCAAACAGAGGAACCGAAGCTTCAAAAGTCACTTTCCCTGTTTTAGAGCTATATTTTTGTGCTGAAACGTACCCCGCAGAAAGAAGTAATACGCTTAATAATACTAATTTTTTCATATCAATTTTTTAATTTTCATTTAATCCGTCAGCTTTCCATTTGATGAAAATATTGATCTGAGCTGAAGACAAAGATCCCCCCTGCGGCATTTTCCCGGGATCTCCATTAGGTCTTTGGATACGGTCCAGAATTCCGTCTATATTATTTTTTACCTGATCATAGGTAACTAAAGGTTTAAAACTTCCTGCGGAATGACAGCCTATACAGCTGTTATCTACAATTGGTTTTACATCAGCAGTATATTTTACAGGTACAGTGATGGGTGTATTGTCAGAAATCTCTTCGTAAGTTCTGCTGTCACAAGCCATCAGTATGATTGCTGATGACAATATCAATAAGGATGTTCGCTTTTTCATCTTAAAAAACTCTATAAAGATTAAACCCAAAGAAAATATGTCCCTTTCCCCATCTTCCGGTAGCATTGGTAAGATATCCGATATCTGAATTTATCTGGGAGTTCGTCAATAAAAGCTGGAAAACATGTCCCCCGGTTTCTATATCTACCCCTAATGATAAAGGGTTTTTATAAAAACTGTGATCGTCGAAATTCACAAAGTATTCTGCATTCACAGAAACTCTTTTTGAGATTTTGTAGCGTCCTCCCAAACCTGTCAAAAATTGATTTTTGTTTTCAATGGTAGGTTCGTAAAGGTTTTTATGAACAAAGGAAGGCGTAAGCTGCAATGAAAGTTTATCACTGAATCTTCTTGAGATCAGTGCCTGTGTAAGATAAGAAAGTCTGTCACTGAATTTTAAGTATGGATAAGTATCTTTATCCAATTCCGTATTGGCCCCCATTACATTGTACCCCACAATATCCACCGGAAAGTTTTCACTCTGCTTTACCAGCTTGTATTTCACGGCCCCTTCAAACGTTTTCATATTTGTTTCTCTGGAAAGGCTTACAGATACAGCATCTGAAATACCATAGATAACACCTAATTTGGTGGAAGCATGATCCAGACCAAAAAAGTCTTTAAATCCTGCGCTTATATCTCCAAATCTATGGGCAACAATAATGTACCATTCTTTTTTGGCGGCGAGTTTTGTAGATTGTCCCGTAACAATCTGAAGCGCTTTGAAGGCGGGTTGTGAGGTTTCTGAATTGGTTTTAACAGTGTCAATATCTTTCAACAGATCTTCCTGTGCAAAGACAAGACCTGAAGAAAATACTGACAAAAATAAGAGAGTTTTTGTCATATACAATTTGATTTAAATTATGATATAACAAACTTATCGAGTTCTCAATTCAAAAATAGGTGATAAAAGTCACCACTCAAATTGTTTTTATCAATGATAGAAATAAACAATCCAAACAAATAAAATTAGATCATCCTAACATTTTCATTTACAGTAACTTTTATTCCTTCTTTAGTCTGAACAATTTCACCTTCACTTTCAATTTTTTTCAAAACTCGGCTCACAACTTCTCTTGAAGTTCCCAAACTGTTGGCAATTTCACGATGCGTGATCTTAATAGGATTACTTCCTGTGGATGAAATCTGTTGTTTAATATAATTCAGAACTCTCTTGTCCAGCTTGTGAAAAACGGCATCATTAACCATATTCATGACTTCTGAAAATCTACGGTCATACTCATTGTAAAACAGTTTATTGATTTCCGGAAATCTGATGAGCCATTCGTGCATGATAGAAACAGGAATAAGAATAGCTTCGGAATCTTCTTCTGCAATGGCATATACCCTGCTGATATAATCTGTGAGAATGGACGAAAAGGTCATCAGACAGCTGTCTTTAGGCTTAATGTAATAGTAGATGAGTTCTCTTCCGTCATTAAGGGTAAAAACCTTGATAGATCCTTTTATTAAGAAAGGTACAAACTTATTTTTCTGCCCTTCTCTAATGATTTCGGTTTTTGCTTTTATATCAATAGCAACAGCATGCTTTTCCAGCTCAGATAAAAAATCGGCCCCTAAAAAGCCAAATTTATTTACAGCGAACGAGTTATCAATCATATCTTATATTTTCTGCTTTTTCTTAAACAAAGATATAAAATTGATATATCGTTATCATACAATTTTATTTTATTAAAGAAAATTAACAATTACACCTCTTCATCTACTGAATTTAGTTCATAAAAAATGCCCTGGGAAAAACCCAGGGCACTCTTATTTTATTGTAAAAAAAATCTTACGCTTGAACGTTGTTTCCTCCTAATACGAAAGGCTCAACTTCTTTGATTTCTCCGAACTGCTGCTCGTAGTTAGCGATGTTCTGCTGAAGAGCGCTTAATACTCTTTTAGCGTGAAGTGGAGCAAGAATTACTCTTGATCTTACTTTAGCTTGCTGAACACCTGGCATCAACTGAATAAAGTCTACTACAAATTCAGATGGAGAGTGGTTTACCAATGCTAGGTTAGCATAGATACCAGCAGCTACCATTTCGTTTAATTCGATGTTGATGTTTCCGTCTTGTGGATTTTGATTGTTGTCCATTGTTATAAATTATGTTTTTAAAATTCGAAATTTGAGATTGTGAAAATATAAAAATAATTTCAAATCCCAAATTTCAAATCATTAATTTTAGTTAAGGTCTTCGAATTCTTTCTTAGAACCTACAATAACGTTCTGATACTCTTTAAGACCTGTACCTGCAGGGATTCTGTGACCTACAATTACATTTTCTTTAAGACCGTTAAGATCGTCTATCTTACCAGCAACTGCTGCTTCGTTAAGAACCTTAGTTGTTTCCTGGAATGATGCTGCAGACATGAATGACTTCGTCTGAAGGGCTGCTCTTGTAATACCTTGTAGTACAGGAGTTGCCGTAGCAGGAAGAGCTTCTCTTACTTCTACCAGACCTAAATCTTCACGTTTCAACTTAGAGTTTTCGTCTCTTAATTCTCTTGCTGTAATCATCTGACCTGGTTTGAATTCTTTAGAATCACCAGCTTCTACTACTACTTTAAGACCGAATACTCTGTTGTTTTCTTCTAAGAAGTCATACTTGTGCTCAAGAGCTCCTTCAAGGAATTGAGTATCACCTCCATCTACGATAGATACTTTCGTCATCATCTGTCTAACGATAATTTCGAAATGCTTATCGTCGATTTTTACCCCTTGTAGACGGTAAACTTCCTGAATCTCATTTACTAAGTACTCCTGAACGGCAGTTGGACCTTTAATTCTTAGGATATCTTCCGGTGTGATAGAACCGTCAGAAAGTGGAGAACCTGCTCTTACGAAGTCATTCTCCTGAACAAGAATCTGGTTAGAAAGTTTTACCAAGTAAATTTTTCTTTCTCCAGTTTTAGCCTCAACAATAAGTTCACGGTTACCTCTCTTGATTTTTCCGTAAGAAACTACCCCGTCGATTTCAGTAACAACCGCTGGGTTTGAAGGGTTTCTTGCTTCGAATAATTCGGTAACTCTCGGAAGACCTCCGGTGATATCCCCTGCTTTTGCAGATTTTCTTGGGATTTTGATTAGGACTTTACCAGCCTTAATTTTTTCACCATCGTTTACCATTAAGTGGGCTCCTACCGGTAAGTTGTAAGCTTTTTGCTCAACTCCTTTAGAGTCTACCACTTTCAAGGTAGGTACGGCTTTCTTATTTCTAGATTCTGAGATTACTTTCTCTTCGAATCCTGTTTGTTCGTCAATTTCAAGTTGGAATGAAATACCCTGGATGATATCCTCGTATTCTACCTTACCTGAAGTTTCAGCAATGATAACTGCGTTATACGGATCCCATCTACAGATTGTATCTCCTTTCTTCACTTTATCACCTGGTTTTACAGATAATATAGATCCGTAAGGTACGTTAGCTACCATTAATGGAGTTCTGGACTCATTATCAGCAACTAATCTGAATTCTGTTGAACGAGAAACCACTACTTCAGCAGTATTACCGTTTTCATCTTCAGAAGTAATAGTTCTTACTTCATCCATTTCAACGATACCATCTCTTCTTGCCACGATAGATGGGTTTTCTGATACGTTTCCTGCAGTACCCCCTTGGTGGAAAGTTCTCAACGTAAGCTGAGTACCTGGCTCCCCAATTGACTGTGCTGCAATTACACCTACCGCTTCACCCATGTGGATCACTTTACCTGTTGCTAAGTTTCTACCGTAACATTTCGCACAGATACCTTTCTTAGCTTCACAAGTTAATGGTGAACGAACCTCCACTGCTTCTAATCCAGCTTCTTCAATTCTCTTCGCCAATGATTCAATGATCACCTGATCTGCACTTGCAATAAGCTCGTCAGTTTCAGGATCGTAGATATTATGTAGAGATACTCTACCTAAGATTCTTTCAGAGATTTTTTCAACGATCTCATCATTTTTCTTAAGTGCAGTAACTTCTGTACCTCTTAAAGTTCCACAGTCATCTTCTGTAACGATAACGTCCTGTGCAACGTCTACTAATCTTCTCGTTAAGTAACCAGCATCGGCTGTCTTAAGAGCGGTATCCGCAAGACCTTTACGAGCACCGTGGGTAGAGATAAAGTACTCTAGAATCGAAAGACCTTCCTTAAAGTTGGCAAGGATCGGGTTTTCGATGATCTCCGCTCCGGTAGAACCAGCTTTCTGCGGTTTTGCCATCAAACCTCTCATCCCTGATAACTGACGGATCTGTTCTTTAGACCCCCTCGCTCCAGAATCAAGCATCATGTATACAGAGTTGAAACCACCTTGGTCAGTTTTCATTCTGCTCATGATCATTTCAGTTAATCCAGCGTTGGTATTTGTCCAAACGTCGATTACCTGGTTATAACGTTCTGTATCGGTAATTAGACCCATGTTATAGTTGGCTCTAATCTCGTCTACAGTTTCAATTGATTGTGCAATCATCTGCTTTTTCTCAACAGGAACTACAATATCCCCTAGTGAGAAAGAAAGACCTCCTTTGAATGCGTTTGAATATCCTAAGTCTTTCATTGCATCAAGGAACTTCACAGTGGTAGGGAAATCTGTATCAGCAAGGATCTTACCGATAACGTTTCTCAATGATTTCTTCGTAAGAAGTTCATTGATATATCCTACCTGCTTAGGTACAATCTGGTTGAATAGAATTCTACCTACGGAAGTTTCGATCAATCTTGTAACGATTTCTCCTTCTTCTTTGATCGGTAGTCTACATCTTACTTTAGCATTTAAAGATACTCTACCTTCAGCATAAGCAATTTCTGCTTCTTCAGGAGAATAGAATGCAAGACCTTCTCCTTTTACTTTCATAGTCTCTGTAGAGCTTAATTCTTTGGTCATGAAATAAAGACCAAGAACCATGTCCTGAGATGGTACTGTAATTGGAGAACCGTTTGCAGGGTTCAAGATGTTTTGAGAACCTAACATCAATAACTGAGCTTCAAGGATTGCCTCTGGTCCTAGTGGCAAGTGTACCGCCATCTGGTCACCATCGAAATCGGCGTTGAAGGCCGTTGTTACTAACGGGTGTAGCTGGATTGCCTTACCTTCGATCATCTTAGGTTGGAAAGCCTGAATACCCAATCTGTGAAGCGTAGGTGCTCTGTTCAGTAGAACAGGGTGACCTTTCATCACGTTTTCAAGGATATCATAAACTACTGGTTCTTTTCTGTCGATAATTCTCTTTGCAGATTTTACTGTTTTTACAATACCTCTTTCAATTAGTTTTCTAATGATGAATGGTTTGTAAAGTTCAGCTGCCATATCTTTAGGAATACCACATTCGTGAAGCTGTAAGTTTGGACCTACAACAATTACCGAACGCGCAGAGTAGTCAACCCTTTTTCCTAGTAGGTTCTGACGGAAACGACCTTGCTTACCTTTCAATGAATCAGAAAGTGATTTCAATGGTCTGTTTGATTCAGATTTTACTGCAGAAGATTTTCTTGTGTTATCGAATAATGAATCTACTGATTCCTGAAGCATACGCTTCTCGTTTCTTAAGATTACTTCAGGAGCTTTGATCTCCAATAATCTCTTCAAACGGTTATTTCTGATGATAACTCTTCTATAAAGGTCATTCAAGTCAGAAGTAGCGAAACGTCCTCCATCCAATGGAACCAATGGTCTTAGTTCTGGTGGGATAACAGGAAGTACACGCATGATCATCCACTCTGGTCTGTTGATCATTCTTGTATTAGCACCTCTTAATGCTTCTACAACGTTCAATCTCTTAAGAGCTTCTGTTCTTCTTTGTTTTGAACCTTCGTTGTGAGCTTTGTGTCTCAAGTCGAAAGACAATGCATCAAGATCAATTCTTTTTAATAGATCTTCTACAGCTTCAGCACCCATTCTGGCGATGAATTTGTTTGGATCAGAATCATCAAGATACTGGTTTTCTACAGGAAGAGTTTCCATGATATCAAGGTATTCTTCTTCTGTAAGGAATTCCATATTTTCAAAATCAGAACCGTCTAATTTTTTAGCAATACCCTGCTGAATCACTACATATCTTTCGTAGTAGATGATCATGTCTAATTTCTTAGAAGGAATTCCTAAAAGGTATCCGATTTTGTTTGGTAATGAACGGAAATACCAGATGTGTGCAATTGGAACTACAAGGTTGATGTGCCCGATTCTCTCTCTTCTTACTTTTTTCTCAGTAACTTCTACTCCACAACGGTCACAAACGATCCCTTTGTAACGAATTCTCTTGTATTTACCACAAGCACATTCGTAATCCTTTACAGGACCAAAGATTTTCTCACAAAATAGCCCGTCTCTTTCAGGCTTGTGAGTTCTGTAGTTAATAGTTTCCGGCTTTAAAACCTCCCCTCTAGAGTCCTGTAAAATGGACTCCGGTGAAGCTAAACCGATGGTTATTTTATTAAATCTACTTGATTTATTTTTATTTGACATAATTTTTTTTAGATTTTAGATTTCAGATTTCAGATTTCAGACGAAATCATCATTCCAAATTCAAGGATTATAAAATTTTTAGAGTGCCATAGTCTGACATCTTGTGTCTGACATCTGATATCTTACTCCTCCAATCTTACGTCTAATCCAAGACCTTGTAACTCGTGAAGTAATACATTGAATGATTCTGGAATACCTGGTTCAGGCATAGATTCACCTTTTGCAATGGCTTCATAAGTTTTTGCTCTACCAATCACGTCATCCGACTTCACAGTAAGGATTTCTCTAAGGATGTTAGATGCACCGAATGCTTCAAGTGCCCAAACCTCCATCTCTCCGAATCTCTGACCTCCGAACTGAGCTTTACCTCCTAACGGCTGCTGAGTAATCAATGAGTAAGGACCAATAGAACGTGCGTGCATCTTATCATCTACCATGTGTCCTAGTTTCAACATGTAAATGATACCTACAGTCGCAGCCTGTGTAAATCTTTCTCCGGTACCCCCATCATAAAGGTGAGTGTGACCGAATTTAGGAAGACCTGCTTTCTCAGTGTACTCAGTAATCTGATCAAGACTTGCTCCATCGAAGATTGGCGTAGCGAACTTCAATCCTAGTTTTCTACCAGCCCATCCAAGAACGGTTTCGTAGATCTGACCGATGTTCATACGAGAAGGTACCCCTAGTGGATTCAATACGATATCTACTGGTGTTCCGTCTTCAAGGAATGGCATATCTTCTTCACGAACGATTCTTGAAACGATACCTTTGTTACCGTGACGTCCTGCCATTTTATCCCCTACATTCAGTTTACGTTTCTTAGCGATGTAAACTTTAGCCAACTTCATGATCCCTGCCGGAAGCTCATCTCCGATTGAAATTGCAAATTTCTCACGGTTTTTAACCCCTTGGATATCGTTGTATTTGATTTTGTAATTGTGAATCAATTGTTTGATCAATTCATTCTTGTCAGCATCTACTGTCCAGTCTGCACCACTAACGTTTACATAATCTTCAACTGAAGTCAATAATTTGTGAGTGAATTTCACACCTTTACCGATAATTTCTTCATCAAGGTCATTTTGTACCCCTTGAGAAGTTTTACCGCTTACCAGTGTATTTAATTTTTCAATTAAAGTATTTCTCAACTCATCAAACTTAGCCTTGTAAGTGTTTTCAATTTCTTCAAGTTTAAGTTTTTCTTCAGTTCTTTTCTTTTTGTCTTTAATGTTTCTGGAGAACAATTTCTTGTTGATCACAACTCCTCTTAATGAAGAGTCAGCTTTCAATGAAGCATCCTTCACATCACCAGCTTTATCACCGAAGATTGCTCTAAGAAGTTTTTCTTCAGGAGTCGGGTCAGATTCACCTTTTGGAGTAATTTTACCAATCATGATATCTCCAGGCTTCACTTCAGCACCAATTCTGATCATACCGTTCTCGTCAAGATCTTTAGTAGCTTCTTCAGATACGTTTGGAATATCTGCTGTAAGCTCTTCCATACCTAATTTGGTATCACGAACTTCAAGAGAATATTCATCTACGTGGATTGAAGTAAACCAGTCTTCACGTACTACTTTTTCGTTGATTACGATTGCATCCTCGAAATTGTACCCTTTCCAAGGCATGAACGCTACTACCAAGTTTCTACCAAGAGCCAATTCTCCTTTTTCAGTAGCATAACCGTCGCAAAGTACTTGTCCTTTCTCCACTACATCACCTACTCTTACATTTGGTCTTAGGGTAATTGTTGTACTCTGGTTAGTTTTTCTAAACTTAGTAAGTTTGTATGTTTTAGTAGCAGACTCGAATTGTACTAAATCTTCGTCTTCACTTCTTTCATATTTAATAACGATTCTGTCAGCATCTACATACTCTACAGTACCTGTACCTTCAGCGTTAATTAAGATTCTTGAGTCTCTTGCAACTTGCTGCTCAAGCCCTGTACCAACGATTGGAGCCTGTGGCTTCAATAGAGGAACGGCCTGACGCATCATGTTGGATCCCATCAATGCACGGTTCGCATCATCATGCTCCAAGAAAGGAATCAATGAAGCGGAAATACCGGAAATCTGGTTAGGTGCAACATCGATAAGATTTACCTGTGAAGGCTCAACTACCGGGTAGTCACCATCCAATCTTGCAATAATTCTATCTGTTAAGAAATCACCGTTATCACTTAATTCAACGTTTGCCTGAGCAATTACTTTGTCTTCTTCGTCTTCAGCATTTAAGTAGATAGGATCTGCGTTAAGCTCAATCTTACCATCTTCAACTTTTCTATATGGAGTTTCGATGAAACCTAGTCTGTTGATTTTTGCATAAATCCCTAGAGATGAAATCAAACCGATGTTTGGTCCTTCCGGAGTTTCAATCGGACAAATTCTTCCGTAGTGAGTATGGTGAACGTCACGAACCTCGAAACCTGCTCTTTCTCTTGATAAACCACCAGGCCCTAGTGCAGATAATCTTCTCTTGTGAGTGATCTCTGATAGAGGGTTGGTTTGGTCCATGAACTGAGAAAGCTGGTTGGTACCAAAGAATGAGTTGATTACAGAAGTTAATGTCTTCGCATTTACAAGGTCAAGTGGAGTAAAGATTTCGTTATCTCTAACGTTCATTCTTTCCTTGATTGTTCTTGCAATTCTTGAAAGACCTACTCCGAACTGTCCTGCTAATTGCTCACCAACAGTTTTAATTCTTCTGTTTGATAAGTGGTCAATATCATCTACATCAGTTTTTGAGTTTACTAACTCAATTAAGTGTCTTACAATGGCAATAATATCTTCTTTTGTAAGAACTTCAGTTGTAGTTGGGATGTTTAGGCTTAACTTTTTGTTTAGTCTGTAACGTCCTACTTCACCTAAAGAGTATCTCTGCTCAGAGAAGAATAATTTTTCAATAATTCCTCTTGCTGTTTCCTCATCTGGTGGATCTGCATTTCTTAACTGACGATAAATATACTCTACTGCTTCTTTTTCAGAGTTAGTAGGGTCTTTTTGTAATGTATTCTGGATGATAGAGAATTCATTGCTGTTTTCTTTGTGAATCAGGATTGATTTCACACCAGCATCCAAGATAAGATCTAAGTGTTCTTTTTCAAGAATAGTTTCTCTATCTAAGATGATTTCGTTTCTTTCGATAGAAACTACTTCACCTGTATCTTCGTCTACGAAATCTTCGAACCAAGTGTTCAATACTCTCGCAGCCAATGTTCTCCCTTCTACTTTTTTAAGGGCAGCTTTAGAAACTTTCACTTCTTCAGCAAGGTCGAAGATCTGAAGGATATCCTTATCAGATTCATAACCGATCGCTCTTAATAAAGTTGTTAATGGTAATTTTTTCTTACGGTCGATATAAGCGTACATTACGCTGTTGATATCTGTTGTAAATTCCATCCAAGATCCTTTGAAAGGGATAATTCTTGAATAGTAAAGTTTGGTCCCATTCGCGTGGTAAGTCTGTCCGAAGAATACACCGGGTGAACGGTGAAGCTGCGTAACGATAACTCTCTCAGCACCGTTGATGATGAAAGAACCACTTGGCGTCATATAAGGAACCGGACCTAAGTATACGTCCTGAACCACAGTTTGGAAATCTTCGTGTTCCGGGTCAGTACAATACAGTTTAAGTCTAGCTTTTAGAGGAACTGAATAAGTAAGTCCTCTTTCCACACACTCATCAATTGAATAACGTGGAGAATCTACCAGATAGTCTAAGAATTCTAATACGAATTGGTTTCTTGAATCCGTAATTGGGAAATTCTCTTGGAAAGTCTTGTAAAGAGCTTCTGTCTTTCTGGCTTCAGGAAGTGTATCAAGCTGGAAAAATTCTCTGAAAGACTCAATTTGGATATCCAAAAAGTCTGGAGTGATGATTTTTCCTTTCGCTGATGAGAAATTAATTCTCGGATTTCCTTGAGTTGTTGATTTTGTTTTACTCATAAAACTTTTAAGAAAGGGTTAAAAAATATTTTGATTCATTAAAAAATATCAGAAAAGAACAAGAAACAATATAAAAGTAAAAGGTAAAAGTGTTTTTGGCGCTCACAAAGGACCTTAGGCTCTTTTAAACTTTGTACTTGATTCTTTCTAACTGCAACACTGGTATATCTTTTCACAGCGTAATGCAAAATATTTTTATTACTTTTGAGGCTATATTACCGCAATATCTATATACAGGAAATCCCTTCCATGTTTTACACAATGAAAGAGCTGATTTTCAGTATTTTATAAATTTACAAACAATTTTTCGCGCCAAAAGAGGGGCAAAGATACAAAAAGTTATCCACAATAACAAATAAATCATCTCATTTTGAGACTCTTAAAAACAAGAGAGACTGCCCAAATATGAGCAGCCTCTCTACAACACAAGCTAATCTTATGATTATTTCACAATAACCTTATAAGATTTTATCTTCGATTTGGTTTCTATTTTAATAATATACACTCCTGTTGGAAGTGAAGAGGTATCAATACCTGTATGAGTATTGAACTTATCTGTTTTAACTACTTGTCCCTGTGCAGAGAACAATGTGTACACTCCTTCTTCTGCTGATGTAATTCTAAGATTTTCTCCAGCTTTTACAGGGTTTGGATATACTTTTACATCATTCGCTTCTTCTGTAATGTCTGTTGCAGCAATTTTTGCAGCATTGGATGCATTTTTCAATAATGAAGCATATGGTGAAAGCGGTGAATTCGGAGATCCTCTTTTCACAAGATCCGTATCTACTACAGCCTGTATACCATCTTTATCATTATCATTAATGGTAGAAATAAATCCACCTCCTAACATATCAAGGTTTCCTTTTCCTATTTTATAAAGGTCATAATCCGAACCATCGGAAGTAATATCCAGGAAGTCTGGTTTATCATCACCATCTGTATTTTTGATTGGATATTTCAATACCCCTGAGTCTGGAGAAGTTTCCAAAATATCTGCAATTCCATTTTTGCCTACAGGAACATTGGCATCAATAATACCGTTATGATCTGCATCAATCTGGTTGATTACTGAGTTTGGAATTCCGGATTCAAATAAATCTAAGATACCGTCATTATCAGAATCAAGGTCAAGATAATTAGGAACAGAATCTCCCAATACCGGCGTTATCAGGATATCACCTTCGTTATCATCATCCTGGAACTTACCGTTTTTATCAAAATCTTCCACAGCATCAGGAATACCATCATTATCAGAATCAAGGTCACAAGCGTCCACAATACCATCGCCATCTGTATCCAATGCAGGAGATTTGTCATTTACCGCTGTACATCCTTCTGCACAGTCGGGAATTCCGTTTCCGTTATTATCTATGCTGTCATCACCGCCCTGACATTGGTCGAAACAGTTCGGAACACCGTCATTGTCATCATCTCTGCTCGCAAAAGCATTATAGATATAATAATTTTGAGGAAAACGAATTGCCGTTCCGCTGTTGAAAGTGATTTTAATACGGTTAAAAGGTTTTGTAGCCTTTCCTCCAACATAGAATTTATTTGAATTCGTAGTAAAGAAGTTTCCACTGATAAGACTTCCTGAACTTGTGAAAGTATCTGTAAGAACATTCCCGTTATATAATGTTACAGTGATATTTTCCAGCACACTTACTCCAAGAAGGTTCCCTGCTTTTTCTACGGTGAATCCAGCCATTGTGTTGGCAGGAAGTACCGCATTAGTACCTACTGTTGCAAATGCTGAGAAAAGACTCAGAATAGATGCTGCCGGAACGGTAGCCGTTGCGTAGTTGGATGGGTTATTATCCACAATAGCTTCTGGACTGGTCATTTTAGCTAAAATAAGCCCTAGGAAACCAGGACCTGAAGTCCATGTAGTACCTGTCACCAAATTTCCTGGTACTGCAGAACCGCTTGTCTGGATTTTATCATCACATTCACAAGTAAGAGGCTCTTCGAAAGCATAATATACTTTCAATGCTCCTAAATTAAATCCTACAGTTTGGGTAATTTTCAACCTTACTTCGTTGAAAGGTTTAGTGGTTGTTAAAGTCACTTTCTGCTTTCCTGAACCATATCCTAAAACTTTAATATTGATTAAACCTCCTCCGTCAGACAGTTGTTTTGAATCCTGAAGCTGACCGAAAAGATAAGTTTCTATGGTAATATTTTTTAAGAATTCTGCACTTAACAGTTTCCCCTGATCATCCGGCTCTATAACAAATCCCGTTCTGTTTCCTGCAGGATAGGTCTGGTTTTTGTCAAGAACTCCTACTGAATAAGATCCTAATAATCCTATTGGCAGCACTATTGATCCATATGAGTTTTTATTTCCGTCACCAATTCTTTCTTTATTTTGAACATAAGAAAGCGGAGCAAGGAAACTGCTGCTTCCGGATACGTTTCCATCCACACCACTTCCAGCGATGATGTCATCACAAATACCATTATTATCGGTAGGTACTTTTGCAGGATCAAATGCGAATGCATAATATACATTCATCGCACTGAATACAGAAAGAACATTAGTTTGATACAATCTCACTTCATCAAATTCTTTTGATGTTTTGAAGTTCAGGAAAATTCTGTTTTTGCTTCCCCCGAATGCAGGCACTGACAAAAGTGTACTGCTGGTAGTTGTCTCCTGAAGTACCCCATTTTTATAAGTACTGATTCTTAAAGAACTCAAAAGATCTACTGTAATAAAACTTGTTCCAAGATCTACATTGAATCCGGTGACATATCCCGCAGGGTAGGTTGTATTTTTGTTTTTTACAGATATTCCGTTTCCACTTAAAAGAGAAGCGAAATTGCCCATACTTACACTGTTATCCAAGCTGGCATCCACTACAGGATTCATACTTCCGTTGTAACATGCAAGACAAATTCCTGAATTGTTGACAGGTTTTGCCTCTACCCCCATCCCACGGATCGGTTCATAGCCCTGCTGCGCAAATAATACTGCAGACATTATCAATGTCATGAGCATCGCAGCTAACTTTTCGAATAATTTTTTGGTCATTTTTTATTTTTTTAAGGTTTGTGTTTATTAGTTTAATTATAAAGAGCTTTCCAGTTACTTCCATTACAGCCTTCATGCGCTCTGGTAGTTGTGTTATATCGGATTGCTCCTTCTTCAGCAGCTGTACATGCAGCATTAGCACCTGAAGCAATTCCCTTCATCTGAATCGCTGCCCCTGTAGATGTAGATGCGGTAGGAGCCATATTAATTCCCAATATTGTATCTGTTCCGTTATTTTTATTAAAGAAAACATGTTCTTTGTTGGCATAAACCAATTGTCCTGCAGCTGCCTGACCTGAAAACCCTATTGCAAAAGCTTCTGTACCAGTAGCTGTATTTGCGGAACCAACAGCAATATTGTTTGAGGATGTTGTGTTTCCACTTCCAATGGCAATTCCTCCGTTATTTGTATGATTGTTCCCAACAGTTAATCCAACCAGACCCGTTACAGTATTAAGATTTCCAAAGACCAGGTTATTGGCTCCTGTGGCACTATTGTTATTTCCTATTACTTTAGCCCCATTATTGGCGGTATTGTTCAATCCAATAGCTACAGCCGGAAAGTTTCCTTGTGCAGAGACTGTATTATCTTTCCCCATGGCAACATTTGAAGAAGTACTGTTGGTAAGGATATTATTCGACCCCCATGTAAATGAAGCATAAGGTCCTGCGGCAGAATTAGAGTTTCCTCCCTGTAGTGTACCATTAATATCTAACACTCCTTTTACGTTTTTCTGAGTAGCCAAAACTAAATTCTGACTATCGTTAGTCCCCAGATAATTTCCCGTCCCAATATCTGTTCCAAGAGTTGCTGTTGTTGCTGTTGTTCCAGCATTTCCTACAGTTCGCCAGCTTCCACTTAAGCTTCCCCATTTGGTACCGTCAAAATAATAATAGCCTGGAGAAACGACATCCACAGTTTGTCCTGTAGGAGCGGCTTCAACCGATGTAACATATACTAATGCTCCGGTTTGAGCAGCCGTATAGTTTTTGGCTTTCAATTGTACTCCTGTAATTCTTGGAGTAATCACGCCGTCAAGTTTACTTGTATTAGAAGGTGATCCTACGACATCAAATGTGGCCTGAGCTTGGGAGGTATTAATCCCTACCTGAGCGTTCATGGCCAAACTAAAAGATAAAATAGCGATGGTTAATAATTTGTTTTTCATTTCTGTTGATGTTTGCTGTTTTTATGTATATGTGTTTTTTGAAAGGGCAATCCTCAGGCATTCTCATTTAAATATTAAATGAAATAACAGATTGTACTGTATGAAAGCGTTAAAATTGTGAAATATAATTACGAGATAAGCGAATGGACAAGTTTATCAGGAATTTTAATGATAAACTTAAAACCATCCACCAGTTTAATGGAATTGGTATAGAAATTTTTAACTTCATCAAATACCAAGAAAGTATTTTCTTTACAGTTCAGAAATAAATAGTTCTTTTCATTTCTTATTGCAACAAATTTTATATTTTCCGGAAATGATATCTGAATATTATTTTTCTTGAAAAATTGAGTATTATACTGAAAGCCAATATAATAGAATAAAAAGGCTTGATTTTTATCAGCAGGTTCTTTATTTACAGCAACCAGATCATTATTGCCTGCTTTAGTAAACAAATGAATTGAAACATCAGCTAAGCATCGTTGCAGAGGATTATCAGTATCTGTATAATATGATAACTCAGGATTCGTCATCGTTACAGATATAAACTTAGCGTTTAGTTTTCCTACAGCCGCCAGAAGTAATATAAGTGTAATCTTATGGCCGTAGGAAAGAAAGTAATTTCTTTCCAATTATGTTGTGTTTTTTTCGATACAAATATAATATTTTTTCAATCAAAACAATACTTTATTAATAAAAATTCACACAAAGCAATAAAATACAGAAAATACAATATTATGTTAATTATCATCAAATAAATAATAATAATTAAATACAAAAATATACATATCAATAATATTAAAATACAATTGAAAAATAAAACACATATTTACAAAGACTTACATACAAAAAAAAGCCTGAGCAAATGCTCAGGCTTGTATATTTATAATAAAATTGAAATTATTTCAATTCTACTTCAGCACCAGCTTCTTCTAATTGCTTCTTAAGAGCTTCAGCTTCGTCTTTAGATACACCTTGCTTGATTGGAGCAGGAGCACCGTCTACGATATCTTTAGCTTCTTTAAGACCAGCACCAGTTAAATCTTTTACTAATTTAACGATAGCTAATTTAGAAGCACCTGCAGACTTAAGAATTACGTCGAATTCAGTCTTTTCTTCAGCAGCTTCACCTGCACCACCTGCAGCAACAACTACAGCAGCAGCAGCTGGCTCAATTCCGTACTCATCCTTAAGGATAGCAGCTAATTCGTTTACGTCTTTTACAGTTAGGTTTACTAGCGTTTCAGCTAAATTTTTTAAATCTGACATTGTTGTAATGTTTTTGTTGATTATTTATTTAATTTTTTGAGTGTAATTATTCAGCAGCTGGCGTTTCGTCAGTGCTTTCTGCAGCAGGAGCTTCTGGAGCTTCAGCAGCAGGAGTTTCTTCTACCGCAGGAGCAGCTTCTTCAGCTTGAGCTTCTACAGTTTCAGATTTGTTTTGAAGAGCAGAAACAACTCTTTGGATTGGAGACTGAAGTAATCCGATGATTTCACCGATCATTTCTTCTCTAGACTTGATATTTACTAAAGTATCAAGGTTGTTGTCACCAACATAGAAAGTTTCTTGTACAAAAGCAGACTTCAAAGCCGGCTTCTCATCTTTCTTTCTAAAATCTTTGATTAATTTTGCAGGAGCGTTAGCTGTCTCAGCAATCATTAAAGCAGAGTTTCCTTTAAATGTTTCGAACATTTCAGAGAAATCTACTCCATCAATCTGCTCCATTGCTTTTTGTAAAAGTGTATTTTTTACCACTTTCACTTTGATATTTTGCTTGAAAGCCTGTCTTCTGAAATCTGAAGATTTAGCAGCGTTCAAACCATCTAGATCTGCTACGTATACTACTTTTGCATCCTGAAGCAAGTCTTTGATCTCTTGTATTGCTACAACTTTTTGGTCTTTTGTCATTGTCTTAGGATTAAATATTAGTTAACAGATTTAGTATCAATTGCAATACCTGGGCTCATTGTAGAAGACAAATAGATGCTCTTCACATAAGTTCCTTTAGCAGCAGTTGGTTTCATTTTGATCAATGTCTGGATAAGCTCCTGAGCATTTTCTTTGATCTTAGCAGCATCGAAAGATACTTTACCAATACCAGCATGGATAATACCATACTTATCTACTTTGAAATCAATTTTACCTGCTTTTACTTCAGTTACTGCTTTACCAATTTCCATAGTTACAGTTCCTGATTTAGGGTTTGGCATTAAACCTCTTGGACCTAATACTCTACCTAATGGACCTAATTTACCCATTACAGCTGGCATAGTAACGATAACGTCAACGTCTGTCCAACCTTCTTTGATTTTTTGTAAATATTCGTCAAGACCTACATAATCAGCACCAGCAGCTTTAGCTTCGGCTTCTTTATCTGGTGTTACAAGAGCTAATACTTTAACATCTTTACCAGTACCGTGAGGAAGAGATACAACACCTCTTACCATTGGTTTGCTTTTCTAGGGTCTACACCTAATCTTACAGCGATATCTACTGAAGCATCAAACTTTGTAGTGTTCACTTCTTTTACAAGAGCTGAACCTTCTTCAAGGTTATAGATTCTTCCTTTTTCTACTTTGCTTAAAGCTTCCTTTTGCTTTTTAGTTAATTTTGCCATTTCTTTAAGTTTTAAGCGTTAGTTGGTTTAGTTCCTGTTACTCTTAATCCCATAGATCTAGCAGTACCTGCAACCATAGAAAGAGCAGAGTCCATTGTAAAACAGTTAAGATCCGCCATTTTATCTTCAGCGATTTTCTTTACTTGTTCCCAAGTTACAGAACCTACTTTGTTTCTGTTTGGTTCACCAGAACCTCCCTTGATCTTAGCTGCATCCATTAACTGAATTGCTGCAGGTGGAGTTTTAATAATGAATTCAAAAGATTTGTCTTCATATACTGTAATTACTACAGGTAAAACTTGCCCTGGCTTATCTTGGGTTCTTCCGTTAAATTGCTTACAAAACTCCATGATGTTCACACCTGCAGAACCCAATGCTGGACCTACTGGTGGAGAAGGGTTAGCTGCGCCACCTTTCACCTGAAGCTTTACCATTTTAAAGACTTTCTTAGCCATTGTTTGTTTTTTAAATTTGAATAATTAATGAGTTTGGAAGCATTTATTATTCAGTAGGTTATGCACTCACATAACAATAAACCTACTTTTTGGACTGCAAAAGTATAAAATATTTTTGAAATAGCAAACGGAAATTGCTGATTTTTAAAAAGTTTAAGAAAATATTTTTTAAGATACCTTCAATCTTTTTTTGAATCCCCGTTAAGAAAACAAAAACGACTATTTAAAGTAAATAGTCGTTTGATATAATTATAAAAGTAAAAACTTATTAAAAACCAGAAGGCTTACTAATCGTTTGGGTAGAACCATCAGTTCCTCCAAGGTTGGCATTGATATCACTGATATTTTGTTTTTCAATCAGTCTTCTATATGCCATCAGATAAAGATCAACAGTAAAATTATTATAATTCCTTGGTGGCGGGTTAGAAGTTGTTGCAATAATTCTGCTATCTGTAAATCTTGCTTTTATATGCCAAGTTCCGTTATTTTTAAAGGCAACAACCTCCGGAGACCCCTGTTTATTATCATTCACTCCATTGTCTCCATAATCAAGCATTACATTCGTAGTTCCGTCATTCAGTTTGAATGAATAGTTGTGAAGTATAACCAGAAAATTGTTTGCATCAATTTTGGTGTCATAATCTGCAATTCCTGCACCAGATACACCGGTAAGGGTAAGCTTAATGTAATTAAATAATCCACTGCTTTCTAAAGCCGGATCGTATAATTGTAATCCATTCTGTGAAGTCGCCAAGAAGCTACCTCCTGTCATAGTAGGTTCTCCCGGATTTCTCAGATATAAAGAATTCGTATAGGTCTTTCCGTTGACGTCTAGTGTTTCTGCAGGGTTTGCTGTGTTTATCCCTACTTTTCCTATCTGGGCATTTAAAAATATCCCAAGGCACATGATTATTGTAATATAAATTTTCCTTTTCATATTTGTTTATTGAAGCCCTAGAGGCGTGTTAGTTGATACTCCTGAATATCCCGGTGAAGCGGACGCAGAAACAGAACCATTGAAAGTTCCCCAGTCTTTAACTAATGATCTTTCAAAGACATTCAAAGTAAGGGTCCATGTTCCATTTTGAGAAGAAACAGTTCCGGCTCCTTTAAAAGCCAGGTTGATGGCATGGTAGTTCTTTCCTCCACTGGTTACCTGCGTAACCTCAGTTGCATATGAACCAAACGATTTAGGAGTTGTTGTCGTATTCGCCGCTGACACCGCTCCTGTAAAAACAGCACCTGTAATTGCCACTACATATTTATTAACCTCTAATCCTGTATTGAGATTCACCACTTCATCCTGTCTCACATTGGTCAATACAACATTATACATATTTACAGGGGCTACATTACGGAGCGATATATCCAACAGCTTAACCTTACCTACCGGTGAAGTATCTTTAGAACGGGTAAGCAGAAGATAGTTTCCGTTTGCCTTCGTATTTTCAGTATCTATTAAATAGGATTCAACCAATGTTTCACCTTCTACATCAAGAGTTCCTTTAGGTGTTTTGGTATTAATTCCTACTTGTGCATTCATGCTTAAAGCAGTAAAACCAGTAAAGAGTATTGCAATAATTTTTTTCATAGAGTATTTTTTATTGAATTAACGGAGCCGCTGCTGCACCTGTAGTTGAAGCATTAAGGTTCTGTGTAGGGCTAAAATCTTTGGCATATGATCTGTCAAACACCAATAAGTTTAATGTCCAGACTCCTGTAGGAAAAGAGTTATCAGGTGCGAATCCCTGGTAATCGGCCTTCAGCTTCCATGTTCCTTCTGATGAATAAGCAAAAATCTGAGGCATTGGAGTAAGCCAGTCCGCAGAAAAAGTTCTTGTAGGCTGTGTAAATCCAAAAGAAGAGATCACCACCAAAAACTTGTTGGAATTGATCAAGGTGTCAAATTGATTGACCCAATCCTTATCTGAAGGGTCACAGGTAATTTTGAACTGAATGAGATTAATAGGTGCCGGTGAATTAGGCACAAAAGAATCATTGTACGCAGTAATTTTGTTTTCCGGAGCAGGAGATTTGATAATGAAAGTGTAATTTTCATCTGCTTTTAGTTTTTCCATGGGTTGCTTGAAAACAATTCCTGATGTCTTCATTGTACCATTCACGGTAAGTTCTTTTTCAGGTGTGGTAGTATTTATACCAACCTGAGCACTTGTGAGCATGGAGGTGCCCACCAAAATGATCATCGAAATAATTTTTGTCATTGGGTTGTGTTTATTTAAAACTTGTGTTTTGAGTACCAATCCAGATCCTATATTTTTTAAATAAAAATAAGGCTACTATACACCTGCAAAAAGTGTATGAAAAAAAATATAAAAATCGTTGGATTAGTTTACAGGATGTTACAATAAGTATGCCATCTGCCAGTAAATTAACAACAGTACAAAGACACAGATGGAGAAAAATAAATTTAATCCCAACAACGTGATAATTGAATTGAAGCAAAGCTCTTTGTAGAAGTATTCACAAAAAATCTACCATTTAAATAGAGTTTTCAAAAAAAGGATACTTTTTTTGAAAAAAAATTATCAATATAACAATTTTTCATCTGTTATCAATTAACGAGAATGTTATAAAAGCAAAAAGACCGCTTAATAGCAGTCTTTTTATATCTTTAATAAGTAATTATTATACTTTTTCTACTTGCATGTAGCTAAGTTCCATTGGAGTTTTTCTACCGAAGATCAATACAGAAACTTCAATTTTCTTTTTGTCTTCAAGGATTTTCTCAACTGTACCATTGAATCCGTTGAAAGGTCCGTCGATTACTTTCACATTTTCACCTACTACATAAGGAATTTCAACATCGCTTGCGAATTCTGAAAGTTCATCCATTCTTCCAAGCATTCTGTTAACCTCAGATTTTCTCATTGGAACAGGATCACCGCCTTTTGTTAAGCTTAAGAAAGAAATAACACCAGGGATATTCTTGATAACGTGAGGAATCTCTCCCATCAGGTCAGCTTCAATCATCAAGTAGCCAGGGTAGTAAGGTCTTTCTTTAGGAACTTTTTTACCGTTTCTAATTTGGATTACCTTTTCCATAGGAATAACCACTTGAGTAACGTACTGCTCAAACCCTAGACGTTTGATTTCTGTCTCAATATAGTTTTTCACTTTATTTTCCTGTCCGCTGATAGCTTTCAGCACATACCATTTCAATTCGCTCATTATGGGAAAATACTTAATTATTAATTGAACAAGTTGATTAGCATTCCTATTATGTTGCTGATTGCTTTTGAAAACAATTCATCAACTCCAAAGGTAAATAATGCCAGAATCACTGTCGCAATAGTCACTACGATTGTAGAAGACTGAAGGTCAGCCCATTTTGGCCATTCAACCTTATGTCTGAATTCGTTATAAGAACCTTTTAAAAAATCGACAAATGAACTCATAATTTATATTTGCACGGGCACAAGGATTCGAACCCTGATCAACGGTTTTGGAGACCGGTATCCTACCATTGGACGATGCCCGTAGTTAAAAAAAGCTCCGTAAAGAAATTCCTTACGGAAGCTTTTTATATTTTTAAGATGATTAGTCTATGATTTCAGTAACCTGACCTGAACCAACTGTTCTACCACCTTCTCTGATTGCAAATCTAAGACCTACGTTAAGAGCGATTGGTTGTAACAATTCTACAGTGATCTCTAAGTTATCACCAGGCATTACCATTTCTACACCTTCTGGTAAGAAGATCTCACCTGTAACGTCAGTAGTTCTTACGTAGAACTGAGGACGGTACTTGTTGTGGAATGGAGTGTGACGTCCACCTTCTTCTTTAGAAAGGATATAAACAGAAGCTTTGAATTTTTTGTGTGGCTTAACTGAATCTTTCTTAGCGATAACCATACCTCTCTTGATGTCAGTTTTTTCAATACCTCTCAACAATAGACCTACGTTATCTCCAGCTTCACCTCTATCTAGGATCTTTCTGAACATCTCAACTCCTGTAATAGTAGAAGTTAATTTTTCGTCACCCATACCTACGATATCAACTGGATCTCCAGTGTTGATAACACCAGCCTCGATTCTACCAGTTGCTACAGTACCTCTACCTGTAATAGAGAATACGTCTTCGATTGGCATCAAGAATGGCTTATCAGTATCTCTTGGTGGTTGCTCGATCCAAGTATCAACAGCATCCATTAATTCTTCTACGCTTTTGAACCACTTATCTTCTGTGTTAGCAGGAGATGCAGTAGCAGCCGTAAGAGCACCTAGAGCAGAACCTTGAATTACTGGAGAGTTATCTCCGTCAAATTCGTAAGTAGACAATAAGTCTCTAAGTTCCATTTCAACAAGCTCTAACAACTCAGGATCGTCTACCATGTCAACTTTGTTCATGAAAACAACGATTCTAGGTACGTTTACCTGACGGCAAAGTAGGATATGTTCTCTAGTCTGAGGCATAGGACCATCAGTTGCAGCACATACTACGATAGCTCCATCCATCTGAGCAGCACCAGTTACCATGTTCTTAACATAGTCGGCGTGACCTGGACAGTCAACGTGAGCATAGTGTCTTTTTCAGTTTCGTATTCGATGTGAGCAGTATTGATAGTAATACCTCTTTCTTTTTCTTCTGGAGCAGAGTCAATTGCAGAGAAGTCTTTTTTCTCAGCAAGACCTTTGCTAGCTAATACAGCAGAAATAGCAGCTGTAAGAGTAGTTTTACCATGGTCAACGTGACCAATAGTACCAATGTTCAAGTGTGGTTTGTTACGATTAAACGTTTCCTTTGCCATGATTTAAAATTATTTATTTATTGTTTTTCAAATTTTCGGTGTGCAAATATAATGAATTTTTAAATACCAAAAACTTTTTATTAAAAAAACTTTCAATATTCTCATCCAGTGAAGGACAAACCTTATATTTAACGTATTGAGACTGCAAATTTACACATTTTTCCGGATTGAAAAAAATCCTTAGAAATGTTTTATTAAAATTATAAACTATCTCATTAATTATGAATACAATATAGAACAAAAAAAAACTGATAATTATATTCGTAAATCCATTCTTATCTTTTTCTCGTACATATAAAAACAACAACTAAAAATTAATATTATGAGAAAACTATTACACATGTGTTTAGCCCTGCTGGCTACTACAATATTATTTTCCTGCGATAATTCGGAGGAAAACATGATGCCAGAAAATATGACACCTCAAGGCCCGGATCTTATGGTATATGGAATTACCGCAATGAATGAACTGGTTTGTTTTAATTCCAATAATCCCAAAACTTTCTCATCAAAAACAGCGGTAACAGGGGTTACCTCCGGAGAAAAATTGCTAAGCATCGATTTCAGACCCGCCACGGGAGAATTGTACGCATTATCAAATGCCAGCAAATTATATATCATCAATACCTCTAATGCTTCAGCAAGAGTGGTAAGCTCAACTGCTTTTACGCCCATGATCTCCGGAACAATAGCTTCCATTGATTTCAACCCAACTGTTGATAGAATCCGTTTAGTGAGTAATACCGGACAAAATCTGCGTTTACACCCGGAAACCGGAGCTGTTGCTGCCACCGATCTCAATATTAACGGAACAGGAAACCCTTCCATAACGGGATTAGCATACACTAACAGTAAGGCTGGAGCTTCCACTACTGTTTTATATGACATTGATCCGATGCTAGGAAAATTATACAAACAGGATCCTCCCAACAATGGAACTTTAGTAGAGGTAGGAAGTCTTGGAACCACTTTTACAGGGCAGTCTGCTTTTGACATCAAATATGATAACAGCACAGCCCTATTATCTTTAAATGAAAAACTTCATATTCTGGATCTGAATAATGGCAAGGCAACCTATATTGGTTCTCTTCAACAGGCAGTGATTGATATTGCTATTCCTACTGAACCGGTAGCTTATGCAATTGATAATTCAAATAATCTTCAAATTTTTAATCCAAACAGTCCGATGCCTGTTTCAAAAACAATAGCAGGATTACAAAGTGGTGAGAATATTTTAGGAATAGATTTCCGTCCTGCCAACGGACAATTGTATGCTTTGGGAAGCTCAAGCAGAATGTATACGATTAATTTAGGTACAGGTGCTGCTACTGCTGTGGGAGCTTCTCCATTCTCAACCTTGCTTTCCGGAACTGATTTCGGATTTGACTTTAATCCCACTGTGGACAGAATAAGAGTCGTGAGTAATACAGGACAAAATCTCCGCCTTAATCCTAATGACGGAACAATTGCGGCCGTAGATCTTGCATTAAATCCGGGAAGTCCAATGATAAGTGCTGCTGCTTATACGAATAACATTGCAGGAGCCACCTCAACTACTCTATTTGTCATTGATCATAATACAGACAAATTGTATCAGCAAAACCCACCCAATAACGGAACTTTAGTTGAAACCGGTTCTTTAGGAATCAACATTACCAATGCTAATGGTTTTGATATTGGGAGTATGAGCCAAAAAGCTTATTTAATGGCATCGATAGGTTCTTCTACAAAAATTTACTCTATTAATACAACAACCGGAGCGGCTACTTCTGTTTCCGATTACCCAAATACCGTAAAAGCTTTTACAGTGGGGTTAGGATTTTAAACTCATCCTTTTTTTATTTCAATAATGGAGAAGCGCGGAAAACTTTGTTTTCCGCGCTTCTGACTAATATAAATGAAAGATAATTTACATTTGGCTGAGCTTTTTCGTTCTGTTGAAGATCCAGAAGATAATCGGGAAAATAAGCAGGGTAAGCACTGTTGCGGTAATCAGTCCTCCGATAATAACAATTGCCAGAGGTTTCTGGGATTCCGATCCGATTCCTGTAGACAAAGCTGCCGGCATTAATCCGATAGAAGCCATAAGAGCTGTCATAATTACAGGTCTGGTTCTGGATTTTACCCCATTTAATATCGCAGTATCTATGTCCATCCCCTCTTTAACGTTCTGGTGAAACTCCGTGATAAGAATTACCCCGTTCTGGATACAGATTCCCAGAAGGGCAATCATCCCTACTCCGGCAGAGATTCCAAAATTGATTCCGGTAACATGCAGGGCTATAATCCCTCCTATCAAAGCAAATGGTACATTCGCTAATACAAGAAGAGAATCTTTCATATTTCCAAACAGAATAAACAACAGGAAGAAAATCATTAAAATACTCACAGGCACTACCTGTGCCAACCTGTGCGAGGCACGCTGTTGGTTTTCAAACTGGCCTGTCCACCCTACAGAATACCCGTCCGGGAGTTCAATGGTTTCCACTTTTTTCTGAGCATCGGCAATTGTACTTCCCAAATCCCGATCACGAATGGAAAATTTAACTCCAATATATCGTTTGATATTGTCTCTGTAAATAAATGCGGCTCCATTGTCTTTAACGATGGTACTTATTTCTTTTAATGGAATTTTTGCTCCATCCTGTGTAGGAACCATCAAAGCGGCAATATCATTTTCATTGGTTCTGTATTCCTGGGAATAACGAAGACGGATCGGGAATTTTCTTTCCCCGTCAAACATTTCTGAAGCCGTTTTTCCTCCAAACGCCATTTCCAATACAGCTTGTGCATCTGCGGGCATTACTCCGTAAGCGGCCATTTTATCTCTGTCCAAAACAACACTTACTTCCGGCTGGCCGATATTTTTAATTATTCCCGGATCTTTTACCCCTTTTACATCTTTAATCTTTAATAAAACTTCATGAGCTAGCTTGTCCAGGGTTTCCAGATTATCACCATAGATTTTGATTCCGTTTTCTGCTTTAAAACCAGCTACCGCTTCTGCTACATTATCCGAAATAGGTTGGGAATAATTGAAAGTAATTCCCTGATAACTTCTTAGCTTTTTGTCAATTTCATTGATCAATTCATCGTAAGTAATTTTACGTTTCCATTCTTCCCTTGGCTTAAGGTTTACGGCGAACTGTACAAATCCGAATCCGTTGGGATCTGTTCCGTCATTACTTCTTCCTGTTTGTGCCAGAACATCTGTCACTTCGGAAAAGCTCATAATATCTTTCTTTAAAAGATCTGCTGTTTTCAGAGATTCTTTTAGTGAGGAACTCATTGGCATTTCTGCAGTAATCCACAATGACCCTTCATTCAATTGCGGAAGGAATTCTGTTCCTAAAAATTTACCTGAGAATAAAGTGACAGCCAAAAAGGAAATTGCCACAATCATACTCATCTTTTTGTGCTTGAATGTTAAATTAAAGCCTTTTAAAACGATTCTGTCCCAGAAGTTAACAAACGGATTATTTTTTTCTCTTACATTTTTATTTAAAAGAATGTGTGAAAGAACAGGAACCAATGTTAAGGTGAATATCAAAGCTCCCATTAATGCAAATCCCAGTGTAAAAGCCAAAGGAGAAAACATTTTCCCTTCCACTTTCTGGAATGAGAAGATAGGAATCAGAGAGGTGATGATAATTAATTTTGAAAAGAAGATCGCTTTTCCTAATCCGGTTCCGGTCTGCTTGATCCAGCCACCTTTTGCGAGTTTATTAAACTTCTCCATTCCGTAACGCTTCGCTTTATGATCAAGCATTACGAAGAGGCCTTCCACCATGACGACGGCTCCGTCAATGATAATTCCAAAGTCTACCGCTCCTAATGAAAGCAGGTTAGCACTCATCCCGGCCAGTTTTAAACATAAAAAGGCAAACAGCAAGGACAGAGGAATAATGATGGAAACAATCAGGGTTGTTCTCCAGTCTGCCATAAATATTAAAACGATTACCGTTACGAGTACAATTCCTTCAATAAGGTTGTGCATTACGGTGTGGGTTGTAAAATCCATCAGATTGTCGCGGTCATAGAATGTAACCATCTTGACATCTTTTGGAAGTACTTTTTCGTTAAGTTCTTTAATTTTAGCCTTTACTCCTATTAAGACTTCTCTTGGGTTCTCCCCTTTTCTCATGACAACGATTCCTTCCACCGTATCATCATGATGATTCAGCGCAGCCTGCCCTACTCTAGGCATAGAGCTCTCATGAACTTCTGCTACATTTTTTACCAAAACAGGGTTTCCACTGTCATTCTGAATGGTAATATTTCCAATATCCGCTACTGATTTTACGAGACCAATACCTCTTACTACGTAGGCTTGGCCATTTTTTTCAATCACATCTCCTCCTACATTCAGGTTACTTTTCGTGACAGCATCATATACCTGAAGGGGAGTCAGGTTGTATTTATCCAATGCTCTCGGATCGATACTTAGTTCAAAAACTTTATCCTGTCCTCCAAAAACGTTGATATCTGCAACACCCGGAACTCCTCTTAAAGCACGGTCTATCACCCAGTTTTGGAGGGTAAGCAGGGTTCGGGAGTCTTTTGTTTTACTTTCCAGGGTATATCTGAAAATCTCACCGGTTGGCCCGTAGGGTGGCTGTACTTCGGGGTCTACCTCATCAGGAAGGCTAATGGTTCTTAACTGGTTATTGACCTGATTTCTGGCAAAAGTATCATCCACCCCATCGTCAAACAGAATTTTAACAATGGAAAGTCCAAACATGGTGGTACTTCTCACACTTGTTTTCTTCTGAACCGGGCTCATCGCCAATTCGATGGGGGTAGTGACAAAACGTTCTACTTCTTCTGCACTACGCCCATTCCATTGAGTGATGATGACAATCTGGGTATTGGTTACATCCGGAAAAGCTTCAATAGGCATATTTTTGAAACTTATAAAACCAGAGATGGCTAAAATCGCTACCCAGATAAAGGTAAATGCTTTATTTTTTAATGAAAAAGCGATTATATTTTTTATGAATTTATTCATGATTGATACATTGATGACCTAAAAAAGCCGTTAAAGAAAAATGTGAACATTCTTAATGGTTTAATAAGACTAACTATTCAGTGAACGATAGATCAGCAACTGATTGTTAGTAATCACTTCTTCTCCTTCTTTCAGGCCTTCTGCAATATAGGTGACCTCTCCTACCTGTTTCAATACTTTGATTTCTCTGATTTTCACATCTGTTCTGGATTTAAAAATCACTACAAAACTTTTATTATCATCAAAGATCACGGCTTTGGATGGAACCGCCAATGTAGTATTGTTTTCCAGGCTGGAAACTTTTATCGTAGCCTTACTATCCGGAATCAGCAGTCCATTGGCATTATCCAATACCACTCTGGCCTGCATGGCGTTGGTCTGGGGATCAATAATCTTGAATATTTTATCAATTTTTCCGTCAAAAATTTTATCCGGATAAGAAAGTGTGGATACCTGGGCTTTCATTCCAAGGTTAATTTTATCAATATCAGATTCGTTGACATTCATGATGGCCCATACATTAGTGGTATTGGCTACATCAAAGATATTATCACTTCTGTCGCTTCTCAGCTGCATATCTTTATTGATACTTTTCTGAACAATATAACCGTTGATAGGTGCTACAACACTGTAGATATTTCCGGTTTTCACATTGTAAACGGTGCTCACTGCTGTTGCTCTCTGCAATTGGTCTTCGGCTTTTTGTAACTGGCTTTTGGCTTCCAGGACATCTCTTTCCGTATTTAGTTTTCCTTCGTAAAGTTCTTTAGAAACACGAAGATTATTTTTAGCCACTACCAAATCTGTTTTTGCATCGCTTACATCTTTTTGAATTTCTGCAAGCTCAGTACTTCTTATGGTTGCCAGTATCTGCCCTTTTTTCACATAATCACCCAATTCTACATTTACACTCATCACATTCCCTCCTACCAGCGGATAAACGTCTATATAACTGTTTTTATCTGCAGAAATCTTCCCGTAAAAGCTGTATTCATCTTCTATATTCTTTTTTTCAACTTTTGCTAAAGAAATAGAACTGAGCATCGTGTTACTCAGCTCAAATCCTTTTTTGGCGTGAATATTTTTTTCTTCCTCTTTTTTGGAACAGGCTATTAATGAAAGGACCATCAATGCGGGGATAATATATGTTTTCATCATTTTAATAGAAAATTTTCGTTTGTATTAGTTGGTTAAGCTGCTCCGCCGACTGCATGATTTCATTTTTCATATCATAGATCTGAAGGGCTGTCTCTCTATAACTGTCCATAAAGTCTGTGAATTCAATTAGAGTTACATTTCCTTTTCTAAAATTGGTCAGCATTCCGTTGTAGACAAGTTCCATATTCTGGAGATCTGTGGTTTTTACATCCTGAAGCTGATCATATTGTGCTTTCCAGGTTTTATAAGCAGATTGAACTTTCGTTTCAAGGGTCAGCTTTTGAAAGTCTGCATTTTTCTGATTCTGCTGAATGGCATAATTTGCTTTCACCACATTCCCCTGATTTGCTTTCCATAAAGGCAAAGGAATTCCCAAAGTCAGATTCGTTTCATTATTAAAAGTTCCTCCTGCCTGATCCCATGCTGCTCCAACCGTAAGATCCGGTACATTCAATGATTTCTGCCATTGTGCATACAGCTTACTGTTATCTATGAGTTTCAAGTTGTACTGATAATCAGCATTATTTTCCAGCGCTTTGCTTTTCAGTTCATTTTCATCACCGAATGGCTGTGCTGCCAGAGCTTCTTTGGCTTCGGCTTCCGACATTATTGGTTCTATTTCTTCTGAAACTCCTGTTAAAACTTTTAAATTCTGTTCAAAATCAAGAATATTTTTATTGATCTCCAGTTTATCATGATTCAGCTGAATTACTATGCTTTGTAATCTTACGGCATCTTTAAGGGAAACGTTTCCTTTTGCCGACTGTACACGATAGGCATTTAAAAGTTCATTCATATACCCTAATTGCCTGTTGGTATTTTCTAATTTCAGTTTTTCGTAGTAAAGATTGAAATAGGCAGAACGAAGCTGGGATCTTAAATCAACCAGCAATTGTGAAAACTGAAGTTGGACAAGTTCTTTATTGGATTTGGCAAAAGCGATTTCATTTTTCTTTTTACCTCCCATATAGATCAACTGTGTAACTCCTGCTCCTTTTGAGTGTGCTATATCAAAAAGCTTTTTATCCTTAGGGTTATATGCATTAACCTGCCCGCTCAATTGGGGCAATTGCCAGATTTTAGCCTGCAGAATATCCGCATCAGCCATATTAATGTTGTATTGTTCGGCGAGCAGCTGGAGGTTGTTCTTCTGAAAAGATTCTTCGCATTCCAAAAGAGACATCTGCTGTTGTGCCGCCACGAATGAGGAAACGGCGAGGCACAGCACTGCAATTCTGTTCATTATTTTTCTTTTTAAAATACAAAATTGCTTTGATGCGATTAAAAGAAACTTAAATGACGCTTAAAAAAATATTAAAATAGGCTTGAACAGACCGTTTCAAAGAAAATCCATTGAAGAAATAAAGTATATTTTTCTCCAATTGTTGAATTTTGTATTAAAAATCCAATCCAGAGTTTAACAAAAAAGCAACTGCTTTTTTGTATTCAGTTGCTTTTATTTCTATTTTTTAAAAAACAGGGTAAATTTATTAATATAGTCTTTAGGAGAAGAATATATGATATCAGCATCGTGATATTCCAGGATTCTTTTTACAATTCTAAGACCAAGTCCTGATCCTGATATATTTTGGGCATTATTTCCTCTTGTAAAAGCTTCAAATAGTTTCGTCTGCTCTTCTTCAGAAATGGTATTTCCGTGGGAAATAACTTCAATGGAAAGATTCTCATTGGTTTCAGTAATCATGACGTTCACTTCGGAATTATCTGAATATACAGCTGCATTTTTAAACAAATTAATAAATACAATCACCAGTAGTGACTGAATCCCTTTTATCGTCAAAAAAGCATTTTCTGAACTGTCTTCATTAATCATGAAATCCAGCTTAAGGTGTGGATAACTTTTCTCTACTGCTTCAAAAGCTTCAAAGATAGCTTCATCAATCCTCACTTCTTCATAAATACTCTGGATATTTTCTTTATCAAATTTTGTAAGGAGTAAAAGTGAATTCGTCAAATCCGACAACTGGTATACATCTCTCTGAATTTGTTGTAAAGAAGACAATGTTTCAGGAGAATGTTCTTCAAACTTAATCAGGTTCTCCAACTGAAAAGCCATCCTTGTTATAGGAGTTCTGATCTCATGGGAAGCACTGGCCGTAAAATCTTTTTGAGACTGGAATACATCATCCAGCCTTCCAATCATTGTATTAAATGATTTTGCCAAAACGCTCACTTCATCATTAGACTGTTCAACAGGAATCTGTGTGGTCAGTTTATGAGCTGTAACTTCAGAAATTTCTTTGTTCAGATCCTCCAACGGACGAAGGAACTTTTCCACAAAATAATAACTGAAGAAACCAATAAGCATCGTACTCATCACATAGGCTGTAACCAAAAGATATTTAAGATATCCCAACTTTGATTTTCCATTGGTATCAAAGGCACTTGTAAGGATATAATAGTTTTCTCCATTAATTGTCCTGAGTGCGGCATAGATCTCCGGAACGGTCTTTTCGGTATAGATAACCTTCTTTTTATCCAGCTCTTTAAGCATTGCACTGTCCCAGATGACATTCCGGTCTTTGATGGTACTGTAGATCAATTCTTTTTTCTCGTTGAAAATTAAAATCTTTTCATTTAAAAGAATATTATCAGAATTTTCATTGAAAAAAACAGGTGCCTCTTCTTCAAAATCTTTAGATTTTGAAATAAAATGGGAAGTAAATTCAAGCCTTTGCCTGAATCGTTCTTTAAACTCATCCCTTCTAAAATCATTAAAAGATAAATAAATAACGGCCATCACCATTCCAAAAAGTAATGAAAAGGCGATACTGATCGTTAAAGCTATCTTTCTTTTTAAAGACATTTATAATGGACTTAAGTAATATCCGAATCCAGAACGGGTATGGATCAGTTTAATTTTAAAATCTTTATCAATTTTCTTTCTCAGGAAATTGATATACACTTCTACCGTATTGGTATTCGTATTAAAATTGTGTTCCCATACATGTTCTGTAATCTGCTGCTTTGAAACGGTTCTTCCCTGCGCTTCTGCAAGGTAAACCAGTAGCTGAAATTCTTTTAAAGTAAGGGTTATTTCATTTCCTCCACGATAGACCTTCTGCTCTGTTTTGTTGATAATAAGATCATCAATTCTTATGATCTCCTGATCGGAATTATCAGAAGGAGCTTTCCGTCTCAGCAAAGAATTAATTCTTAAAAGAAGTTCTTCAAACTGAAATGGTTTTACAAGATAATCATCAGCCAATCGGGTGAAAGCATCTTTTTTATCAGAAATATCTCCATAGGCAGAAATGATGATGATGGGAGTATTTTTATCAAAAGAACGGATCGTCTGGCAGACATCAAGTCCATTTATTTTTGGAACATTAATATCCAGCAGATAGAGATCGTAAGTATTATTTTTTATCTGGCGGAGAAAAGTTTCTCCGTCATAGATCTTATCACAGTTAAAATTATTTGATTCTAAAAATCTGCAAAGTTCTGCAGACAGAATGAGATCGTCTTCTAATAAAAGAATATTCATCAAAAATTTATTTTACACGAATTTAACGAAAATTTTATGATTGTTATTCTATAGAGGAATTAAAAGTTTTCAGGCATCAAATTCAATATTTAAAATACATGAGTGAAAATGTTGAAGATGGAGTAAATTAGACATCTTACCTAAGCAAGTGTTTAACGATAAGATCTTCTTAAGGATAAAATTGATTTTCCTTTATTTTTTATAATAAGTTTGGGCATAAAAAAATCCCGAAGAAATTCGGGAAAATCGAGAGCCAACTACGGGACTTGAACCCGTGACCTCTTCCTTACCAAGGAAGCACTCTACCGCTGAGCTAAGTCGGCATCAACTAAAAAATCACACTGAGTAGCGTGATTTTTTTGAGCGGAAGACGGGGGTCGAACCCGCGACATTCAGCTTGGAAGGCTGACGCTCTACCAACTGAGCTACTTCCGCAATTTTGTTTCCAAAACTATTGGTAAACGCTGTGCAAAACTAAGAAAACTTATTTAATCCTGCAACTTTTTTAATAATATAAAATGTGGGGAGAGCAGGATTCGAACCTACGAAGCCGAAGCAACTGAGTTACAGTCAGTCCCATTTAGCCACTCTGGAATCTCCCCAGATATTTTATATTAAAATGAGCCTCCAGAGGGATTCGAACCCACGACCCCGAGATTACAAATCACGTGCTCTGGCCAACTGAGCTATGGAGGCATTTTAATAAAAGACTGAAATTGATTGAGAAACTCTACTCTACAGATTTCAGTGTTAAAAAAAATCACTTTTATCAGGTAATTTTTTGAGCGGAAGACGGGGGTCGAACCCGCGACATTCAGCTTGGAAGGCTGACGCTCTACCAACTGAGCTACTTCCGCAATTTTGTTTCCAAAACTATTGGTAAACGCTGTGCAAAACTAAGAAAACTTATTTAATCTTGCAAGTTTTTTTATAAAAATATAAAGTGGGGAGAGCAGGATTCGAACCTACGAAGCCGAAGCAACTGAGTTACAGTCAGTCCCATTTAGCCACTCTGGAATCTCCCCAAAAGTTTATATTTTATGAGCCTCCAGAGGGATTCGAACCCACGACCCCGAGATTACAAATCACGTGCTCTGGCCAACTGAGCTATGGAGGCAAATATAAAAAAGAATTCAAAAGATCGCTGTTCCTTTTTTGCGAGTGCAAATATAGAACGGATTTTTTGAATTCTCAAATATTTTATAAACTTTTTTTAACTTTTTTTTCTAAGCCATTTCTTTTTTCTTGATTAGTAGCTTTTTAGCTGTATCAACACAAAGATCCAAACTTTCTTCAAAACTCGCGGATGTCTTCTTTACTACAATATCGTCTCCCGGAACCGCCAAAATAATCTCAGCAGTTTTATTGGCTTTATCAGCGTTATTTTCTACTTTTAAAAATACCTTACACTCCTGAATTTTGTCATAAAAGGTATCCAATTTGCTTACTTTTTTGTCAATGTGTGACTCTAGTGGTTCGTGTGGTGTTAAACCAATTGATTGAACTGAAATCTTCATAATTCTTCTTTTTTTGATGCTCGAGGGTGAGCCTGATTAAACACTTTTTTCAATTGTTCAATATTAGCATTCGTATAGACTTGAGTACTGGCAAGACTGGAATGCCCTAATATTTTTTTCACTTTGGAGATCTCCGCCCCATTATCCAAAACGTGTGTAGCAAAGCTATGCCGAAGGATGTGAGGACTTTTTTTTTCTTTCGTTGTTATAAGACTAAGGTACTTATTAACTACCACATAAACAAATTTTTCACCGAGTTTTTTCCCTTTCTTATTCACGAAAAAATATGATTTAAATTCTGTCTGTGGATTTCTTATTTCCAGATAACTTTTAAGAAGTTCAGACAATTCATTGGAAATAGGAATTACCCTTTCTTTATTTCCCTTTCCTATTACTTTTAATTCATTTCCATATAAATCAACATTCTCAAATATCAGGCCACAAAGCTCAGCTTTACGCATCCCTGTTTGATAAAGCACCTCCATAATACATTTTTCAAGCACATCATGCATCTGTTCAAATACCTTATCATTAAGGTCTTCCATTTCCTCTTTAGACATAGGAATCTGTTTTTCAGCATAAAATTTTAGGGAAGAGATACCTTCTGTAGGAGAAACACTAATTTCACCTATTTTTAAAAGATAAAGATAAAAACTACGAAGAGAGGACAATTTTCTATTGATACTTCTTTTGGAAATATCATTTTCACTTAGTTCAACAATAAAATTTCGGATAATTTTCTTGTCTGCTTTGGCTAAATTGTCGGAGGATTCTGTTCGAAGATAGAAATGGGAAAAGTCTTCAAGGTCTTTTTTGTAGCTTGTAACGGTATGAGGAGAATATCTTTTTTCGAATTGTAAGTATTCTAAAAACTTTTCCAGCATCATAGGTATAAAAATAAAAATTCACTCCTCAAATATAAGAATTTAAGAAGTGAATTAATATATGGTTAAGAAAAAATCTTAAGCCTGCTCTTCTTTGCTAAGCGCTCTTTGCTTGTAAGCAGCTTTCAACTTAGATTGTCTCAAAGTTACAGAAGGCTTGATAAAAGCTTGTCTAGATCTTAATTGACGAACAGTTCCTGTTTTATCAAATTTTCTCTTGTATTTTTTTAAAGCTCTGTCGATGGATTCACCATCTTTTACTGGAATTATTAACATATTTTACATCTCATTTTGGATTGCAAAACTAAACAATTTTTCTCACAACACAAAATATAATACTACAAACAATGACTACTCCACATGAAGTCTTTTAACAAACCCAGTATTAAAGGCAGTTAACACATAATAAATTTTTTATCCACAATGACTACATATTCAAATTCCAACGAATTCAATTCATTTAATATATGATCAATTCTCATTTAAAAACACGCATATTAATGAAATGTAAACAAAAAGCATTATCTTTGCATTCACTTTATTCATGGGGTTGACTGGTTTCGACAGCAAGACCAATGGGTAAGTAAGCATGCAGAGAACCGTAGCGCGATCTCTATAATCCCTTGCTACAAAATTTTAACTGGCAACGAAGAGTTCGCTCTTGCAGCTTAATATCGAAGTATAGTAGATCAAGCGTTTTCCCGAAGATTTCAGTAGGGAAGCAAGATATTCCACAAATGCTCTGTTCTGCGGCGTTTGATTCTGGGATATAGGAATGCGGAAATAAGGCTTTAGAAGCTTTGGCTAAAGCTCGAAAAATTCAGAAGATAAGCTTGTAGTTGGGTGTCTATCCTCTGCTATCAGTCGAAAACCAATGGTAGAATAAGCATGTAGAAAGCTTATGTATTGCTTGTTTGGACGAGGGTTCGAATCCCTCCAACTCCACTTTAAAACCTGTAAACCACTAATTTACAGGTTTTTCTAATCTTAGATGCCAGTTAAGGTGCTAATTCAAATTGTAGAATTTTGTCAATAGCTACGCAGATATCTTATTAATTGACGAGATTTCACATTATTTAAGCTGCAATCCAATCAGCTCATTTAGATAAAGTTTTTTTGTAAATTAAGAGGTGGATTATTATTTTTTAATTTACCTTAAATTATTATATATTTAGAATGTAAATTTGAATGCTTAAATTTGCAATTTAAAATTACACATAATCTATGAACCAGACCCTACTTACCAGATTATTTAAATCTATCGAAGGCAACAAAGAAGAGCCTCTGGTAAGGATAGCTTATTCTATTATTGAGGATGAAAGAAAAAAGGGACATTTGAAATTGGCAGATAGACTTGATACAATTTTAGAAGGCAATCTTGCAAAAGTTATTGAACCAAATAGATCACAAGTATTAAAACTCACTAAAAGTAAAGACGAAACATTTTCTATTCCTGCGGACAGAAGGTATAAGTTACCTCTAGCTACTCATATCGAAAATGATTTTTTAAGACACGATATGGTTCTTGCCCCTTCTGTAGAAGAAAAAGTTTTGAGGATTGAAAAAGAATATATAGCAAGAGAAAGATTAGCTCACCACGGTCTTAGACCCCGTCAAAAAATACTTTTATATGGTAGTTCAGGGTGCGGAAAAAGTATGACAGCTGAAAGAATTGCTTGGGATTTAGGCCTACCTTTTTATAAAGTTCGTTTCGACACAATAATCTCTTCTTATTTAGGGGAATCAGCTTCAAATCTCAATAAGTTGTTTGAAAGTATCGAAAACTACCCTTGCGTATTGCTCTTAGATGAGTTTGATATTATAGGACAGCAAAGAGATTCAAAATCTAATGATATTGGAGAAATCCACCGAATTGTCAACATAGTTTTAGGACTTCTGGAAGAGTACAAAGGTCAAGGAATTTTAATCGCCACAACAAATTTAGAAGGTAGTTTAGATAAGGCTTTATTTAGAAGGTTTGATGAAATCATTGAATTACCTAGGCCAAATGAAAATGAAATCATTGATTTACTTAAAATAACATTTTCAGCTCTAAGACTTAGTAAAGAGATTGATCTTAATAAATGTGCATCTAAGATGCAAGGATTATCATATGCACTTGTTGTTAAAATAGCAAATGATGCCGCAAAAAAATCTATTATAAATTCTAGCAAAGATATTTCTGTAAATGATTTGGACAAAGCACTGGAGGAAAACTTAGCTTTTAACAAATAGTTTTATGGAAAAATTCCCTCATCTACAATTCCTTCAAAAGGTTTCAGGGAAACCTCGTTTAAATGGAGGCCCTAACAATAACCCAATTACAGAGGAAAATAAGCGTAATCGAGGAAGTCATTCTGGTAATTTACTGAACAAAACTACTCAATTAAAGACTGATTGGAATAATGAATTATCGGTAAGAGAACAAAATGGTTTGGCTCCTCTAGATGCTGATATTATACCTATTTTTCTTAAAATAAATCCAAAATTAATTAATTACGATTTTGATTTAAAACAATTTGGAATAGAAATAATTTCAGAAGAAGATGATGGTTATATTATAGGTGCTTCTCTAGATAGTTTTGCGTCTTTGGACGAAAAGATAAATAAATTTTTAATTGCCGAACACGGAGGAGGTCAAATAGCAGAATTTTGGGAAATTATAGATGGCAATCAATGGAAGCCTGATCATATACTTTCGGACTATTTAAAATCTATATGGCAAAGTGTTGATGAAAGTACTATTTATAAATTAGAGATTGGGGTTGCATTTGACAAACCGCTGGCAAAAGCCCCAGATCCAAATAAGCAGGGTTATGTAGGAAGGTTGGAAAAACATACTCAAGAACTTATCGCGCGTGATGAAAGGTTTCTTCAAAGACAAGATGAATTTGAAGAATTTATTAATTACTACGGTACTATTACCAGCAATCTTATTGATTTGGAAGATAGTTTTTGTTGCGAAGTTGAAATTAATGGAAAGGGTCTAAAAGACTTAGTATTAAACTATCCTTTTGTTTTTGAAGTTTCAGAGGTTGATGAAATTGTAGGTGTAAATTCAGAATCTGAAGAAACTGAAATATTCGAAATTGAAATTATTGAACCAGAAGAAAACGCCCCTGAAATAGGAGTGATTGATAGTGGTATAATGGAAGGGAATAAATATATTTCCTCAGCTATAATTTCTGAGAACTCAAAATCTTATATTATCGGAGACACTTCTACGGCAGATTATGTAAAAGGTGGGGGGCACGGAACTCGTGTAGCAGGAGCAATTTTGTACCCATACGGCATTAGTAATGTCTCCAATCCGTATCAACTCCCTTGCTATATAAGAAATCTAAGAATTTTAAATCAGGATAATAAACTTACGGATAAACTTCCTGCCCAACTAATGCAGGAAATAATTGCTGACAATGAAGATTGTAGAGTGTTTAACCTTTCCGTAAATTCTTGTTTACCATCTAGGACTAAACATATGTCATCTTGGGCAGCCACGATTGACACACTTATAAATGAAAAAAACATACTATTTTTAATATCTGCTGGAAATATTTCAATTAGTGATGAAAGAGGTTTTGGTATTAATCGCTATATAGAAGAAGGAAAAAATTATCCGGATTATTTAAATGAACCTTTTTGTAGAATTGCAAATCCTGCGCAAAGTAGCTTTGCTATTACTGTAGGATCAATAAATCATATATCGTTTGATGATGATGATTTTAAATCGTTAGGAAATGAGAATACTATATCGCCCTTTTCAAGAATTGGAACGGGTATATGGGGAATGATAAAACCAGATGTTGTTGAATATGGTGGAGGACTAGGAATTTCTAAGATAGGTAATATTGTTTCAATTAAAAATGAACTATCTCCAGAACTAGTACGCTCTACTTTACACGGAGGTTCAGCAATTGGAAATGATATTGTAGGAACTTCATTTGCAACTCCAAAAGTTTCATATATTGTTTCGCAACTCTTGAAACTTTATCCTGAAGAAAATGTAAATTTATTAAGAGGATTAGTAGTGCAAGGTGCTAGATTGCCGGAACCATATTTTGAAAACCCTTCTGCAACTAGCATAAAACATTTCGGTTACGGCATACCTTCTCTGGAAAGGGTAACGAAAAATAATGAGCAACGTATAACTTTTTATAACACTGGAAATATTAGGGCAGAAGAAGGACATATTTATTCATTAAAGATTCCAGAGTTTTTAAGGTCTCCTGCAGAAGAATATGATATATTAATTGAAGTGACTGTTTCTTACACTGCAAAAGTAAGAAGAACAAGACAGAAAACTAAATCTTATTTGTCTTCTTGGCTAGATTGGACAAGTTCTAAAGTTGGAGAAGTGTTTGACGAATTTAAAGACTATGTTCTTAAAGAAATTGAAAATGAAGTAACGACTTATGACAGAGATTTTAGAAATGCGATGTCAAGCTGGAACTGGAAAATAAAAAGTGACAAAAGAGGCGAGGTAGATGGAATTAGCAGAACGAATAGTACTGTTCAAAAAGACTGGACTATAATAAAATCGCATGAGTTGCCAGAAGATATTAATTTCGCTATTAGAGGTCATAAAGGCTGGGATAAATCTAACAGTGAAATCCCATATTCGTTAGTAGTATCAATTGAAATCTTAAATTCAAATTTGGAAATTTATGAAGCAATTCGAATTGAAAACGAAATTGAACTCCCAGTATAAATAATAAGCAAATGAAAAGAAGTATAAATATTTTATTTGGTAATGATCTAAAAGATATGGGTTATAAAATGTCCACAGTTAATCATTTTGAAAAGAAACACAAAAACTACATTTATTGCATTGATAAAGATATAAGTGAATTTTTGTTGTTACGATTACTAGTAAGTAACTCTTTTGGAGAAACTAAATGTATTCAAAGTAAATTTATACCTGACCTCTCTACATATTCAGTCAACGAATTTTTAAATATAATCAATGAAACAGAAAATAGTTATAAAAAACTGATATACAGTCATAAAATTCATTGAAGTGTTTTACTGAAAAAGTGGGGGGGGCAAACTCTTTCATTTTATTTAAAAATCCTATTCACTGTCTTTTAAATTGATATGAAATCCAGATTTAATATTTTTGAAAGATGATAGTTCTTCTCATATTAATTATTAAATTTAGAGTATCATAAGATTCTCTAGGGATTAGGCATCTTTTCTATGTACATACATTCACTGACTTCATTTCGTCTATCAAAATATTTATAGTCACTTTCTTTTAAAATTGTACTACCCCTACTCCATCTTATCTTCCAGTTTCTATCTCCGAAAAACACAAAGGGAACCTTTAAAATACTTGATTCTGCATTTAAATATTCTATCTTCCACTTCCAACTAGGTTTTTGACTTTCTACATAACAACTTTTATCATTCCAAACTTCTAAATATTCCTCTCCCTCTATACTAATACCATTATCAATTTGGAGAACAGGGTTGATAAGTTTAAACATCTCTACTTTATCAGTTCTATTCTTCTTTGAGTTTTCAGGAAAATAATCGAAACCTTGCTTTTTCCAATAGAATTGAGATTCTTTTGGGGAACAATATAAATATAATGTTTTGAACTTACTATGCTGTAGATTCTTTTCTATTTCATTAAGAACTAGCTTCCCAATGCCATTACCTCTAAGATTAGTTTTGACTTCTGCTAACGAAATAAAAACACTAACTTCTTTTATGTTAAGAGCATAATATGCAATTGCTATATCATCAACTGTTGCAACAATTAATGAGCTATTTTTATAACAATTATAAATAGTACTCATACTAGATTCAGGGTAATCGATCCAACTTTTAATTTCATACAAATTTTTTTCTGTCGGCTTAAAAGATATTTTTATATTTTCCATCTTATTGGTTAGTTATAGTATTATAAATTAAAAAAATCTATTTTTTTCTCCAATTTGAATTTCAATTAAACTCTCCCAGCATTTACCATCTCCCCATTCAAGTTTAAATTTAATAGGGATTTGTAAATCAATTAATTCTAAACTCACTATCTCAATTTTTAGTATCCTATTAATGAAATTTAGTGGGGGACTATCATCTCCATTTAGTCTATCTTGAGACGGAATAGATATTAATCTTGAAATTTCGAGTTTTATTAGTCGCTCTAATTTTACAATATCATCTTTAAATCTCCAATAGTAATATGAGAAAAAAGAGCCAAATAAAGGTGTATGGTGCATATCGCCAAAATTTGTACTTAGTGCGATCATTATTGCTTGCTTGGCAGCATCTTCTCCTTTCACCAATTTAAAATCTCCATTTTCAAATTCAAAACCCATTGATATATCTGCCAAGTTGTAAGGAGTTGTTCGTTGAGATTTTTCGAAAGTTGATAGTGAAACTGTGTATTTGTTATCTAAGAATTCCCAGTTTAGATTTCCTGAAATTAGTCTCCCATCTCCTTGTGTTTCTATAATAATATATTTATTTATTACAGATTCATTATCATTAAAATTAATGACATCATTAATGTCTCCAAGGATAAAGCTTACAATTTCAAATATCCATACTCCATCATTGGCAGATCTCCAAATTGCGTCAATAACAATATTACTACCAATAGCAACAAAAGTTGTTGGAATATGATATAATACTTCTTTCTCTAAATTTTCTAATAAATTAAAAGCCTTTTTTTCTGCAAGAATTTTCCATTGAATTAATGTCTCTGCTGAATAATTATAGTAATCAGAATCAATAATTTTTGCATGATGTTTACACAACCATATGCCATTATCAATAGAACTTCTTTGTTCTTGAGACATAGATTCATTATAGCGTGGGCCAAGTGGAGCAGCAGCATAAATGTGGCATGCCTCGCCTAAATTTATTACAGTATTATTACCTTTATGACCAGCTCCAACAGTAATTCTTCCACATCCTGGAAACGAACAGCGCCAAGCCACTCGTTTTGCTAAAATCTCTTTTGTTTTAGATGTAAAGTTATCTCTCATAATTATTCAAAATTATAGTCAGATTCTTTGTCAAGATAATTTATATTTATAAAATTTGAAATATATGATCATTCAAAAAGTTTGTTTGAAACATCTTCTCTTTCTTCTTTAATACTACCAACGTATCCATCGGTAAAAACAGTTTGATATTAGGTCCATTCTTATCAATAGTTTTCCTGAATCTCTTGAATAGGTGCTTTTATTTTTATTCTGAACCATCTTTGTAACATACATGGACATAATAACAAACTTACATTTTTTCCTAAGAATTATTATATCTTCTCTACTTAAAATTGCTAGATTTATAATTTTAATGATATTTTTTGTAAAGACTTAAATTCTCTTAATAATTTGCAAATCTGTCGAATTTATGGAATTTCTATACTATAAGTCTTTCTATTTTCTAATATTTTCTTTTTATGGAGTTTATTTCCTCCAATTCTATTGATCACAGATTTTACGGTTTCCCTCATCTATGGTTGAAAAAATAGTTATATCTTAGCTTCAATAATTTTAACGAAACAAGCGTAAGCTGTTATTTAGGTATTAGAAAACCGCTAATTTTCAAAGCAACCTTAAATGACAGACTTACGCCCGTGTGATCCTATAGGGGCATGGGCGGAGTCTTTCTGGTTGCTGGGTTCTTAGCGGTACCTCTAATACAAATTGACTTTAGCTCCGTGCCTTTCTTTTTTTTAAAATAAGAGAAATTTTTCGGAGTTATAATATAATACGACATGATCTGTCGCTATGAAGTGATAGCTTTGTTATTAGATGTAAGCCATTACAAAACCACCAATCTAAAATGAAAAAATATGAAACTACTTTATTTTATTTCTCAACATAATATTATAAAATACCGTGATTTTACGGATTGTTTAAAGAAGCAATAGTACCTAAGTTCGCTGCTGGGAAACCGAGACAAATGAGAGAAAAGAAATTATGTCCCTCTAACTTAATTTCTTGTATGCACTGTATAAGAAATTTCCTTTCTTCTTCCGTGTAGGGCTATAAAGCCTAAGGTCTTTGTGACTAAATAAGTAAATCCTGATTTTTTAATCAGGCTATATCACCATTTTTAAAAACAAGCCAATATGAAAACATTCTACCCATCAGGATAAACTTTTCCTGTCGCATAGAGTCATATCAATAAAGGTGAAGTACACCTTATTGAGACTAGTTTTAAACCAAAAAAAAAATTAAAAACAATGAAAAAACTTTATTTCAGTGCATTTACCATATGTACATTTCTAGGCGTTTCCGGCCAAGAATCAGAAGTGATCTGGCAGCGTGATATAAAGTCCAGTACTCAGGATTTTCTAAGCCAGGTTACTACTACCATAGATCAGCAGTACCTGATTACTGGAAGCTCTATTCAGAGCGAAAAATTACAACAAGTTAGTAAACAAAACAATGGTTATGACTTCCATTTGGTTAAACTGAACCAACAGGGAGAAGAAGTCTGGGAAAAATACTTTTCAGGAGAAAATCATGATTATTTATCAGCAACAGTCGCTACACAGGATGGAGGATTTCTGTTGGCGGGAACTTCTTACTCGGGAAAGGGGCTAGATAAAAAAGAAGATTCTAAAGGAGGTTCGGATATCTGGCTCATACGTATCAATGAATTTGGAGATGAATTATGGCAGAAAACTTTAGGAAGTTTATCAGATGAAGAAGTAAGAGCCGTCATTCAAACTACAGATTTAGGATTTTTTATTGCTGGGAATGTTATAACTCTTCGACAAGCTCAGGATTCAAAGGGTTACGGTTCTAAAGATGTACTAATTACAAAAGTAGATAAAGACGGAAAAGAATTATCTCAGCTTATTTTAGGCGGAAAAGGATTAGATGAAGTGCAAAAGATGATTCCAACCCGTGATGGAGGTGCATTACTTGGAGCATACTCCCGAAGCAATGCAGGAGGTACAAAGAATACGGAAAATTATGGAGAAGGAGATTTCTGGGTTATAAAGATCGATAAAAATTTGAAAGTTGAATGGGAAAAAAACCTTGGAGGGAAAGCAGATGATCATATAAGAACATTGGCTGTAGCCTCTTCTGGATATTTGATCGGTGGAGAATCCCGATCTGAGCGGTCAGGAAATAAAACGGTTGGAATTCAAGAAGGAACAGATCTTTGGCTCATTTATTTAAATGAAAAAGGGGAAGAGCAATGGCAGAAATCCTACAATTTTGGGAATCGCGATATAATTATGGGTATGAATGTTCTTCATTCAACAGATGACAAATCTACGAAAGGAATTTTATTAGGTGGTTATACACAAGCTGAGGGAAGAATAGAACAGGATGATGAAACGTTTTGGCTGCTTTATACTGACCAGCATGGGAATGAATCGTGGAGAAAATATATCAAGGGAGAATCTAGGCAAAAAGAAGAAAGACTTTCTGATTTAAAACTGAATAAGGATGGTTCTATTGTACTTGCAGGTACAAGTGCACAAGAGCTTGGAATGGAGAACTGGAAGATTATAAAACTGGGAGATAAACAAGTGAGTGATCTTCTCCCACAATATGATATTAAAATTTACCCTAATCCTGTTTCAGATTTCGCTTACATTGATATAGGTTTTACTTTCAAAACTGCTGAGGTTAAAATTTATGATATGAGCGGTCGAGAACTTCAGAATATTATAACTTCTAATAAAGTCACAAAATTAAATACTCAGAGCTTAATTCAAGGTATCTATTTGGTGACTGTAAAAGCTGACAACAATAAAACAGCAAATGCTAAGCTTATCAAAAAATAATGTCATGAAAAAAAATATAAAATACAAGCTGTTACAATTTACAGGAATATTCATCGGAATTATAATCTCCAATATGTTAAGGGCTCAAACTCCAGAAATTAATTTTGGGGACTTTGCTCATCCTGTGGCGTCTGTATCCTCTTTAGCAGCTTATAACAATACTCCGGCTTCAATAGCCAGTGGTACATCAAATATATCAATCCCTTTGCTTGAGCTGCCTACACGCTCCAAGAATATTTCTTTGCCACTATCACTGGCTTATAATTCTATGAACGTAAAACAGCTGGAACCTGCTGGAGAAACTGGCACAGGTTGGTCTCTCTTTGCCGGAGGAGTAATCTCAAGAGAAATTATAGGCTCCTTAAATGAGGTTCAATACAGTGAAAATCCTCAGAGTAATTCCCCGGAAATTTTTGATGATGTTTACTATTATAATTTACCGGGAGTTTCAGGAAAATTCAAATTTAACAAAAATACGACTACAGGTAGCATTGATATTCAAAGCCTTTCAGCGAATAAAGTAAAAATAACCTATATCAGGGATACCACAGCACTAATTTATTTTACAGTATTAAGTTTTACCATTATAGATGAAAACGGATATCAGTATATCTTTACTGATTATAGTGAAAGTAGTAATACTGATGCTGTTCTGCCGTACAGGTCAGCCTTCTTTTTAAGCCAGATCAAAATGCCAGATAATACGGTTGTTGCAAGCTTTGAATATAGAAAAGATAGCAAGCATGCTTCCTCAGAGCCGAATTCTCCTATTGTCTATCGGAGTTGTAAACTTTCAAAGATAAATGCTGATGGCTTAGGCTCGGTAAGCATAGATTATCAATATGATGAAACAAAGGAAAAAACAATGAATGATCCTTACAGTATATCACAAATTCTGTTGAAAGATACTTGGGGAATTGTAATTTCTGGATATAAATTCATATACAGCTGGATTAAACTTTATCCACCTACCCCCACAGATAATACTGAAGAGATAGGAAGAAGACTTCTTGATAAACTCATAAAGATTAATAAAGATCAGATAGAGTATGAAAAAACAAGTTTTGTATATAATCCTTATCAAGAGACTCTTAATGAGAATAATACATATTTTTGTTATGTTGAGCCTGTTTCCACACCTGGCAATTTCGACTCTTACCAGATGCCGGGATTACTAAAAAGAATTATTTATCCTATGGGTGGAATAGCTGAATATAATTATGAGGCTCATGATTACTTTTTTAATAGAAGTACACCACAGTATCTGGAAAATGCAATGGGCACGGGGAAAATAGTCGATCCATATGTACAGGATTGGGAGCCGTTAGTTCCGGTACTTAATGTAGATACTAATCAGAGTTTACAATATACCCTCACAGTTACAGGATCCCCGGGAGTGACAAAATCAGTAGCATTACAATTTCTTGTTAGTGAATATTATCCACCGGGAATCTGGGTTCCAGATACCCCTGATCCTAATGATCAGCCTGATCCGGGAGGTAATCCTCAACCTGGAGGACATTATCATTTTGATTTGACTTATACGCTGAAAAAAAGTAATGAAGTGATGAGTACATTTTGTATTTCCAATCAAGTGTCTATTTATCAATTATTACCCGGTACTTATACAATAAGTGTTTCAGGAACAGGCGGTAAAGCACAACTCCTAATGTCCCAAATAAAGCTTAAAAATGGACCTTATCCTAACAAGATCAGTACTTATAAGTATGGTCCGAGACTCAAAAATATCAAATATTACACGAGTAATACAGAAACTGTTCCATCGAAAACAGAGCAATATAATTATGGCTCATTCAGTGACCCTATTAGCTCTAGTGGTTATATTTTTAGAAATGAAGCAGAAAGTACTAATAATTTTTTTCCTGGCTATGTGTTGTACAAAAATGTATCTGTAAGTGATGGAGAAAACGGTTTTGTACAGTATTATTTCAAAAATCCGGATGATTATTCAAAAACTTCATATACAGTGGATGGAAACCCTACCAGCTTTTGGCAATATTATCCTATAACAAAATCCGGTGTATTAGAAAAGAAAGAGGTATATAATGCCCAAAACCTTTTATTATCCTCTTTAGAATACGAGACAGAATTTGAGACACTTCAAAATCTTCCTGATCTGAAAATAGGTGCATATGATGGTATTGCAGAAATGTATACTAAGCCTGCTTACATCAAGAATACAAAAATCACTACAAAAAATTTTTCAGGGAATGTCTTTGCAAAGACTATAAGTGAAACAAGTTTTAATCCGGAGAACTTTAAAACAGGTTTTATTAAAGAAACATCTTCTGATGGAATTGTCACAGAAAAATGGATCAGGTATGCAGCAGATAAAAATAAAACACAGATGATGGATGCCAATATTTTTTCAGTTCCGTTGGAAACAGAGATGAAAATAGATGGAAAAGCTACAGCTAAAACAGAAAATTTCTATACTAACTCGGGAAGATTTGATCCAATATCATTAAAGGTCAGCAATACAGATAATGGAAGCAGTAAAACAACTGTAAAATATGAGGTTTATGATAGCTATGGGAATATACGTCAATATATGGTAAATGTTGATGAGAATTCAGGAAATGGATTTCCTATTGTCTTAATCTGGGGATATAACCAAACCATGCCTATTGCAAAAATAGAAGGTGCCAGACTCACAGATATAGGAACCTTAGCAGATGATATTGTTTTAAAATCAAATGCTGACAAAGATGCCTCATCTGAAACAGAACTTGTTAAAGCGTTAGATCTGTTCAGAAGTAATACAGCTTTGAAAAATTTTCAGATTACAACCTATACTTATGATCCTTTAATAGGTGTTACCACTACTACTCCTCCTAATGGTATTCGAGAGATTTATCAGTATGACAAAAACGGGAGACTGAAAACAGTGGCCGATGTAAATGGAAATATTCTAAAGGAATATAAGTACAACAACAAGCCACAACCTTAACATCTTAAATCTAATAGAATGAAAAATATTATATTGTCACTCTCTCTCTTTCTCTCTGTTCTGGGCAAAGCGCAGAGTTTAACTCAGAGTGAGAACTACATCTACAGCAGAATTTATATGGAAGCTGTTACTTCAGAACAGTCTGGAGCTGGGCAGCTCCAGACTGTACAGTATATGGACGGATTGGGAAGGCCTGTTCAGAATATTGCAATAAAAGGATCTCCGTCTGCAAAAGACATTGTAGTTCCTATTGCATATGATTCTTCAGGAAGACAAACTAAATCTTATCTCCCACTACCCGCAGATTCACAGAATGGGGCTTATTTACCAGCAACGAATGGAAATACAGTAAATACCTATTATGGTGTTCCCAACGCCTATTCGGAAGCAGCTTATGAAAAATCTCCATTGGGAAGACCGGAGAAACAGGCAATGCCTGGAACTGAATGGCAGTTAACTGGAACACACGTTCAAAAAATGGAATATGCACTTAATACCGATGGGCAAATTAAGAGATTTCGGGCTGTAACAGTCTGGAATCCGACAGCAGGTATCTATGATGTCTCTCTCCTATCGGGAGCAGATGATGCCTTTACTTCAGGAGGATATTATAAGGCTGGTACATTATTTAAGACCGTTTCAAAAGATGAGGATGGAAATGAAAATCAAATATTTACCAATTCTCGGGGAGTAAAAATAATGCTCCGCCAAATCAATACTAAAATAGATGGCTCTTCTGAGAATCTTGATACCTATTATGTATATGATGACACTGGAAATATATCATTTATAATCCCTCCCAAGGCAGCAGTATCTGGTACTCTAGCACAAATTCAGGCAGTATTAAATACATTATGTTATCAATACAAATATGACCAATACTATAGGCTTGTTGAGAAAAAAGTACCGGGGAAGGATTGGGAATATTTTGTTTTTGATAAACAGAACAGGCAGGTACTTGGACAAGATGGAAATTTAAGAACCACTACGAACAATTTCGGACAAAAGGGCTGGATGTTCACAAAATATGATGCCTTTGGAAGGTCTTTATACTACGGTTTCTTTCCTTCAACTGCTTCAAGAGCAGATATTCAGGCAACCTTGAATAATATTTCGGTTAACGTACTTAATAATGAAAAATCGAGCAATTCACCGTTCGCTCAGAATAATCTCAACATATACTATACTCAGGAAGCTTTTCCTAATGGAAGTTTAACTGTCTTGAAGGTAAATTATTATGATGAGTATCCTGCAGGGGTACCTGATAGGCCTCAACAAATACAAGGAAGTAACACCCTTGCTGCTGTACCATCGAATATTACTGTCAATGGTTTGTCATCTGTAAGAAGTACTAAAATTCTTCCTACGGCATCCATTACAAGAAATATCGAAAATGAAAAATGGACTTCATCGGTACTGTGGTATGATACTTTGGGAAGGGTGATCGGGACCTATGAAGGTAATCATCTGGGTGGTTTTACCCGTACAGAAGCTTTACTGGATTTTTCAGGGAAAACAAAGGAATCCTATACTTTCCATTCAAAAAATACATCTAATACTCAGATTACGGTAAAAGACAGGTTTGTATATAGTCCTCAGAATTTCCTGCTGAAACATTATCAGCAGATTGGATCCAATACGGAAGAGCTTCTTTCTGACTATACCTATAATGATCTGGGACAAATCGTTAATAAGAAAACAGGAAGTACACTTCAGAGCATTGATTATTCTTACAACATCCATGGATGGCTTACCGGGATTAATGGTTCCGATATAAACAGTATGGGAAGTAAGTTATTTGCCTATAGAGTAAAATATAATACTGTTGAGGGAGCAGAAGTACCAAACAACTCTTTTGTTCATCATAGGGTGAAACCGAAATATAACGGAAGTATTGCAGAAACAGACTGGAAAACAGCTTCCGGTGCTAATGAGCCATTAAGAAGATATGGTTATGTATATGATGGGGCATCAAGATTATTGGCAGGATTCTTCCAAACTGCAACCAACCCCTATTCTAAAGAATATAGTGAGGTGATAGGCTATGATACTGGTGGAAATATCATTTCACTGAATAGAACGGGAAGTGCTGTGAATGGTACCGCTGAGGTGATGGACGATCTTACCTATAATTATATAAGTGGTGGAAACCAACTGGAATCTGTTGCCGAATCAGGAAAAGGAAATGCCTTGAGCGGGTATCCGCTTGCCCGGGGAAAAGGAGCTGTGATGAGATATGATGCCAATGGAAACCTTACGCAACATCTGGACAAAAAGTTGGAAAAGATTTCTTATAATTTTCTGAATCTTCCTTCCATAGTTCCTTCTACATCTCAAACTGAGACTCTGAAATATGTTTATTCTTCTGATGGTACTAAAGTACAGATGACAAAGAATGTGGACGTAACAGATTACTTGGGGGCTTTTCAGTACACTGTCAACAGCTCTACAGGAACACAGACTTCCTTTGTGCTGGCTAATGAGGAAGGATACTATGACTTTGTAAATAGCAGGTACGTGTACCAGTATAAAGACCAACTGGGAAATATAAGATTGTCTTATACAAAAGGAAGCGTTGGACAGCCAGTAATTATTGAAGAAAATAATTATTATCCATTTGGATTAAAACATGCTGGTTATAATACAGGAGATACAAGTAATAATAAATTTAAATATCTTTACAATGGTAAAGAATTACAGGGTACTGGTAATCTGGATTATGGCTGGAGACAGTATATGCCGGATCTTGGAAGATGGAATGGTATAGACCAGCTGGCAGAAAGCTATCATTCTACTAATCCTTATGCTTATGTGATGAACAACCCTATTAATATGATGGATCCAGATGGCAGGTATTCAACAGAGCAAATAGTGGATGAAATGTGGAGAGCGACTCCTGAAGGTACAAATTCTTATTGGTTCAGTGATGGTGGAGGATTTACAAGCTATGACGGTGGTCCTAAAGGAGGAAGCGGAGGCGGAAGTCTTGCGTACAACTCTAACGTAAGCTATGGGGGTAATTTCAGTATGGGAGACTGGACGTATGCAATGCCTCCTGTAGTGCTGTCAGGTAATAAGTCCGGTTGGGCAGATCAGTTTAGAAATTATATGAATAAGTATGCTAGTAATGTTCCGGAAATTAGACAGTCTTATTATAATTTCCACCCTTATCAGCCCGATAATACTCTGGAATGGTATAGCTTTGGAGGAAGGGCAAACTGGGGATTGACAACCGCTGCTGCGGGTATAGAAAATTTTGCAGGGCAGGCAAGAGTGACAACTACGGGTTCATCTATTAAATTATATTTACCTAACAGTAACGGAAATGTTTTTATTAGAAATGCATATGCGAAGACAACAGCAATAAGCAAAATTGGAGGTATGCTAGGGAAATTTTCCTTTGGTTTAGGTGTTGCAATGGATGTTAAAGGTATGCAGGTATATAAAAATAATCCTAACTCACCTAATGCTGTACAACCGGCAAAGGCAGGAATAAATACAGTTGTTGGAGCTGTTGGTACATGGGGTGGTTTTGCAGGTGCTATCTATAGTATTTTTTATTTTGGTATTGATGCATTCTATCCTAATGGTTGGAATGGGGTTCATAATGATATTGAAGCAGCTGAAACTAAAGGTAATTATCACATGGACTGGGGAACAATGGCTCCAAATGGTGCATAAAATTTTAATTATGATAAAAAAGCATACTATTATCTTTTTTATAAGATTTATAAATCAATAGAATATACTTCGAAAGAATTTGGAGGAGAATTTATGAGTGATTTTAAAACAAGTTTAGTACTTATTACTTTAGAAATATTTATAATTTTTTCTTTTTCCAACTATTATAATATACTTTTTCACTCTGATTCGGGAATATTCCCAAATAGTATTTGGATGATAATTATTCTCATATTAACTATTATAGATTATTTTATTTTCCACAGTAAAAAACAGTGGAAAAATATTATTAATAAGTTTGATAAACTTACAGAAAATGAAAATAATCGTGGTAATTGGATTGTATTTGGAATAATAGCTCTCGTACTTATCAATTTTACTTTTTCATTTTATCTATATTATCAATCATAAAATGTAATTGGGGCTGTCCAAACTTGTTGGACAGTCTCAATTATTATGATTTGAAAAAAATATATGCAATGCCTCCTGTAGTGCTGTCAGGTAATAAGTCCGGTTGGGCAGATCAGTTTAGAAATTATATGAATAAGTATGCCAGTAATGTTCCCGAAATTAGACAGTCTTATTATAATTTCCACCCTTATAACCAGATAATACTCTGGAATGGTATAGCTTTGGAGGAAGGGCAAACTGGGGATTGGCAGCAGCAGCAAGTTTAGAAAATTTTGCAGGGCAGGCAAAAGTGACAACTACAGGCTCAACCATAAAGTTATACCGCGTTAATGCTAACGGAAATGTTTTTATTAAAAATGCCTACACAAAGACAACAGGATTAAAAGGTATTGGAACTTGGACTGGATATGGTAGTGCAGGCATTGGGCTTGCCTTAGATACCTACGGTATGATTGAATGGTCAAAGGACAGGAATTCTCAAAATGCGGTTCATCCAGCAAAAGCAAGTGTTAATACTTATGTAAGTGCATTAGGAATTTTTGGTGGACCAGCAGGAGCTGCAGTAAGTATATTTTACTATGGTGTAGATTCTTTCTATCCTGGAGGATGGGGAGGTGCAATAAATGATACAGCTCAAAGACAGCAGTCATTTAATAACTTAAATCAAAATAGTGGTTTACCACATCAATATGTATTTCCTTATGGAGCACAAAAGCTTTGATTATGAATATTAAAAAGATTTATTATTATTTTTTCTATAAGATTTATAAAACTATAGAATATACTTCTGATGCATCAGGTGGAAGATTCATGACATCATTTAAAACGGGTGTCGTAATTATTGTCTTGGAATTTTGGTTTACAATTACCATTTAAATTACTATAATATTTTCATTGATAAATCAATTAATTTCTCCAAAGGAATTTATATAATTATTGCATTATTTTTTTCAACTCTATCATATATTACTATTGATTATAATGATAAGTGGAAAAATTATTATGTAGAATTTGATAAACTCCCTAAAAGTAAAAACAATCTCGGTAGTTGGGTTGTTTTTGGAATTTCAGTATTTATAATAATTAGTTTTATATATTCAATCTATTTGATGAGCCAAATAGATTGGAGCCCATATAAATAAGAAATTATAAAGTACTAACTTTGGTTAATGCGCCAAAAGCATTGATAATAAATAGAGTATTGAAAATCAATACTCTATTTTTAATAATATGAATAGAAATTTGAATTGATATTTGGATAGCTGGCACAAATAAAATAGTTTTTTTGAAATATTGAAGATGATATTTTTCAGTATGGGAGACTGGACCTATACAATGCTCCTTATAAATGTTCATGGAAATAGATCTACCTGGAATAATTCTAAAAATTATGGTTACAACAGTTATCTTATGAAGAGTAAGCTCACTGGTGCACTCAGGGAATGGAATTTGCAACAAAATAGAGCTTTTTATTATAGTGAAGTTGCAAGAACAGGAGCAGATAAAGTAGAAAGAAATTTTTATTTAATGTTTGGAGGTGCTTTAGCCGCACCATTTGTGGGATCCTATCTTGCTACACTTGGAGGAGAAACAGCAACTAGTTATCTGCAGGGGGCTTTAATAAGAGGAGTTGCGGATATGACATTACAAAAAACTATAAAAGGAAGCATTGACTGGAAACAAACTGGTATTAATGCATTTATAGGAGGTGGACAAGGCTTAGGAGCTATCAAAGTGAATTGGTTAAATTACGGAGGTAATATGCTTAATAACTTTGGTACTTCATATTATGATGGAGGAAAAAAAGGATTTATGAATGATATTACTGTAAATAGCGCAAAAGCGTTAACTGGTATTTTTGGAATGGGAGTGGGAAATTATAATGGTTTGACAAATGGCTACCTTAGTGGTTATTTGGGTACAACCGTTTTACCTGGAATTTACTTTAATACAACAGATGTTATTATAGAAAATAAAATAAAAAAATGAACAAAATAATCAATAAGAACTTCCATTTTATTCTAATTTCCATAGTCATAGTCGTGATTGGTTATTGGTACTTTAGCTCAGTAAATGGCCTTAGAAATGTATCAAATAGGCAAAAATATACTACAGCATTAGTAGTAAGTGACTGGCATCACAAAAATACCAATGGAATAGGTGTAGACTATGAATATTTTGTAAATAATATAAAATATGCTAATACAATAAATTTAGATTTAAAGAAGGGACAAAAATATCTTTTAGTTTTTGATTCAATAGAACCTCTAAATAATGTTATTTTAGATATTTATCCAATATATAATACTTCCAAAATTCCTTTAAATGGATGGAAAATTAATGAATTACCTATAAAGGTCGATACCACAAAAATTAATAATATAATTTTGGAAAAATAATAAACATTTATTAATAAAATGAAATATGATAAGTAAGAAAAGTTCATTTGTGATAAGTTTGCTTGCATCTTTATCAATATATGCTCAACAAATAAATGAGTATAAATTTCTGGCAAAAGGGCAATATGATAGCAAAATATATGAAAAGTTAGAAAGAAAGGATGGGAATAAAGTTTATGTATGGCACAAAATAGAAGAAACCATAAAGAATAATCCTGGAATAGCATTTACTGAGTTTTATGTACAGATCAATTGTAGTACAAAGATGAGTGTATTAAAAAGCTCTATTACTCATTGGAGAGATGGTGCTGTTCAAAAGTTTGATGATTCTTCAAATAAGGAGGTTCCAATAACAGACTTCACATCTTTTCTTGGGCTTTCATATAAAAATCATTGTGTGAAATAACAATAATTAAATAAATTGAAGCAACATCTAAAAAATAATACTGGTAGATCTACACTGGATTTTGCAAAACAGATTGAAGATGAAGCATTAATAAAGATTCTTTTATCTTAATTTTATGACCCAAAGTATGAGAGCAGAGCATTGAAATTCAATGCTCTGTTTTTTTAAGATGTACAGTAAACTTTGCTAAAAATAAATAAAATGGAGAATATTATTGATAAAACTTATTCTGAAGCAGTAAAAGAATTAGATGAAGAAATTTTAAACGACTGTGATGTCTGGTATAATTATGTTTTAAATTTGCCCAAGGTACAACAAGTTGCTTACACTGTTATCTTCCTTAATTGGCAAATTGAAAATGGAGGATTTCATCAATATTTCTTCAACTCTTATGGGCAATTTGCCTATTTAGCTATTAAAAATTTAAAATTAATAAAGGCACCTCAAAGAGCCGATCTGTTAGATTCTGCAACTCACCTTGTCAACGAGGAATATTTTACAGAAGATAAGTTTAGACATTTAATTTTTAACAGAGAATTCTCAAAAATTGTAGATTTTGACGATTTATTATTCGATCAGCTAAATGAATTGGATGATAAATATTATGAATTGGAAGAAGAAAATGTTAATGATTTATTACAACAATACTTAGATAATTATGAATAATAAATTTGAAATTACAAAAGATTTATTTATAGAATTACTTGAAGAGAAGTAAATATCTAATATATTTTATGTGAAGCTGTCTTTATATAGCATTCTCATTTTTAAAATAATTAATATAATGTATAAACTTATTGAACCAGAAGTAGCCGGAGGCTTAGGTGAACAAACCCAAATAGATAATTCTTTTTTTCCTCCTCTTATTATAAATCTTCATTATGAATTTGAGGGTTGGTTAGGAGATGATATTTTAGAATCTTTTCCATGCTACATAGTAACAGAAAAGCTTAGAACAGGCATAGAACATGAGAAACTCACAGGTATAAGCTTTGATGATGTTATATTATCTCAATCAGAAACTTTTTTAGAGCTACATTCAAATAAGGAACTACCCAACTTCTTTTGGGCTAAAATAAGTGGGGAATCATATAGAGATGACTTTTTTATTACAAAAAAAAATGATTTAGCAATATCTGAAAAAGCTTACTTGCTATTAAAAAATTACAATATAGATCAGGCTGATATTGAAGATTTAGAATAATGCTAAGATTTTAAATTCACTTAGGTAATTGAATGACTCCTGCTTGAGGTATTATGCAGGAGTCTATTTTTCCAATGGAGTCAATTATATTAATACCATTTGCCAGGAAAATTACCCCTGAAATTGGTCGAAGGAAATATTGTTTAAATTCTATAGTTATGGTTCGTTGATTCAGTAAAAACCTTTTACATTCTATGCTCTCATTTTAAAATATCTCACAAATAAGGAATATTTTTTCATCTATTTTCTTTACTGGCTTTAAATCCATCTTTAAATCTTAAAAAATCTTCCGCTTTTTTAGGATTACTTTTCATCCACAATTGCATTATTTGGGTATTTTCGCTCAATATCATCACCTCTTTTTCATCGTAGATTTTTTTCCTTCATCAGCAATTTCTTTTAAAATATCCTGGCGTAATTCACTTTTGGCTTTTATGCTTTCTTTGTACCAATTGCTCGCGAAGTTAATGGAGGTAATCAATACTATAACTGCAATAACAAAAATTCCAATTCCACCCCAAATAAATTTCTTTCCCCGTTTTATATTATTTTGAAAATCATCCAAATAATTACGAGTTTCTTTTGAGAGAACTGTTTCTACCCGAGTTGGAATACTGGCAATGAATTCAGCTCTTTTAGCCCGCTCCAATTTAAAGAGGGATGCAGTTTCATCACAGAGAGATTGTCCTCCTTCCAAACTCATCTGTAAATTATGTAATAAAGTCGTATGGTCTTCAATGGCAAACCTGAGTTCGACATTTTGTTCAATGTTTTCCTTATTTGATTGGATCAACTTTTCTAAAAGCTCCATTCCATTACTGTTAGACACTTTATTTTCATTTTCCATATTTATTTTTTTTATTTTTAATTATTTTCTTAATTTTCGCCTCTTTTCCATAGTTCCTCTTCATCCTGAGGAACATAGGTTGGTTTAAGGAAGTCACCCAATAATACACCTGCATTTTCTATTAAGCTTTCTTTTGGCTCTGCTTTCAAATGAGTAGCATCATCATTTTTTACATTATTTTGACTTAATGAGTTTATCAGATTACTTAAATTAGAATCTATAACAGAAAGAGAGAATCCCATATTTTCCCGGAAAAAGAATCCGTCTTTTTCTTGACTGCTATTAATTTTATTTATCCATATATCTTTAATCTGATTTTTTTGATTGGGTTTAAATTCCCCGTCATATTGGATTTTTACAGAAAATCCTTTTTGCTTAAGATTTTCCCGAAATTCTTCTAAGCTGTAAGCATATTTTTGTGCTTCCCTAACCGCTTTTTTCATTTCAAATAAAGATTTTATTTCATAAATTTTTAACTTATTTGAAATCTCAGATAATTTATAACCGCCTTTGTACTGACGGACTGTTTGAAGGTTTATATCCTTTGTCATTATAATGCGCATTCCCGAAATTCCATCCTTGACATTTGAAGACAATTGAATTTCAAAACCTTTTTTCTTCATTGCTAATATCAGCTCATCAAAATTATCTTCAGACCTCATAGCCTCGGTTAAACTTTTCAACATCTCGGATTTTTTCTTAACTCCAATTTCAATATCAGTCAATAGACCTTTCTCTTTACAAACTTCTCGAACAGCTTCTCCAAATCTTCTTCCGATATCGTGTGATCTGACAGTACATTTTCCCGAACTATCAATTCTATTAACGACAAAGTGAATATGCTTATGTTTCGTACTATTGTGGATATCTAGTCTATATTGATTTCGGTCTGTTGCTCCCACTTTTGTAAGAGCTTTCATCGCAATTTGTGTTAATTCTTCATCCTTTAATTTTCTACCGATCTCATCTGGCTGAGAGATATAACCAGTCAATGCCCATTTCTTCACCTTAGGATTTCGTTCGGCTACAGTTTTCATTTCCTGATACTGTCCTTCTGCAGTATCACTCAAAAGATAATTCGAAGCCACCATTTCTGCTGTTCCTTTATCATTGCCATTATATTCCAAAGCTATTTTTGTGATCGCTCTGGTTGTTGCTGAATTATTCATTTTTCTTAGAATATAAATACTGCTTGATCAGATCAATGATAATTTCAATTTCTTGTAGAATTTCTTTTTTATTTTCAAAAAGATTCCATTCTCGATTTCGCAAAAGATTCGTTATTTTTTTGAAATAAGTTCCATATTGCAGTAATATCTCATCGGTTTGAAATTCGTTAATCTTGAGCTCTTTTTCCATGTACACCATCCGGGCGTAGGTAGATAGTTTAATATTATATTTAATTGCATTTTTTATATTCTCTTCATATTCAAATTCCGTCACTCGAAAAGAAATCACTTTGCTTAAATGAGGGGAATTCTTTTTCTTCAATCCACCCTTTTTACCTAATTCCTGAAAATATTTTTTCTTCTTTTCCTGAGCAATTTTCTTTTCATTTTCATTGGCAATCTCAATTATAAATTCTTTCAAAAAATCTTTTTCCATTATATTAATTTTGTGTTTTCAAAAATATTTCTGACGATAGGAAGAAATCAAAAAGCCCAATTTTGCAATCAGCGGCCACGCTTATTGTAAACTTTGGGTACTTTTTGCACTAACTACCTACCGAATTTCACTTTCAAATATTTCACTCATCTTCTCCTTTATATCATCTGCCTTTCATTGGATGGATTTTTGTGAATTAGCCAATCATTCAGATCTTTAAAATCTGAATACAAAACCCCGCAGTCTTCTGTGTTTTGATTTTCATTTTTAATCATTTCGATGGCACGGTTTCCGGCTTCGTCATTGTCAAAATAAAGCTCAATCTTATCATAATTTATAAGTGAATTTTTAATGTTAGAAATCATTGATACCGAATTCAGAATGATATAGTCAGAAGAACCTTTTTCTAAGAAGGTTTCTACATTTTTAAAGGATATAAAATCGAAAAAGCCTTCAAAAACGCGAAGTGAATCTGAGCCATTTTTTATGCTGCTGATGTCTTTCTTACCTAAACAGATTTTTGAATATTTATTGCGAATTTCATAACCGCCAGAATCATTTTTGAAACCAATTCCGAAATAGTTATTATCGTTCATTCTATAATGAAGCTCTTTTAAGAATTCACTTTGAGCTTCAACTTTTCGGCTCTTTAAATATTCTATGAGTGCAGGATGTTGGATTTGTTTTACGTCAATTATTTCATAATTTTTAATTTGGTCTTCCAACTTCTGATTAGAAATTTTTTGATATTGAAAAGAAGAAAATCCCTGACCTTCTGCCCAAAGTAAAACTTCATTTACCGAAGTGTTTAGATACCTCTTCATAAAATCAGTATTGCTACCCCCTATCCCTTCAGAAAACAGATACCAGTAGTTTAGACTTTTATTGATTTTAAAAGAGGCTTGGGATTCGCTGGCAAAGGGGTTGAGATACCAAGCTTCTTTCTCATTTTGTTTCGTTGGAAGGTGTCCGAGAGAAAGGAGGACTTCTTCCAACGGTATGCTGTTGAATTGTTTGCAGTTCATTTGTAATTTTTAATTTTAAGTAATAAATAATAGCTTTCCTGTCGGTTCAAGCGGACGGGTTAGATTCTGTGTAATTTTTGATGAATTGATAAGAAAACGCTCTAATTAATTTATTTACAACAACTTAAACACTCATCAAAGTCTCATCGTCTCATCAAACTTTAAAATAGTATTCTCATCAGCCTCTCATCAAAAACCAAGGGTTAAAAATTTGATGAGGCTTTTGATGAGTTGTAAAGATTTGATATTAAATCCATTATCTATCAACTCATCATTTCATCAAATTTTTGTAGAATAAAGTTTCTTTCCACTGTAAAATACCTTCCTATTTTATTTTGTTGATAGAAACTTCCGCTGTAATCAATATCATATTTGATGTAAGCCAATGAATTGTTCTGAGGTTCGAGTTTCCAGTTTTCTTTTAAAAGTTTCCGGACATCGTTGACCGTCCAATACTGTTTGCTAAACATTTTTCCAAGCATATTGAAAATATCCTGGGGAATAAAGTGTATTTCGTTGTCTTCTGTATTTTCAAAAAACTCATACAAAAGTTCAATAATTTTAGATTCCAGTTTATTATTGTTTTTCCAAACCAATTTCTGAAGGGCTTTGGTTCTGATCTGGGAATCCGTAAACCACATTCGTGTTTTCTTACGGCTGTGAAAAGGTCTTTGAATCAGATAACGAAGGAAAAAAGGAATCTCATTATTTAAATTATCCAAAAATTCAGTGTTCTCGCTTTTGATTGATTTTACTTTGACAATCCAGAATCGGATCTCATTTTCATCAATCTGAATGAAATTATCCTCATTATTGGAACAAAGAATGAATTTGCCAAAGAATTCTACTTCTTCACGATCTTTCCCTTTTGCCTCCTTCTTATCTTTATCTGTTGTCGAAAGATATTTTAAACGTTCAGTAATCTCTTTTTTGTCAAAGAATACTTCGTCAATAGCGACAATGAGCATCGAAGTCCAGTCCGAATTAAACTGGCTGCTGAAAGAATCTCCTTTAATATAGGTCATATTTAATCCGAAGATAGATTTCAGCCACTTGATGAAAGTAGATTTTCCGGTAGATCTTTCTTTGCTTACCAAACAAAGGATCGGAAGTATTTGGGTTGGATATTGTAATAAGATCTTAATATAATCCAGTCCTAATTCCAGCTGCTCTCCAAATATATGTTCCATAAATCTAAGTGAGAATTGAATTCTATTTTCTAAAGCTTCAGAACTTGTATTCTCATCGATTGGCTGATAAGGAATTTCATTATAAATATTGTAAAATCCAGCAATGATCTGCTCATAATTCAGGTGCGATGGAATACAGCAAAAGCCATCATATTTTGGAATTTTCGAAAAGTAGATTTTACCATGGTCGCTAACAATGGTCTCACGATTCCAACGAACTAATATTGAAATCTTATCACCGGAAATTAATGGTTTTTCAATGGTTTTATAGTAGGTTGTGCCTACTCTTAGGTAGGGAATTTTTTCGCTCATAATTTTAAAGATTTAATACCGTACAGGAAATACTGTATAGAATAAAATGTTTAGATAAATATGATTTCTATTTATCTCTTGTACTTAAGCGATTTAACTTCGTTTAAAGCACTCATTAGATCAAAATGGTTAACTCTGTAGAATCTTCCAATTTGTTCCGCTTTAATATTTCCTTTTAAAATGTGCGAGCGAACAGTTTGATAATCAAGTTTGAGAATTTCTGAGCATTCTTTGATAGAATACAGTTTCTTTTTCAACTCAATTTCAGGTTCTTTTTTTAGAGAATAGAGTAAGTCTTTCACTTCCTCTAATTCGTCAAGAATTGTTTGAAATGGATTTGTTGTCTGCATAATTTGTCGTATTCATTTGCAGACAAAATTGTATAATTCGAATAATTAATGATACAATTTTACTCAATTGCGTAAAGTTTAATTCCTGATATTAAATAACTTATATAATTCCTGATATATACTTTCTTCAAAATCATTTGGTTTCACAGTTACTGCTCTCGAAAATGTTCCTTTGTCAAAATTCGTATTGTATTCATTTTCCATCGCCTCAATAACAGTAGTGTCTTGAAAATCCGGATTAATAATATGATTATCCTTAAAAGACGGTGAATTCTTATAAATGAAGATTTCTGATCTACAAGCAGATTATTATTTTCATCGATGAATTTTTTGCCTTTCAGAAAAGCAATAAAAATTTTAGAGCTGTTTTCACCAATCATAATATCTGATAAGCGTATATCTCTTTTAGTTTTGCTGTCCAAAGCAAAATATAGAAAAAGTGTAGTTTCAGCACCACTTAAAAAATTACTATGTAACTTCATTAGACTACTTGAACTTATCAAACTGGTGGATTCTTTTTTATATTGATTTAAGCAGTATTGAATCTTCTCTTCAAAATTGTGATTTCTTGACGTATCAATATCTTTGAAGTGAAAACTGAAGAAGTTGTCCAGCTTTTCATATTTAATCAAAAACTCATTCTTCATTTTTTCATTAATAATGAGCTGAGAGGATTTCTGTTTAGCTATTTCAATTCTTTTTGCTAACAGCTTTTGAATTTTTTCTCCCTTTAACCAATAATATATGATCATAGGATATCCTACAAATTCTTCCCAAAAGTACCAACGTCCGTAAAGCTTTTTTTGATCCATAATCTAAAGTAGTGATTATTTAAAAACTTCGTTCATATAATTGATCTTGTCTTCTTCGCTTGGTCTATAGTAAGCATTAAAAACTTCTAAACTTGTGTGACCTGTATAACTCATAATTACTTTATCCGGAACCCGTTTGTTCTTCATTATTGTAATGAAGCTTCTCCTTGCAGTGTGTGAGGAAATTCTTGTCCAAAATTCAGCTTTTAGATCTACTAACTCATCACCGTATTTCATAGTTTTCTTTATTTCATCAGTGAATTCTAACTTTTTAAAAACCTCTTTAATGTATTCATTCATCTTCTGATTTGTAATACTAGGCAGGTTAAAATCATACTTTTCAAGTATTGATTTAGAAATACTGTTTAAAGGAATTGCTAAGCTTTTAGATCTGCTTTTTAAGTCAATCACTCGGATAAAATCACCATCAACATCACTTCTTGAAATCGTACTGTAATTGCCAAATCTCATTCCTGTAGTACAACCAAAAATAAAAAGATCACGTACCTTTTCCAATCTTTTGTTTTCACTGAGATCATAATTATAGATGAATTCAACTTGATCATAATTTAAAGCTATTTCATCAGTTGTAAATTTAGCAGGTTTCTTGAAGGCAATAAAATTGTTATTGTAAGTATATTTTTTATTTAAAGCCCAAAGAAGAAATGTCTTTAATAAACCAACATTTCTATGTAAAGTATTTGCAGAATGCTTTTTCTCTTCAATGCAATATTTCAAAAATTTGTTATAAAGTTTATCATCAAATTTTCCTAAACTAACCTTAACTTTATAACAGTTTTCAAACTCTTCAAGTAATGTCTTATTACATTTGTATCGTTTTAAAGTTGAATTTGAAATCAAATTTCCAGTGTAATCGTTTTCCTTCTCTTCTAAAAACTCCTGGTATATTCTAAAGAAATCACTTTTAACAGTAATTTTTTTGAATTTTTCATCAAATCTTTGTTTAAGAATATCAACAGTAAGTTCTTCATTTATGTTCTTATAGCGATTTACAATCTCAGTAAAATAACTGCTATATCGATCTAACTGCATTTTGACACTTCGATGAATTTCTGCCCTCTTAGTTCTTCCGTTTAAGTCATTAGGTTGCCTACCTTCAAAATCCCATTCGTTTGGTTTTATTTTCTCACCTGTAGAGTATATGAAGTTTTTATTTTCGCTGTTAAAAAACGAACGGAAATAAATTAAAGTTTCTTTTGTACCATTGGGTTGCTTGAGTTTGAAAGTATAATTCATCAGGTGCCAGTTTGGGTGCTACTTGTTCTATATTTAAACATAAAAACTAAGTATATTAGTTTATACAAATATAGCCAAAATACTGATAAATAAAACACTTACGTATTTTGAATTATATTAAAATATAATAGGTTCGAAAACCTCCAACTCCACTTTTTAAGCTAAAGAGAATTTGTAATTTATTGAATTTTAAATAATTACATTTTCTCTTTTTTGTTTTTGTGTCCGAGAATATACCAAAACTTTTGAAAAATTGTTTATACATTCATAAACATTTGCAAAACTCGTATACAAAAACAAAAGCATCTTATGAAAAAGCAAGAATTAATTTTAGATACTATTCTTACACAACTGTCCATTCCAGAGGAAGAAAGAATGATTTTCATCTCTAAAGCAGAGGTAAAAAAATTAGAAAAAGGCACTCCATTTATGGAGCCCGGAAAACGTTGTAATAAATTTATATTTGTAGCAGAAGGAATTCTTTGCTATGGGATTCATACTAAGGAAAGTGAAATAGTTATCCGTAACTTTTTGGTAGGACCTAGTTTTGGATCTTATTCTATATATAGCTACCTAAGCAATGAACCTTCCTGGAATTTCTGCAAATCCCTTACTGAAACCATTATTTTTGAATGGCCAAAGTCCTTTATGGATGAATTGATGCTGAAAGTGTGTTGGGCTAACTTTTTTAATATTCTGTTAGTTAAATTTTTAATCCTGAAAGAAGAGAGAGAAATACTACGGCTCCAGCAGGATGCCAGCAAAAGGTATTTACACTTTTTAAAAGAATTTCCTAATCTGCTTAATAGCATTCCTCAATATTATATTGCAAGTTATCTGAGTATACACCCTCAGTCTTTATCGCGTATTAAAAGATTTTACAAAAAATAATATCCCCCTCTGATTTATAAGTAATTTCCTTTTTTGAATCATCTATATAAATTATAACACAGGTTATTTTTTTTGAAAAGCTTAAGGAATAGTTTTGCAGAGTATAATAGAGTTATCAATAAAAATAACCTTGTTATACCTCTTAAAAAGACAATGACTTTACAAAATAAAAATAACAACAACTATGATTTTAAGAAATGAATTGGAATACCAGGGTGGTTGGCTATTCAAATATAGAAGCTATTTTCCATTAATAATTCTTTTGTTTGGATTTCTTGTATTTCTACAACCGAATCAGCATGAAAGCTTTTTTGGAAATTACAAAGTGTACTTCGAAATATATTGTTTATTTGTTAGTTTTATAGGATTAGGGATTAGAGTATACACTATAGGGTACAGTGCTAAAAATACTTCCGGACGCAACACCAACGACGGGCAAATTGCTGAAAGTCTGAATTGTACCGGCATCTACAGCATAGTGAGACATCCATTATATTTAGGGAATTTTTTTATGTGGCTAGGTCTTGCATTATTTATTGGAAACCTGTGGTTTGTAATATTTTTTGTTTTATTTTATTGGATTTATTATGAGAGAATAATTTTTGCAGAAGAACAGTTTCTTGAAAAAAAGTTTTCAAATAAATATACAGAATGGGCAAGCAAAACTCCTACTTTTATTCCAAATATCTTTTTATTTAAAAAGTCCAATATTTCATTTAGTATAAAGAAAGTACTCAAACAAGAAAAAAATGGGTTATTTGCTTTATTCCTCATATTTTGCTTTTTTGATATAATTGAAAAAGTGGTAAAAAAGCATGAGAAATTAAATTACATTTTTATTATAGGATGCGTAGTTACAATGCTCCTATATGTTGTACTAAAAGTCATTAAACAATCCAGACTCTTGGATGATGGCAGGTAATTATCCTACTACGCAACCCCACTACCTAAACAGGATAGAAATAAATTATACGAAACCCTGAGCACCATAGGAATGAAAAATAATTCTGCCGGATAACACAATATCCATTTATAATCTATTGCAGTTTCAGGTTTGAACATTTATTACTTCCATAATATACTCTATCCATTAAATATATATTAAGAAATCAAGTTTACTCAATCAACATATTGTGGTAGAGAAGAATAAAACAAAAAGTGTCTAATTAATATTCCAAATTATAATTCTTTAATATGAAAAAAATATTAAACATTATTTTAAACTTTTTCAAAAAATTGTTTAAAACATCCAAAAATTCTGAAGAAATTATTTTTTAATCTGGTGCATAAAATTGTCTATCTATTATGATTCAGAAACCATTATTTGACAGGCATTATATATACCAAAAAAACATATTGGTCAATAAATAAGCACATTGATGGACAAACCATAAAATAGTTTCTCCAGCTCTACTATAAAAAGAGGATCTAAATACCAGATTCTCTTTTTTAATGCCCAAAACCCAAAATCATAATATAGCTGTCGGAGACAATTCATTTCATTCAGAAGAACCATAATGAGATAATCACTCCCAAAAATAGAATTTATCAATTCAAAAAATTAACATCCTATATTTAATGATTGAGTAAGGATACAGATGAAAAAAAGCTATTTTCCTATTCGGGGTTCAATCAAATAATCAAAATCATGAGCTATTTCAAATATTCCGGTTCTAAAAAAAACACTTATCTGAAATCAAAATTGATCTTCATGCCGTCCCCATAAATATAACCACCTGAAAACTAAAACACTAAAACTTCACAACCTAAAATGAAAGCTTCCTCTCCACAAAAAAGACTAAAAAAATGTTTTATCGTAAAGAATTTTATATATTTGCACCATCTAACAATTAAAAAAATAATTTACTATGTCAGACATTGCATCAAGAGTAAAAGCTATCATCGCTGATAAGCTTGACGTTGAAGAAACAGAAGTAACTCCTGAAGCTAGCTTCACTAACGATTTAGGAGCTGATTCACTAGATACAGTTGAACTTATCATGGAATTTGAAAAAGAATTTAACATTCAGATCCCTGATGACCAAGCTGAAAAAATTACTACTGTAGGACACGCTATCGCTTACATCGAAGAAGTAGTAAATAAATAATATTCTTCAACAAAAAAGAAATTAAACAAAGTTTATGGAATTAAAAAGAGTAGTTGTAACCGGATTTGGAGCAATAACACCAATAGGAAATAATGCAAAAGAATACTGGGAAAATCTTGTGAAAGGTGAGAGCGGTGCCGCTCCGATTACTCTTTTTGATGCCACAAACTTTAAAACAAAGTTCGCTTGCGAGGTAAAAAATTTCGATCCGTTACAGCATTTCGATAAGAAAGAGTCTAAAAAAATGGACCGAAATACTCAGCTGGGACTTGTTGCAGCCAAAGAAGCTGTATCACATTCCAGAATTATTGAAGACAATGTGGACAAAAACAGAGTTGGAGTAATCTGGGGTTCCGGAATCGGAGGTTTAGAGACTTTTGAAACAGAAGTGTTAGGATGGGCCAATACGGAAATTCCGAGATTCAACCCTTTCTTTATCCCGAAAATGATCGCGGATATCACTCCTGGGCATATCTCCATTGAGTATGGCTTCCACGGGCCAAACTATACTACTGTATCTGCGTGTGCTTCTTCAGCAAACGCTATTATTGATTCCAAAATGCTGATCCAACTAGGAAAAGCAGACGTAATTGTGTGCGGTGGCTCTGAAGCAGCCGTTACAGCAAGTGGTGTCGGTGGATTCAATGCAATGATGGCACTTTCTACAAGAAATGATGATCCTAAAACAGCTTCAAGACCTTTTGACAAAGACAGAGATGGATTTGTATTAGGAGAAGGAGCAGGATGTATTATTCTTGAAGAATATGAGCACGCCGTAAAACGTGGTGCTACAATTTATGCGGAATTATTAGGAGGAGGTTTAAGCGCTGATGCACATCACATGACCGCTCCACACCCTGAAGGCCTTGGTGCTTATCTGGTAATGAAGAGTTGCCTGGAAGATGCAGGTTTAACTGCTGATGAAGTAGATCATATCAATATGCATGGTACTTCTACTCCATTAGGAGACATCGCAGAATCCAATGCAATCTCAAGATTATTAGGCGAACACGCTTATGACATTCAGATTAATTCTACAAAATCAATGACAGGCCACCTTTTAGGAGCTGCTGGTGTTATTGAAGCTATTGCTGCATTGGGAACTATTATTCATGGTACTGTTCCTCCTACCATCAACCATTTTACTGATGATGAAAATATTGACAGCAGACTAAACTTTACGTTTAATACAGCTGTGAAGAAAGATGTAAAAGTAGCCATGAGCAATACTTTTGGATTTGGCGGGCATAATGCTTGCGTTCTATTTAAGAAAATCTAAATTCAATGAATGGAGTTACAGAAATACTTTTCTAAATTCCTTCTCAAAAAAAGAAAAAGACAACTAACGGAGAGAGAGTATTTTCTCAGTACCGAACTTAAAAAAGTATTGGGTACAGAGGTACAAAATATCGCTCTTTACCGCGAAGCTTTTTCTTTGAAAAATTCTTCTAAAAATCAAGACAGCAACTATGAAAGGCTTGAATTTTTAGGAGATTCTGTTTTGGGTACAATTATTTCTTGTCATTTGTTCCAGACCTATCCTCAGGCTAATGAAGGATATCTGACACAAATGAAATCTAAAATTGTTAATAGGAAAAATCTCAATAAATTAGGAGAAGACCTCAAACTTACCAACCTTTTGCAAAAGCAAAACAGTTCTGCAGCTTTGGGTGAAAATATCTCCGGAAATTTATTCGAAGCCTTAATTGGTGCTGTATATTTAGACTTCCATTATGATACCTGCAAAAGGATTATTTTGGAAAAACTGCTGACCCCTTCCGAAATCAATAAGCTTGAAAACAAAATTGTAAGCTATAAAGGTCTCCTTCTTGAATGGAGCCAGAAGAAGAAGGTTAATATAAAATACGAAACCTGCGAGGAGATACAAGCTAATAAATCTATAGTATTCAGGTGCCATGTATGGCTGGGAGACGAAAAAATTGCAAATGCAACAGAGACTTCCAAGAAAAAAGCAGAGGAAAAGGCAGCACAGAGGGCATTTTATATTTTAAATAAAAAGGAAAATATACTTGGAAATCCAAAAACTTTATGATCTTGATGATATAGAATTTGAAGATATTGCCATAGGATTGGTAAGATTAGCCAAAGATATACCTGCTCATGAGTTTTTCTACAAAATAAATCAAACCAACAACCTCAGCTTTTCAAGAAAGAAAGACCTTGTCTTTCATGGGGGATATTATGATTATTTTTTCCCAAGATATGAAGCCTACCACAAGTTTTCCAAGACTTGTTTTACCTTCATTTCCAATAAATCTTCTGAAAGTAAGCAAAAAAAAATTCAGACAGAACTCTTTACAGAAGAAGAAAACATTAAATTTTTATTAAATAATCAGGTAGATGTGGAATATATTCTGCATAGTTCGGAACAGTTTCCTGATTTTTCCGTAATTTTGCTCCCTGAAAATCTTGTGTTTCCAATTCAAGATTATACACTGAGTTCTGAAGAGGAACTTTATCAAATTATCCAGTATTATGAATAAGTATTTAAAGAAGACAAAAATTATCGCAACACTAGGACCTGCTTCATCGTCGAAGGAGGTAATGTTAGATTTAATGAAAGCGGGTGTTGATATTTTCAGAATAAATTTTTCCCATGCAGATTACGACTTAGTTCGAAAAAATATTGAAATAATTAGAGAGCTCAACAACGAGTATGGTTATTCAGTAGGAATTCTGGGAGATCTTCAGGGACCTAAGCTGAGAGTGGGAGTTGTAAAAGAAGGGTCTTACCTGAATCCGGGTGATATTCTTACCTTCACCAATGAAAAGATGGAGGGAGATTCCACAAAGGTGTATATGACGTACCAACAGTTTCCACAAGATGTAAAAGTAGGAGAAAGAATCCTTATTGACGATGGGAAACTAATGTTGGAGGTTATTGAAACCAATGAAAAAGATACTGTAAAAGCGAAAACCATTCAAGGAGGTCCGTTAAGTTCTAAAAAAGGAGTTAACCTTCCTAATACGAATGTTTCTCTTCCTGCTTTGACAGAAAAGGATGTTCAGGATGCTAATTTCATGCTTGACATGGAAGTTGACTGGATTGCTCTTTCTTTCGTACGTCACGCACAGGACATCATTGACCTGAAAGAATTAATTGCAAGCCATCCAAACGGTAAATTCAAGACTCCGATTATTGCGAAGATTGAAAAACCTGAAGGTGTTAAAAATATCGATGAAATCCTTCTTGAATGTGATGGATTAATGGTTGCCCGTGGAGACCTTGGAGTAGAAGTTCCAATGGAAGAAGTTCCTGCCATCCAGAAAAACTTGGTAGAAAAAGCTAGATTCTATTCTAAGCCGGTAATCATCGCTACCCAGATGATGGAAACCATGATCAACAGCTTAACGCCAACAAGAGCAGAAGTAAATGACGTTGCTAACTCTGTATTGGACGGAGCTGATGCGGTAATGCTTTCCGGAGAAACATCTGTAGGTAGATATCCGGTACAGGTTGTGGAAAACATGGCTAAAATTGTAAAGAATATCGAAACAACTCATTTTTACCAACACAAAAATGAGCCTATCGAAAAAGATTATAACTGTATTGACGAAAGATTCATTACAAACAGGGTGTGTCTTGCCGCAGTAAGAATTGCTAAAACAACAAACGTTTCTGCTATTGTAACACTTACTCACTCTGGTTATACAGCTTTCCAGCTTGCAGCACACAGACCAAACTCTCACATTATCGTATATAGCGGGAACAGAAGAGTAATCACCATGCTGAACCTTCTTTGGGGTGTTCATGCCTATTACTATGATATGAAGAAATCTACGGACGAAACAATCATTCAGGTAAATATGTTAACGCACAATTACGGTTATATCGAAACAGGAGACTTCGTAATTAATATCAATGCTACTCCATCATATGAAGGTGGAAAAACAAATACATTGAGACTGACTACAGTATAAGCAATAAGCAATAAGCAATAAGCAATAAGCAATAAGCAATAAGCAATAAGCAATAAGCAAAATTACTTTTTGTTAAAGCATATAAAAAACTCCCGGAAATGAATTTCCGGGAGTTTTTATGTATAATGTAAAATATAATTCTAGCTTATAATGGTAGTTTGTCATTCTGAACGAAACGGAATGAAGTGAAGAATCACTGAGATCCCTAAGCTCCTAAGAATAACATTTTTCCCTTTTAATTACCTACGATAGTTTTAGCTGTCACAAATTCTTTTAAAGCTAATAAAGACAGTTCTGTACCATACCCTGAAGCTTTTGATCCTCCGAATGGAAAACGTGGATCAGAACTTGTCATACGGTTGATATTAACCGTTCCTGACTCAAGGTTTTCAATGAAGAATAACTGACGGTTTTTGTTTTTTGTCCATACCGAATTCGAAAGTCCGAAAGGAATATCATTAGCCATCTGTAGAGCTTCTTCGTCATTCTTTGCAATCATAATCATACCAAGAGGCCCGAAAAGTTCTTCTTTTAAAATAGGATTACCTTCCTGAACTCTGATTAAACCAGGTTTAAATTCATTTTCAGAAACTCTTTCCAGAGGAATGATAATTTCAGCACCATTTTCCAGCGCTCTGTTGAACTGAGCTTCTAATTCATCAGCCAGATCCGGTCTTGCCATTCCAGCCAATTTGGTTTCTTTATCTAAAGGATCTCCGATTTCATATTTTTTATATTCTTCAATGAATATAGGTAAAAATTTATCTTCGATTTTTTCATCAATGATAAATCTTTTTGCAGCAGTACATGTTTGCCCGCAGTTTTGAAGCCTGGATTTTGCTCCCGCTTTTGCCGCTTCCTCCAGATTGGCATCTTCAAAAATGATAAAAGCATCACTTCCACCTAATTCCAGCAAAGATTTTTTGATATTTAAACCCGCAATTGAAGCTACTTCTCCTCCTGCTTTTCCGCTACCTGTAAGACTTACTCCTTTTACAGCATCATGCTCAAGGATTTCTTTTACAGCCTTATGCCCTACTTCCAGATTCTGAAAAACTCCTTCCGGAAAACCTGCTTCCAAAAGAACTTCCTCAATGGCATTTCCACTTCCGAAACAAATTGAAGCATGTTTTAAAACGATTGTATTTCCGGCTAAAATGGCAGGAGTCGCAAATCTCAATACCTGCCAAAAAGGAAAATTCCAAGGCATTACGCCTAATATCACCCCTTTCGGAGCATAGTGAACTTCAGAATAAGCAAATTCTGATTCTACTTTTTCAGGTTGTAAAATATTTTCAGCGGCTGCATAATAATTCATCATTAAAGCACACTTTTCCACTTCAGAAATAGATTCTGAAATGGGTTTATTCATCTCTGTTGTAATTATTTTTCCAAATTTCTCCGAATTATTCTTTAAAATTTCCGCTGCTTTTGCAATTAACTTCTGCCTTTCCTCAAACGGCACTTTTCTCCACACTGAAAACGCTTTATCTGCTTTAATAAGCTTGCTTTCAATTAATTGTTCCATAATATAAATTTCTGTTTTAAATTCAGCTAATGAATTTATGAGCGCTTTTATTTTAAAAGCACGGTGAAATCAGCAAATTCCATTCCTTAAGGGTCAATAAAATAATGATTTTCTCTATCGGAAGAATATAACTTTATCTTACATCATTAGCCATTCATTCACAAGACATGCTGCCAGTCTTGCGGTTCTGTCCTGGATATCGAAAGAAGGGTTAACTTCCGCTACATCCAGTGCCACCAATTTTTTATTTTTTAAGATATGTCTGTAAAAATGCATGAAAGCAGTATCTGCAAAGATACCATTATATGCCGCAGCAGAAACTCCGGGAGCGATTGATGCATTAAAAACATCCATACAAATGGTAAGATAGGCATAGTCTACATTGTCCAACAGTTCATCAATACGCTGATAGATCGAGGTAAGATTTTCAAAAAATAATTCGTCTGCCAGAATATATTTCATCCCATATTGATGAGCTGTATCAAAGAGCTTCAACGTATTGGAGTTTCTCTGAATTCCGATATGCAAAGAATTAATGGGACCATCCTGTGCAATCTGCCAGAATCCTGTTCCGGAGCTCGGTCCTACTCCTTTTTCCGGCTGTCGGTTATCAAAATGAGCATCAATATTAATAATCCCTATTTTTTGCTCCGGAAAGGCTGTTTTAACACCTAGATAATGGGCATAAGTCACTTCATGACCTCCGCCCAGAACAAGAGATTTCCCTCCTTTCAAAAGGACTTTGGAGACATTTTTGGCAAGATTATTCTGAGTATTTTCAAGATTTCCATCCTCACAGGTAAGATTCCCAAAATCCAGCATAGAAAAATCAGGAAGAATTACAGGAAAATTAGACATATTTTTCCTGATTACATCCGGAGCATCTTTCGCCCCCTGACGGCCTTTGTTTCTCCTTACTCCTTCATCCACAGCAAAACCATGCAATGCAAAATCTCCTGCAGAAATGTTGTCGTAATTACGTTCTTCTTTTACTCTTTGAAATAATCTGTGATAGAGAAGCTCTTCTCCGTCCAATCTGCCTTGCCAAATATTATTCATTATTAAATAATTCCAATTTGTAGGTTGCTTTTTAAGTGCAATCAAATTAAACTATTTCTTTAATTGTCCGTTTTTACCCACCAAGATAACGAATGCACTTTTTATTATTTGTAAAATACAAAATATGGCTCTGATAAAAAAATAAAAAGATAACAGAGCTGTTAATAGAAAAGATACAAAGGCCAATCCGGAATAAAATATTCTTGAGACCTTCACTTCTTTTATTACTTCATCATTATTCCAAAGGGATTGCAAAAAATAGTCACATTAAAAGATACTACAAGTAATACCAAATAAATTATAAAATTTTTAATTGCCTTCAAAATAATACTTTTATATCAGATTTCCATCTATATACACCTTCTCAGCTTTTAAACTCCCCTGATTATACAGTATATTCTGGAAGTTGTTGATTTTAAAAGTGACAAAATCTGCTTTTTTCCCGGTTTCCAACTGTCCTCTATCTTCAAGATTCAATGCATAAGCAGCACGGAAAGTCATTCCTGCCAACACTTCAGCAGTAGTTAGTTTTTGGAAAGTAGCTAAAATAGATGCCTGGGTAATTAAATTTCCCATGGGTGCAGAACCGGGATTCCAGTCACTTGCAATGGCTACAATAGCTCCTGCATCCAATAGCTTTCTTGCTGGAGTAAATTTCTCTCCCAGTCCCAAGCTTGCTCCCGGAAGAGCTGTTGCTACGGTATCAGACTCTGCCAGAAATTGGATATCTTCATCTATTGTGGCTTCCAAATGGTCTGCAGACTTCGCTCCTACTTCTACTGCAATTCTTGAGCTTCCAGGGGTAAACTGATCTGCATGAACGGTAATTTCAAAGCCTAATTCTTTTGCTTTCAGTAAGAATTCTTTACTTTCTTCCGGCTGAAAAGCAGATTTTTCGATAAAAATATCTACTCTATTCGCTAGCTCCTCTTCTTTTACTTTTGGTAAAATTTCGGTGATGATATATTCCAGATATTCGGGGTTGCTTCCTTCAAAATCTCTCGGTTTTAAGTGGGCGGAAAGACAGGTAGGAACTAAAGTTGCTTTGGTTTCGTTCTGTGCTTTTTTAATAATCCTAAGCATTTTCAGCTCATTTTCCACATCCAGTCCGTAACCGCTCTTCACTTCAATGGTAGTAATTCCCAGATCAATCAAAAAGTTGATTCTTTCTACCAGAGTTTTCAATAATTCTTCTTCTGAAGCATTTCTTGTATGCTGCACGGAACTCCAGATTCCACCGCCGCTTTCTGCAATTTCCAGGTAGGTTTTCCCTGCATTACGCATGGCAAAATCATTGGGGCGGTTTCCTCCAAAACAGATATGGGTATGTGAATCTACAAAAGCAGGAAGAACAATCTGCTCTCCTTCAATCGGTTCAATTTCTATGCTGGGATTTTCTGCTTTTAATATTTCAAAATTTCCAACTTTCTGAATAATATTCTGATCTACTACAATTCCTCCGTCTACAATAATTTCCAGTTGTTCATCGGAAAGTTTTCCTCTTAAGGGTAAGTTAGCAAGCGTTACCACCTGCTTAAATGGTCCTATTAATTTCATTGATTTAAAGTTAGTGTAACGTTTAGATTCGCACGGATCAATTCTTACATCAATCCTTGTTTTCTAAACATTCAAAATTTTATTAATTTTTATTAATAATTTTTCCTCTCAAAAATACTTAAAATATCCCAATTATTTAAATCTTAGGTGTTCTCATTTTCAACACTGGCTTAAACCTCCGTATCAATCTAAACGTTTTCTCAATCTGCCCTTCAACCTTAGTCGAAATTTGCTATCTTTGAAGTAAATGAAATGAATTAATGCCAGATTTTTTACATCCAGATAAGGAAAACTACTCACGAGAGGAGCTGATGCAGGAAGAACAGATCCGTCCCCAGAGCTTTAAAGATTTTGCGGGGCAGAGAAAGACGCTGGAGAACCTTGAGGTTTTTGTTACCGCTGCGAAAAGACGTGGCGGAGCACTAGATCATGTTTTATTACACGGTCCTCCGGGATTGGGTAAAACTACACTAGCCAATATTATCGCCAATGAACTTGGAGTAAACTGTAAGATTACTTCGGGTCCCGTACTGGACAAACCCGGAAGTTTAGCTGGTTTATTGACCAATCTGGAAGAAAATGATGTTCTTTTCATCGATGAAATTCACCGTCTTTCTCCTGTGGTAGAGGAATACCTGTATTCTGCAATGGAAGATTACAAGATTGATATTATGCTGGAAACAGGGCCTAATGCAAGAAGTGTACAGATTGGACTCAACCCTTTTACACTAGTAGGAGCTACTACAAGAAGTGGTATGCTTACGAAGCCAATGCTTGCCCGATTCGGAATTCAAAGCAGGCTGGAATATTATTCTATTGAACTTTTGTCTATGATTATTCAAAGAAGTGCAAGGGTTTTAGGAGTAGTCATTTACGAAGATGCTGCGATAGAAATTGCCAGAAGAAGCCGTGGAACACCAAGGATTGCCAATGCATTATTAAGAAGAGTACGTGATTTCGCCGAGATCAAAGGGAATGGTGAAATTGAGATTAAGATCACAAAATATGCTCTGGATTCTCTGAATGTGGATGAATTTGGTCTGGATGAAATGGATAATAAGATCATGCGTGTTATGATTGAAAACTTCAAAGGAAAACCGGTCGGTATTTCTGCTCTGGCAACTTCTATTGCAGAGAATCCTGAAACGCTGGAAGAAGTTTATGAACCATTTCTGATTCAGGAAGGGTTTATTATCCGGACTCCGAGAGGAAGAGAAGTGACCGACAAGGCTTACAAACATTTAAATATTACAAGACCTAAAAATCCGGGAGAGCTTTTCTAAGTTCAAAGTTTAGGGTTTAGAGTTAATGAGAATTGATTAGTATATGTTTATACCGAAATTATACAGAAGTGAAGATTTTGATGTGATGAGGAAGATCATCAAAGAAAATTCTTTTGCTTTACTGGTTTCTTCCGTAGATAAGATAAGAGCCACTCATTCTATGATGATGCTCAATGAAGATGATCCTGAAAATAGGTATGTTGAAACTCATATTTCAAGAGCTAACCCACAGGCTAAAACCTTAAAAAACGGTGATGAAGTTCTTTGTGATTTTTTAGGGGCCCATACTTATATATCCAGCAGCTGGTATGATCATATTAATGTTTCCACCTGGAATTATGAAGCGGTGCAGATCCATGGAAAAGTTGAAATAATGAATCATGATGAGTTGTATGCTCACTTGGACAAATTGACTTCCAAGTACGAAAGTTTTCAGCAATGCCCAATGATGGTAAAAGACATGGGAAGAGAATTTGTGGAAAAGGAAATGAAGGGTGCTTTCGGGATTAAAATAATTCCGACCGAAATATTTATCAAACAAAAACTTTCTCAGAACAGAAAAGAGAATGATTTTAACAACATTATTACTCAACTTGAACAATCTGATGATAACGCAAGAAAAATTGCGGAGAAAATGAAAGCAATAAAAAAATAATCAAAATATACATATGAAGTTATATCCAATACAATGTGGAAAATTTAAACTGGACGGCGGTGCTATGTTTGGAGTCGTCCCGAAGAGTTTGTGGGAAAAAACGAATCCTGCAGACGAAAAAAACCTAATCGAGCTGGGAACCCGTTCCCTGCTTATTGAAGACGGAAAAAAACTGATCCTTGTAGACTGTGGTCTTGGTAACAAACAGGATGATAAATTTTTCGGACATTATTCTCTTTGGGGAGATGATACTCTTGATAAAAATCTTAAAAAATACGGCTTTATAAAGGAGGATATTACGGATGTATTCCTTACTCACCTTCATTTCGATCACTGTGGTGGTGCTATCGAATGGAATGATGACAGAACCGGATACAGACCAGCCTTCAAAAATGCCAACTTCTGGACTAATGAAAATCACTGGCAATGGGCAACAGAGCCTAATGCGAGAGAAAAAGCCAGCTTTTTGAAGGAAAATATTATGCCAATGCAGGAAAGCGGCCAGCTTAACTATTTACCTCTTCCTACTACCGGAAATTATGGTTTTGCACCAGATTTGAAAATGGACGTGATCTTTGTAGATGGCCACACAGAGAAGCAGATGCTTCCGGTAATCCAATACCAGGAAAAAACAGTTGTTTTTGCTGCAGACCTTATTCCTACAGCAGGACATATCAACCCGGTATATGTGATGGGATATGATACCAGACCTCTTTTAACAATGGAAGAGAAAGCAAAGTTCCTGAAACAGTGTGTAGACAATGAATATTTATTGTTCTTTGAACACGATGCTCATCATGAACTGGCAAGTCTTAAAATGACCGAAAAAGGGGTAAGACTTGATGAGACGTTTAGCTTTAATGATGTTTTTGGATATTAATTTTTAATCATGGAAGAATTACATTCAGAAACACAACAGGCGGAACCGGAACCAGCACCCAAGATCATAGGTTTAACAGGCGGAATAGGCTCTGGAAAAACTACAGTTGCACGCTTTATAGAAGAATTCGGCTTTCCGGTTTATTATTCCGATGACAGAGCTAAAGCGATCGTTAATGAAAGTGATGATCTGAAAATCAAAATCAAAGAACTTCTGGGTGAAGCGTCTTATGATGAAAATGGGTTGTATGACAGAAAATTTGTTGCCGATAAAGTTTTTAATAACAGAGATCTGCTTCAGCATTTAAACGAAATTATACATCCCGCAGTAAAGATTGATTTTGAAAACTGGGTCAAAAAACAAAGCAAGTATTTAGTTTTTAAAGAAACAGCTCTTTTGTTTGAACTAAAACTTAACAGACAATGTTACAAATCTCTTTTGGTAACTGCTGAGGATAATATCAGAATTAAAAGAGTAATGGACAGGGATAACAAAACCTATCGAGAGGTAGAGGCTGTGATGGAAAAACAAATGCCTGAAAGGGATAAAATTAAAATGGCAGATTGTATCGTGTATAACAATACCAATCTGGAAGAATTGAAAGAACAGACTGAAAAGGTGATTTTCAGTATTGAATAAATAAGAACTCGTTAGAAGCTTTTCTAACGAGTTTTTTTATGCAAAAAATAATTTCTGAAGAGTAATTTCCCTGAGATCATAGTATAAAAAGGTAGTGTTTCACTAACTGTGTAAGTTAAAAAGTTATTCTGGAAAATTTAGAGCCCTAAGAGCTCAAAAAATTTTACGGAAATAACTTTTTATTATTTTTAACCATTACATATTTATGATCGACAAAGAAGAATTATTAAACAATAAGGATTTCTATAAGTCCTTTAAAAGTGGAGAAGATTTAACTTCTTTCTTCAAAGAAATGCACAAACGAGCTGTAGAGCATATGCTTGATGCAGAACTGGACTCTCATTTGGATAATGAGAAGCATCAGAAATCTACCACTGGAAATTACCGAAACGGTCACGGAAGCAAGAAAATAAAGTCGTCGTTTGGAGAGTCTGAAATTAAAGTTCCCAGAGATCGTGAAGGAAATTTTGAGCCCGCATTAGTTCCCAAAAGGCACAACATTATCGATGGTTTGGAGAATATTATCATCTCATTTTACGCTAAAGGAATGAGCGTATCAGACATTGAAGAACAGATCCGTGAGATGTATGATTTTGAGGTTTCTACTTCCACCATATCACGAATCACCAATGCCATTGCAAGTGAAGTGATGAGCTGGCAGAACCGCCCGCTTGAAGATTTGTATCTCATTGTTTGGATGGATGGGATTGTTTTCAAAGTAAGGGAAAACTCAAAAGTCATTAATAAAACTGTTTATCTGGCTGTTGGATTAAATCGGGACGGGAGAAAAGAAGTATTGGGAATGTGGCTTGGAAAAAATGAAAGCTCAGCCTTCTGGATGGGTGTTCTCACAGATTTAAAAGCTCGTGGTGTGGAAGATATTCTCATCACCGCTACCGATAATTTAAATGGATTTACCCAGACTATCCTTTCTGTTTTTCCTGAATCTAAAACCCAGATTTGTGTTGTCCATCAAATCAGAAATGCCTGCAAATATGTGGTATGGAAGGACAGAAAAGAATTCTCTGCCGATATGAAATATATTTATACAGCTCCAACAAAACAAGCAGCTGAACAGGCACTCAATGATTTTGCAGACAAATGGGAAAGCAAATATTCTTATGCTATCCAATCCTGGCGAAACAATTGGGATGAGCTCACTGTATTTTTTGAATTTCCTTTAGAGATCCGTAAAATCATTTATACCACCAATTTAATTGAGAATCTCAACGGAAAGATCCGTAAATACACCAAAAATAAAATGTCTTTTCCTACGGATGATGCCGTAATGAAATCAGTTTATTTGGCATTAAAAGAAGCTACTAAAAAATGGACCATGCCCATCCAGAATTGGGGTATTGTTCTCAATCAATTTATGATTATTTTTGAAGAAAGGCTCAGATTATAAAATCTAAGCCCTGACTTTTTAACTTACACACTTTGTGGGAGAGTGTCTATAAAAAATAAGCCTCCATTGCTGGAGGCTTATTCTATTTGAAATTTAAACTTATCTATTCTTTGATAAATTTCTTCTGAACAGTGTTACCATTGTCTTCAATATCTATCACATAAACACCGTTGATCAATTTACTTACATTGATCTGGTTGTTCAGTAAGATACCGTTTGCAATCACCTGTCCTGCGGCATTGTAGATCGTATACTTA